>SBGU01000038.1 GCA_006226495.1 Alphaproteobacteria bacterium
AACGGCGCCCGATCGGGCGCCGTTTTTGTTCGGGTCTATGCTTCGGCCTTAGGCAACAAACATAGCCAGGAGGGCCATAACCACCACAACGGCCACGGTGCCACGCACCATATATTTGATAAAGCCTTCGTAGGTACGTTCCTGATCCTGAATTTCCATCATCTTCCAGCTCCTGTCAGCCAGCCAAATTTCTGTATGGACCACGGATTTCAGCCCCGCCGGCCCCCTGTTCATGCCTGCTCTATACCTGATAGCGACAGCGCCGCCAAGCCTTAAAGGTCCAGACAGTCCTTCAAAAGCGCGGGGTCGATATTGCCGCCGCTGACAATGCAGACACTGACCTTGTCGCGGCCGTCCACCTTGCCATGCAGCAAGGCTGCGGGCGATACAACGCCACCCGGCTCGCCAACAATTTTCAGCTCACGCGCGATGAACCCGACAGTCGCCAGCGCTTCTGCGTCGGATACCGTGACGCCCGTCACCCCCAGATGCTGCAGCACGCCGAATGTCAGGTCACCCGGGCTCTGGGTCAAAAGCGCGTCACAGACCGACCGTGCGTCGGGGTCGATGCTCTGGCGCGTGCCGGTCTCGAGCGAACGTTTCACGTCATCCATTGTGTCGGGTTCGACCGCATAACCGCTGATACCCGGGAAATGGTGGTAAAGCGCGGTAAAGAGGCCGGATGCCAGGCCGCCGCCACCGCAGTTGACCAGCACCTGATCGGGCGTCACGCCCAGCGCCTGCAGGTCCTCGGCAATCTCGAGGCCGGCGGTGCCTTGCCCCGCCATCACATATTCATTGTTGAAGGGCGGCACCACCACGGCGCCGCTGTCGCCTGCGACCGAACGCGCCACAGCCTCCCGGTCTTCCTTGTAGCGGTCATAGATCACCACATTGGCGCCATAACCCTTGGTGCGCGCGACCTTCAGGGCCGGTGCGTCGTGCGGCATGACAATGGTGGCCTTGATACCCAGCATGGTTGCTGCACAGGCAACACCTTGCGCATGGTTACCGCTTGAAAAGGCGACCACCCCCGCGGCCTTCTCGGTATCGGTCAGGCGCGACAGCCGGTTATAGGCACCGCGGAACTTGAACGATCCGGTGCGCTGCATGTTCTCGAGCTTGATAAAGACCCGGCCACCAACCCGTTCATTGAACGCAGGGCTTTCATAAAGCGGCGTGCGCACGGCAACACCTTTGATCTGGCGGGCTGCGTCCAGGATATCGTCATATGAAATTGCGGGTTTGGTCACATCAGTCCTCCGTTGCCTTACGGCCCCTGAACCGCTGCCACCAGCGGCCGAGCCGAACTTCCATGTTGCGGCGGAACCGGCGAACGGCAGGGAAATCGTGCGACAGGATGATAAGTCCAAGCGGGATCATCCAGAAACCGAGCACAGGCAGAAACCCGAGCAAGCCACCAACCACCAGAAGGCTGCCAACAACGATCCGCCCGATACGCGAAGACGGTGTAACCTTCTTGACTTTTTCCCGGACCATGTCGCTGCCGCCATTTTGTTCTGATGTGGTTTGAGCCATGTTTTCGCTCGCCTTGTCAATCCCGTTTGGCCGTTAAAAAGCAGAAAGGGAGGCCGAAGCCTCCCTTTCCATCGTAAGCAGAAATACGGCAGCGCCGTGACAGTCGATCAGTCGCCGAACGGGATCGAGAATTTGACCCCCATCGTGCGCGGGCGGCTGATGCCGAAACCGTGCGCCGGGAACGGAAAGCCGCCTTCGCCCGTGCCATCAAAGTACGCCTTGTCGAACAGGTTTTCGACATAGGCGGTGACAGTCCAGCCATCGGCATCTTCCCAGCCCAGGCGCGCACTGACATCTGTCCAGCCGGGGTTTGCCGCAATTTCGACATTGCCAAGCCCGCCATAGGTCTTGGTCTGGGTGCGGAATTCAACAGCGGCGTTGATTTCGCCCGCTTCCTTGACCGGTTTGTGGAAGGCCAGAACACCGGCCGCGGTCCATTTGGGCGAGCCGCCCAGGCGGTTGCCGTCGCTGTCTTCCTCGATGATATCAGCGCCGCTGATTTCGTTGTCGTTGAACGAGCCCGACAGGAACAGGTCGAAATACTGGCCCAGGATCGCCTGCACGGTGGCTTCGACACCCCACGCATTCACCTTGCCGACGTTGGCAACCTTGGTGCCCGCATCGAAATAGTTCAATTGCAGGTCGGTATAGCGATAGTGATAGACGCTGATGTCCGTGCGCAAACGGCGGTCGAACAGGTCACCCTTGGCACCGACCTCGTAGGACCAGACCTTTTCGGGGTCGAATACGTTTGGCGTTGCGCCCGGCAGGGCCACCAGGTCGTCATCGACACCACTTTCGTCGTCATCCGTGTTCAGGACAACGGCGAAGCTGCCGAAGCCGCCCGACTTGTAGCCCTTGGTCACGCTGCCATAGATCATCCAGTCGTCGTTCGGGCGATACCGGGCAATGAAGCGGGGCGTGAAATCGTCCCAGGTTTCACTGCCGTAAACATAACCGTCCGTCGTAAAGCCGAACATGAAGAAGGGACCGAGGTCATCGTCGACCGGCAGCACATTGATGCCGAAGTCTTTGGTATCGCGGGTGTAGCGCACACCAACACCAACCTCGAACTTGTCGGTCACGGCATAGTTGAGGTCCACATAGGCACCCCAGCCATGGTAATCGCCATCCACCGCGTTCATTTCATGGTGCCCGTCTTCCGGATAGTTGAAGTCCGGGTAGCCATAATAGGCATACATGTCGGCGCAGCTCATTTCATAGTAGGCGGCGCACAGGACGTCGGGGTCGGATGCGTTGTCAAACAGCGCGTTGATCTTTTCCTTGTAGTAGGAAACACCGCCATACCAGCTCAAGGGGCCGGTGCCTTGCGACACGAGACGCAATTCGGTCTCGAAATAGTCGCCGCTCTGTTCCTGGCCATAATCGTTGTAGCGGATCGGCATGCCGTCGAAATCTTCGGCATAGCTATAGTCGTGATCCTTGTAGCCCGTGAGCGAGGTCAGGGTGGCGAAGCCCAGGTCGACGTTGATTTCGGCGCTGATCGAATAGATCTTGCCACGGTCAAAGTTGCCAAGACCATGGTCCTGATCGATTTCGGAGATATCGCCCTTGGGGTTCGGACGACCGATAATGCCGCCGATGCTGTGCAGGAATTCAAGCGCGTCATCATCAATGGCACGGTAGATCGAACCACTTTGCTCACGGTCCTCGAATTCGCCAACGACGGTGGCATCCCAGTTTTCGCCACGCATGCCGGCACTGACGCGCAGGGCGTCCTTGTTGTGCCAGACATATTTTTCGCCGTCATAGCGGTTGAGGGCATAGCCGTCCTCTTCGCTGTGGTAACCGGCGACACGCAGGGCAAAATTCTCGGAAACCGGCAGGTTGACCGCCAGTTCGGTCTCGAGGATGCCGCGCTCACCAACACCGCCGTCAAAATGGCCGTTCAACTCGCCGAACTTAGGTTTGGCGGTATAGAGGCTGATGGCACCACCGATGGCGTTCCGGCCGAACAGGAAGCCTTGCGGCCCGCGCAGCACTTCAGCGCGCTCCATATCGAACATGGAGGTCACCACCACGCCGTTCCGGCCCTGATAGAGGCCGTTCTTGAAGAAGCCGGCCGACGGGTCGCCACCAACACCGAAGTCGTTGGTCGAAATACCGCGGATGTTGATATAGTCGATGAAGCTGTCCTTGCTGTCGCCCGCGAAACCCGGGGCGAACTTCACAAGGTCCTTCACGTCATCAAGGTTTACGCGCTTGGTGAAGCTGGCATCGAAGGCCGTGATCGAGATCGGCACGTCCTGCACCGATTCCGCCCGTTTCTGCGCGGTTACCGTAATTTCCTCAAGCCCGCCGCTGGCTTCATCCGCCGCCGCAACAGAGCCTGCTGTGCCGAGCATGGCCAGAAGCGACGCGCCGGTCGCAAGCCAGGCCGCACGGGTCTGATACACAGATTTCATTTTCGTTCCTCCCTTTCAGGCAAACGCCCGAAGTTTGCAAATGAGCGACCGGCGCCTGCGCCTTTGCCGCCTCTCACACTTTCCGGGACGCCTTAACCGATACGCCGGCGTCCTCTTCCGTCATCAGGATGGGTCCCGCCATCCTGTATCCCTGAGGGCCGACAGCATCGGCCCCAGATGTTGCTCAAACTTCCTCCACTTCCCAATGGATCTGGTGTGCGCCTTCTCTCGCACCTGGGCGGCACTGGCCGTGGTTACGGCCGTGTCCTGTGTGTGAAATTCCTCACAGGCCCGTTGCCACCCAAGACCCAGAAACTCGATAATTCTCCGTGCGTTAGCCGGTACATCTTCAACCACATCCTCATAATTTACCTCAAGGATACGGTCGCCCAGCATCTGTTTCCAGCGCTTGGTCAGCCGGGCATAACGCCCGTGGTGCCGCGCCATTTCCGCCTGATCGTAGGAATGGAAATAGGCATCGGCGAAAAGCTGCTTGTAGCTTGCGAAACAGGCATCCGCCGGGTCGCGCACCACATGGATGATGCGGGCGTTCGGCAGCGCCGCGGCGATCAGCGGCAGATACAGGTAATTGACCGGCATCTTGTCGACAAACCGCGGCAGGTCACCGCGCATGGTGCGGCTGGTCTCAAGATACAGGCGGCCCAGGCGCTCCATATCAAGGCCCACAGCCGCTTCCGCCATTTCGGCGGTAATCAGGCCCAGGCTTGAAAGCCCGGTCATGCGTTTGATCGACTGGCCGAACTGCTGCAGTTCGCCTGCCGAATGCACATCGCTGTGCGCGGTAATGATGCGCTCAATAAGGGTCGTGCCCGTGCGCGGCTGGCCGACAATAAAAATGGGCGAAGGGTCGTCATGCCCCGTCGCCCGTTTCTGCCACCAGTCTTCGTCATAAACACGTTCGAGCGTGTCAAACAGCGCCTGTTCAGCCGCTTCGTCATAGGCCACGGCCTTGCGGCGGGCTTTGGCGCCTTTGTCATAAGCCACGAAGGCTTTGTCAAACTGTTTCAGGTCTTCCAGTTCCTTGCCGATGGCATACTGGAAGAAAGGCATATCACCATGGGCTTCCGGCAGTTTTGCCGCCAGCACCTGCATGGTTTTCACATGGCTGTCGTCAACCGCGCCGCCAAGGCGCGACAGCATCCAGTGCGCCTGCCCGCTGTCGGGTTTGGCTGCCAGCACAGCATTCAGGGCTGTGCGGGCCTCGTCGAACCGCCCCAGGAAGGTCAGGCACTTGGCCCGGCCAAGCTGAAAATAGGCCGACCCCGATTTCTGGAACGCCTTGTCATACCACTGTAGCGCGGTTTTCTGGTCGCCCAGCAGGCTGTGCACGGTGCCCAGCACGTCCTGCACCAGCGGGTCGGCGGGTGCCAGCGCTTCAGCCTTGGCAAGCGCCGTATCCGCATTGCCATACTGGCCGGTGGTCACGAAGGCGCGCGCCAGTTGTGCCCAGCCGGCGGCATGGGCGGGGTCGATGCTGACCACATTCTTGAACGCGGTGCGCGCCGTGGACCAGTCGCCACTTTCAACACCGATCAGGCCCACAAGGAAATGGGCTTCCTTGGCCTTCGGGAAATGGCGCAGGACCAGATTGCAGCAGCCGCCGGCCTCACGGAAATCACCCCGGTTCATGGCGCGGAAACCACGGCCCAGAAGCTGGGCTGCATCCGCCCCTGTCATGGGTCGTTGCTGTGTGCCGCCCTGGCCCGTTATGCTGCCGCTCATTGCCATGCTAGCCCAACGCATCCTTCAACCGGTAATAGGCCATACCAACCGCCAGCACCGGCTGCCGGAAAGTGCGGCCACCCGGGAACGGCGGATGCTTGACCCCTGCCATGATATCGAAACGCCGGCTGTCGCCACCGATTGCCTCGGCAATCAGGCGGGCGGACATATGGCTGGGCGCCACACCATGGCCTGAATAAGCCTGTGCATAATACACCCGGGGCGCGATCCGGCCAACCTGCGGGATACGGTTCAGGCCAATGCCCATATAACCGCCCCAGGCATGGCTGATGGCCACATCCTGCAGTTCCGGGAAGACCTTCAGCATGTTCGGGCGCACGGCAGCGATGATATCGCGCGGGTGGCGGCCCGAATAGGTGGCCAGCCCACCGAACAGCAGGCGCCGGTCTTCGGACATCCGGAAATAATCCAGTGCCCAGCGCTGGTCGCACACCGCATAGCGCGCGGGCATGATCCGGTCGGCCAGTTCTTCATCCAGCGGTTCGGTCGCGATGATATAGCTGCCTGCAGGCAACACACGCGACGCCAGCTTGGGCACCAGTTCCCCAAGATAGGCATTGCCCGCCAGAACCACATGTTTCGCGGTCACCCGGCAATAATCCATATCGACGACCGTATGGTCGTCGCCGACCTGCAGGTTGCTGACCCGGGCGTCTTCATAAATACGGGCACCAAGCCTTTCGGCGGCACGGGCTTCGCCGCGCACAAGGTCCAGCACATGGGCATGGCCCCAGCCCATGTTCACGACACCGCCCATATAGCGGTCAGACCCAACAATGGATTTCACCTCGTCGGGACCCACCACCCGCTGTTCGTGCGGATAGCCGTGCGCGCGCATGGTGTCTGCCTTGGCGACCAGTTCATCCAGTTCGGACTGTTTCATGGCCGCATCGAAATAGCCCCATTTCAGGCCACAATCGATGTCATATTTCCTGATCCAGTCGGCGATGATGTCGACACATTCGACCCCCATCCTGAACACTTCATCAGCATTTTCAGCACCGAAGGATTTTTCGATCTTGCCAAAATCGGCCATCGCCTGGCCGTACCCGCCGATGATCTGGCCGCCATTGCGGCCCGACGCACCCCAGCCGATGCGGTTCTGTTCCACAAGGGCGACTTCAACACCCTGCTCCGCCAGATGCAGCGCGGTGGCGACGCCGGTGAAGCCGCCGCCCACGACACAGACATCGACCTTGATATTGCCCTCAAGACGGCGGAAATCCTGCGTGTCCTTGCAGGTCGCCGCATAATAGCTTTCGGGCATACGGTCAGTATGGATGGAATCGCGGATACGCATATAACACCGGGTGTCTTTGTCTTTCGTGTTCGTTTCGCCTGCGAAACGGGCGCCTGCTATAAAGCGGAACAGGCGCCCGTTTCAACCCTTAAAGGCCTGCCATCAGCAGGTATTTGATCTCGACATAATCCTCGATCCCGTATTTCGAGCCCTCGCGGCCAAGGCCGGACTGCTTGACACCGCCAAAGGGCGCCACTTCGGTCGAGAGGATGCCGGTATTAATGCCGACCATGCCATATTCCAGCGCCTCGGCCACACGCCACACGCGCGCCAGATTCTGGGCATAAAAATAGGACGCCAGGCCGAATTCGGTGTCGTTGGCCTGGGCCACAACATCGGCTTCGTCCTCAAATTTGAAGATGGGCGCCAGCGGGCCGAAGGTTTCCTCGCGCGCGACCTTCATGTCGCGGGTCACACCGCTCAGGATCGTCGGCTCGAAGAAACTGCCGCCCAGGCTGTGGCGTTTGCCGCCAGCCACCAGTTTGGCGCCTTTCGACAGGGCGTCGGCAACATGGTCTTCAACCTTTTCAATCGCTTCGGCATTGATCAGCGGGCCCTGGACCACACCGTCTTCGGCGCCGTTGCCCACTTTCATGGCTGCGACCTTGGCAGCCAGCTTTTCAACGAACGTGTCATAGACGCCGGCCTGAACATAAAGCCGGTTGGCACAGACGCAGGTCTGGCCCGAGTTGCGATATTTGGATGCCATCGCACCTTCCACCGCTGCATCGATATCGGCATCGTCAAACACGATGAAGGGGGCATTGCCGCCCAGTTCCAGCGACACCTTCTTGATATCGTCCGAACACTGGCGCATCAGAATGCGGCCAACTTCGGTCGAGCCGGTGAAGGTAAGCTTGCGCACAATCTGGTTGGCGCACAGCTCACCACCGATGGCGCGGGCGTTCTTGCCAACCACGACGTTCAGCACCCCTTTCGGCAGGCCCGCGCGTTCGCCCAGTTCCGCGAGCGCGAGCGCCGACAGCGGTGTTTCGGCCGCAGGCTTCACCACCACGGTGCAGCCAACTGCAAGTGCGGGACCGACCTTGCGGGTGATCATGGCATTCGGGAAGTTCCAGGGCGTGATCGCGGCCACCACACCGATGGGCTGCTTGACTACGATGATGCGTTTGTCCGACTGATGTTGCGGGATAACGTCGCCATAAACGCGCTTGCCCTCTTCCGCAAACCACTCGATGAAGCTGGCGCCATAAGCGATTTCGCCGCGCGCTTCCGCCAGCGGCTTGCCCATTTCGGCGGTCAGGATCTGGGCCAGGTCCTCCTGGTGCGCCATCATCAGGTCGAACCAGCGCTTCAGGATAACGCTGCGTTCCTTCGCGGTCTTGGCGCGCCACGGACCCAGCGCCGCATTGGCGGCGTCGATGGCGGCACGGGTTTCGTCCGCACCCTGGTCGGGCAAGGATACAATGGTTTCGCCGGTTGCCGGGTTCTTGACCTCGAAGGTCCCGCCGCTGTTCGCGCCGGCCCAAACACCATCAATAAAGGCCCTGTCCTTCAGAAGGGCGCCGTCTGCCAATTTCATTATTTTCCCCACATAACATCGGGCCGGCCGGGCGTGGCCGATCCACCACTCCCAACCTTAGGCAAAAATGCCAGGAACAACAGCCCGTAGCTGTGCAATAATGTGATCACAATAACCACAAGCTGTCAACCAAGTGAGCAGAAAAAAACTTACGCGAAGAAAAGTGACAAAATCCCGCAGAAAGGCTGTAATAGCCAGCCGCACGCCAGCGAATTCGCATAGCGCCCTCTTGACCTTGACGCAAAAATGTGATCACTTTATTGGGAAATATGTCCTGCTGACGCGGGATTCGCACGACAAAGTCACATGGTGTCATCTTGAAGCAACAGATTGAACATACCGGCTCCTATTATGCCGCAAGTGCCCATGCGGCGCCGGCGCGCCCTGCCCTTGAAGGCAACATCAGCACCGACGTGTGTGTGGTTGGCGCCGGCTTTACCGGCATGGTCACGGCACTGACCCTGGCCGAGCTTGGCTACAAGGTGGTGATTCTCGAAACCGCGAAGGTCGGTTGGGGTGCATCCGGCCGCAACGGCGGCCAAATCATCAACGGCTTCAGCCGCGAAATCGGCTATATCGAAAAGACCGCCGGCAAGGACGGTGCCCGTGCGCTGGCCGCCCTCGCGCTCGAAGGCGGCAATGTCATCCGCGAGCTTTCGGCCAGATACAATATCCAGTGCGACCTGAAGCATGGTTCCGTGCTGGCTGCTTTCACGCCCAAACAACTGAAGGGCATGGAAGACACCATGAATACCTGGAAAGCCAGGGGCCGCGACGGCATCGAAATGCTGGACCGCACAGCGATCCGCAATCATGTGGGCACCGATGCCTATGCCGGCGGCTGGATCGACCATCATGGCGGTCATATCCATCCGCTGAATCTGGTGCTGGGCCAAGCCGCTGCCGCGGAAAGCCTCGGCGCCACCATTTATGAACAGACCCGCGTGACCCGCGTGGATTATGATGCGGCCCAGCCGGTGGTCTACACCGAAGGCGGTTCCGTGACGGCACGCTTTGTCGTGCTGGCGGGCAACGCCTATCTGGGCAAGACCGTGCCGGCGCTTTACCCGAAGGTCATGCCGGCCACGACGCAGATCATTGTGACAGAGCCGCTGGATGACGCGGTTGCCCGCACCCTGTTGCCTACCGACAAATGTGTCGAGGACGCCAACTATGTGCTGGATTATTACCGGCTGACCGCAGACAAGCGCCTGCTGTTCGGTGGTGGCCTTGCCTACGACGGCAAGGACGTCGAGGACGTGCAGAAAGCGCTGCGCCCCAAGATGGAACATCTGTTCCCGATCCTGAAGGGCGTGAAGGTCGATTTTGGCTGGCAGGGCAACATTGCGCTGACATGGTCGCGCCTGCCGCATGTCGGACGGCTTGGCAAAAGCACATATTTCGCTCATGGTTACAGTGGCCATGGTGTGACCAGCACCCACATGATGGGCCGGTTGCTTGCCCATGCGCTGCATGGTGACGCAGGCACCTTCGATATTTTTGCCGGCATGCCGGCAATGAGCTTCCCGGGGGGGCAGCTCCTGAGCGTACCGCTGAGCCAGCTTGGTTGCTGGTGGTATTCGATGCGGGACAAACTGGGCATCTGATTTGGGGGGCGAAGGCCTTCTTTGGGGCTCTTCGCGAAGAAAGATATTTTATGGTTGCGTCCAGCACATCGTTCGGGATGAAAAAGGAAACCCTGTTCCAGCTATTCAAATACAGCGTTTACTTTCTCATCTTCATCAACTGCATCTATTTCTTCTGGGAAGACTATAACGCGGCCGGTTTCACCTTCCGCGACGGCCTGACCCTTGAAGTGATCGGCGACGCTTTCGCAACCGCGATCGATTCTCTCGCGTGGCTCACGCTCCTGATCCTGTTCGAGCTCGAGACCTATGTCATCCCGGACCACAAGCTGAAGGGCAAGCTGAAGTGGAGCTTCAGCGCGCTGGCCGCCATCTGCTATGTGTTCCTCCTGGTCGCCTTCAGCGGTTATTTCGACCGCATGATGATGACCTACGGTTTCCATGCCGTGGTGGGCGATGCCTGCAGCTATGTGGGCCAGGTGCTGTCCTATGCCACAGATATCGACGAATATGCCGAACTGACCCTCGCAAGCTGTTCCAGCATCCCCGCGGGCCAGCTTTATGTGAACCCGGATGTCAGCATCATTACGAGTCACGAAGCGCTCATCAGCATGCACCGCCTCTCGATGACCGATGTGGTGAACTCAGCCGCCTGGCTGCTGGTTGTCGTGGTGTTGCAGGTGGATGTATTCCTCCAGTTGAAGGGCGAACTGACGCAGCGGCTGTACAAGATCAACGTGGTGATCAAGGGCATCACCTATATCACCCTGGCCGTCGCCTGCTTCTACTGGGCCTATCTGGGCGCGCTCATCGATTTCTGGGACGCGCTTCTGTGGCTGGTCGCCTTCATCTTCATCGAGCTGAACCTGTTCAAATGGCATGAACATGACCTCGAGATTGAAGAGGCAGAAGAAGAAGCCGCCCGCGCGCTGGTTGATGAAGCCGCGCGCGACGCCGAAACCGAGGAAGCAAAATCATGAAGCCAGTCGTAGCCATCATATGCGACACAACAAAGGTCGGCCCGCACCTGGTGCACCAGGCCGGGGACAAATATATCCAGGCCCTGCGCCGTGTCGCCGACGTGACACCGATCCTGATCCCTGCACTGGATGAACCGCTGCCACCCGCGGAAATCCTGGCGCTGGTGGACGGCATTCTGGTCACAGGTGGCTACAGCAACGTGCAGCGCCACCATTATGGCGAAACACCGGCCCCCGCGACCGAACATGAAGACCCGCAGCGCGACAAGAACACCCTGCCCCTGATCCCCGCGATCCTGGCAGCCGGTGTGCCGATGCTGGGCATCTGCCGCGGCCTGCAGGAACTGAATGTGGCCATGGGCGGCACCCTGTATCCACGCCTGCATGAAATCGACGGCAAATTCGACCACCGGGAACACAAGGACGATCCGGTTGACGTGCAATATGGCCCGGCCCATGCGGTAACCGTGCGCGAAGGCGGACTTCTGGAAGCCATCACCGGCGACCAGGAATTCATGGTCAACACCGTGCATGGCCAGGGTATTCGCGACCTGGCTGCAGGCCTTGAAATCGAGGCCGTGGCCGACGACGATACCATCGAGGCGGTGTCCGTGAAGGACGCCAGGGCTTTTGCGCTGGCGGTGCAGTGGCACCCGGAATGGAAAGCCTGGGAAAACCCGCAATCGACCAAGATTTTCAAAGCGTTCGGCGATGCCGTCCGCGAAAACCAAAGGGCGAAACGCCCCTAAACACAAGAAGGACAGTGCCCAGCAATGGGCCTGGATTGGTGATCCATGTATGATGCAAAGCGCATCGAAGAGCTGGATAACTGGCTGAAGGCAAAAAACATCGATGATATCGAATGCATGGTCGCAGACCTTGCCGGTATCGCGCGAGGCAAATCGATGCCGCGCGTGAAATTCATCGAAGGCCTCAAGACCCGGGGTCTCAGGATGCCGGAGACGGTGTTCGGCATGACCATTCATGGGGACTATGCCATCAACGAATATCTGCAGGAAATCGACCGCGACGTCATCCTGATGCCGGACCTGGACACGGTTTGCACCACGCCCTGGCAGCCGGAACCAACCGCAGCAGTGATTTGCGACTCGGTTCTCGAATCGGGCGAACCGGTTCAGTTCGCGCCGCGCCAGATCCTGAAACGTGTGCTCGACCTGTATGAAGCCGAAGGCTGGCAGCCGATTGTGGCGCCGGAGTTCGAATTCTACCTGATCGAACGCCAGGACAATGTGGAATCGAACCCGATTTCGCCGATCGGTGCCTCCGGGCGCCGTGACGTTGGCTCGGCGCCTTATTCGATCGACAGCCTCGACGAATTTGCGCCCTATTTCGACGAAGTGTACGATAGCTGCGAAGCCCAGAACATCAACGTCGATACGCTGATTCACGAAGCCGGCCCGGCCCAGTTCGAATTCAACGTGATCCACGGCCCGGCCATGAGCGTGGCCGACCAGTCGTTCCTGTTCAAGCGCATCATTCGCCAGGTGGCGATCCGGCACAATATGTTCGCGACCTTCCTTGCGAGCCCCTATCCGGAACAGTATGGCAGCGCCATGCATATCCACCAGTCGGTCTGCGACCTGAAGACCGGCGACAATATCTTCGCCACCGAAGACGGTGAAAACTCGGAACTGTTCCTGTCGCACATCGCCGGCCTGCAGAAATACCTGCATTTCGCCATGCCGATGATCGCGCCCTATCCGAACAGCTACCGCCGTTTCTCCACCGGCTTCTCGTCGCCCACCAACACCCATTGGGGCCGCGAAAACCGCTCCGTCGGTCTGCGGGTCCCGGGTGGCCCCAAAGGTGCCCGCCGCATCGAGAACCGTGTTGCCGGTTCGGACGTGAACCCCTATTTCGCCATCGCCACGTCGCTGGCGTGCGGGTACCTGGGCATGAAGGAAGGCCTGAAGGCATCGCCCGAATTCAAGGGCAACGCCTATGAAGCCAACAGCCGTGCGCTGCCCAGCCACTTCCTGGACGGCGTGAACAAGATGCGCCGCTGCGAGCCGCTCATTGAAGTTCTGGGTGAAGGTTTCGTGCAGACCTACCTCGAGGTGAAGGAAAAGGAATATGAAAGCTATTCCGCCGTCCTGAACCCGTGGGAAAAACGCTACCTGATGCTGTCGGTCTAGAGACCGTCACACCAAGTCTTTGGCCCGGCGACGCCCCGCCGGGCCCATGATCCTGTCACTTGAAAGGAAAGCCCCCATGCTGTCCAATCGCACCCTGTCCTGGCAGGCCCAGGATGCCGCGCATCACCTGCATCCCTTCACCACGCACCCGGCGCTCAGAGGCCGGGGGGCGCGCATGATCACTGGCGCCAAAGGCGTGTACCTGACCGATTCCGAAGGCAACAAGATCCTGGACGCCATGTCCGGCCTCTGGTGCGCGCAGGTCGGGTATGGCCACGAGGAACTGGTTGAAGCCGCAGCCGACGCCATGCGCACGCTGAGCTACTACAATCTGTTTTTCATGACCTCGCACCCCTATGCCACCGAAATGGCGGCCAAGGTTGCGGAAAAGACACCGGAAGGCATCTCGCAGGTCCTGTTCGCCTGTTCGGGCTCGGAAGCGGTCGACAGCGCCTACAAACTGATCAAATATTACTGGAACCTGAAGGGCCAGCCTGGGCGCAAGCAGTTCATCGCGCGCGAACGGGCCTATCATGGCTCCACCGTCGTTGGTGCGTCGCTGTCGGGCCTCACGGGCATGCATCCGCAGTTCGACCTGCCGCTTGAAGGCATCCACCATGTCGGCCCCACGCCGCACCATTACAAGTTCGGCGGCGATATGGACGAAGAAGCCTTCACCGACCTTTGTGTAAAGGCGGTCGAGGACAAGATCCTCGAGCTCGGTCCCGAAAATGTTGCCGCCTTCGTTGGTGAACCGGTCATGGGTGCCGGTGGCATGATGCCGCCGCCCAAGGGTTACTGGCCGAAAATCGAGGCGGTGTGCCGCAAATATGGTGTGCTTTTGTGGGCCGATGAGGTCATCACCGGCTGGGGCCGCACCGGCGAATGGTTCGGCAGCCAATATTATGGCATCACCCCCGATGTGATAACCATGGCCAAGGGCATGTCGTCAGGTTATGTGCCGCTGTCCGCCGTGGCGCTTGGCCATGATATCGCCGACGCCATCGCGAACGGCGACGAGGAAATGGCCCATGGTTTCACCTATTCCGGCCATCCGGTCGCCTGCGCCGTGGCGCTGAAGAATGTGGAAATCATGGAACGCGACGGCCTTGTGGGCGAACGCGCCATGCCGCGCCACCGCTATTTCCAGGAACGGCTGGCGAGCCTTGCCGACCATCCGCTGGTTGGCCAGGTCCGGTCCGTCGGCATGTTGGGCGGCCTTGAACTGGTGGCCGACAAAGAAACGAAGACCTTCTTCGACCCCGATATGGATGTCGGCTTCAAATGCCGTGAACATTGTTTCAATACCGGCCTGATCATGCGCGCGGTTGGCGACAGCATGATCCTGTGCCCGCCGCTTGTGATTACGAACGCGGAAATCGACGAACTGGTGGACAAGGCGCGCGGCGCGCTTGACCTGACCGCCAAACAGATCGGCCGCATGTAAGGAGGACGCCATGACCGGGAAAAATCTCGCCTACTGGCAGGACCAGCAGAAACGCGCCGGCGTGCGCACCAAAGCCTTCATTGGTGGCCAGTGGCAGGATGCCGCCTCTGGCGCCACGTTCGAGACCATCAACCCCGCCACCGGGCAACTGATCGCCAACATCGCATCCTGCGATGCGGCGGATGTCGACCGCGCAGTCGCGGCTGCGCGCAAGGCGTTCCGGGATGGCCGCTGGGCCGACCTGCACCCGTCGAAGCGCGGCGAGATCATGGTCAACTGGAGCCGGCTGGTGGCCGCACATGCCGACGAACTGGCCGTACTTGAGGTCACCGACATGGGCAAACCCATTTCGGATGCGCTGGCGGTGGATATCCCTGCCGTCGTGCGGGCGCTGCGCTGGTACGGCGAAGCCTGCGACAAGCTGATGGACGAAATCGCCCCCACGGACCCGAAGGCGCTGGCGCTGGTAACACGCGAGCCGATTGGCGTGGTCGCCGCCGTCGTGCCCTGGAACTTCCCGCTTCTGATGGCGGCCTGGAAACTGGGCCCTGCCCTTGCCGCCGGCAACTCGATTGTGCTGAAGCCCGCTGAACAGTCGCCGCTGACGGCCCTTCGCCTGGCCGAACTGGCGGTGGAGGCCGGCATTCCGGAAGGTGTGTTCAACGTGGTGCCGGGTCTTGGCCACACCGCCGGCAAGGCCCTGGGCCTGCATATGGATGTGGACGGGCTTGCCTTCACCGGTTCGACCCAGGTTGGCAAATATTTCATGGAATATTCCGGCCAGTCGAACCTGAAGCGCATCGCGCTGGAATGTGGCGGCAAAAGCCCGCACATCATCATGGATGATTGCCCGGACCTTGATGCCGCAGCACAAGCCGCCGCCGGCGCCATCTTCTTCAACCAGGGCGAGGTCTGCACCGCAGGGTCGCGCCTTCTGGTCGACCGCAAGATCAAGGATGCCTTCTTCGAGAAGCTTCTGGCCGCAGCCGCCAACTGGGTACCGGGCGATCCGCTGGACCCCAAAACCAACCTGGGCGCCATTGTCGACAAGGAACAATATGCCCGCGTGCTGGGCTATATCGACCGCGCCAAAGCCGACGGGGCGACCCTTGCGGCAGGTGGTTCGGCCACCCGCATGGAAACCGGGGGTTATTTCATCAAACCGACAATCTATGACGGTGTAACCCCCGACATGACCATCGCACGGGAAGAGATTTTCGGCCCCGTTCTCGCGGTGCTGGAATTCGACGGCGAAGACCAAGCCATTGAAATTGCAAACAATACCATCTATGGCCTCGCCGGCGCTGTCTGGAGCCAGAATATCAGCCGCGCGCACCGGATGGCGCGCGCCATTCAGGCCGGTACGGTGTGGGTGAATTGCTGGGACCCGACAGGCGACATGAGCATCCCGTTCGGGGGTTATAAACAATCCGGTTTCGGGCGCGATAAATCGTTGCACGCGATCGAAAAATACACAAATCTGAAGACAACCTGGGTGCAGCTGTAGACTGCACCCTAATAATTTCAGGGGGGTTCTACAGTATGGACGCAACCACGGTCGCCGATGCCGCGACAAACTTTGGCTTTTGGTCATTGGTACCGACCCTGTCGGTGCTGGTTCTTGCCGTCACCATCCACCGGCCCATCGAGGCCCTGTTGTTCGGTGCCGTGATCGGGCAGATCATCCTGGCCGTCGCGGGCGACATGACCGTGACGGACACGATTTTCGCCTATGCGGGTTCAACCCTGAACGCGCTTCGGGATGAAGACCTGGCCTGGGTAATCCTGGTGTGCGGCGCCATGGGGGCGCTTATTGGCCTTCTGGTGCGAACAGGGTCGGTAACCGTGTTCATGGATGTGGTGGCCAGGCGGGTCAAAAGCCGCGCAGGCGCGATTATGGCAACCTGGCTGATGGGCATCGCCGTGTTTGTCGACGACTATCTGAACGCCATTGCCGTGGGCTCGACCATGAAGCGCCTGACCGACCGTTACAAGGTCTCGCGCGAGATGCTGGCCTACCTGATCGATTCGACCGCCGCCCCCGTGAGTGTGATCATCCCCATCTCCACCTGGGCGGTGTTTTTCGCGAAACTGCTGGAAAGCGTTAACCTGGCCGCTCCCGGCGAAGGGTTCGCAGCCTATGTCGGCGGCATCCCCTACATGCTGTATGCCTGGCTCGCAATCGTGATCGTGCCGGTCGTCGCCCTTGGCAAACTGCCGCTCATCGGCCCGATGAAGGCGGCCGAAGCCCGGGCGCAGGCCGGCCAGTGTGTGCCGCCGCGTTCCGGCAAACTGGCCGTGGACAAACACCCGATCGACGAAAAGCCGGGTGGCAAGCGCAGCGTCTGGATGTTCATCCTGCCGATTGCCGGCCTTGTGTTCTTCACGGTGCAGTTCGATCTCGATTTCCTGCCGGCGGTCTATACCGCCCTGTCGCTGACCATCGTCGCGGCACTGGTGTTCCGCTTCCTCGACCATCATGACGCTTTCGATACCGTGCTCGACGGCTTCCGCACCATGATCGAGCCGCTGGCGATCATTTTCTCGGCCTATGTGCTCAAGGAAATCAACGGCCAGTTGGGGCTGACCGAATATGTGCTCGATCTGGCGCTGCCCTACATGAACGCACACACCCTGCCCTTCATCATCTTCGCCATCATGGGCCTGATAGCGTTTGGCACGGGGTCGAGCTGGGGCATGTTCGTGATCGCGCTGCCGGTGATTGCCGAACTGGCAATCCAGACCAACGCCAACATCCCGCTGGTGATCGGCGCCACCCTGTCTGCCAGCACGTTTGGCAGCCATGCCTGCCTCTATGCCGACGCGACAGTGCTGACATCACATAGCTGCGGATGTACGTCGCTTCAGCATGCGTTGACACAGTTGCCTTATGCCGTGATAACCGCCATTCTGTCCCTGTTGGGATTCTGGCTGTTGGCGGCTTAGGGAAAGCGTGGCGACTTTGAAGGGTAAATCCGGTATCAACCTGGACAAACTTGTTCAGGAACAAGGCGAAACCGCGCAGGAATGGGTCTATCGGGCCCTCCGCTTCGCCGTCATGTCCGGCCAGGTGCAACCCGGCCGGGCACTGACCATCCGTGGCATTGCCGATATGCTGGGCGTCAGCGCCATGCCGGTCCGGGAGGCGCTCAGGCGCCTTACCTCGGAAGGGGCGCTTGAGCTGAAGTCCAACCGCCGCATCATGGTACCGGACCTGAGCCCGGCACGGCTTGCGGAACTGCTCGAACTCCGCATCGTGCTTGAAGTCCATGCCGCCGAACGGGCGCTCCCTTATATCAACGATACCACCCTCTCTGAGCTGCACCGCCTGAATGACGAACAGAACAAGGCTTTCGAGGCCCTGGACGCCGAAGGCAGCATCCTGGGCAACCAGGCGTTCCACCGGGCGCTCTATACCGCGCACCCGCACCCGGTGTCCCTGCCGATGATCGAACGGGTCTGGCTGCAGCTTGGGCCCCTGCACCGGCTGGCACTTGCCAACCTTGAAAAACATTATGTCACCGACCGGCATGTCGAAATCATGCGCGCAATCGAAACCCGCAATCCGTTCGGGTTGAAGGCGGCCATCGAATCCGATATCCGGGACGGCGCGGGTTACATGACCCAGACCGAGCTTCTGGACCGCTACAGCCGCGCCGAAGCCGGCAACCTGGCCGTACCGGGCAAGGACTTCGTGCGCACGCTGTCGAAGCGCTGAAGGCGCGCTATTCCAAGCGTCCTATTCCACCGGGAAATCGAAATAGGTATCGGGGTATGGCTCATCCGCCAGGGTGAAGTGCCACCATTCGGCTTCATAGGGCTTGAAACCGTGTTTCAGCATCACCGCGCGCAACAGTTGCCGGTTGGCGATGGCGGTGGCGCTGAGGCCCGGCGCATCCACATTCGAGACGGGGCAGAAAAAGTCCCACGGGCTGCCCATATCGAGCGCGACACCATCCTTCAGGATGGTCAGGTCGACAGTCGACCCCCGGCTGTGACCGGATTTTTCAGCGATATAGCCTTCGGGCACCAGCCGGTCTTTCGTGAGGGTTGGATAGTAGGTTTCCTTGCGCGCCGTATCGTTTGTATCCGCGCACCAGCGCATGAAATCGTCCACCGCGCGCTGCGGGCGATAGGCATCGTAAATCTTCAGGGTCATGCCGGCCTTCGCCAGGTCTGCTGCCACGGCCTTCAGAGCCATGGCTGCGGGCAGGCTCAGGAACGCCTTGTTGGCATGATAGCCGTCGACTGGCCGGCCCATGAAATTTTCGTGCCCCGCATAACGGGCTTCGATGGTGGCATCGGGAATGAAGGCCGCCAGATCGACAAAACCCTTCGGCGATTCGGCCACCATGCTTCCAGAAATTGCCATCAATACCCCCACAAGTCCGTGCCGTATCATGCCTCGCGCCTCCCGCTCGAGAGCCATTAAAACAGCCAGGCGACACCAAGGAAAGTGGAAAGCTGGGCGCGGTTGCCCTCTTCCCCGCGCACGATGGGGCTGTGGGCCGCGCCGCCCTGCAGGTCCGACAGGCGAAGACTGCCCTTCAAGAGCCAGCGTTTGCCCAGCCGCTGTTCAAGCGACAGTTCGCTGTATATTTCATAGATTCCAGCGCCGGGCTGGTACACAGGGAATGGCTCCTCGCCGTCATCGACACCAAAATAGGCACGAATATAGTCTGCCGAGCCCCAGGACGCCCCCAGGATGGGGGTCAGCCGCAGCTTGGAATTCAATTCGAACGTATAGCCGCCCTCGATCTCGACCGTGACCCCATGGTGCAACTTGCTGGCGCCCACATAGACCTCGCCGGTCAGGAACAGCTTGTAAAGCGCGGTGCCCGCGAACAGCCCTATCTCCAGCGCATCATCGACATCGGCAATGCCGGACAGGTTGGCAGGCGTGAAATCGTTGCGGCGCCCCATGGTCCAGCGGCCAATGACACCGGCGCGCAACAGCCGGTGGTCATAAAGCTTGATGCCCAGCTTGTTATTCTCAAGGAATACGGTATCGCGGTAGGCAACCTTCAGGTCGAGCGCAGGCTGGATGCGGTAGTCGTCGGCGCCGACAAAATCCGGCAATACGGAAAAGCCGAAGCCCAGCCGGCCGCTCCAGTTGTCGCGCTTGCGGTCTTCTTCGATTTCCCTGGATTCGATATAAACCGGTTTGCCTTCGAATGCGCCGCCCAGCTCCTGCGCCTGCGCGCGCCCGGGTGTGGCCAGAAAGGCGGCAAGGACAGCACCCACCTGGGCCATCAACCGAACCACACCAGCGCCTGCGACCATCAATGCGCCCCTATTGCCGCGGGGCAAGCTGATAGACAACCTCGTAACCCAGATGGTCCGACAGCGGCCGGTTGTCGACCCGTTCGTCGAAATTGCGGGCGATCTGCACCGGCTTCAGGCCATAATGGTCGCAGCCCAGGAAAAACTGCTTGTCGTTGGTATTATAAAGCACGGTGGTGACATCCGTGCCGTCAGCAATGGCGCAGTTGCCCGACCCCACGCAGGCTTCGCCGCTGTCGGTCAGGTCCAGTTGCTTGCGGAAATAGCTGTAGCGTGCCTTGCCGCGGGTATTGAAGTCGCCCGCCAGAATCATCGGATTGCCGGTCGCCACCTTGTCGAGGAACCATTTCAGGGTATCTGTCTGGCGTTCATGCATCAACAGGGTGGTGCGCTTGGGCGCCTTGGCCGAATGGCTGGAATTGAAATGGCTGGTGATCACATCCAGGGGCCGGTCCAGGTTCGGCACGGTGACGCGCGCAAGCAATATCGCCTTGTTCGACAGGCAATCAAGGCCCGCGCATGCATCGGAATCGAAGGTTTTGTATGTGGCATCGACAATCGGATAGTCGCTCAGCACATAAAGGCCGCTGCCGGTGAATTTCTGCGGGTCGTCAAACGCGGCATAGGCCTTGCGGGTCTGCATGGCCCAATGCACCTTGCCGGCGGTCGAGGTATCGCGTCGCCCGGGGCCTTTCAGTACATACGGGTAGCCCGTGGTATCTGCGATCACAGCAGCGTCGCTCGTGAAAGCTTCCTGCAACACCACAATCTGCGGCTGGGTGCCGGCAGCGCGCCGTTCGCGCAGGATTTCGGCAATGCGTTCAAACAGCGGTTTGGTGCCGGTTTTCAGGGGCGCCGGCAGGCCGTTGATATTGTAGGTAAGCACCCTGAGGGTCGACCCGGTCGTGACGGCGGCCACAGGCGGCGGCGCGGCGTCAGCGGCACAGGCCGCACGCGCAACGACGGCCAGGCCCAGGGCCAGCACGGCTTTCGTCAACTTCATTGTCTTCCCCACGTTTTTTCTCATTTCGGGCGACTATATCGCACGAGAATAAGAAATCATTGTGACTGGAAGCTTAACCAGTCAACAGAAACCATGGAGAAGTATGAAAATCGAAGAAAGTTGGTGATCCCTACGGGACTCGAACCCGTGTTTTCGCCGTGAAAGGGCGACGTCCTAGACCGCTAGACGAAGGGACCATCCGGATGTCGGATAGCGCTTCAGAAGATGGTGATCCCTACGGGACTCGAACCCGTGTTTTCGCCGTGAAAGGGCGACGTCCTAGACCGCTAGACGAAGGGACCGTATCACTATCTCCGTTGCGACGGGGGCCTAGATACCGGTCGGCCCGGCCCCGGTCAACATCTTTTTGCATTTTTCTTACGGTGCCCCGACAAGGGCCACATCCTCGAGGGTCATTTCCACTTTTGGCGTGCCGCTCCAGGTATCTTTCTTGAGCTTTCCGGCGATATGGAAGCGCCTGCCCTGCCCGGTGAGCAACAGTTGCCCCAGCACCTCGTCCGCCTGCCGGAAGGCCATGGCCTTGATGGATTTTCCGTCTTTCGACTTGAAGATGGCACGCAGGTGATTCTGCCCCACCCGGTCGGCCTTTATGAGGTCGACATCGGGGATGACAAAATGCGGGCTGGCATTGCCGGGACCAAACGGCCCGACCTGTTCGATCTGGTCGATCAGTTCCACGGTCGCGCCCGAAAGGCTGATGACACCGTCGATCTTCAGGGCCCGGCTCTCGCGCGCCCTGGCGACCGATGTACGCAGATAATCGCGCAGGAAGGCGAACAGGTCATCCAGCCGGTCCGGTGCCGCGCTCAGGCCCGCCGCCATGGCATGGCCGCCGCCCTTGATCAGGAGGCCCTGACTCGTCGCTTCGATGACGGCGGCACCCAGGTCGACGCCACTGATCGACCGGCCGGAGCCCTTGGCTTCACCGTCATCGATGGCGACAACAAGGCTGGGCAGGCCGTAGCGGTCCTTGAGGCGGCTGGCTACAATACCGATCACGCCCGCATGCCAGCCTTCGCCGGCGGCGATCACCATGGTATCGGGTTCACCACCCAAACCGATGCCGGCTTCCACCTGTTCGATGGCGGCCTGCAGCACCTCGGCCTCGATGGCCTGGCGTTCCTGGTTATACCGGTCCAGCCGCTCGGCGATCATACGGGCTTCATTGTCGCTGTCGGTGGTCAGGATACGTGCGCCAAGGTCGCTTTCACCAACCCGGCCGCCCGCGTTCAGGCGCGGCCCGATGATAAAACCGGCATGATAGGTGCCCGGCGCCTCGGCCACGCGCCCGACATCCGCCAGCGCGTTGATGCCGGCATTGCGCCGCTGGGCCATGACCTTCAACCCTTGCGTCACCAGCGCCCGGTTGACCCCCGTAAGCGGCACCACATCGCAGATGGTGCCAAGCGCCACAATATCCAGAAGGCTCATCAGGTCCGGCGCACGCCGGCCCGCATAAAAGCCGGCATTCCGAAGGTCGCGGTTGATGGCCACTGCCAGCAGGAACGCGACACCAACCGCCGCCAGTTGCCCTTGCCCGCTGTCATCATCCAGCCGGTTGGGGTTGATGATGGCGGCCGCGTCCGGCAGGCGCGCTTCGGCCTTGTGGTGATCGACCACAATGACCTCGAGCCCCGCCGCCACAGCTTCGCGGAGCGGGTCGAACGACAGGGTGCCGCAGTCAACCGTGATCACCAGATCGACACCCGCGCGGCGGAGCCCCAATAGCGCCGGCGCGTTGGGGCCATAACCTTCGCGCATGCGGTCAGGGATATAGATGCGCACCCTGGCGCCCAGGGCGGTCAGGAAGCGGTACAGCACGGCGCTTGAGGTGGCACCATCCACGTCATAATCGCCAAAGATGGCGATTTCCTCGCCCGCCTGTATCGCCCGCACGATGCGGGCCGCACCCTTGTCCATATCCAGGAAACAGGACGGATCGGGCAGGCTTTCCTTCAGGGAGGGGGTGAAAAAGCTCTCTGCATCGTCAAGCCCGATACCGCGGGCATTGATCAGTTGCCCCACCACCAGCGGCACGTCCAGTTGGTTGGCAATGGCTTCGGCGATGCGGGGCACAAACGGGCGCAACTGCCAGACCTGCCCCAAAGCAGAACGGCGGACCCCCAACAGGGGCTCCGCCGCTTGTGTTATCTCGTCTGCCGCCTGCAAAGGGGCGACCTTATTTGGGGCCGTGGACGGCTTTTACCCGGCGCACGGTCTTGCTTTCGGAACGCATGACCAGGGTTTCGGTGGTGTAACCGGCTGCGGTCTTGTGAACGCCTTCCAGAAGGTCGCCGTCGGTCACGCCGGTGGCCGAGAAGATCACATTGCCCGATGCCAGTTCGGTCATCGAATATTTGCGGCCCAGGTCCTCGATGCCCCACTTGCGGGCGCGGGCGCGTTCGTCGTCGTTGCGGAACAACAGCCGGCCCTGCATCTGGCCACCGATGCAGCGCAGCGCCGCGGCTGCCAGCACACCTTCCGGTGCGCCGCCCGAGCCCATATAGATATCGATGCAGGTGGCGGGATCGGTGGTTGCAATCACGCCGGCCACGTCGCCGTCGCCGATCAGCTTGATGCCGCAACCCAGTTCACGAAGTTCCTTGATCAGTTGCGCATGGCGCGGGCGGTCCAGCACACAGACCATCATGTCGCCCACGGCCTTGCCCTTGGCATCCGCCACGGCCTGCACGTTTTCAGCGACCGTGTTGTCCAGATCGACAATGCCGTCCGGCAGGCCGCCGCCAACAGCGATCTTGTCCATATAAACGTCAGGCGCGTTCAGAAGGCCGCCGGCTTCGGAAATTGCCAATACCGCCAACGAGTTGGGCATGGCTTTCGCACAGATGGTGGTGCCTTCGAGGGGGTCGAGCGCGATATCGAGCTTGGGCCCGCCGGTGCCGACCTTTTCGCCGATATACAGCATCGGCGCTTCGTCGCGTTCGCCTTCGCCGATCACGATGGTGCCATCGATCGGAAGCTCATTCAGCGCGGCGCGCATGGCTTCCACGGCGGCGGCATCGGCGGCTTTTTCATCGCCACGCCCTGTCAGCGTGCTGGCGGCAATTGCCGCGGCCTCGGTGACACGTACCATTTCAAGGACCAGAAGCCGGGTCAGATCCTTCTGTGACGACATAAGCGAGCTCCCTCTCAGAATGCCTCAATTCTTAGCATGGTTGGGGTCTCTAGCACACATTCCAATTTAGTAAAACGATTGAGTGTCGAGGAAATTGCCGCTTCGACCGTTTCGTGGGTCGTGAGCACGATATAGACGCCGCCATCTGCCGCACGGCCGCGCTGCAGCATGCTTTCGATGGAAACCTGTTCCTTGGCCAAGGCCGCCGTAATGTCGGCCATCACACCCGGACGGTCGTTCACGCGCAGGCGGATATAATAGGTGCCCCGGTGTTTTTCGACCGGAACCGGCACATAAGGCGCCAGGGATTCGGGCGCGATACCGAAGGCAAAACCACCGGCACCACAGCGCGCCACATCGACAATGTCGGCCACCACGGCAGAGGCGGTCGGCCCCTGCCCGGCGCCAGCGCCCACATAAACGGTCTGGCCGACAAAATCGCCCTCGACCACCACGGCGTTGGTGGCGTTCATCACATTCGCAAGCGCCGCGCCCGCCGGCACCATGGCCGGGTGAACGCGGGTTTCGATGCCTTCATCAGTGCGCTGCACCACACCCAGAAGCTTGATACGGTAACCAAGTTCCTTGGCATATTCGATGTCGACCGGCGCGATGTTGCGGATGCCTTCGGTCGGCAGGCTGGCGATGTTCGGCTCTTTGCCAAAGGCAAGCGCAGCCAGGATCGCGGTCTTGTGCGCGGTGTCGATGCCGTCGATATCGAAGGTCGGGTCGGCTTCGGCATAACCAAGGCGCTGCGCATCCGCCAGCACGTCGGCGAACGCGAGGCCTTCGCGCTCCATGCGGGTCAGGATATAGTTGCAGGTACCGTTCAGGATGCCGCGCACCACCTTGATTTCGTTGGCGGCCAGGCCTTCGCCCAGTGCCTTGATAATGGGGATACCACCGGCCACCGCCGCTTCGAAACGCAGCGCGGCACCGCTGCCCACCGCCGCAGTCGCCAGCGCCTTGCCGTGGGTCGCGATCAGCGCCTTGTTGGCGGTGACGAAAGCCTTGCCCTTTTCGATGGCGGCTTTTGCAAGCGCAAGTGCGGGGCCGTCGGAGCCCCCCACCAGTTCGACGATCAGGTTGATTTCAGGATCGGACGCCATGTCGACCGGATTGTCGTACCAGTCGTAGCCCGCAAGGTCGATACCACGGTCGCGGCTGCGGTCGCGGGCCGAAACCGCCTTGATGCGCACCGGCATGCCGGCCCGGGCCGCGATCAGGTCGGCGTGCCCGGTCAGAATTTTCACCACGCCGGCACCCACGGTGCCAAGGCCAGCAATACCCAATACCAATTCGCGCTTGGAAGGCTCTTCCATACTCTGAAACTCCATCAGTCCTTGTTTGCCGCGCGCCATTCGGCCAGGATTTCATCCTTGCGCGCCATGAATTTCTTGATATTGCGCAGCGCCTGCCGGATGCGGTGTTCGTTTTCCACCAGCGCGATACGCACATACCCTTCGCCATATTCACCGAATCCGACACCCGGCGATACCGCTACCTTGGCATGGGTCAGCAACAGTTTTGCGAATTCCATCGAGCCGATCTCGCGGAAGGCTTCCGGCAGCGGTGCCCAGGCGAACATGGTCGCCTTCGGGCTCGGGACCGGCCAGCCAGCCGCGGCCAGACCCTCGATCAGTACATCGCGGCGCACCTTATAGATGCGGCGATGTTCCTCGACACAGTCCTGCGGGCCATTCAGGGCGGCGGTCGCAGCCACCTGCACCGGCGTGAAGGCGCCATAGTCCAGGTAGCTTTTCACCCGGGTCAGTGCGCCAATCAGATGCTTGTTGCCCACGGCAAAACCCACACGCCAGCCGGCCATCGAATAGGTTTTCGACATGGAGGTGAATTCGACCGCAATTTCCCGCGCTTCCGGGATTTCGAGGATCGACGGCGGCGGATTGTCGTCGAAATAGATTTCGGCATACGCGAGGTCCGACAATATCCAGATACCGCGCTTGCGGCAGAAATCCACCACTTCGCGGTAGAAATCCAGGTCCACCACCTCGGCGGTCGGGTTCGACGGATAGTTCAGGATCACGGCGGACGGGCTGGGCACCGAATGTTGCACGGCCTTCGCAAGTTCCTTCATGAAATCGTGCCCGGGCGCCATCGGCATATGGCGGATGGAAGCGCCCGCAATCATGAAACCATAGGGGTGAATCGGGTAACTGGGGTTCGGCGACAGAATCACATCACCCGGCGCCGTAATCGCCTGCGCAAGGTTGGCGAGGCCTTCCTTCGAACCCAGCGTGACAACGGCTTCGGTTTCGGGGTCGATATCCACATGGAAACGGCGCTTGTAATAGGCGGCCAGGGCTTTCCTAAGCCCCGGAATGCCCTTCGACATGCTATAGCCGTGCGCGCGCGGATTGTCGGACGATTCCTTAAGCTTATCAATGATATGCTGCGGGGTCGGCAGGTCCGGGTTACCCATGCCCAGGTCGATGATATCCTCGCCACGCGCTCGTGCCGCCGCTTTCATCTGGTTTACTTCGGCAAACAGATAAGGCGGCAGGCGACGTATACGATAGAAGGCGGGATTGCTCATGATCAGGCATCATCCAATAGGTTAAAAACAAAAGGCGCGGCAACAGCCGCGACGGAACGCATAGCACTAAGGGATAATCCGGCCAAGCGCAATCATTGGAATGATTTCAGTCGCAAAAATGAAATTCTGTTGCGCACGTCTGACGGCGCATCATGCAGTTTGTGAAAGGGGTGGCCGTTGGAAACCACGCCTTCCGATCAGGGCTGGCGCAGGTCCTGAAGGCTGATTTCCGCCTGGCGCAGCGAAAGATCCACCGCCTGGCGGAAGCTGGCAGAAGACTGGTGTTTCAGGCTGATACGGGCGCGTTCGACCGACACCCGCGCCAGTTCACGCGCTTTTTCACCGACTGCGGCATGGAAATCGCTCTCGGCAAAGGAAACGGCAATCGACTGGGCGGCAGCTTCGGCGCTGGCGGCAATACGGGCCCGCACTTCAGGCGAGCTCAAGGCCTTCAGTTCCATTTCCACCGTGGTACCGGGTTTGCTGCTGTAGGGACAATCGCCGGACACGGGCACAACCACCGCAACCTCGACAGGCGCCGGTTCCGCCAAGGCGGCGGGTTCGGCGGCAATGCTGGCCTCGCCCAGGTCCTGCATCATCGAACCCATGCCATCAAGGCTGAAGGGATCGTCGGCAAAAGCCGAACTGAAGCCGGTGACGGCCAATGCGGTGGCAAGCAATTTCAGGCTGGCGGCCATGACAGTTCCCCATGTCAGGTGCGGTTGACTTAAAATGCTATAATATTACACAATATGCAACAGCCGAGTTGCCGCCCGGCTTCACAACAGTGTGACGGCGGCGCGGGCTTTCGCCCTGCCCCGCCGCCGGTGATGATTTCAGGCGTGCGTGCCGCTAGCGGCCATCACTCTCGGGCGCCTTGGCTTCCGCTTCCCGGGCCTTGCGTTCCTCGATCTTGCGTTCAAGGTCGGCACGGGCACGGGCCAGGTCTTCTTCGGCGCGCTTCAGGGCCTCAAGGCGCTGTTCGTCCATGCCTTCAAGCTGCCGGCGGGCGTCCTTCAGGCCACGGATGCGCAGTTCGGTCAGGTCGCCGTCGCCATTGACCTCGATATCGATATCAGCAAGCGCTTCGGCGATTTCGGCGCGGGCCTGTGCCAGCTCGCGGTTCAGTTCGAACCGGAAACCCTTGATTTCACCTTCCTGAATCCTGA
Organism: Alphaproteobacteria bacterium; assembly: GCA_006226495.1. Taxonomy (GTDB): domain Bacteria; phylum Pseudomonadota; class Alphaproteobacteria; order Sphingomonadales; family Kordiimonadaceae; genus Kordiimonas. Next base: position 27,911 of record SBGU01000038.1, read on the forward strand.
GTTCCGTCAGGGCGTCCTTCAGGTCCTCGCCGTCGATATCGCCCGAGAAATGGAAACTGCCATGCGGCATGCCGCCAAACGCCATGACACTGGGCACGGCCTCAAGGGCGGCGATGGCGTCCGTGAGGCCCTTCTGGGCCAGTTCGAAGGCCGCGCGGTCATCCTTGCTGCGGCTTTTCTTCAGGCGCTCGGACACCTGGTCCAGCGCGGCACGGGCCTGTTCAAGCGCGCGATCCCGTTCGGCACGCGCCGCATCCATGCGGGCGATATTGGCCGGCACATGGCCGTTGCTGATGATGATCTTGCCGTCTTTTTCAACAAACACATTGTCGTCGTCCGAACTGACAACAACCACCTTCTTGTGCCGCAGCTTTGGTGCCGCCGGTGTCTCAGGGGCCGCCGGTGCGGCCGTTTCATCGTCCGCCGCCGCCCAGGCATAGGCGCCGGTGCCTGCAAGTCCCAGGGAAAGTCCCGCCGCCAGCACCAAGGGGCGGGCAACACCACCATAAAGCCGTTTCATCGCGTTATCCTTTGTCCCGATTTCTCGCATCATCAGTCTATCCTTTTGCTGTCGCTGCCGCAGGCCACAGGGGCTGCGCGCATTTCACGTTTTTGTGAGGATAGCGTGCGCGCGACGCCACGACAAACAAAGCCTGTCGCGGCAAACGGTGTAAAAAGCGCGGTAAAGTGCAGGAAAAGCGGGAAATTTGGCCCTATTCGACCGGCAACAGCAGCGCGGCGACCTTGCGGCCTTCCATCAGAAGCACATTATAGGTGCGGGCCGCAGCGCCTGTGTCCATGATATCGAACCCGATGCCGGCGCCTTCCAGATACTGGCGCATGGCGGCGGGCAGAAGCTGCATGCGCGCGCCTGTTCCCACAAGCAGAATGTCCGGCCGTTTTGTTGCATCTGCAACACGTTCGAAGCTTTGGGCCGACAGTTCGGCAACCGTTTTTGCCGTGACCGGATAGAAGCCCTCGCCGTTCACGAGGGTGGCGCCTTCGACCCGGCGCCCCATCAGGCGGAACCCGCCATCACCATAGGCTTCGACCAGCAGAAGCTCTTCGCTGGTCTGCTGTTCGATGGTGATTCCGCCTGACTGGATTTTTTGTGCCATGGTCGGGCCGTTACATCATGTCAAGCGGCGACGGGCGCGACTTGTCAACCGTGGGGTCCTTTTCCTCTTCCTGGATCATGGCCTCGCGGCGCACGTTCAGAAGCGGCAGCATGGGCGACGCGATGAAGATCGAGCTGTAGGTACCGATCACGATGCCCCAGGTCATGGCGGCGGTGAAACCGCGGATCACCTCGCCCCCGAACACCAGAAGCGAAATCAGCGCCAACAGGGTTGTGAAGGAGGTCATGGTCGTGCGGCTGAGGGTCTGGTTCAGCGAGAAATTGATCAGCTCATCCAGCGGCATCTTGCGGAACTTGCGGATATTTTCGCGGATACGGTCATAGACAACCACGGTATCGTTGAGGCTGTAGCCCACGATGGTCAGAAGGGCCGCAATGATCGACAGGTTGAATTCAAGCTGGGTAACCACGAAAAAGCCGATGGTCAGCAACACGTCGTGCGCCAGCGCAATCACGGCGCCCAGGCCGAACTGCCATTCGAAGCGGAACCAGATATAGACCAGCACCATCAAGACCGCGACCGAGATCGCGATGGTGCCATCCTGCTTCAGTTCGCCAGACACCACGGGGCCGACGATGTTTTCCTGGCGGAAGGTCACGCCCGGAATGGCAACCTGCAGGGCGTCGCGCACCTTCACCATGGCTGCGGTCTGGGCATCCTCGTCGCCTGGCTGACGTTCGATACGAATGAGCGCCTCGGACGAACGGCCATATTCCTTGATCGACACATCGCCAAGGCCAAGGCTGGATACAGCCGACCGCACATCCGCGAGCGGCACATCGGCATGTTCTTCCATGCCGATTTCAATGGTGATGCCACCCTTGAAGTCGATGCCATAGTTGAGGCCCTTGACGGCAAAACCGACCATGGAGGCGATAATCAACAGCACCGAGAAGCCCATCGCGATGAACCGCGGGCGCATGAAGTTGATATTGGTGTTTTCTGGAACCATACGAAGCAACATCGGTCCCTCCCCTTAGATCGGCAGCTTGGCCGGACGCGCGCGCGTCAGCCAGGTGGAAAGAATGAAACGGGTCAGAAGAACAGCGGTGAAGACCGAGGTCAAAATCCCGATACCAAGCGTTACGGCAAAGCCCTGCACGGGGCCGGAGCCCAGCATGTAAAGGATCGCCGCCGCGATGAAGGTGGTAATGTTGGCGTCAATGATGGTCGAAAACGCCTGGCTATAACCCTGCGCCATGGCGTCGAACGGCTTGCGCCCCGCCGATTGTTCCTCGCGGATACGCTCGAACACCAGCACGTTGGCATCAACCGCCATACCGATGGTCAGGACCACACCGGCGATACCCGGCAGGGTCAAGGTCGCCTGGAACAGGCTCAAGGCCCCCATGATCAGCACCACGTTGGTGATAAGCGCGAAGTTCGCGGCCAGGCCGAAGCGACCGTAGGTCAGGAACATGTACAGCACCACCAGCCCGAAGCCGATCAGCGAGGCTTCCTTGCCGGCTTCGATGGCGTCGGCACCCAGGTCCGGGCCCACGGTCCGCTGTTCCATCACGGTCAGCTTCACCGGCAGCGCGCCGGCTTTCAGAAGGGTCGCCAGTTCCTGCGCCTGCGCAGTGGTCCCGATATTGGTGATCTGGCCGGAGCCGCCCAGGATCGCGGTCTGGATGCGCGGGGCGCTGATCACCGTATTGTCGAGGATGATAGCAAACGGGCGACCGATATTGTCGCGTGTATGGTTCGCGAACCGTTTGGACCCCGACGTATTGAAGGAGAAGGAAACCGCCGGCTCGCCGAACTGGTCGAACGAGGCCTTGGCATCCGTGAGGTCATCACCCGACACGATCACACGGTTGCGAACCGCGATACGACCACCTTCCTTCGAGTCAAGGATCGTGACACCGGGGCCGGCACGGCCGCGCATCAGGTCTTCCTGGCTGACGGTGGTCACCACATCCTGGAAGGTGAGCTTGGCGGTCTTGCCGACGATATCGATAATCTGCTGCGGGTCGTCCGCGCCCGGCACCTCGAGGATGATCCGGTCAGAGCCCTGCGGCTGAATGGTGATTTCCTTGGTGCCTTCCGGGTCGACACGCTTGCGCATGACCTCAATCGCGCGGGCGATGGCGTCACGCTTCTGGACTTCAATGCCCTGGTCGGTCAGGGTCAGGCGGAAATCGAGACCATCGCGGGTCATTTCCACTTCCGTGACACCACCCCCCATCAGGCCGCCGGCGGTTGCGCCGGGTTGCGTGAGCGGCAGCAGCTTTTCGCGGGCGAGGTCAACCATGTCCTCGCGGCTGACGGTGAACACCACCGAATGGCCGTCCTGGCGGATATTCTTGAAATTCAGGCCGCTTTCGTTGCGGCGGATATCCGCCACTTGGTCGGCCAGATTGTCGAGACGGGCCTTGACCACGTCTTCGGTTTCCGCGCCCCACAACAGGTGCACACCGCCCTGAAGGTCAAGCCCGAGGCTGAGGCTCTTCGAAGGCAGGAAATCGGGCAGGCTGTTGCGCTGCTCTTCTGACAGGAAATTGGGCAAGGCGGTCAGTATCCCGAACAGGATCACGCCAAATATCATCACCACTTTCCAGCGCGGAAAGATCAACATGTTTGGTCCCCTTAACGAAAAGGCGCCCGGTCCGCATCTGCGCCCGGGCGTTCTTGCTTATTTTTCTTCGGTCTTGGCCGGTTCGCCTTTGCTGCGAACGTCAGACAGGGTGCTTTTCACCACACGGACACGGACACCGTCTGCGAGATCAACTTCGACTTCATTGTCGTCCTTCACCTTCGCGACCTTGCCGATCAGGCCACCGGCGGTCACAACCGTGTCGCCGCGGCGCACGTTGTTCACCATTTCACGGTGTTCTTTCATCTTCTTGTTCTGCGGGCGCAGCACCAGGAACCAGAACAGAAGAATGATCGGCACGAACATGATCAGGCCATCAAGCATGCCGGGTTGCTGTGCAGCGCCTGCCGCCTGTGCCAGGATGGGTGTCGAAAACATTGGATCAAGAACCTCTCTTATACGGGACGCACCGGGCGCCCCCGTTTTTCCATCGGCGGGACTATAGCCGCATTGCCCCCAAATGCAACAGCGAGCCTCGCAAAACGGCCTGCCCCGTGTTATGCCGTTCACCCTAGATGGTACCAATGGAAAAGGGTTGCAAGTGTCAGACACCGAGCAGAAGCTGATTATGGCCGTCAACCGGCTGGCCGACGCGCTGGAGCGCCGTGGCGGCCGCAAAACCCCGCTTTCGTTCGAGGACGGCAGGAACGCTTTTGTTTACGAGGCCGAAGAAGACCAGATGCGGGCGGTCGCCCATGTCTCGGCCCCCGATCTTGCGCTTCTGAAAGGGATCGACCGCTCCAAAGCCACGTTGCATGAGAATACGCGGCGCTTTGCCGCAGGGCTTTCGGCCAACAATGCGCTTCTGTGGGGTGCGCGCGGCATGGGCAAAAGCACGCTCATCAAGGCCGTGCATGCCGCCGTGGCCGCCGAATTTGGCGAAAAAGCCCCGGCGCTGATTGAAATCCACCGGGAAGACATCGCCGCCCTGCCCGGCCTGTTGGCCAAATTGCGCCCGCTTGAGCGCCTGTTCATCGTCTATTGCGACGACCTGAGCTTCAACAACCCGGACACCGACTTCAAAGCCTTGAAATCAGTGCTGGAAGGCGGGCTTGAGGGCCGGCCCGACAATGTGATTTTTTATGCCACCTCGAACCGCCGCCACCTGTTGCCGCGCGCGATGATGGACCAGGAAAGCGCCATCGGCATCCACCCGAATGAATCGATGGACGAAACCATTGCGCTGTCTGACCGGTTTGGCCTGTGGCTTGGCTTTCACCCCTGCGACCAGGCCGAATATCTGGATATGATCCGGGGCTATATGGCCAGCTTTGGCATGGACGGCGGCGACTGGCAGGTGGACGCATTGGAATGGTCGAAAACCCGGGGCAACCGCTCGGGCCGCACGGCCTGGCAGTTTGTGGTCGACCTTGCCGGCCGCCAGGGCAAACGGGTCGGTTTCTAGGAAAATGTGTCGTCAGCCGGCGCTGGCGGTCGAAGGCCCGAGGTAATTGAGCGGGTCAAGCACCTGCCGCCCCTTGCGAATTTCGAAATGCAACTGCGGGGTTGCGACACCGCCCGTGGAGCCCACACGCGCAATGATATCGCCCTTGTTCACCTGTTCACCGGGGCGCACCAGCAGGCGCTCATTATGGGCATAGGCCGTCATCCAGCCACCAGCATGGCGGATCAGCAGCAGGTTGCCATAGCCTTCGAGCGCATTGGACGCATAGACCACAACACCGGATTCGGCAGCGCGCACCGGCGTGCCCTCTGCCGCGATGATATTGATGCCGTCATTATGCAGCCCGCCATTCTTGGGACCAAAGCGCGAGGCCAGTTTGCCTTGCACCGGCCAGTGGAACCCGGTGCCGCTGCGCGGTGGCGGGCTGAGTGCAGGTGTGCCCGGGCGCGGCGCACTGGTGCCGGCGGTCGACGCCCGGCTGCCCACAGGGGCGGACGTGACCGCAGCGCCCCCCGGCAACACCAGCTTCTGGCCGATGCTCAGGGTATAGGGCGGGCGGATATTGTTGGCTTCCATCAGTTCCGACACAGTCACACCATACTGGCGCGAGATGGCGTAGCTGGTTTCGCCCTTCCTGACCACATGCACATTGTTGGCCGGCAACACGATGCTTTGCCCGACCGCCAGCGCATAGGGCGCGCGCAAATTGTTGGCAGCAATCAGGTCGCGAACCGGCACACCGTTGGCGCGGGAAATGGCATAAAGTGTATCGCCCTTGCGCACGGTAACGGTGCTGGCAGACCGCGACACCGTGGGGGCGTCGGTGCTGGTGGCATAACTGCGGCCCGGCACGGTGGGTTTTTCACGCGGGAACGGCACGGGGTTCGGCGCATTGCGAACCTTGTAAACGGGCTGGATATCGGCGGGCGCGACATATCCGCTCCCGCAGGCGGCCAGAAATGGCAGCAACAGCAGGCCGGAAAGGGCGGCCCTGAATGCCGCAAACTTGTGTCCTCCACCCGTCATGGCAACACGATAGCCAGTTGACGAATATCGGGCAACATCGGCCTGCATCAGTCCCTGAAGCTACGCTCGATTTTCCCGGCAAGCGCCTTGCGGGTTTCGTGGTGGGTGAGGTCGAGATGCAGGGGCGTGACCGAAATCCACTTCTCGCGCACGGATTTCAGGTCCTGCTGGTGGCCGGGCACACCGACTTCGCGGCCAAGGCCGAACCAGTAATATTTGAAGCCCCGGGGGTCGACCCGTTCTTCGATATTGTTGCCGACCATCTGGCGGCGGCCCTGTTCGGTGACACGCACACCCTTGATTTCCTCAGCCGGGAAGGCCGGGAAATTCACGTTCATCAGCACATCTTCGGGCCAGCCGGCCTCGATCAGGCTGCTGATGACCTCGGGCGCGAAACGTTCGGCTGTGCCCCACTGCACCGGCATGTCGGGCCGGATGCACTGGCTGAAGGCAATGGAGGGAACCCCCGCGAGCGTACCTTCCATGGCCACTGACACGGTGCCCGAATAGGTAACATCTTCTGCCAGATTGCCACCCCGGTTGACCCCGGACAGGATCAGGGTCGGCAGATTGTCGGCCATGATCTTGTTGACCGCCATCATGATACAGTCGGTCGGGGTGCCGGACACGGCCCAGCGCTTGGGCGCCAGTTCGCGGATACGCAAGGGGCGGGTCAGGGTCAGCGAATGGCCGGCGCCGGACTGTTCTTCCTCGGGTGCGACCACCCAGACATCGTCCGAAAACTGGCGCGCCACACGTTCAAGGATTTCAAGCCCGGGCGCGCGGATGCCGTCATCGTTCGAAACCAGGATGCGCGTGGTCGAGATCGCCGCCATATCAGGCGCCGATCACGTCAAGGCCACCCATATAGGGCTTCAACACATCCGGCACGCGGATGGAGCCGTCAACCTGCTGGTAGTTTTCGAGAACTGCAATCAGGGTACGGCCGACCGCGAGGCCGGAACCATTCAAGGTGTGCACAAAGCGTGTGGCCTTGTCGCCCTTGGCGCGGCAGCGCATTTTCATGCGGCGGGCCTGGAAATCGCCACAGGTGGAACAGCTAGAAATCTCGCGGTATTTGCCCTGCCCCGGCAGCCAGACCTCAAGGTCGTAGGTGCGGCGCGAACCAAAACCGATGTCGCCCGCGCACAGTTTCAGCACCCGGTACGGCAGCTCAAGGCGTTTCAGCACTTCTTCGGCGCAGGCGGTCATGCGCTCCAGTTCGTCGTCCGACTGTTCGGGTGTGGTGACGGAAACCATCTCCACCTTCTCGAACTGGTGCTGACGGATCATGCCGCGTGTATCGCGGCCTGCGGCACCGGCTTCGGCGCGGAAACACTGGCTGTGGGCGGTGAAGCGGAACGGCAGTTGTTCTTCCTCGAGGATTTCACCCGAATGCATGTTGGTCAGCGTCACCTCGGATGTCGGGATCAGCCAATGGTCGGACGTGGTGCGGAACGCATCATCGCCGAACTTCGGCAACTGGCCCGTGCCCAGAAGTGCCGTATCGCGCACCATGGCGGGAGTCAGCACCTCGGTATAACCATGTTCGCGGGTGTGCAGGTCCAGCATGAACTGGCCCAAGGCGCGTTCAAGGCGCGCGAGCCCGCCCTTCAGGATCACGAAGCGCGAACCGGACATTTTGGCCGCGCGTTCAAAATCCATCAGGCCCATGGCTTCGCCCAGGTCGAAATGTTCCTTCGGCTCGAAGTCGAACGCACGCGGCGTGCCCCAGGTGCGAACCTCGAGATTGTCGTCTTCGCTGGTGCCATCGGGCACATCGTCATAAATGGCGTTCGGCAGACCCATGAGGATCATGTTCAGGTCTTCGCCCGCGACGCGGCCTTCTTCCTCAAGCTGGTTCAGCCGGTCCTTCAGGCCCGCGATCTCGTCCATCAGTGCCTGGGCCTCGGCTTCGTTGCCCTGGCCCTTGGCGCGGCCGATCAGCTTCGAGGCTTCGTTGCGGCGGGCCTGCGATGTTTGCGCTTCGGTGATCAGCGCCCGGTGCTTTTCATCAAGCGCCAGGATCTCGGCCGACCGGGCTTCCTCGCCGCGGCGCGCAAGGGCGCGGTCGAAAGCTTCGGGGTTTTCGCGGATCTGTTTCAGGTCAAACATCGTCTGTCTCTAAGGTTCGGGGATTTCAGGAATTTTCTTCAGTTTCGTCTTCCCGGGCGCGCCGGCGTTCGGTCGCGGCGATCAGAAGGATCGAGATTTCATACAGAAGCAGCATGGGGATGCCAAGGGCGATCTGGCTGATGGGATCAGGCGGGGTCAGGAATGCCGCCACCAGGAAGGTGGCCACAATCATGTAGCGCCGCTTGTCCCGAAGTGTCGCCGCCGACACGATGCCGGCCCGGCCCATCAGGGTCAGGGCAACCGGCATCAGGAACGCCAGGCCAAAACCGAAGATCATCTGCATGACAAGCGACAGATATTCGCTGACCTTGGCCTCGGCCGCGATCTCGATCGCGCCATTGCCGCCGGTTTGCTCGAAGCTCAGGAGGAACTGCCAGGCCACCGGGATCACGACATAGTATGCCAGCGCCGCGCCCATGGCGAACAGGATCGGGGTCGCCACCAAAAACGGCAGGAAGGCATGGCGTTCGTTGCGGTACAGCCCCGGCGCCACAAATTTCCAGATTTGCACGGCCAGCAGCGGGAAGGTCACGATGAAAGCGGCATACAAGGCCACCTTCAGGTTCACGAAAAAACCTTCGGTCAGCGCCGTATAGATCATGCGCCGGGAATGGCCGTCAGCGGTTGCCTTCAAATAGGGTTGCGCCAGGATATTGAAGATATGGTCGGCAAAATAGAGGCCGACACCAAAGGCGATGATCAGGCCGATCAGCACCTTGATCAGGCGCGCGCGCAGTTCGATCAGGTGATCGAGAAGCGGGGCGCGGCTGGCCTCAACCTCGTCGTCTTCATCAATGATATCGGGTTTGGCCGGCAGGCCACCGCCCTTGATCTCGTCTGGGGTCATCATGCCGGGCCGCCTTCCTTGCCGCCTTCCGGGGCGTCCGGCGCCGGCGTGGCCGCGGGTTCAGGCGCCGGTTCAGGCGTTGTGGCCGGTTTTTCGTCGACCTTTTCCTCACGGTCCCGGTTGGCCATGATATGGCGGGTCACTTCTTCGGGGCTCATGCCCGGGCGCAGGCCTTCCTTCTTGCGAAGGTCGGAGAACGGGTCCAGTTCCTGTTCGGCTTCGGCGGCCAGGGTTTCGACACCGGCCTTGAATTCCGACGCCATTTCCCGAACCTTGCGCACGATGCCACCCACCGTGCGCAGAAGCCGCGGCAGGTCCTTCGGACCGACAACCACAAGCGCCAGCACGCCGACAACCAGCAGTTCCATTCCACCGATATCAAACATGGATGACCGGGCTCCCTGCCCTGCACTCAACAACCGGGATGGTCAGGCACCATGGCGGCAATTTTGCCCCACGGCGCCCGATGACAGGCTCAGGCCTTGTCTTTTTCGCGTGTTTCCGACGAGACGGTTTCGCCTTCGATGGTGCGCTTGTCTTCAACCGGCTTGGGGTCTTTCGCTTCGGCCACGTCGTCCGAGCCTTCCTTGAGGCCCTTGCGGAAGCTGGTGATGCCCTTGCCCAGGTCGCCCATGAAGCCGGAAATCTTGCCACGACCGAACAGCAGCAGAACCAGAAGCGCGATGATGACAATCTGCCAAATACCAGGTGACATATTCTTCTCCTATGCGCGGCAAGCCCATCCGGCCCCCGCAAAATTCGCAACACCATATCGCCCCGACGGGCGCACAACAAGTCAGGGTTCGGCCCTGTCGTCGCTTTCCTGCATATTTTTTCGTGCATCCAACCCGCCGCGTTCCGACTGGGCGATCGCATCTTCGAGATCGATCTGGGCATCGGCTTCATCCAGCCCTTCGCCCGGCGACGGCATGCCGCCCAGTTTGTCGAGCGCGACATCAACACTGTCCAGAAGCCCGGCGGCCTTCAGTTCGGCCACGCCCGGCAGGTCCTTGATGGATTCGATGCCAAAATGCACCAGGAATTCCTCCGTGGTGCCGTAGGTTACGGGTCGGCCCGGCGAGCGCCTGCGGCCCATCATGCGCACCCAGCCGGCTTCCATCAGCACGTCGATGGTGCCCTTCGATATGCTGACACCGCGGATCTCCTCGATCTCGGCGCGGGTGACCGGCTGGTGATAGGCGATGATGGCCATGGTTTCGACCGCCGCGCGCGACAGCTTGCGCGGCTCGTCCACCTCACGCCTGAGCAGGAACGCAAGGTCAGCCGCCGTGCGGAACATGAATTTGCCGGCAACCGAAACGAGGTTCACACCAGCGCCGGCATAATGTGCGGTCAGCGCTTCGATATGCACCGCGACCTCGACACCGTCAGGCAGGCGTTCGGCGATTTCGTCCGCCGACAACGGGTGTTCGCTCGCGAACAGGGTCGCTTCGACCATGCGGCGGTGTTCAATCATGCGTTCCGGGTTGTCTGTCATGTCTTCTGTTCACTCAGTCCTTGGCCGGCGCATCGTCGCGCATGCGCTGCTTCAGGTATATGGGGCCGAAGGTTTCCATCTGCCGAAGTTCGGCCTGCCCCTGGCGCGCGAGCTCGAGGCTGGCGGCAAACATGCTCGCAAGCGCAGAGCGGCGCAGGCGCTCGTCCTTCAAATTGCCGGGCAGGAACGTCGACAGCCGTGCCCAGGTGAATGTGGTGCCGATCAGCCCGGAAAGCCGGTCGATGGCGTCTTCAAGCGCATAGACCGGGCGGCGTTCGATGCGGATTTCCGTGATCGTGTGGCGTTCGCAATTGTCGGCATAGGCCTTCAGGAGCTCATAGAGCGTCAGGTCATAGGCGCCGTTTTTCAGAAGCTTCAGGCCTTCGGGTTGCCCGCGCGAAAACACGTCCCGGCCCATGCGGTCGCGCGCCATCAGTCGGGCCCCGGCCTCGCGCATGGCTTCCAGCCGCTGCAGCCTGAGTTGCAGGCGAAAAGCCAGTTCTTCGGCGGACGGTTCTTCACCGTCGTCGTCCTTCGGCAGCAAGAGGCGTGATTTCAGGTAGGCCAGCCAGGCCGCCATGACCAGATAGTCGGCCGCCAGTTCCAGCTTCAGCTTCTTGGCGGCGGCGACAAATTCAAGGAACTGTTCAACCAGTTCCAGGATGGAAATCTGGGTCAGGTCCACCTTCTGGGCCCGGGCGAGCACAAGAAGCACGTCCAAAGGCCCCTCGAACCCGTCCATATGCAGGACAAGCTGGTCCGGGTCTCCGGCTGCCGCTGGGGCTTTTATGTCTTCTTCGAATTCCATGGCCTTCTAGATTGGCGTGCCGAACAGGCCCAAAACCAGTTGGGTCAGCTTGAAGATCGGCACCCAGAGAATATTGCGCGCAAACATGATAATGGCCAGCAGAATAAGGAAGGAATAGGGTTCGATGGCCCGGAAGCTTTGCGAAAACTCGTAGGGCAGCATCTGTTCCAGAAGCTTGCCGCCATCCAGCGGCGGGATCGGCAACAGGTTGATGACAATGAACATGCAATTGATGGCAACCCCATAATAGAGGTTGGCCGTCAACCAGTCCCTGGCCGGCAAGTCCATGCCACTCGCCACGCTGACGAGTGCCGAGAACAGGATTGCCAGGACCAGATTGGTGACGGGGCCAACAATCGCCATCAGGGCCAGGTCGCGCCGCATGTGGCGGAAAAAGGCCGACTGGTACACGAGCGGCTTCGCAAAGCCGAACAGCAGCGGGAAACCGGCGATCAGGCTAAGGGCCGGCAAAACCCCGGTATAGATGGGATGCGCATGCACGAGCGGATTGAGCGACAGGCGGCCCGATGTTGCCTGGGTCACATCCCCCAGCTTGTAGGCCATGAAAGCGCGACCCGCTTCCCTAAGCGTAACGGCAAGCAGGAACGGCAGCGCCATCACGCTCAAGAGCAGAATCCGGTCGGCGATCATTTCCATCGGGTAATCCTTACTGTTTCGGCCCTAGAATTTGGCCATCAGGTCATCGTACCGGGCACGGATATCGGCGCGGTCCGCCATGGGCACCTTGTCGGCCTGGGATATAAGGGACGCGATACGTTTCTCAAGCGGCGGCGCGGCCGCCGGACTGGCGGCTGCGATAGCCTGCATTTCATCCATGTTGCCGTTGCAATGCAACACGAGATCGCACCCGGCTTCGAAGGCACCGCGCGTGCGGTCGCCAAAATCACCGGTCAGCGCTTTCATCGACAGGTCGTCCGACATCAGAAGCCCGGAAAAGCCCAGGGTCATGCGGATCACACGCCCGATCACCAGCCGCGACAGGGTCGCGCACTGCACCGGGTCGACATCACTGTAGACAATATGGGCGGTCATGCCGAAGGGCGCGTCCTTCAGGGCCTTGAAGGGCACGAAGTCGGTCTTCTGCATGTCGGCCATCGGGGTGTCGATGGTCGGCAGGGCCAAATGGCTGTCGATGGTGGCGCGGCCATGGCCCGGCAGGTGCTTGATGACCGGCAGCACGCCACCGTCCATCAGGGCATCCACGGCAATGCGCCCAAGCGCCGCCACAAGGTCCGGATCGCGGGAGAAGGACCGGTCGCCGACAATCGGGTCGGCCTCGTCGCGCATCACATCCAGAACCGGCAGGCAGTCGACATTGATGCCAAGGCGCCTGAGATCGTCCGCGATCATGCGGCAGTTCAACCTGAGCGCACTTGCCGCCAATGTCGGGTCCTTGACCGCCATGTCGCCAAACACCGCCATGGGCGGGTAGGTGCGCCAGTTGGGCGGCCCCAGGCGCTGGACCCGGCCACCTTCCTGGTCGACCAGGATCGGCACCTTGGCGCGGCCCACAGCTTCTTTCATCTCGCGCACCAGGGCACGCACCTGGTCGGGGTCGGCCACATTGCGCTTGAACAGGATGAAACCGGCAGGTTTGACCCGGCTGAAGAAGGCGCGTTCCTTGGCCGTAAGGCTGTGGCCCGAGCAGCCGAAGATAACAGGGATCATGGGGGCGCCTTTACGGGTTCACGACAATGCAGGCCTGCTGCCGGGCCCTGAGGCCAAGGCAGGCCGCATCGGCTGCAGCCCTGTTTTCAAACGGGCCGACACGCAGACGGTACAGGGTCCGGTCGCCGGAACGCACGGCTTCGTAGCTCGGGCTCAGGCCGGTCACCAGTTCCGGGTATTTGCCCCGGATCGTGCGCCAGGCCTTGGCCGCGCCGTCTTCGGAGCCATAAGCCCCAAGCTGCGCGCGGTAGCCGGAATCCGTGGTGGTGGTCGCAGGCGCAGCTTCGGTTTTCACCTCGGCCTTTTTGGGTTCGGGCTTCGCAGGCTCGGGCTTGGGTTCAGGCACGGGAACGGTTTCCATCTTGGGCTGCTCGACATCGGTGTCGGCAACGTCGGTGGCCACGTCCTCTTCCTCGGGCAAGCTCTCAAGCGGCTCTTCCGGCTGGTCGCCAAGCTGCACGCTTTCGCGCACGGCGCCGCCATCGGCCTGTTCGAACACCTGTTTGTCCTGGTGCGGCACTTCCATGCCGCCGGGTTCGTCCGGGCGTTCGCGGTACGGGCCTTCGGCTGCCGTAATATGGCGCGCGGGGCCGTCGTCACCACCTTTATAGAGGGACAGCATGACAGCAACAAAAAGCACGACGACGGTCAGGCACAGGGCACCCCCGATCACCAGTTTTTTCCTGCCGTCGAAAAAGCCTTCGGCTTCCTCTTCTTCCGGTACCGGCTGCAGCCAGGGTGGCGTGTCCTTGTCCGGCAGCGGGCCCTTGTCCCTCTCGTCGCTCATCAGCGCATTTCCTCCACGGGTTTCACGCCCAGGACCGCAAGGCCGCTTGCGATAACCGTCGCCACGGCGCGGATCAGCGCCAGGCGGGCCCGGGTCATTTCCTCGTCACCTTCGATGACAAACCTGAGCGAGGTATCCTCGTTCCCCTTGTTCCAGAAGGTATGAAACTCGGACGCAAGATCATAGAGGAAAAATGCGATCCGGTGCGGCTCGTGCGCTTCGGCGGCCTGCTCGACAAGGCGCGGCCAGGCCGCACACTGGCGAATGATCGCCAGGTCGCTGTCGCTGGACAGTTTGCCAAGGTCGGCACCCGCAAGGCCCGCGTCCGAAAGATCGAGGCCCGGGAAGGCTTCGCCGGCTTTCCTGAGAACCGAGAATACCCGCGCATGGGCATACTGGACATAAAAGACCGGGTTGTCCTTGGACTGTTCCATCACCTTGTTGAAATCGAAGTCGATGGGTGCGTCGTTCTTGCGGGTCAGCATGATGAAGCGGGTCACGTCCTTGCCCACTTCCTCGACCACCTCGCGCAGGGTGACAAAGGTCCCTGCCCGTTTGGACATCTTGACCGGCTCGCCATCGCGGAACAGGCGCACAAGCTGGCAAATTTTCACATCCAGCGACCCGTCCTCGGACAGTGCTTTCACCGCCGACTGCATGCGCTTGATATAACCGCTGTGATCGGCGCCCCAGACGTCGATCATCTCCTTGTAGCCCCGGCTGTATTTGTCGAGGTGATAGGCGATATCGGCGGCAAAATAGGTATATTCGCCGCTGGATTTCTGCAGCGGGCGGTCAACATCATCGCCAAAATCGGTGGCCCGGAACAGGGTCTGTTCGCGCGGTTCCCAATCGTCCGGGGTTTTGCCCTTCGGGGGCTCCAGCACGCCTTCATAGATATGGCCGCGTTCACGCAGCACCGCCACCGCCTCGGGGATACGGCCCGACTGGTGCAGGCTGCGTTCCGAGAAGAACACATCGTGGGTGACACCAAGGGCGGCCAGGTCCTCGCGGATCATGTCCATCATGGCGTCGGAGGCATCAACCTTGAACAGGTCCAGCCATTCGCTCTCAGGTGCGTCCAGAAACCTGTCGCCGTACTTGTCCTTCAGCATCTGGCCTGCGGGCACCAGATAGTCGCCGGGATACAGGCCGGCCGGAATTTCGCCGATGTCGCGGCCAAAGGCTTCCTGGTACCGCAGGTGGGCCGAACGGGCGAGCGTATCGATCTGGCTGCCGGCGTCGTTGATATAATATTCCTTGCAGACCTGGTGGCCGGCTTTCTGCAAGAGGTTCGCCAGCGCATCGCCGAACACCGCGCCGCGCACATGGCCCACATGCATCGGGCCCGTGGGGTTTGCGGATACATATTCCACATTCACCGGCACGCCGGCACCCAGGGTGCTGTCGCCGTATGCCGTGCCGGCATCCAGAATGGTTTTAACCTGGCCCTGCCAGAAGCCGGGGGCGATGGCGAGGTTGATGAAACCGGGCCCGGCGATATCGACCTTCTTGACCTCAGCCAGCGCCTCGAGCTTGCCGGCCAGCAGGGTCGCAATCTCGCGCGGGTTCTTGCCGGCCTGTTTCGCCAGCACCAGGGCGGCGTTGATGGCAATGTCGCCGTGGGATGCGTCGCGCGGCGGCTCGACCGCAATATTGCGGGTGTCCAGTCCTTCGGGAAGCTGTCCGGCGTTGGCAAGGTCGTTCAGGGCCGCGTCGACCGCAGCCCGGAAGTGGGTGAAAACATTCATAGCGATACTCGGTTCAAATCAAACAGTTTGGCATGCTCGCGGAAGGCAAACCGGTCGGTCATGCCGGCAATGAAGTCGGCGACCACCCGGGCGGTTTCAGGCGAATTGGCTTCGCCCGCCCGCTCGTTCCATTCCGTCGGCAGGCATTCAGGTTCGCTGATATACAGGTTGAACAGGTCCAAGACCACCCTTTTTGCCTTGCTGGCCATGCGGTTCACCAGATAGTGGCGATACATGCGTTCGAACAGGAAACCTTTCAGTTCCTTGACCGCATCGGCCATGTCCTTGCCGAAGGCGACGGTGGGGCCGCCGGCGTTGCGGATATCGTCCGGGCATTGGGGCGCCAGGGCCGCCAGGCGTTTGCCGCTTTCGACCATCAGGTCGGCAACCATGCGGTTGATCAGGCGGCGCACCAGTTCATGGATCATCACATCCTTGGGCGCCCCCGGATAGGTCCATTTCACTTCGTCGATCAATTGCGCGACGATGGGGATACGTTTCAGTTCCTCAAGCTCAAAGAGGCCGGCGCGCAGGCCGTCGTCCAGATCGTGGCTCGAATAGGCGATATCGTCGGCGAGCGCCGCGATCTGCGCTTCGGCCGACGGCCAGGTGTGCAGCATCAGGTCATCTTCCGGCAGATAGTCGCGGAAGCCGAACGGCAGGCTTTCGGGCGGATTCTTGTGGTCGATGGGTGCATCCACCAGGGGGCCATTGTGTTTGGCCAGGCCTTCCAGGGTTTCCCAGGTCAGGTTCAGGCCCTGGAAGGATGCATAACGGTGTTCAAGCCGGGTCAGAAGCCGAAGCGCCTGCGCATTATGGTCGAAACCGTCGAAGTCCTTCATGCAGCTATTGATGACATTTTCGCCGATATGGCCGAAGGGCGGGTGGCCAAGGTCGTGCGCCAGCGCCAGCGCCTCGCCCAGGTCCTCGTTCAGATGCATGGACCGGCACACCGAGCGCGCGATCTGCGCCACTTCAAGCGAATGGGTCAGGCGCGTGCGGAAATGGTCGCCTTCGTGATAGACGAACACCTGGGTCTTGTGCTTCAGGCGACGAAAGCTGGAGGAATGGATGACCCGGTCGCGGTCGCGCTGGTAACAACTGCGATTCGCGGTTTCCGGTTCCTTGAACACACGGCCACGGCTTTCCGAAGGTTTGCAGGCATAAGGCGCAAGAATGTCTTCGTAGCGCGGCAGCGGATCGGTCATGTTTTTCCCCCAAGGAATGCGAATGGGTCGGGCAGGCAGCGCCTGTTTGTGCGGTTTTGGGCACATTATCGCTGCCCCCCGGCAAGAGCAACTTTTTATACCCCTTGAAAGTGGTACAAAAGGCAAGCCCAAAATCTTAACAAATCGTTACCAATATACTTGAGCGTTAATGAATTATTAACTATTCTGGCACGCATGATCCAAGACGCGCTGCAGATCGGCGACGACCGCCCCGCGCTCCAGGCTCCGTTTCAGGAGCAAATCCTGGACCACTGGCATCAAATCCGCAAAGGCCGGCATTTCCCGGACAAACGCGACTTCCGGCCCCAGAAATTTCCGAAATTCCTGCCGCAGCTCGCCATCGTTTCGGTAGCGGAAGGATCTGCCTACGAAGACCGGCTGACCGGCACCACGGTCAGCGAGGTGCTCAGGCTGGGCAGCGGTGCCCGCCGCCTTGTCGCCCCGGCTGACCTGCAGGTGCGGGAAACGGTCGCGCTGATCCTGGACACGGCATCCCGCGCCGACCGACCCATGTATTTCAGGGGTATCTTCACACCGGCGCGCGATGCCGCCATCGACTTTACCGTCCTTGTGCTGCCCTTCTCGCACAATGGCGACGCCGATGTGCTGGATACCCTGTTGCTGGCCTTCGATTTCGGGCGGTCGCCCTTCATTGCGTCCTTCGCCCCGCAACCGCGCACGGCATGATAATCGTGGCCGCCTGATTGACGTTCGCGCCCGCGCCCCTTACATAAGGGGCACGGAAGGCCCGCTGGCACCACTGTCGGCACATGGGCCAGAGAACGAGGACCACATGACCGAAAAAGCAGCCCCCATCGGCCTGAGCGAAAAAGCCGCAAAACGTGTTGCGGCCCTGATCGCGCAACAGGGCAACCCCAACCTGAAGCTTCGGCTTTCGGTATCGGGTGGCGGCTGCAGCGGCTTCCAGTATGGCTTTGATTTCGACGAGAAGCAGACGGACGACGATATTGTCGTCACCCGCGACGGTGTGACCATGCTGGTCGACAATATGTCGCTGCTGTATCTCATCGGCTCGGAAGTCGATTTTGTCGAAGACCTGGTGGGTGCATCCTTCCAGGTCAAGAACCCGAACGCTTCGTCCTCCTGCGGCTGCGGGTCGTCCTTCGCCATCTGATCCACCCCAAATCCAAGGGAACGCGCTTCGATGAAAATCGCCACCTTCAACATCAATGGCGTGAAGGCGCGCCTGCCCCGGCTTCTGGAATGGCTGGATGAATTCCAGCCCGATGTCGCCTGCCTGCAGGAGATCAAGAGCGTGGACGAAAACTTCCCGCGCCTTGAAATCGAAGCTGCCGGCTGGAAGGTGGAAACCCACGGCCAGAAAAGCTTCAACGGCGTTGCGCTGATTTCGAAACACGAGATCGCCGATATCCGCCGCGGTCTGCCCGCCCTCGATGGCAGCGAGGAGACCGAAGACGAACAGGCGCGCTATATCGAAGCCACCATCAAAGGTGTGCGTATCGCGTCCATTTACCTGCCGAACGGCAACCCGCAACCGGGGCCGAAGTTCGATTATAAACTGGCCTGGATGGACCGGCTGATCAAACAGGCCGAACGGCTGCTGGCAACCGAAATGCCGGTGGTGCTGGCCGGCGACTATAATGTGATCCCCGAGGACGTGGACTGCTACAGCCCCTCAGCCTGGGTGGATGACGCCCTGTTCCAGCCCGAGAGCCGTGCGAAGCTCAGGACCCTCACCTACCTCGGTTACCTGGACGCCATTCGCCAGATCAAACCGGCCGGGCCCGCCTTCACCTTCTGGGACTATCAGGCCGGCGCGTGGCAGAAGGACAATGGCATCCGCATCGACCACCTGATGCTGTCGCCGCAGGCCGCCGACCTGCTGAAAGACGCACAGGTCGACCGCAAACCGCGCGGCAAGGAAAAAGCCAGCGACCACACGCCTGTGTGGGTCGAGCTGGATATCTAGGAAAAGCGGTTTCAGGGCGCCTGATCAGGCGTCGACAGTTTCGTACAGCTCGTTCTGGCGGCTTGCACCCGGCTTGCCCAGGTCTTCAAGGCCTGGCGTGATATATTCATCGATGCTGGCAATGCGGTTGGCACCGTCCACATGCACGGCGCGGGAAATACGGCCCGGCAACAGGTTTGCCGGCACACTTTCATACCCCATGATGATGGCAAGGTCGCCCTTCGAGAACTGGTGCGCGGCGGCGCCGTTCAGGCAAATGACGCCCGAGCCTTCGTCGCCTTCGATGATATAGGTGGTGATGCGTTCGCCGTTTGTGATGTTGACCACGTCAACCGCCGTGTAGGGCAAGAGGCCCGCCGCGCGCAACAGCACGGGGTCCACGGTGATGGAGCCGACATAATTGAGCTCGGCGCCGGTTACCGTGACACGGTGCAATTTGCCATACATGAACTGGCGCAAGGCGCCGTCGAGCACTGGTTTAACCATCGACCTTCTTCCCCGAAACTGACAATGCCATGGGGATATGGCCCGGCAGGCGCATGGCGTCAAGCCCCTGCCCCGGTCAGGGGCGGCGTACCAGTTGTGTGCGGCCGATCATCGACCAGTTTTTACCGCCATCCAGCGATTGTTCGAACGTGAATTCGACCACACTTTCGCTGATGATCTTCCATTCGTGGCGCTGCAGTTCGGCGCCGTCGCGGCCCGGGGCGTGGCCCACCAAACGCATGCCATCTTCATATTTGCGGCCCCGCAGGTTGGTGATCATGCCGCCCATATCGTCCACCCACACCTGGCGCCAGTTGCGGGCCTTGCTGTCGTAGCTGCTGATCAGGATGGCAGCAAACCCGTCACGCGCCGTCAGTGCGCGATAATAGTCGCCCCAGCGCGCGAAAGAGATGGCCATCAGGGATGCACAGCCGCCCAGCGCGGGTTTCTGCACCGCGCTGCCCGCCAGTTGCCAGCGGCCCGCGACCATGACCTTCATGTCCCAGGTGCCGTTCAGGAAATCGAATTCATGATGGTCGGCCTGCGCGCAGCTTGGGCTGACATAGGGTGTGTCCCCCAATATGGCACCGGGTGTCGGGTCGGCATCCTGCGCCGTGGCGGCAGGCGAAAGCATCAGCGCCAGCACAGGCGCCAGCAATTTTACTCTGGTCATACACGTCCCCTTTCGTGGCGTTCAGTAAGCCACGGATGGGTGAAAAAGGAAAGCCGGGTCATGCCTGACCCGGCTTTCGTGCCATTGATGTTGGTGTCGCCTGCGGATGCCTAACTGAAGGTTTCTTCTTCATTCGGCTCATCCACGCAGACCCGGTAACGCAGGCCGTGCGCCGCCGCAATCGCAAGCGAGACATAGAAATAAAGCGGATAGGTGATTGCCAGCATCAGGCCCATCGACCCCGTAAGGCCCGCCAGCGTGGTCGGGATCAGGATCACGGCATACAGGAGCACCAGCACGATGGCAAAATCCACCGTGTGCGGATGCTCGAGCCCTTCCTTGCCTGTGCCGACCGCCGTTTCGGTCAGGTTGGCGGAGAAGATCGAATAGACAATGCAGGAAACCACGGTGACAATGATGTTGCTGGCAATGCCCGCGCGGGTGGAAGCCGCGATATCCGGGTTGGCGCCGGCCTGCATCTGTTCACCAAAGCTGGGCGCCAGTCCGACGGCATGCAGGACATAGACCACCACCAGCGACACCAGACCAAGCAGAATGGTGATCAGCACCAGCTTGATCATGTTGACGCCGGCCGCACCCCAGGCCTTGCCAAAAGGCCGCATGGCCGCTGCGGACGGCCCGAAGGCACCAGCCCTGACCCAATAGTTGAAAACAAAGGCAAAGGCCCACAACAGCGCCACCATCATGATGATGATGAACAGCGCCAGGGCGCCCATATTGCCAAAATCACCCCGCTGCAGTTCGCCCGCAAGGTCATCGAAGGCGGTTGGGCTAACAAGCCCCGCCAGCATCATGACCATCATGACGGCAACCGAGGCCACGAAACCGGCAATCAGAACACCGGCGGCCTTGAGAAGTTGCAGCGGTTGGGTAATCGGCAGCTTGAGCGCCTCGACCGTGACGGCGAGGATTGGAAATTTTTTCATGAATGTCCCCCTGATAACAGTATCAGGGGGAGCCTAGCCTAAAAGTGTCGCGGCGCAAATGCTGTAAGTTGCACCCGCCCGTGTCAAAGCTGGCGCACAGCCCCCTTGCTGGCCGACGTTGCCATGGCGGCATAGGCCTTCAGCGCCTTCGACACCTTGCGCGTGCGCACCTCGACCGGTTTCCAGGCGGCATCGCCTTTGGCGTCCATTGCGGCGCGGCGCGCGGCCAGTATCTCGTCGGACACCAGCACATTGATGGTGCGGTTGGGGATGTCGATTTCGATGGTGTCGCCCTCTTCCACCAGGCCGATGGCGCCGCCTTCCGCCGCCTCGGGGCTGACGTGCCCGATCGACAGGCCGGACGTACCGCCCGAGAAACGCCCATCGGTCAACAGCGCGCAAGCTTTGCCAAGGCCCATGGATTTCAGGTAGCTGGTCGGATACAGCATTTCCTGCATGCCGGGGCCGCCGCGCGGGCCTTCATAGCGGATCACGACCACGTCGCCTTCCTCGACCTTGCCGGCAAGAATGGCTTCAACCGACGAATCCTGGCTTTCGAAAATGCGCGCCCGGCCCGAGAATTTGAGGATGCTGTCATCCACCCCCGCGGTTTTCACGATGCAGCCATCCAGCGCAATATTGCCGAACAGAACGGCAAGGCCGCCATCCTGGCTGTAGGCATGTTCCTTGGCGCGGATACAGCCGCCAATACGGTCCATATCCAGCGTCTCAAAGCGCTTGGACTGGCTGAAGGCCACCTGGGTCGGCACACGGCCCGGCGCGGCCTTGAAGAAATGATGCAGTTCAGCGTCGGCGCTGTTGATCACATCGAACCGGTCGATGGCATCGCCCATGGTGGGTGAATGCACAGTCGGGCAGTCGCGGTTAATGAGGCCGGCGCGGTCCAGTTCACCCAGGATGCCATACACACCGCCCGCGCGGTGCACGTCCTGGATATGGTATTTCTGCGTCGACGGCGCCACCTTGCACAGGTTCGGAACCCGGCGCGACATGCGGTCGATGTCTTCCATGGTGAAATCCACCTCGCCTTCCTGTGCCGCAGCCAACAGGTGCAGCACCGTGTTGGTGGAACCGCCCATGGCGATATCGAGCGCGATGGCGTTTTCAAACGCCTTGAAGCTCGCCACATTACGCGGCAGCACACTTTCATCGCCGTTGCCATAGTAGCGGCGGCACAGGTCCACCACCAGGCGCGCGGCGCTCAGGAACAGTTCCTTGCGGTCAGAATGGGTCGCGAGGGTCGTGCCGTTGCCGGGCAGGCTGAGGCCCAGCGCTTCCGTCAGGCAGTTCATGCTGTTGGCGGTGAACATGCCGCTGCAGGAACCGCAGGTCGGGCAGGCCGAGCGTTCGATCACCGCCACCTGTTCGTCCGACACCTGCGGGTTGGCGGCATCCACCATGGCGTCGACCAGATCGAGCTTGCGGTGCTCACCGCCATAATCGGCCTCACCCGCTTCCATCGGCCCGCCCGAAACAAACACCACGGGGATGTTGAGCCTGAGGGACGCCATCAGCATGCCGGGCGTGATCTTGTCGCAGTTCGAAATGCAGACGATGGCATCCGCGCAATGGGCATTGACCATATATTCAACGCTGTCGGCGATGATCTCGCGGCTCGGCAGGCTATAGAGCATGCCGTCATGGCCCATGGCGATGCCGTCATCGACCGCGATGGTATTGAATTCCTTGGCGACACCGCCCGCGGCCTCGATCTCGCGCGCCACCATCTGACCCAGGTCCTTCAGGTGCACATGGCCCGGCACGAACTGGGTGAAACTGTTGGCGATGGCGACAATCGGCTTCTTGAAATCGTCGTCTTTCATGCCGGTCGCGCGCCAAAGGGCACGGGCGCCCGCCATGTTGCGGCCGTGGGTGGAGGTGCGGGAACGATAATGCGGCATGATGTCAGTCCTCGGATGCATAAGCTTTACATGGGGCGGACAATACTGGTGCAGGCCGCACATGTCGATAAGAAACGAAAAGCCTGAAGACCTTTTTTTGTATTTTTATTGCGCCCATTTGAATTGCACGGGCGCAGGTGCCGCCGTATGAATGGGTCAATCAAATTCCAAGGAGCCAGACCATGTCCGAAGGCATGATGGAGCCCTACGCGGGCCTGATCAGCTTTTTCCGCCAACCGGTTGCCGAAACCGCAGAAGGCCTTGATATCGCCGTGATGGGTGTACCGTTCGACCTGGCGGTCACCGGCCGCAGCGGTGCGCGTTTCGGTCCGCGCGGCGTGCGCGAAATGTCGCTGACCATGGCTGAATTCCCCTGGGGCGTCTGGCCGTGGGACTTCCATTTCCGCGACCGCTGGAACGTGGCCGACCTTGGTGACGTGACCGGCTTCACCGCCTATTCCGACCGTATGATGCCGCTTGTGGAAGCCGCCGCAGACGCGGTTCTGGCGCACGGGTCATCCCTGCTGGCCATCGGCGGCGACCATTCGATCAGCTATCCGCTCCTTCGGGCCCATGCCCGCAAGCACGGCCCGCTGGCGCTGATCCATTTCGATGCCCATTCCGACACCTGGACCGACGAAAACCTGAACCATGGCACCATGTTCTACCATGCCATCAAGGAAGGGATCATCGTGCCCGAAAACTCGATCCAGCTTGGCATGCGCACCCCGAACCCGGACACGCACGGCATGCTGGTGCTGGACGGCAACGAATGCCTGCGCACACCGGCGGACGAGATGGCAAAACGCATCCGCGCGCGTGTCGGCGACCGCCCGGCCTACCTGACCTTCGATATCGACTTCCTGGACCCGAGTGTTGCACCTGCAACAGGTACACCGGTGGTGGGCGGCCCGAACGCGGCCTACGCGCGCGATGTGCTGCGCGCCCTTGCCGGCATGAATATTGTGGGGGGCGACCAGGTGGAAGTGGCCCCGCACTATGAAGGGGCAGCCCAGATCACTGCGCTGGCCGGCGCCACCATTGCCGCCGACATCCTGTATCTGATCGGCCTTGGCCGCGACAGGCAGGAATAGCTGACGCCGGGGCGCCCTGCCCCGGTTTTCCTTACGGCCGGTTTTGCTTATGGATTGAAACCAAAGTCCCTGGCCAGGCTGCCATCGGCTTTCATGGCGGCGATGCGGGCATTGAGAAATTCGACCAGGGTACGCGCATCTTCCGTCGGCCAGCAGACAAACTGTTCACTGAGGGTCAGGAGCGCAAAACCCGGATCGGCATGATAGCCCTGCCGGCCTTCCGTCTTCATGAAACGCTCGACATCATAGCTGTAGCCCAGCACCGCCCCGGCACGACCGCTGTCCAGAAGGTCGAAAGCTTCACCAAGGGACGAGGTATAGAGAACACGCTGCGCCTTCGGCAGCGACTGCTGCGCGAGCGAGCTTTGCTGCGTGCCATAGTCCGATGCCAGCGTCATTTTCTGGAGCGCGTCGCGGTTGCCCGGCGCCGGTTTCGCACGCTGGCTGTAGGCCCGCATGTAAAGATGATTGAAGGGCCGGGAACCAACGAAGTCCTGATAGCTTTTGCCATGCGCCTGATAATAGCGCTCGTCATTGCTGACCATATAAAGGCAGTCGATGGTCTTGCCAAAAAAGTCGCGGGTCGCGCGTTTGACCGGCAGATAATGCAACCGGACCGGCACCGGTGCCTGTTCGGTCAGGCGGCCATAAAGCGCGCGGTACGGGCCTTCTTCGTCTGGCGCGAACACACCGGGGATATAAAGGCCACCGACATGCAGCATGCCATCATCGCCCGCCATGGCCTCAGCCATACCGCTTGATGATACCAGTCCGAAAATATAAAGGCCCCCAATCAGCCCACGCATTGCGTTCCACCCCTCGTTTCAACGCAAGGCGCGTACAATAACGGCGAAGCCCGCGCATTTCCAGCGGTATTATGCCTGCATCAGACAGCAAGCGCTGCAGCCGCCGCCAGCTTGTGCCGCGCCTGCCAGGGTGCGCCGGCCGCGCGGCCCATGGTCTTCAGCACGGGGGCGATGTCGTCGATACCCGATGCCGCAGCGGCGGCGGCAAACACCGTGTCCCTGTCGTACCAGCACACGGTCCAGCCCCGTGCTTTTGCGGCATGCGCCAGCGCCATGCGGTACATGACGGAATCCGCCATGGTTTGTGCCCGGTTGTCGCGGATACGCGCCTCGATACCATCAGGAAGTTCGGGGCATGCCCGGATCGCGATATGGCTGACAGGCACCGGCACATCCGCCTGAACGGCATCGAGAATGCGCACAGCACCCGCGCCCGCCGCCTTTTCAACCCGTTCAATAAGCGCGATGGCGTCCGGCAGCGAAATCGGCTTGGCCCACGGGCTGTCCAGATAGCGGCCAACCGCCCAGGCGCCCTGGTGATGGTAAGGATGGGTCGGCGTGCCGGGGTCGGTAAGATCCACACGCCGCCGGTCCAGAAGCGCACCGCGGCGCCGCACGGTCACCAGCTCCGCCGAATTGCCATGTTCCGCAACACCGACAATGGCGCTGTCGCCTTCCGCTGTAACCATCATGAAAATACCCCCGGACCGGTTTTCCCGGCCCGAGGGTATCATCAACACATTTACAACGCCATCGGCGCCGGGCTTACCCCAACCGCTTCAGGGCCGCTTTGGTTTTCTCTAACTGGGCCTCAAGGTCCGCGAGTTGTTCGCGGGCTTCGGCGACCACATGTTCGGGCGCCTTGGCGACAAAACCCTGGTTGTTCAGGCGACCGGACAAGGAACCAACTTCCTTCTGCAGCTTGTCGGCATTTTTCTCGAGCCGGGCTTTTTCGGCGTCCAGGTCCATGAGGTCCGCAAGCGGCAGGTACACCGTGGCTTCGTCGACCACCAGTTGGGCCGCGCCCTTGGTGTCCGCCTTGTCAGTTGCCTTCGCGACCTCGAGCCGGGCCATGCGGCACAGCATGTCCTGGAAGGCATTGAGGCGCGCCTTGGTCTCGTCCGACGCGCCGACCACAAGGGCGGTGGCCTTCGCGGAGGCCGGCACGTTCATTTCGGCGCGGGTCGAGCGTACCTCGGTGATGAACTTGATCGCCCAGTTGACTTCGGCGCCCGCGGCGGCGTCCACATCCGTCACGCGCGGCCATGCGGCATGGATCAGGTCGTAGGCGCGGTTGTCGCGGGTGGCGTGCCACAGCTCTTCGGTGATGAAGGGCATGAAGGGGTGCAACAGCACCAGGATCTGGTCCAGCACCCAGCCGGCAACGGCGCGGGTTTCGGCCTTCTGGGTCTTGTCCTCGCCCCAGAAAATCGGCTTGATCAGTTCCACATACCAGTCGCAGAAGGTGCCCCAGGCGAAATGATAGATGGCATCGGCGCTGTCGTTGAAGCGGAAGGCTTCAAGGGCGGCCGTGACCGCCTGCGCGGTTTTGGCCACTTCACCGATGATCCATTTGTTCACAGCCAGCGTGGCAGCCGGTGCCTCAACTGTATCCGAACCCTGGATGCCGTTCATTTCGCAGAAGCGCGCAGCGTTCCAGAGCTTGGTGCCGAAGTTCCGATACCCTTCAACCCGCTTTTCAGCAAGCTTGATGTCCCGCCCCTGCGCTTCCATGGCGATGAGCGTGAAACGCAGCGCGTCGGCCCCGTATTTTTCGATGAACTCCAGGGGGTCGATCACATTACCCTTGGATTTGGACATCTTGGCGCCGAACTGGTCGCGCACCAGCGCATGGATATAGACATTCCTGAAGGGAACATCGCCCATGAAATGCATGCCGGACATCATCATGCGGGCAACCCAGAAAAAGATGATGTCGAAACCGGTGATCAGGGTCGCGTTCGGGTAATATTTGGCCAGTTCCGGCGTCTCATGCGGCCAGCCCATGGTGCTGTAGGGCCACATGGCGGACGAGAACCAGGTGTCCAGAACGTCCGGGTCGCGCACGAGCGCAACATCTTCGCCGAACTTGGCGCGGGCTGCGGCGACGGCATCTGCTTCGGTTTCTTCCACGAACACGGTGCCATCGGGCGCATACCATGCCGGAATGCGGTGGCCCCACCACAACTGGCGCGACACGCACCAGGGCTGGATGTTGCGCATCCATTCGAAATAGGTCTTTTCCCAGTTCTTGGGGATGAAGTTGGTGCGCCCGGTCTCCACCGCTTCGATGGCCGGTTTGGCCATGGTGGCCGCATCCACATACCATTGTTCCGTGAGCCACGGTTCGATGACCACACCACCCCGGTCGCCGTAAGGCACCATATGCCGGTGCGGCACGACCTTCACCAGGAAACCGGCGGCGTCCATATCGGCCACAATGGCCTTGCGCGCGGCAAAACGGTCCATGCCGCGGTATTTTTCCGGGGCATTTTCATTGATGGCAGCGTCGCGGTCGAAGATGTTGATCATCTCGAGATAGTGGCGCTTGCCGATCTCGAAGTCGTTGAAATCGTGCGCGGGTGTGACCTTCAGGGCACCGGTGCCCTGTTCGGGGTCGGCATGCATGTCCCCCACAATCGGGATCAGGCGGCCCACCAGCGGCAGGCGAACCTGTTTGCCGATCAGGTGCTTGTAACGCTCGTCTTCCGGGTTCACGGCAACGGCGGTATCGCCCAGCATGGTTTCAGGCCGCGTGGTGGCGATTTCGATGAACACGCCATCTTCGCCGTCAACCGGATAGTTGAAATGCCAGAAATTGCCGTCGACTTCCTTCTGCTCGACCTCGAGGTCGGAGATGGCGGTCTTCAGCTTGGGGTCCCAGTTCACCAGGCGCTGGTCTTTATACAGCAGGCCATCGCGGTACAGCGCCACAAATTTCTTCAGGACCGCAGCCGAGCGTTCCTCGTCCATGGTGAAGGCTTCGCGGCTCCAGTCGCAGCTCGCGCCCAGGCGGCGAAGCTGGCGGGTGATGGTGCCGCCGCTTTCTTCCTTCCACTGCCAAACGCGCTCCAGGAACGCCTCGCGGCCCATTTCCTGGCGGGTCGGGCCGCCGGCGGCATCAAGCTGGCGTTCGACCACCATCTGGGTCGCGATACCGGCATGGTCGGTGCCGGGCTGCCACAGCACGTCCTTGCCGCGCAGGCGTTCGAAACGCACAAGGCAATCCTGCAGGCTGTTATCCAGCGCATGGCCCATGTGCAGGCTGCCGGTCACATTGGGGGGCGGCATGACAATGACATAGGGCTCGGCATCCGGCCGCTTGCCACAGGCAAACGCGCCCGTGCCTTCCCAATGTTCATACCATTTGGCTTCGATGTCCCCCGGGGTGTAGGTCTTTTCCAGCATTCTTCGATCCGTCTTTCACGCGATACCTGTTCGAAATGAGCGCCGCACAATGCACAAAAACCGGCAGGAACGGAAGCCCTGAAAGCGCCAAAAGGCAATATTCCTGCCGCGCGCACGCGCCCTGCCCCCTGCATGAAGGGCAAGCCGCGAACACATTCGCGTGCATAAACTTAGGTTCCTTTGCACAGCGAACCCAATCGGGGTTATACTATAGCTCTTATGAAGACCAAACGAACTTTGGGAAGGGTTCTGTCGCGTGCAATGGTCTTGGCAGCTATGGCATGGGGGATGCCGGCATTAGCTGACCAGAAAGTCGTGCAAACGCAGCCTACCTTGATCCCCCAACGCAACGTCGCGCCAGAACCGGTCGTGACCCTGCCGGTCGTGCTCGAACATAACCGCGCTGTCACCACCCTCAGCGTCGGCGGCAAGCCGCTCAGCCTGTTGCTGGACACTGGCGCATCCAAAACCCTGCTGCTGAATTCGGAAGGCCTGGGCAATGCGGTCACCGACGGCGCCGCGCCGGTGAATATCCATTTTCCGGCCTTCGATCAGGTTGCCACCGGCCTGCAGGTCGGCGCCATCGATTTCCGGTCCGGTGACTTTACCTACACCAGCGAAAACACCCTGCTGTTGCCGGACAATGCGGCGCTGGTGCAGCGACTGGCCACCAAGATGGACGGCATCCTGGGCCGCGACTTTTTCAGCGCCTTTGTGGTGGCGGTATCGCCGGGCGACGGCACCGTGCGCCTGTATCCCGCCGGCACGGACATGAGCCAGCTTTACGACACCTCCTATGCCATCACCATGAAGAATGGCAGCCCCTATCTGGTGCACCGTTCGCGCATGCCGTGGGAAGACTGGTCCACCACCAAAACCTTCCTCCTGGACACCGGATACCCGGGCGGCCTGGCGCTTTGGGACGATGATCATTTTGTGCGGGCCACCAACAAGGATGAAGCCGCAGCCCTGAAGGCCGCGCACAAGGGCATCCTGTATTTCGGTCGCATGCAGTTTGGCCAGTTGGTGTTCCGGAACCTGCCTGTGTTCGTGGGGGCCAACAGCCCGACCCAGTTGGAAGAACGCCATGGCATCATCGGTGCCACCATGCTGGCGCCTTTTGACTATGCCGTCGACCTGTCTTCGGGCCGCCTGTGGCTGAGCCCGAACATGGCCGGCCTTTATACCGGTTTCAAATTCCTGAATTCCGAGGTCTATACCCCGGGCGACGAGGATTTTGTGCTGAAAGATTTCCACCCGCCCACCGCAACCGCGCCGGTGACCACCATTTACGGCAGCGAAGGTCGTATCCAGTAACAAAAAGCCGGCGAACTGCCGGCTTTTTCCTATTCAATTCAAAAGCTTGCCTTGCTTGCCCTGGCCTTATTTCCGCCGGGCGATGCGTGCAACCTCGCGCTCGACCGCATCGGTCACGATCTGCGGCAGGTGTTCATCCAGCCAGCCCTGCAGCATGGGCTTCAGCATCGCGCGCACGAGGCCCTCGAGCGTATTGTCGGCCCCGGCATAACCGGCGACCATAAGCTGGGTCAGGTGGGCGAAGCTTTCGGCGGCGCGGGTTTCAACGGGCGGCGATACAATCGCATCCACATCGCTTGCGCTCGCGAATTCGGTCAGCTCGAAGACATCGTCTTCTTCTTCCGCCTCATACACCGGTTCCGGCTCATACACGGGCTCGGGCTCGGGTTCATAAACCGGTTCGGGCTCGGGAATGGGTTCGGGCTCGGGGTCCGGCTCGTAAACGGGTTCGGGTTCCGGGATCGGTTCCTCGAACAGCGGCTCGGGCTCTGGCTCGGGGTCAGGACGGGGCGGCTCCGGGAAGTCCTCTTCCGGAGATTCATCATCCTCTAGCGGTTCTTCGTCCGACTCGTCAGAAATGATCCGGCGTATAGACGCCAGAATTTCTTCCATGGTCGGTTCGTCTTCGGATGCGTTATCGCTCATAGACCAGCCAGATTTTGAACTCCCTTCCAAACAGGTACCTGCTTGGGACTCGGCTGTCAATAATTCTTAAGACATCAAAGGCGGTTAACACGCATCAAGGCTTTTGGCCGTTGCCGGTACGACACCCCTGCCCCGGCCATGAAAAAAGGGGGCAAACCGCCCCCTTGATCATAATTGTTTGTGTAAACAAGCTTAGTCGACGTCGGTATCCCAGCCGATGAACTTGTTCTTGACCTTGTCATAGTATGCCTCTTCGTCATACTGCTCGACATTCAGGCCAAGGTCCTGGGCGGTCAGGCGACCGGTGGCGGACACGAGGCTGTAGGCGGCCACGAACTCGTCGCGCTGTGCACGAACCAGCGATACGCGGCTGTTCAGCAGTTCCTGTTCGGCGTTCAGCACGTCAAGCGTGGTGCGCGAACCGACCGCAGCTTCCTGGCGAACACCTTCAAGGGCGATTTCGTTGGCACGCACGGCAGCTTCGGTCGACGCGATCTGGCCGACGGCCGCGCGGTAGTTATCCCAGGCCACGAACACGTTTTCCTGCGCCACACGTTCGGCCTGGCGAATGTTCATCAGGGCCTGGCTGCGAAGCTGCTTGGCACGGCGGATGGTCGAATAGCGCTGGCCACCGGCATAGATCGGCACGGAAAGCTGGACACCGACCGATTTGGTGGTGCCAATCGACGAACCATCGATCAGTTCACCTGCAGTGCTGTCGAACGAACTGCCAGATGTCTCGCGACGGGTCCAAGATGCCTGAGCACCGAGGCTCGGCGACAGGGCACCTTCAGCCTGGTACACATTGTATTGAGCCGCTTTCTCATTGTAGCGCGCCGAAATCACACCGGGGCTTTGTTCCATCGCCACTTCGATCGCGGAATCGAGGCTTTCCGGCAGGGCCGGCTTGGTACCCGGGGTCTCCAGGGTTGCCGGGGCACGACCGATCACACGGCGGTACTGGGCACGGCTCGAGGCCAGAGTTGCCTCTGCCGACAAAAGCGACGACTTGGCGCTTTCGAGGCGGGCTTCCGACTGAGCCACGTCCGTGCGGGTGATTTCACCAACACGGAACCGGTCGCGGCTGGCCTGCAACTGGCGCTCAAGCACCTGAACGTTATTCTGGTTCAGTTTCACGACGGCTTCGTCGCGCACCACATTCATGTAGGCCGACACACCGTCCAGAAGAACCGACTGTTCGACGGACTGCAGTTGCGCGCGGCCTGCCATAACCGACTGGGTAGCACTTTTCACCGCATTACGGTCCTGGAAACCACGGAACAGGTTCACCGACGCCGTTACGTCGTAACTGTCGACCTTCGGGCGGGTTTCATCGATCCTGGTAATCGGCTCGTTGGCGTCGTTAACCGTGTCGGCGGTGGTTTTGTTCCGCGATTCAGAGTGCCCTATGGTACCGCTCAGGTTCGGCAGGAAGCCGGACTTGGCGGACGACACGCCTTCGTCAACCGCCCTGAGCGCAGCGCGCTGGGCCATCAGTTGCGGGTTGCTTTCATAAGCCGCGGCCAGCGCTTCTTCGAGCGTCTCGGCGGATACGGCATAACTTCCGGACAGCACTGCCGAAATGGCCAGCAGTGAGATGATCCCCTTTTTCATTATAGTCTCCTTGTTTCCTCGCTGTTTGTTTTATACGGCATCGGGCCACCTAGCCTTCTGCCTTTCGGGGGTGGTTGTTTTTTTACCACCGTTCGGGTTGCAACACCAACGGTTCCCTTTTCGAGGAACCCACAAAACTCAAATCCTAAAACACAAAGCCCTGCGGCTTGAGGAAGCCCGGCAGCGGCTGCACGTTCGCGTCGAACAGGTCGCGTTCGGCCACAATGCCGTCCTTCACCGTCACTATATGGCCGCGACCGATGCCAGCTTCAACCCTGACACAGACAAGTCGGCCACCTTCGCGCAATTGTTTGATCAGCGCCGCCGGCACTTCTTCAACCGCCCCTTCAAGGAAAATCACATCGAACGGGCCCTGTTTGGCCACGCCCTTGGCCAGTTCGCCATGGATGACCGCCACATTCATGATCTCGAGCGCGGCGAGTTTTTTCTCGGCCAGCTTGGCCAGTTCCTCGTCTTCCTCGAGCGCCACCACGGCGTCGGCCAGACCCGCCAGCACGGCGGCGGAATAACCGGTCACACAACCGACATCCAGCACCACATCCTTCGGACCCGGGTTCGCTTCCTTCAGCAGGCGGGCGAAGGTTACCGGTTCCATCAGGAAACGGCCGGCCACCACTTCGAGGTCTTCATCCACATAGGCGATGGCGCGTTTGGCCTTGGGCACAAACTGTTCGCGCGGCACGGCACGGATGGCGCCGATAATACGCTCGTCATTCACCTCGCTCGGGCGAAGCTGGCAATCGATCATATGGCTGCGGGCAATGGCTGATTCGCTCACGGCTCTCGGTCCTTATTCTAAACGGCAGTTACAATTCAGTATGACTTTGCCGCTTTATACTGACAGCGGCCAGAAGAAACAACGCGTTTTCTGGCCACAGACACAGCTTTTCCGACGCGCCATAGCATGATTGCACACCCGCAGAAGCCCCACTGCGGTCATCAGCCCCGATTTTGCGACAAATCGAAGCAGCGCCGTGCCGGCCCGCGGCGCGGCGCCGAAAAACCGGCTTGACCCAATGGGGCGCCCTGACTATACGTTCACCACCACTCAGTGAGGCGCGATGGCGGAGTGGTTACGCACCGGATTGCAAATCCGTGAAGACCGGTTCGATTCCGGTTCGCGCCTCCATCACTTCCCCCGCACATCGGTATTATCCAGACCGCAACATGGGGCACACCGGCCAGTCGGGCCGGCGCAAGGTGGGGGTTCGGCGCACATGCCTGTTGTTTCCGAAAAATACGGCCTTGCCTATTATCCTGTGCCCAAGATTGCTTCGAGCTCGCTGAAGCATGCCTTCTATTTTCTGGAGCATGGCGACTGGTACCGGAAACAGGGCCAGCCGGACGGGACGCTTGGCAATATCCATGAGCTCAGCTTCGGCGACCCGCATTTTTCTGCCGAAACGCTCGCGCGTCATGCCCATCTTGAAAGCATTGTGGTGATCCGCGACCCTATCAAGCGGCTGTTGTCGGCCTATGCCAACCGGGTGCTGTATCATGGCGACCTGAATGCCTGGCGCGCCCGCAAGGACGGCATCAGCTTCCGCCACGGCCCGCGCCCGGACCTCGCCACCTTCATCGCGCACCTTGAGGACTATCAGCGGGAATCGGCGGCAATTCGGCACCATACTGTGCCGGTGCGCGCCTTTCTGGGGCCTGACCTGTCGCGTTACAGCCATGTGTTCCGGATCGAGGAGATGGACAGCCTCATGGCCCTGTTGCGCAACCGCACAGGACAGACCCTGGCGTTGCCCCACGAACAGGCCGGCGGCCCCAAGATCAGCCCGGATGTGCTGAGCGCCGCCCAGCATGAAAAGCTGCGCACCTTTTATGCCAGGGACTATGAGCTGATGCAGGATCTTTACGCTTGAGGGCCTAATGCACCCGGTCGGCCACCAGGCCGTAAAGCTGGCGCAGCCCGGCAAGCTGCGCTTCAAGCGGGGCATCGATGGCATCGAACTGGTGTACACCATGATAGGTGATCATGGCCGCCCTGCCCTCCAGGCTTTCGTTCATCGATATCAGGAGAGCCGTCAGCTCGCGCTGCAAGGTTTCGTCCATGCCGCCACCGACCAGGACCAGCGAGCGGATCACCGGTTCGCTGGTGAAAAACACCTGCAGCCGGTCGCGGATGCCGGGCGGAACCTCGGCGGCGTCGGTCCAGTTCATGTCGCTGATCGCACCCGCATCCACGATGCCGCGTGCCACCAGGGACGCGATATTGATCTCGTGGGTCGCAAACACATAACCAACCTTGCCGGCGGGTGGCCTGGCCCCGCGGTCAGCAAGTTCGACCAGTTCAAGCCCGTGCCGGCGCAGGTAAGCGAGGGGTACCAGGAAACCGCTTGTGGACCCCGGGTCCTCGAACGCCAGCACCCGCCCCTTCAGGTCATCGAAACTTTCAATGCCCGCGCCCCGGCGCGAAATCATCAGCGCGGCATATTCCGGCACGCCCTTTTTCCATTCGCGCAGAATCACGCGCGCGCCGCCCACCTGTTCAAGTGCCATGGCGGCCAGCGGGGTTTCGGACACCATATCCACGCGCCCGGCCTTCAGAAGCGCCACCATCTCGTCGACCGTGGGCACGACGATTTCGCGGAAAGCCATCTTGTCACCGCCCTTCAGGTTGGCGGCGAGATAGTGCGACATGGCCTGCAGGTCATGCCTTGTGCGGTCTTCGATCGGGCTGATGCGGCCAATGACAAAGTCGGTGGACCCGTCGCCCGCGAAGGCAGACGCACCGCCCCACCGGCCAAAGATGGCCGTGAGCAGAATCAGGGCTGTGACAAGTGCGTGCCGGGTAGGTTGCACGATCTTCATCCTTGTATCGTCGCGTGTCGTCCGCACATGGCCGGGCATCGGGCCCCACCGTGGCGGCACTGTTTTTCTTGTTGCGCAGCATAGCGTCGTAAAGTTAGCAAACAGTCAACGTATATTGTTGCATCTGCAACAGGCCCACGCCCCCGGAATTCCGGCCTTTCTTTCGCTATCACAGCATTTGCAGACGCCCCGCCGGCGCCGCCGGCACGGCCAAAACCCGCAGAAATGCTGGCGTTCCTGCCTTTTTTGCGGGCACCGTCAGAAAAATGTAAATTAGGGCTTGGCACGCCGATTTTTTTGGGTATAAAGGCCCCACTTGCGGCGATGGTCGCGGGTTACTGATCCCCAGTAGCTCAGTTGGTAGAGCAAGCGGCTGTTAACCGCTCGGTCGCTGGTTCGAGTCCGGCCTGGGGAGCCAATCTTAAACGGCTGGGACACAATGTCCCGGCCGTTTTGCTTTTCAGCCCCCTGCAGACCGGGCAGTCCCCCGCCTGCGCCTGCGCTAAACGGCCTGGGCGCGTGTGCCGTCGCGCGGGACCTTGATCCAGGTTTCCGATTTTTCAACAAAACCCGAGCCGAGGATTTCGCGCACCATCTTGCCCTGCAGGTCGGCATGGCGCTTGAGCGCGATGCGGACGATATAGTCGAATCGTCCCTGCACCATGTCATATTCAATGACAGCGGGCAGGCTTTCGAGCAGCGCCTCGAACTGGTGCAGCGCCCGCTCGCTCTGTTCAATCAGGGAAATGCCGATGAAGGCCTCCACATCGAAACCGAGCGCCCGCAGGTTCACCTTCTGGCTCACTGGGTCGAACACCCCGCGTTCGCGCAACTGCTGCAGGCGCCGGACCACGGTGGCCGGATGCACATCGAATTCCCGGGCAAGCGCGGCTGCCGACAGGCGGCTGTTGCGCGCCAGCCGCAGCAGGATATTTTCGTTCAGCGCGTCATGCTCGGCCATTGGGTCCCTCCCCGGGCTGTCGGCAGAATGGGCGCGCGGCAGCGCCCGCGCCCGACACTCCTACTCTGCCCCCCGCATGCGCGCCAGCGAATTATGACAGGAACCGCCCGCCGCCATGCCATCCGGCAGGGGCGTGCCCCCACCTCAGGTTGTCAGGCAGGCGCGGGGGTAGCCTGACCCAGCGGAATGCTGTACCCTCGGTTTAGCATCACCAACTATCACCGCGGTGCAACAGCCTATGGCCAAATTGGGGGAAGGCCATGATTTTAACCCGGTTTTCTCTTGCTTTCGCCGCAATTGCCCCCTAACCCGTGGTACGAATAACCTGCCCGTGGTTGCAGGTCAGAACAACAGACAAACCAGAGGAAACGAAATGCGCACCCTTCTTTTGCCGGCCCTTCTCCTGGGCACTTCCATGACTGCCTTTGCCGCAGACGAAGATTATTACTATGGCGGCTTTGAACTGGGTCTCAGCCAGGCGCTCAGCAACGACTATGAAGCCCCGACTTCGGGTCTGTCGCTTGAAGATGAAAAACGCCTCGGCACCATGGGCGGCCTGTATTTTGGTCGCCAGACCAAAGGCTGGCGCTTCGAGCTCGAATATGCCATCCGCCAGAACTACCTGAAAGAGTTCGACGTGGACAACAATGGCGGCCTGGGGCTGAACGCTGGTGAAAACAAAGCCGGCGGCAAGACCAAGTCGTCTGCCCTGATGATGAACGCCCTGTATGAAATCGCCGGCAGTGACGACGTGAAACTGCTTGCTGGCCTGGGTATCGGCCTTGCCGACCTGGACATGCAGCGCGTGCGGTCGGGCAACACCCTGGTGGTGGACGATTCCCGCTGGGCACTGGCCGGCCAGGCCATGGTCGAAGTCGTGAAACAGATCCCGGGTGGTCTTGAGCTCGGTGTCGGCGCCCGCCACTTCCGCACTGTGTCGAAGGAATTCGCTTCGGCAGCCGGTACCGTGGACATGCCGTTCAAAAGCAACGAAGTGTTCGCCCGCCTGACCTGGCGTTTTGGCGCCGGCGCGCCGAAACAGGAAGCAGCCCCGATGCCGGCACCGGCACCTGTTGCTGCCCCGGCTCCGAAACCCGAACCCAAACCTGAACCCAAGCCCGAGCCGCAGCCTGTTGCCCTGCCGGGTCCGTTCATGGTGTTCTTCGATTTCGACAAGAGCGATATCACCCCGGAAGCTGCTGACATCATCAAGGCAGCCGCCAAGGCCTTCAAGGACGGCAAGGCCGTTCGCATCGTTGCCACCGGTCACGCCGACCGCGCCGGTTCGGTTTCCTACAACCAGAAACTGGGCCTGCGCCGCGCCGAGGCTGTGAAAGCCGCGCTTCTGGCAGAAGGTGTTTCGGCAAGTGCGATCGACGTGATGTCGAAAGGCGAAAGCTCGCCGCTCGTCCCCACCGCCGATGGTGTGCGCGAGCCGCAGAACCGCCGCACGGAAATCGTGATCAGCCGCTAAGGCAGGCACATAGCCAGATAAAGGGCGGGCCGGTGTTCATTGCACCGGCCCTTCTTTTTTGGGGGGTAGTAACTTCAACTGTGCGGGCACGGCACCAAGGGGCCTGGCCCTTCGTGGGGACCTAGTCCTCCGTGCGCCCTACGGCAGCGCCGGTCGGCGGGCCGCCCTGCACCATGATAGTGCCCGTACAGGTGCGCTCCGGCGCGACATAAGCCACGGGCAGCAGGGGCAGGATATCCAGCGGATCGGGCGACAGGTGCGCCTGTTTTGCGGCCGCCAGCGTGCGGGCACAGAAATCCTGGGTGTAAATGCTTTCAAACGACACCCGGTTGAAAGCCTTGGTCAGATAGGTATCGATGGTCACATTCTTGCGCGCCGCCAGATGCTGGATATGGGGCACGCCCTCAACCAGATAGCGCTGATTGAAGGTGACATACGCATTATAAAGGGCGGGAAATTCGGCATTCTGGGTACCGCGGCACAGAAGCGCAGCCACATTGAGCTGGACCTGGACATACCTGACCTGGTCGGCGGCCATTTCGGCCGGCTGCATGCATGTCGGTGTTGCGATGGCTGGCGTGGCGGCCAAAAGGGCAGCGCCGACAGCCCGCTTCATTTGCCTGATCATGTATGGCTCCTGCATCCTGCGGGGACTTCCCTGCCCCACATTGCGGTTCCCGTACAGTACAGCTTATGGACCAAATCCTAAAGTCCTATTAAGTCCTGTGGCAAATTAAGGCAAAATCCGTCCAAATGCGGCGGGCGGCCCGCAAATGGGACCGCCCGCCATCAATTTCACCGCAGATCCTGCCTATTTGCCGGCCAGGAAGGCCCGGATGTCCGCAGCCACAGCCTTCAGCGACGGGACATGCAGATACATCATGTGGCCACCTTCATAATAGGTCATCTTCACCCGGGCCATGTCGATGCCATGGCGCCAGAAGGTATATTCACCGTCGAAAAACGGGGTCGCAAAATCGAAATAGCCGGACGCGACCATCACCCGAAGCGCCGGATTATAGCGCATGGCTTCCGAAAGCTGGGGCGCCGTGTTCACATATTCAGGTTCGTAATAACCGCCGGAGGGGCGCTGCCACACCCAGTTGCGGCCCACTTCCGGCCCCGAGATATAATAGGGTTTGTCGAGATCGACGCCCAGGTCGTTCCTGAGGTAACTGTGGATCGCCGCCGAATAGGCGCCGGAGATCGCGGCTGAGCCCGCGTCATAATGCGGTTCAGCCCCCGTATCGTCCACCTCGTCGGTGGTATAGCGGCTGTCGAGCCGACCCAGCGAAAGCCCCTCGTCGCGCATCAGTTCCTTCAGGAACCTGCCTGCCAGCACCCGAAGCTGCGCACGTTTCACATAGGCCACATCAAGGCCCAGGTACCCGGCCAGCTTTTCGGCGATGCGGTTGAATTCGTCCGCAGGCAGGCTCGACCCCTTGAACAACGCCGGCAGATATTCGTCGGTTGCGAATGTCCGCACTTCAGCAAGGAAGGCTTCGAGATTGTCGCCATGCCCCTTGATCTTGCCATGGTACCAGGCGGTCGCGGCTTCGGTCGGCAGGTAGGTGACATAGGCCACAAGGTTATCGTGGCTTGGTGTGCTGCCG
Organism: Alphaproteobacteria bacterium; assembly: GCA_006226495.1. GTDB lineage: Bacteria > Pseudomonadota > Alphaproteobacteria > Sphingomonadales > Kordiimonadaceae > Kordiimonas. The sequence continues at coordinate 66,574 of SBGU01000038.1, forward strand.
GTATAATCCAGCGCCTGCGACACCAGGATCAGGCCATTCATGCGCACAGGTTCGGGCCCGCGTTCGAGGTAGGGCATGATGGCCGCTGCGCGCGTGGTGCCGAAACTTTCACCCAGCACATATTTGGGCGCGTTCCAGCGGTTGTTCCTGCGGACCCATTCCCGGATGATCTGGGCCACGCTTTCGGCGTCTTCCTCCAGCCCGTAGACATCCTCGGGTTTACCCTTGCCGGCCAGCCGGCTGTAGCCGGTGCCGATGGGGTCGATAAACACGATATCCGTGATATCCAGCATGCCCTGGTCGTTATCGACCATGCTGTAGGGCGCATTGCCGGCATCGCGCGCGTCGCTGGGCACCACCACCCGCTTCGGGCCCATCAGCCCCATATGCAGCCAGGTTGACGACGAGCCGGGCCCGCCGTTGAAGACGAAGGTCACCGGCCTGTCTGCGCCGCCCCGCTCGGCGAGATAGGCGATGGTCACGGCGTCGGCATAGACCTCGCCCTTCTGGTTCTTGAGCGGCAGGTCCGACACCACGGCCTTATAATCGACCTTCACGCCGCCAAAGGTACCCTTGTGGCTGGTGCTGACATTCAGGGCCGGCGGGATCGGCAGGCCGTCATCCTTGCCGCCCTCGTCCGCAAATACCGGCGTGAAAGCCGTCAGTGCCAGAAATGCCGCAGCCAGGCCGCGCCGCAAATTTGTTCCGTCCATGCGGAAACCTCCCCGTTCATTGTTGTTCCTGGATGGCAGGCGCCACCCGGTTCGGGGACCGAGGCTAAAGCAGTTGTGCGCACGCGCAAGCATGCTCCGCTAAATTTGATCGGTTCGGACGGGGTGGGCCGCTCAGCTATTGCCACACAGGATGGCCGGGCGCTCGTAGGTCACCGGCAGCAGGGACAACAGCTTGGCCGGGTCTGCAGATTTAACCGCCACTTCAGCCGCCAGCCGGCTTTTGGTGCAGAAACCCGTAACCCGCGCGCTTTCCAGCGATACCCGGTCGGCCATGCCGGCCAGATAGGACTTCAGGCCCGCATCGCCCTTGCGCTCGAGATAATTGTTCAGCGGTTCTTCCGCCTGCGCCAGATAGGGGCGCTTCTCGAGTACGAAGCTGAGGTAAAGGTCCGGCAGGTCGATATTCTTGCCGCTCTGGCACTGTTGTGCCGCCACGCGGAGCTGGGTTTCGACAAACCGGGTCTGGTCGGCTGCGAGCTCGTCCGGCCGCATGCACACATCGGCAGCCGTCACGCCCTGCGTGAACAGGGCGGCGCTTACCGCACAAATTGCCAATTGCCTGATCATGTTGCCTTCTCCGCCGATTCGGCTGGTTGAGGGGCGACTATGCCCTTCAAACCCTAATGGAAGCTTAAAGGCAAAATACGGCAAAAATTGTCCTAACATTTTAATATATATGGCGAAATCGCCACAATTCCCGGGCCACCACCGGTGCGGGTGATACCCGTCCTTGGCGGAGCCGCAATTGCCCCTTGCCAAATGGGCCCGATGCCGTAAGCCTTGGGGCAACAAATGATAAGGGGGAGAAAAATCAGATGATCCGCGCATGGTTCAAGATCACGCTTTGGAAACGCATCATGGCGATGCTGGTCCTGGGCATTATTTTCGGCGCTATCGCCGGCGAAGCCGCCACCAGCATCGGCTGGATGGGCACCATCTTCATCCGCCTGATCCGCATGATTGTCGTGCCTCTGGTGTTTGTCACCCTTGTGTCCGGCGTCGTGGCCATGGGCGACCCCAAAAAACTGGGTTCCCTGGGTATCAAGACGCTGAGCCTCTATATCGGCACCACGCTTGTCGCCATCACCATCGGCCTGTTGATGGCCATTGCCTTCCAGCCCGGCGTCGGGGTCGACCTCACGGGCGCCGTTCCCAAGGCGGTGGACCGCAGCCAGTCGCTGGCCGACAGCCTGTTCAGCATCATTCCCACCAACCCGGTTGGCGCGCTGGCGGAAGGCAACATGCTGGCCATCATCTTTTTCGCGCTGATGGCGGGGGCCGGTATCCTGCTCTGCGGCAAGAAGGGCAAACCGCTGGCCGACGTTTTTGATTCCGGGTCGGAAGTGATGCTGAAGATCACCCACCTGGTGATGGAAGTGGCACCCTTCGGTGTGTTCGCGCTGATCTCGGGGGTTGTCGGCACCGGTGGTGTTGGCAAGCTTCTGGAAATCCTGCCGCTTGTGGGGGCCTTCCTGTCCGCCTGTATCCTGCATCTGGCCCTGACCCATGGCAGCATCATGAAATTCATGCTGCGCCTGTCGCCCATGCGCTTCTTCAAACAGATCACCGGCGCGCAGCTTGTGGCCTTCTCGACCTCGTCGAGCTCGGGCACCCTGCCCGTGACCATGACGGTCGCCGAAGAAAACCTTGGCATCAACAAGACCGTGGCGTCTTCGGTGCTGCCCCTGGGTGCCACCATCAATATGGACGGCTCGGCACTTTATGTGGGCATCCTCGCGGTCTTTTCCGCGCAGGTGTTTGGCATTCCGCTTGGGCTGACCGAATATCTCCTGATCGCGCTGTCGGCCACTTTCGTGTCCATCGGCACGGCGGCTGTGCCGTCGGCGGCCCTGTTCCTGCTGGCCGCGGTGCTGTCGGTCCTTGGCATCACCGATGCCCAGACCGCCTTGATCGTCGGTTTCATCTTCCCGTTCGACCGTCCGCTCGACATGATCCGCACCGTGGTGAATGTGACCGGCGACCTTTCGGTCGGCACCGCCGTCGCCAAATGGGAAGGCGACCTCAATGAGAAGGTCTTCAATGCCGAAGCGGTCGACTGAGCCCGCGCGGTCTGACGGCATTTTTTCTTAGCAAATCCGCTGCCGGGTGCTATAGGGCGCCCGGCAGTTTTGTTTTATAAGAGGCCTATGATGACAGTGAACAAGAAAGCGGTGGTGCTTCTCTCGGGCGGGCTCGACAGCGCGACAGTGGTCGCGATCGCCCGCGACCAGGGTTTTGACGTGCACGCGCTTTCCTTCCGCTATGGCCAGCGCCACAGCGTGGAACTGGATGCCGCCGACCGGGTGGCCCGCCATCTGGGTGTGGTTGAACACAAGACCGCGGTCCTGGACCTGCGCACCTTCGGTGGCAGCGCCCTGACCGCAGACATCGATGTGCCCAAGGACCGCACGGACGAGGACATGAGCCACGACATCCCCGTGACCTATGTGCCGGCCCGCAACACCATTTTCCTGTCGTTCGCCCTCGCCTATGCCGAAGTGGTGGGCGCCAAGGACATTTTCATCGGCGTGAACGCGCTTGATTATTCCGGCTACCCCGATTGCCGGCCAGGCTATATCGCGTCGTTTGAAGCCATGGCCAACCTGGCCACCAAAGCAGGCGTTACCGAGGCCGAACGCATCCGCATCCGAACCCCGCTCATTGACATGACCAAAGCCCAGATCGCCGCCGAAGGCACGCGCCTGGGTGTCGATTACGGCATGACCATAAGCTGTTACGACCCCGACACCGAGGGCCGCGCCTGTGGCCACTGCGACAGTTGCCAATTGCGCGCCAAGGGTTTCCGCGAGGCAGGGCTGGCGGACCCGACCCGCTACCAGGAATAATCCAGCCCGTCATCCCGGGCTTCGACAGGCTCAGCCCGAACGGTGGAGCGTGGGCTGGAACCGAACTGCAACACCGCTCGCCCTGAGCTTGCCAACGGGCAGGACATGGCCTGGATATGGCGAGCCCGTCATCCCGGGCTTCGACAGGCTCAGCCCGAACGGCAGGTGGCGACCTGCCCGAAACCAAACAACCGCTCGCCCTGAGCTTGTCGAAGGGCAGCATGCCGCGCTAGGATCGCCGGCGAAACACACAGGAACCCGTGCCATCATGGTCTATTCGGTCAAGGAGATATTCTACACCCTGCAGGGCGAAGGCGCGAACGCCGGGCGCCCGGCGGTGTTCTGCCGCTTTGCCGGCTGCAATCTCTGGACCGGGCTCCAACGCGACCGTGAGAGGGCCATCTGCCAGTTCTGCGACACCGATTTTGTCGGCACCGACGGTGAAGGCGGCGGCAAGTTCAAGACCGCCGACACGCTGGCGGCTGCGGTGAAGGCCCTGTGGCCCGCCGGCATGCCCGGTACACCGCTCGTGGTCTGTACGGGTGGCGAGCCCTTGTTGCAGCTTGATGATGCCGCGATTGCCGCCTTCCATGCTGCAGGCTTTGAAATCGCGGTCGAAAGCAATGGCACCATCGTGCCGCCCGCCGGCATCGACTGGCTGTGCATCAGCCCCAAGATCGGCTCGGACATGATTGTCACCAAGGGCCAGGAACTGAAGCTCGTGTACCCGCAATCGGGCGGCGAACCGGCGCAGTTCGAACATCTGGATTTCGAGAATTTTTTCCTGCAGCCGATGGACAGCCCCGAACAGTTGCAGAACACCATCCGCGCCGTCGACTATTGCAAGGCCCACCCCAAATGGCGCCTGAGCCTGCAAACCCACAAGCTGATCGGCATTCCCTGACCGCCTGACCTGTCAGCCCAGCCGGGCTTTCAGGGCCTGATGGAACAGCGGGCCGAGGTTCGGGCCCTGCAGGGGATAGAGGAAGGGTTCGACGAGTTCGAGTTCCATCAGGCACAGGCCGCCATCTGCGCCGCGCACCATATCGACGCGGGCATACAGCGGTTCGGTTTTGCAGGCGGCCAGCGTTGCCTGCGCGGCGGCAAGATCGGCCGGCGATGGTTCGACCGCATGTTCGACCCCGCCATAGATGGACTGGATGCGGTAATCCCCGGTCGCAGCGACCTTCAGAAGCGCATGGCTGAACATGCCGCCGATGAAGACAAAGCTGTATTCACCCTCCGCCACAATGGCCGGCATGAAGGGTTGCAGCATCATGGGCTCGGGCATATCGGGCACGGCCTCGCCGCGCTTCAGCCGGTGCTGGCCCTCTGCCCCCGCGCCGACCTGCCGCTTGGCGACCATGCTGTCGCACCCGAACCGGTTGAACGCAGCGGCCACCACTTCAGGCGTGGCCCGATCGGCCCATACGGTCGGGATCAGCCGCACGCCCTGCGCTTCAAGGTCCAGAAGGTACCGTTTGTCGCCATTCCAGGTGACAAGGCCCAGCGGGTTATAAAGCCGGGTTTTGGCCTCGATGGCCGCGAGGGCCACAAGGAAGTCGGCATAGCGGTGCTGGTAATCCCATGTGGTGCCGATGAAGGCGGCGTCATATTGCGCCCAATCGGGCGCCGGGTCGTCCCACGACACCACATCCAGCCGGTCCCCCGCCGCCACAAACGCCGGCAACAGCGCATCCATCATCTGGTCATGCTCATGCGCATCGGCCCGCCGGATCGGCGAACCGGGCACGGTGGTCGGGCAGGCAAGGAAGGCGATGCGCATGACAGTACCTTTTCCTAAAGGTTGGCGTTTACGTGGCTAGCAGCGCCAGGACAAGGCAAGTGCCGCACCAAGCTGTAGCGCCCCCCAGTACCGTTATGCAAGTCCAGTATGTGAAGGGGTTTTCGCGTCGCGTTATCACAATCTCGCGCACGCCCAAAAGTCGCGAGCCTACATAATATTGCACGAGAATCTCTTTCTCGACCAATGCCTTGGTCAAGCCATAGAGCAAGATACAGGTGCCAATCAGGTAGGGGAGAAATTCAGACACTTCCATGCCTGCGGATGCCTCAGCCGCGGCCCCGGTAATTGGCGACGCCCTGGTCGGGCACCCACACGCCTTCGGGCGCGGTGCTGGTCTGGTAAAAGACATCGATGGGGATGCCGCCGCGCGGGTACCAGTAGCCACCGAGGCGCAGCCATTTGGGTTTCATCTCGGCGACCAGCCGTTCGGCGATGCCGACCGTGCAATCCTCATGAAAGGCCGCATGGTTGCGGAAGCTCTGCAGGAACAGCTTCAGGGACTTGCTTTCGACCAAAGTTTCACCCGGCACATAATCAAGCACCAGATGGGCAAAATCCGGCTGGCCGGTCACCGGGCACAGGGAGGTGAATTCCGGGCAGGTGAAGCGCACCAGATAGTCGGTGCCCGCACGCGGGTTGGGGACATATTCAAGGACCGCTTCCTCGGGCGTCTGCGGCGCGTCGGTTTTGGCGCCAAGCTGGCTCAGTCCGGTGTAGATTTCCTTGCTCATCTGTCGTCAGCTCCTGCCTCGGGCCGGCGCCTTGCGCCCCTGCCCCATGGTCCCCATATAGGATGGGTGACTTCACAAACCGTGGCACGCGGGCGTCCTGTGCGCTCCCGGGCCGAATGCGGCGCATCCGCACCGCCGTTTACATGGTCTGGCTATGCCTTTTGGCTCACGCAATTGTCAAAGGCTTTTTCGTTAACCTCTTGCCGCCCGAACCTTGAATTCCTTAACGCCGCACCCCACATTGAAATTATATTACCAAATGGTAAATGTTTTTGAACGATTATGTTCAGCATTTATTAATGCGGTAGGCGTAAGATGAGTCTTACAGAGGCCAAGAAGTGGCCGGGTCGACGCACAGAGCAGTAAAGGTTAACAGTCGACAGAGTAGGAGAAGAAAGATGGCAGATATCCAAGTCGCGCATTTTGCCCCCGGAACGGTGGTTCGCCATCGCCGGTTCGGCTACCGCGGTCTGATCTTTGATGTGGATGCAGTCTATAGCCAGTCTCCTGAATGGTATGAGATCATGGCTAGCTCGCATCCGAGGAAAGACCGCCCCTGGTACCATGTCCTGGTGGACGGGGAAACCCACACCACCTACGTGGCGGAAGAAAACCTCGAGGTTTGCACTGAAGAAACAGCAACGGAAGGCTTTGAGCATCCCCTCCTCAACCAGCTTTTCCGCATGCGCAAAAGCGGTGACATCGCGAGCCGGCACGTCATGAACTGAGGTTCCTCCTAAGCTGACGCTCCTCGAGTTTCGGAGCCGAGGTATGAAAAGGGCACGATTTCCCCCTCGTGCCCTTTTCTGCATTTGCAGCACACCCACAGAAAAAGGGGCGCCGAAGCGCCCCGGGGCTTTTTCGGCATCAAATGCCGGGTCGTCGGTTAAAGCACGATATCGAGGGTCGAGACATCGTCGACACCCAGACCGACGAGGAACACGGACGTGCCGTCACCAGTCTCGATCATCACGCCCAACTGGCCGTTGACGGTGGTTTCGGTCGAGGCGGCCACAACGGCGTCAATGTTGCTGAAACCGGCCTGCACATTGGCGAGCGCCAGGATATCGCTGTCGACATCGAAGTCGGAAATGACGTCGGCGCCATGGCCTTCACCAAAGGCGAAGCGGTCATTGCCGCTGCCACCTACCAGCACGTCGGCGCCAGCGCCACCGTTCAGGGTGTCGTCGCCGTCACCGCCACGCAGGACGTCGATACCGGCACCGCCATACAGCATGTCGTCACCTTCGCCGCCGTCGACAATGTCACTTTCGTCACCACCGAACAGGCGGTCGTTGCCGTCGTCGCCGGAGACAACGTCATTGCCGTTACCACCGAAGATAATGTCGGCACCGTCGCCACCTTCAAGGTTGTCCATGCCGTAACCCAGGCCGCCATACACGGTGTCATTGCCGTCACCGGCCATGATGCTGTCGTTGCCGGTGCCACCACCCAGGGTGTCTTCACCCGCAGCGCCAAAGATCAGGTCGGCGTCGCCGCCACCCCAGGCCTGGTTGCCGGCGCTGCCGGACATGTCGGCTTCACCCGCATCATAGATGCCGTTTTCATTGGTATCGTCCCAACTGCCGGCGATCAGGGTATCCTGGCCGGATGCGCCATACAGCACGTCGGTGCCACTGTCGTCACCGTCGCTCATGCGGTCGCCGACAACGAGGTCGAAACCGACGCCACCACCAAGGGTGTCGTCACCCGCGCCGCCGATCACGGTATCGGGGGCATTGTCATCCTGGCCGGAATAAACAAGGTCGTTGCCGTCGCCACCATCGATGGTGTCAAAACCGGCGCCGCCGAGGATATAGTCGTTGCCGTCGCCACCCGAAATGGAATCATGGCCCGAACCGCCGGCAATGCCGTCGTCGCCATCACCCCCTTCAAGGGTGTCGCCGCCTTCATAACCCAGGATACGCTCGTCCAGGTCCGTACCGATATAGACGTCCGCGCCTGCAGTACCTTTAAATTCAAACATCGCTTTACTCCCTTTTCTATAATGGCGGGGCCCGTTTTCGGGTCTCTGGTCCGCCGCTTGTTGGTTCAGAAAAGGCAATGTCCCCAAAGCGAACACCTTGGAGGCTCGCGCCGAACTTTGGCGGAACAAGGTCCGGAATGGGACAAAATGTGGCAGGCAGTGCGACACCGCGGGTGCCGTTCGCGGGCCGCAAGCAGGCGCGCCCAAGCCCTGCACCAGACGCATGGCTGCCCCGCAAATATTGGCAGATTGCAATGAAACCGTGTGCGCCCTAGTCTTGCGGCCAATTTTTGCCGCACAAGACGGCCAATAATAAACCGGGCCTGTCACCAGTCGACTGGCTCCGGAAACTCAGGCATGGACCGGAACCGAGACACCAGGAACGTAACATGACCCCATACCCGCTTGTATCGACCCGCTGGCTCGCGGACCAGTTGACGGCGCCCACAGACGGCCGCAAGGTGATCCCCGTTGATGCCAGTTGGCATATGCCGGACAGCACCCGCAATGCGCGCGCCGAATATGAAAGCGCCCATATCCCGGGTGCCGTGTTCTTCGATATCGATGGCACGGCGCACCCCGCATCGCCGCTGCCGCACACCTTGCCGAATGCCGCCCAGTTCACCGCCAGCGCCAATGCGCTCGGCATCTCGAACGACGATATCCTCGTAATCTATGACAATAGCGACGTGCGCTCCGCCGCGCGTGCCTGGTGGACCTTCAGGGTCATGGGCCACAAGGATGTCTATGTGCTGGATGGCGGCCTTGGCAAATGGCGGCTTGAAGGCCGCCCGGTGACCGCCGAGGCCACCGTCTGCGCCAAGGGCAATTTCAAGCCGCGGTTTGTGCCCGACATCTGCCGGTCGCAGGACGATGTGCTGATGAACCTGAAAAGCAGGCGTGAACAGGTGCTGGACGCCCGTGCCGCCGCGCGCTTCGAAGGGTCGGTGCCGGAACCGCGCGCCGGCGTTGCCTCGGGCCATATCCCCGGTTCGCGCAATCTGCCGTTCGCGACCCTGTTTGCCGCCGACGGCACCCTGAAGGACGCTGAAGAACTGAAGGCCAGAATCGCCGCTGCCGGCATCGACATGGCCAAACCGGTCATCACCACCTGCGGTTCGGGCATCACGGCCTGTGTTCTAAAGCTTGCATTCTGCACCCTCGGCAAGGAAGATGTCGCGGTTTACGATGGTTCATGGACCGACTGGGGTTCCGCCCCCGGCCTGCCGATCGAAACCGGGCCTGCATGCCCGGCCTGATATCCGAGGAACACCCGAGGGAGCCTATGCCGAAGAAGACCGACACCCGTCTTGTCACTGGTGGCCGCCGCAAGGAATGGACCAGCGGCATCGTCAACCCGCCCGTCTACCGCGCGTCCACCTGCCTGTTCGACAGTTATGCCGACCTGCGCAAGCGCTGCGAGGACCCGACCGCCAAGCATCTGTTTTATGCGCGCAAGGGTACACCGACCCAGTGGGCGCTGGACGAAGCCATCACCGAACTTGAAGGCGGCGCGGGCACCATGCTGTACCCGAGCGGTATTGCCGCCGTCACCGGTGCCATGCTGGCGCTGGTGAAGACCGGCGACCATATCCTGATCACCGACAGCGCCTACGAGCCCACCCGCGCCTTCGCGGACGGCCTGTTGAAGGCCATGGGGGTCGAGACCACTTATTATGACCCGATGATCGGCGCCGGCATCGAAAGCCTGTTCCGGGACAATACCAGCCTGGTCGTGTGCGAAACCCCGGGGTCCCTGACCTTCGAGGTCCAGGACCTACCCGCCATCATTGCCGCCGCAAAGACACGCGACATCTATGTGATGGTCGACAATACCTGGGCGACACCGCTTCTGTTGAAGCCGCTTGAACTGGGGGCGGATGTGTCGGTGCATGCCTGCACCAAATATATCGGCGGCCATTCGGATGTGATGCTGGGCAGCGCCACGGCAAACGACCGCACCTTCAAGAAACTCCAGAAGACCGCCTTCCAGCTTGGCCAGACCGCCGCACCGGACGATGCCTTTCTCGGCCTGCGTGGCCTCAGGACCCTTTCGGTACGGCTGAAACAGCATGAAAAGAATGCGCTCGTGGTCGCCCGCTGGCTGGAAAGCCGGCCCGAAGTCGCGCGCGTGCTGCATCCGGCGTTCCCGTCCTGCCCCGGCCACGAAATCTGGAAACGGGATTTTGCCGGCTCCAGCGGCCTCTTTTCCATCATCCTCAAGGGAGGCGACTATCCGGATACCGCTGCCCTCGTGGACGAGCGCAAATATTTCAAGATGGGCTTCAGTTGGGGCGGCTTCGAAAGCCTGATCCTGCCCAGCGACCCGCGTTTCTGCCGCACGGCGGTGAAATGGGACGCCGAAGGCCCCGTGATCCGCATCCATATCGGGCTTGAAGATACCGACGACCTGATCGCCGATCTCTCAGAAGGGCTGGACCGCTACCGGGAACGGATCGCGCGGTAATGCTCAGCGATTTTGAAAGTGTGGCGCTTGCGCTCAGTTTCAAAGTCGCTGTCACCGCGACCCTGGTGGCCCTGCCCTTCGCGGTACTGTTCGCGCACCTGCTGGCCCGCAAACAATTCCCCGGCAAGCTGGTCCTCGACACCATTGTGCATATTCCGCTGGTGGTGCCGCCTGTTGTGGTCGGCTATGTGCTGCTCATCACCTTCGCGCCCACAGGTGCGTTCGGTGGCTGGCTCGCGGACCATGGCCTCAGCCCCGCCTTCAAATGGCAGGGCGCCGCGCTTGCGAGCGGCATCATGGCCTTCCCGCTGATGGTGCGCGCCATCCGGCAGGCGTTCGAGGCCGAGGCCCCCGCCTTCCGCGATGTTGCCGCCACCCTGGGCGCGGGGCCGGTACGGCGCTTTTTTGCCGTCGGCCTGCCGCTTGCCTGGCCAGGCATCCTGTCGGGCACCGTGCTCGGGTTCGCGCGCGCCATCGGCGAATTTGGCGCAACCATCACCTTCGCGGCCAGCATACCCGGTCTCACACAAACCCTGCCGCTTGCACTTTATAGCGCGGCACAAAGCCCGGGTGGTGAAGCGGCGGCGGCGCGCCTCGCGCTCCTGTGCCTGATCCCGGCGCTCCTCAGCCTGCTGATTTCCGAAATCCTGAGCCGCCGCGCACGCCGGCAACGGGGGCTCCTGTGACCGCGCCCATGATCGATATTGCCCTCAAGGCACAGACGGGCGGCCATACGACCGATGTCGCCTTTACGGTCGGGGGCGGTGTCACGGCCCTGATCGGCCCGTCTGGGGCCGGCAAAAGCACACTCGCGCGCCTGATTGCCGGCCTGTTGGCGCCCGCAGGCGGCCATGTGCATATTGGCGGCACCAGCCTTTATGACAGCGGCACGGGTACGAACGTACCGGCCCACAGGCGCGGCATCGGCCTGGTGCCGCAGGACAGCGCCCTGTTCCCGCACCTGAGCGTGCGCCGGAACATCGCTTTCGGCTGCCGTGTGCCGGACAGCGAAGTGACGCGCCTGACCGACGCTGCCGGCATCACCGTGCTCATGGACCGCATGCCGCACACCCTGTCGGGCGGCGAAGCCCGGCGTGTGGCCATTGTGCGCGCCCTGGTGGCGGCCCCGAAACTGTTGATCCTGGATGAACCGCTGACAGGGCTTGACCCCGTGCGCAGGCGCGACCTGATGGCGCTCATTCGCGCGGGTGCGCGGCTGTCCGGTGTGCCGGTGATCCTGATCACCCATGAAATCGAAGCCATGCTGTTCGCGGCAGATGAGGCGGTCCTGATGGCGCCGGGCAAAAGTGTGACCTTCGGCGCCATCGAGGCCGTGCTCGCGCACCCGGAAACCGCCCGTCTTTTGGCAATCGACGATGCCGGCAGCCTGATCGAAGCAACGGTTACCGGCCGCGAGGACGGCCTGATCCACTGCGGCTTTGGCGACCAGACCCTGTTGTTGCCCGACGAAGGTGAACCGGCGGGCGCACGCCTGAGGCTCAGGGTCCTTGCGCGTGATGTGGCGCTGTCGAAGGCCCGCATTCAGGATATCAGCATCCTGAACCAGTTGCCCTGCACGGTGGTGGATGCAATGGCACGCGCGGGCGGCTTTGAAATCAGCCTCGACACCGGCGCGGGTGTGCTGCTCAGAAGCCGCATCACCGCCCGCTCGCACACCGGCCTTGCCCTGAAGGCGGGTGATACCGTGCATGCGCTGGTGAAAGCGGTTGCCGTGAAGGAAATGCTGGTCGAAACCGGGCTTTAATGCCAGTCGACCGCCACCAGGATCATGCTGATATGGCCTTCGCCCCACAGGGGCAGCATCAGGCGGCTGAAGCCCGCATGGCTGCCGTCCTTGGCCGCGCCCTGGCTGTAGCAGGTGGCCGCGCCGCTTTCGACCGTTGCGCTGGCTTGCGAGCGCAGGAATTCAAGCGGGTGATACAGGTTCACCTCGTCGACAAAACGGCCCGCGAGTGTGGTTGACTGACCGGTTGCCAGTTCGGCACCGATGCCGCACACCCGGAACCGTTCCGGCTTTTCGAACACATCCAGCAGGGCAAGACGCGGCCCCTGGCTGCCAAGGGCTTCGAGCTGCAGGTCGTCCGCGAACGGGATTTCGGCGCTGCCGCGCAACAGTCCCTTCCAGTAAGCCTGCACGGCTTCAAGGGCGGGCGCGAGGTCGGCGGGCACGGCATAGGGGCGAGCGGCGGTCATTGTGGCGGTCCTCCCGGGATCGGTCGACGAATGTCATAAGCCTAACAAGATTGCCCGACATATTCCATGCGCGCGCCCACCCCGCATTGACTTTTATCAATGCTGAAAATCTGCCGGACGGAGAAGCTGCAGCCCATGAAAAAGATCCTGACCCTGACCATGAACCCTGCCGTCGATGTCGCGACCGATGTCGAACATGTGCAGCCGACCCGCAAGCTGCGCTGCGGCCCCGCGCGCCGGGACGCGGGCGGTGGCGGCATCAATGTCGCGCGGGTGCTGAAGCGGCTGGGTGCGCCGGTGACCGCGCTGTTCCCGGCGGGCGGCAGTATCGGCGCCTTGCTTGAAAAGCTGGTCGAGGCCGAGGATGTGCCCTGCCGCGCGGTGCCGATTGACGGTGAAACCCGCGAAAATTTCACCGCCACCGAAAAGTCGGGCGACCAGTTCCGGTTTGTGCTGGCGGGCCCCGCGCTTGCCGCCGCCGAATGGCACGCCTGCCTGTTCGCCACCGAAGACGAACTGGCGGAAGGCGACATACTGGTGGCAAGCGGCAGCCTGCCGCCCGGCGCACCGACCGATTTTTACGCCCGCGCCGCCCTTGTGGCCCATACCGCCGGGGCCAGGTTCATTCTGGATACCGCGGGTGATGCGCTGAAAGCTGCACTTGGCGCCGGCGTCAGCCTTGTAAAGCCGAACCTCAGGGAATTGCAGGACCTGACCGGTGAAACCCTGGTGGATGAGGCCAGCCAACTGGCAGCCTGCCGTGCGCTGGTCGCAGACGGCAAAACCGAAGCCGTGGCCCTGAGCCTGGGGGCGGACGGTGCCCTCCTGGTAACAGCGGACGGCGCCTGGCGCGCCAGGGGGCCGGATGAAAAGGTCGCGAGTGCGGTGGGTGCGGGCGACAGTTTTGTCGCGGGCCTCGCGTGGGCGCTGGCGGATGGCAAATCCATGGACGAAGCGCTGCGGGCCGGCATGGCCGCCGGCACCGCTGCCGTGCTGACACCCGGCACCGAACTGTGCCACGCCCGGGATGTAGACAGGCTGCTGGCGGCCATCCGCATTGAGGCGATTTAGGGTCGCACCGGCATACCCCAATGAAAAACCGCCCCGAACAATGTCGGGGCGGTTTCCCTTGCAGCGGTAAAGCCAAACCCGCAGTCTATCCGGCACACCGGAGCACAAGCATACCGGTCAGACACGTCGGGTCTGGCTTATTTGGCGGCTCCGACTGCAGCTTCGAGCTTGGCCTGGCGGTCAAGCGATTTTTGCGCCCATTCCATGACGAACATGGAGTTGGTGACGGCTTCCATGGCGCTGTCCATACCAACCTGATCGCCATCGCCACCGGCAGCCGGTGCGATTTCACCCATGGCTGCAGCGGTCAGCGGCTCCATGGCGCTTTCGAACTGGCTGTAGCTCAGGCGGAAGACACGGCCCACTTCGGCGGCACCGGCCTTCAGGTCGGCAACCGTGGCAGCATCGGCACCCTGTGCGGCAGCTTCATAGCAGCCCTGGGCTTCGCCAACGGCTTTCACCACGGTCGAGAAATTGTCAGTCAGTTTTTCGATCTGGGCCTGCGCGGACAGGCTTTGCGCACCCTCGACAGCCGGCAGGCCGTCTTTATAGGGCGCGATCGATGCCGAACAGTCGCCGGCATTGGCGGCCACGGACGTACCCGCAGCGGCAAACACAAAACACATAGCAGTAGCGAGGTGACGTTTCATGAATTTTCCCTCCACACAAAACTATCCCGCCGACATCATCCGCGCAAATCTGGGAAAAGACAATATTTTAGCTAAATTGCACCGGTTCGCCGCAGGACCTGCGAACGGCTGAAAAGCGTGCAAATGCCTAGAAATGCAAACGATAGCTTAGCTGCAGGATGCTTTGCGACTGCTGTGGCGCGGTCCATGACTGTTCCCGCCGGGACGGCCTGAAACTGTCCAGATGCAGGAATTCGACCATGATTCGGTCCTTTTTCCGGACGTCGATACTGTAGGCCAGCGTCCAGGCCGTGCCGTTTTCGTTGTTATTGTCCTCGGCCACAAAACTGTTGTCGACGGTCTCGTACCAGTCGCGCCGCGCGCTCAGCCGCTGGGTGCCGAACTTGTAGCTGGCAAGCACAAATACCGCCCGGTAATCCACATCGACCGCCCGGTTGATGCCATCCTTCAGCGCGCCCATTTTGGTATTGCCGGTCATGGCCTGGCCGATGACGGTCAGGCCTTGTGCCGGCGCAAGCTCGACATAACCGTTCCAGAAGCGGGTGTCCCAGGCATATTGCTTGTGCTCCAGCGCTTCGGGGTTGCCCCGGTTGTCGTAATAGAACAGCCCCGCTTTCACCCGCCGGCCATATGACCAGTCCAGCGCGCCATAAAAGCCGGGTTTATTGTCCACCTCAAAGACCGGATGCACCCACAGGGGCTGTTTGTTCAGGAAATCGCTGTCCGGCCCGATCGACGGCAGGAACGGCAGCGGCAACTGGCTGAAGGCCCCGACCTTATAATCACCGAAGGCCCAGCCCCGGAACGCGAGCAAGGTGCCTGCAGGGTCGTTGAAGCCAAAAATGGCAGCGGTGAGTGACGTTTTGCTGGCACCCGATTTCCAGGTTGCCTTGGCCTCGACGGCCAGTGCCCGTATCTCTTCCCCGATCCAACTGTTGATAGCCGACGGCGTGATCGTATAGGGGCTGGTCCAGGCCACCCCTGTGTTTTCGCGCGAGATATGCGGGAACAGAAGCCCGGCCCGATAGTCGAAGCTGAGGGAAGACGTCGGCACCGGGTTGTAGCTCAGGTAGGCTTCCACAAGGTCAAGCGGCTTGTCCTGTTCGGGATCATATTTCGCATGCACAAAGGCCTTCAGGTCCCAGGTCAGTTCGGCCTTGGCGAGGATGGAAACCTCCGAAAGGGTCAGCCTGTCATTCGATACACCGCCGCGCCCGCCACCATAGCGCCCCTTGCCAAGCCAGTTTTCAAACCAGCTCCATTCGTCGGCCACCGCAACGGCACGAACATCGGCATAGATATCGATATCCAGGGTGGGCAGGCCATCATCCGCCGCCACAGGACCCGCAAGTGCAAGCGCCCCTGCCGCCAGGCCGATGGTCCGGCGCACCAGGGTTCCAGACGGGCTGTTTTCAGCCATAGGCACTTTCCTTCAGGAAGGCTTCCAGGTCTGCGGCGGACAGGGGCCGCGCGATATAATAACCCTGAACCGTGTCGCAGCCATAACTTTGCAGCCGGCGCATCGAAACCTCGTCCTCCACCCCTTCGGCGGTGACGGTCAGGCCCAGGTTGTGGCCCAGTTCGATGGTCGAGCGCACAAGGATATTGTCTTCCTCGCTTTTCGCGAGCTGCAAGACAAACGACTTGTCGATCTTGATTTCGCTGACCGGCAACCGCTTGATATAGCTGAGCGACGAATAGCCGGTGCCATAATCGTCGATCGAGAGGGTCAGCCCCATGGCCGCCAGCATGTTCAATACATCAAGCGCCCGCGACATGTCGTGCATCACCGCGCTCTCGGTCACTTCAAGCTTCAGGCTTGCCGGCGGCACCTTGTGGTCGTGCAACAGCGCCAATATCTGGCCCGGCAGGTTCTGGTTCATCAGGTCGCTGGTCGACAGGTTCACCGCCACCGCGAGATCGATACCGCGCGACCGCCATTCGGCGCACTGGCGCACAGCTTCCTTCAGGCCCCATTCGGTCAGGTGCCGCACATCGCCTGTGCGTTCCGCCAGCGGGATGAATTCGTCCGGCGGCACAAAACCGCGGCTGGGGCTGATCCAGCGTACCAGCGCCTCGACGGCGGTGATCTTGCCGCTCGTCAGGTCCAGCTTGGGCTGATAGGCGAACCGCACCTCACCATTGTTGATGCCTTCGCGGAATTCGCTCATCAGCGACAGGCGCTGTTTCTGGGAAGAATCGCTTTCGGGGTCGTACCAGGCAAAGCCTTTCGGCGATGTGCGTCCGACATCAAGGGCGGCGGATGCGTGCCGCAGCAGCGCCGCGACATCGGCGCCATCGCGCGGGCACCGCACCATGCCCAGCTTCACGCTGGCGTCGATCACAATCTCGGCAATTTCGAACGGTGTCAGGAAACAGTTCTGGATCAGGGAGGCAACAACATCGCTCTCCTTCAGGTCATCCAGCAAAAGCGCAAAACTTTCGGTCGATATGCGCGCGACATCGGTGTCCGCCACCTGTGCCAGCCGTTCGCCGATCGCGATCATAAGGTCGTTGACATTGCGGTGATTGAGCACGCTCCTGAGTTCGGGCACCTGCTGCACCTCGATCACCATCAGGGCAAAATCGCCGCCTGCGGCCAGCCGCCCCTGCAGCATCTGTTCGAACATAAGCCGGTTCGGCAGCCCGGTTTCGATATCATGGTTGGCCTGGTGCCGGATATGGTCCTCGCGGTCCTTCACGGCGCTGACCATGCGGTTGAAGCTGGCCGTCAGGTCGGCAATTTCCACATCCCGCGTGGGCGACGACACTTCCTGATAGTCGCCTTCCGCAATATTGTGCGCGGCGTTGGCGAGCCCCCTGAGCGGCCGGGTCATGCCGCGCGCAACCACCATGCTGCCCAGAACCAGGATCACGAGCCCCGCACCCGCCACGATGAACAGCACCGCCACCAGCGATTTGTATGGCGCCATGCCGACATCAACCGAATAATACAAAAGCACCGCCACCTCGACCGGGCTGTCTTCGACATCGACAATCGGCAGGCGCCAGAACATGTAATCCTGACCGCCAAAGCTGGCCCGGAACACTTCGTCATGGTCGGCTTCGGTCTGGTCGGTCAGGAAATCGCGCAGTTCCATCTGGGCGCCGGTCGCGGCTGCCAGCATGAAGGGGCCACCCTCCGTGCGGTACAAAAAGGCCAGGTCCAGGGCGATCGCCGACAGGGACCGGATTTCTTCTGCCGTTTTTTCATCAAGCTCGAACCCGAAAGCCAGCCAGCCGACAAGGTCGGGCGCCTGCACCGGCACCAGGGTAATATAGAACAGGCGGTTTTCGAAGGTGACGATGCTGGCCGCGAGGCCACGCCGTTCTGCGGTTTCCTTCAGCGCGTCCGGCACGGGCGGCAGGTCGTTGCGGGTCTCCGCGTTGCCGACCACAGCCGCGAGCACACTGTCGTCCGGGGCCACGACAAAGGCCAGGTCAGCGCCCAGCCGTGCCTTGTGATTCTTGAGCGCCGACACCACGGTCGGCCTGTCGCCGGTCGCCACTGCGCCGCGGATACCAAAATCCTGCGCAAGGAGCTGGGTTGATGCCGCCAGTTGTTCGACCCTGCCCGCCAGGATGCGTTCAAGGACCCGCGCCGACGCCGACAACTGGTTCTGGATCTGGCCCTGCACGTTCTGGGGGATCGAGCCATTGAACGCCAACAGCACCACGCCCTGCACGGTCAGGAACAAAGCCAGATACACGAGGGTCAGTTTGGTCTGGAAACGCATGGACGGCATTATTGATAGGCCTCCTCGGCGGACGGCTGCTGCACGCGCCGCACCGAACGCAGCGCAACCGCCACATCGGCCATGGCCATGGTGCCCTCCGCCAGTTCGGCCCCCGCCGTCGCGGCCGCGCCAGACAGGTCCGGGTGCCAGACCGTCAGGTCATAATGGCCGGCAGGCAGGCCCTTCAGGGTCAGGGTACCGTCAGCCCCCGTGACGCCATAGACCGGTGCCGCCGTCACATAGATATAGGCCAGCATGTTATCATGAATGTTGCAGCCCAGCGCCACCACGCCCGCCTTGTCGAAGGTGACGGTCTTGGTTTCGTCCTGCCCGTACAGCCGAAGCTCGAACGGCTTGGGTTTCGAGAAACTGTAAACATGGTGCCGGAATTCGTCAAAATTCGGGAAACTGACCGTGCCGCCGGTACCGACCGCCAGCACAAACGGTGCAAACAGGGTATGTTCCTGTTTCATCTCGAGGGTCGGTCCGGTCCAGCCGGACAGGTCGGCGCCCGCAGGCGGCATTAGCGCCACCGCAGCATGGGGCACCAGTTGGCCGGCACTGTCATGCACGGTGACGGTAAGGTCCGCCGCCCGGCCTGCCGCCGTACCGGCCAGCACAGCCATGGCGAAACCGGCCATTTTGCAAAGATGATGAACCCCTCGAACCACAAGCCTGCCCCCAGATAGCTTAACAACCCGTTCGGGTTAATAACATGCAATGAAACGAGCTTATTGAAACAGCGGCCCGATGCCCAATCAAGAATTCTTTATGGCGCCGGCACCGGGGTACACGGCTTTGCCACTGGTCGCACCCTCAACTTTAGTCATATTGCGTCGTTTTTGCCAACGGGCGATGCTAGGCTTTCATAAAGATAATTGGGAGGAGACCAACAGAATGACCCTGAAATCACGCTTCAAGCGCCATATCGCCGCTGCCCTGATGGCATCGAGCGCGCTGGCCGCCATCGCCCTGCCCGCAACGGCCCCGGCTTTTGCCGAAGACAAGGAAGGCCAGATCCGCTGGGACCTGACCGACCTGTTCCCGACCACCGACGCCTGGAACACGGAGCGCGAACGCCTTGCGGGCGAGATCGACAAGCTCAAGCGTTTTGAAGGCCATCTGGGCGACAGCGCGGCGTCGCTTCTGGAAGCCGCGGACGCGATTTCCGCGGTCAACAAGGCGACGGCACGCATGTATATCTATGCGTCCCTGTCCGGCGACGAGGACCTGCGCGACGCCGAGGGCCAGGAACGGCTGAGCCAGGCGCGCTCGGTTTATGCCAAGCTTGGACAGGCGACATCCTTCATCGCACCCGAACTGCTGGCTGTGGGCGCCGACAAGATCGAAGCTTTCATCAAGGCCGAACCGGGCCTCAAGAAACATGCCTTCACCCTGCATGATATCCTCAGACAAGCCGACCATACGCTGGGCGGCGAAGCCGAAGGCGTGATGGCCAATGCCGCCGAGGTGATGGGCGGGCCGCAGCGCATCTATTCGCTGCTGTCGACCGCCTCGATCCCGTGGCCCGAAGCCACGCTTTCGACCGGCGAGACGGTGAAACTGGACCAGTCTGCCTACACCAAATACCGCGCGGTCACCAACCGGGACGACCGCAAGCTGGTGTTCGACACTTTCTGGGGCACCTGGAAAACCTATGAGGCCGCCTTTGGCCAGACCCTCGACACCCTGGTGAAGACCCATATCTTCAACGCCAAAAGCCGGCATTATGACAGCGCGCTGGATGCCGCGGTGTCGAACAGCAACGTGCCCTCGACCGTTTACCGGGAACTGGTGAAGGCGGCGAACGAAAACCTGCCGTCCATGCACCGCTACCTGAAGCTTCGCCAGCGCATGCTGGGGCTTAAGGACCTGAACTATTATGACATCTACCCCGAAACCACGGCGCTGAGCCGCGAATTTTCGGTCGAGGATGCCAAGGAGATGACCCTGGTCTCCCTCGCCCCGTTCGGCGAGGAATATCTGGGCCTGATGCGCGAAGGTTTTGCTGGCAACTGGATGCATGTCTATCCGCAGCCGGGCAAACGCTCGGGCGCCTATATGCAGGGCGGTGCCTATGACGTGCATCCCTATGTGCTGCTGAACTTCAACAAGGGTTTCGAGGACGTCTCGACCTTCAGCCACGAATGGGGCCATGCGGTACATACCCTGCTGGCCCGCAAGAACAACCCGTATGAGGACTATAGCTACACCACCTTCACGGCGGAGCTGGCGTCGACCACCAACGAGGTATTGCTGCAGGAACATATGCTGGCGCAGGACCTGCCGGACGAAGAGCGGCTTTATTATATCGACCGGGCGCTGGAAGGCATCCGGGGCACCTTCTTCCGCCAGACCATGTTTGCCGAGTTCGAGATGCGCATCCATGACATGGCCGAAAAGGGCGAGCCGCTTTCGGGCCGCGCCATGACCAAGCTGTATCTGGAACTGCTGCAGAAATACCATGGCGATGCGGAAGGCGTGATGCATATCGATCCGGCCTATGCCATCGAATGGGCCTACATCCCGCACTTCTATTACAATTTCTATGTCTATCAGTATGCCACCAGCATTTCGGGCGGCACCATGTTCGCCGAACGCATGCTGAACGGCGACAAGTCGGCCACCACCGATTACCTGAATGTGCTGAAGGCCGGCGGGTCGGAATATCCCTACCCGCTTCTGAAAAAAGCCGGCATCGACCTGGCGACCAGCGCGCCTTACGACACCCTGATCGCCCGCATGAACCGGCTGATGGACGAAGCCGACAAGATCCTGGACCGCATGGGCAAATAACCCCTGCGACAGGCCATGAAGACGGGGCGGCGCCAGCAATTGGCGCCGCCTTTCATTTTAGGCAGGCGACAAAATGTTCAGGGCAGCGACAGCACGGCCTTGCGGGCGTTCGAGCCAAATTCGCGGCGCGCCAGCACCAGGGTCACGAACACAGTCGCGGCCAGGAAGGGCCAGGGGCCAAACATCCAGCCCATGGCGGCGACCGCAAAAAAGTTGGACCGAAGCCCCCTGTTGAAATGATGGCCGCACAGGCTGGACATACGGGCCGCCGCTTCGGCATGCCGGATCGCGGTGTCGCTTCTTGCGGCGTCGCCCTGCGGCAGGGCACCTACCAGGATGGCGCTGTAATGCGCCAGCCGGATCGACCAGGCGAACTTGAAAAAGGCATAGACGAAGATCAGCAACAACAGGCCCAGCTTCACGCTCCAGGCCTCGGGTGTATTGTCGCCGACCATGGGCACGGTCGAAAATTCGCGCGCCAGTTCGGCGTTATAGGCGATGCCGGCAATCAGGCCGCCGATCACCACGATGCTGGTCGAGGCAAAGATGCTCATGCCCGAGACCATGATCTGCAAAATGCCGGTGTCCAGCATCCTGAGGTCGCGGCCCAGGGCCTCGCGCATCCAGCTTTTGCGCTGGCGGTTCATGGCCGCCGAAATGGTCCGGTGCCGGAGCGGGCTGTGGTCGGTCAGCACGGTATAGCCCACCACCACAGCGGCAAAAACCACGAGCGCCGCCAGGTCATAGGGCTGGAAAAAACTGTCTGTCGTCATGCGTCTGTCCCCTGATGCCCCAGCATGGCCGAGCGGCAGGCCGAAAGAAAGCCTGAAAATGCAGGGGCTTCCCCGATGTAGATGCCCGGTTCACCAATGGCGCGCCCGCCCGTCAATAGAGGGAAGCCCCACGGGGCAACGCGCGAACGGCAAAGGGAGACAGGCCATGGCAAAGGGATATGTGAAAGTGAACGCCGAGGAATGGCTGTCCGCAGGCGACACAGACGCGCTGACATTCCTGTATAACGTGGTGAACAAGAACGCCGACTACAAGGACAAACTGGCCAAGAACGCGCAAGACGACAACAAGCCCTATCAGGTCGTTGTCGCCGGCGCGGGTTATGCCGGCCTGTGCGCGGCCTATTGCCTGGCCAGGTGCGGCGCCCAGGTCACCCTCATTGAAGCGTCGAAGCGCTATGGCGGGCGTGTCTGGTCCAGCAACTATTCGGACGCCATGATGGCCGACAAGGACTATACTGCAGGCTGGCTGCAAGGCAGCCTGGTCCTGTCGAAGGCTGTGACGTCAAAGGACCCGGCCTTTGAGCTCGGCGCGGAACTCATCGGCGAGTTCCATGAATGCTACAAGGTGCTCGCTGAAGAATTCAAACTGACGGACAATCTGGTGCGCCTGACCGAAATCGAATCCGAACACAAGGGTTATGCCGCCGTGACCTATGAAGGCGACTGGCCCAATGGCGAAGTGCCCCCTTCAGCCCGGTCCATCGTCGGTGAAGACACCTATGAAAACCTGCTGGGCCCGAGCCAGGCGCTTTTTTCCATGCAGTGTGACGACCTGAAGGACCAGCGTGCCAACATCGACAAGTTCGACACCTATTGGGCTGCCCGGACACCAACCTATACCCTTGTGGGCGACAGCGTCATCTATTCGCTCGGCAACCCGGTGGGCACGCGGCCAACGGTCTCGGAAATCCTGCAGGTCGAATATGCGCCGGCAAAATGGGCACAGGGCTCGGACTATGGCCGCATATCCGAGAACAACCTTCTGCATTATGTCGAAACCGACAATCTGTCCCCCACCGACAAAATGGACGGCCTGACCCTTTTCTATACCATCACCGGGGCCGGCTCCTGCAATTTCTGGGGCGACGACGAAATCTATATCAACAAGATCGGCAACAGTTCGCTTGTCGAAAATATGATTGGCGTCCTCGCCAACAACCCGAATGACTGCAACACCCAACGGAAAATGACTGCGCTCGAGATCACGGACACTGTGGGCAAGCCGCTGAAAGTCACCTACCAGGATTTGAAAAATAACGCATCCGCCACCCTGGCGGCGAGTTTTGTGGTCATGGCCATGCCGCCTTCGTGTTTTGGCGATATCAAGACCTGGCCGACCATTCCGGCGCCCTTGCTTGCCCAGTTCGACCCAGGCCACACCCGGGCCTACAAGGCGCATTTCATGGGCGCGGGCCTGCCGCGTATCGTTGATACCGTCGACGACGGCACGTCGGTCCCGGTCCGGATCAATGACAACAGCCAGGTCGCGGACAGTTTTGTCTATGCCAGCAACTATATGACCTGGAACCGGGGCAGCCTGATCGGCCTGACAAAACCGCTATGGTCGCTGTTTGCGGGCGAGGCGTTCGCCCCCTATGCCCAGGATCTGCGCGACCTGCCCTCCAGGCTCAGCGCGCCTGCCGGCAATAACAGCACCAATTCGACCCCGCTGAATATCTTCGACGGCCAGGCAGTCCTGTTCCCGCTGGTCCCGGATGGCAAGAAACTGCTGGTCGACTGGCAGGCCTGCCCGAGCATCCGTTCGGGCTACAGTTTCGGTGGTATCGGTGCGATATATGGCAGCCCCTATACGCAGAAGAATGTCATCCACTGGGACAACCAGTTCATGGTGCAGAACGACCTGATCGGCGCGGCCTATGCCCTCAGGAATGCGACAAAGGTCGATATCGTCATGGCTGACGGGTCGAAGAAAAAGCTCGCACCGGCCGGGGTCTATTTTGCCGGCGAGCATACGTCGCCCTATTTCCTGGGTTTCATGGAAGGCGCACTGCGTTCCGGCGCGCGGGCAGCCATGCAGATCGTCAATTCACTGGGATAAGGGGTTACTGGCCCCGCCCCCGTTTCGGGGGAATGTGGCGACCCCGGTAGGACTCGAACCTACAACCGTCGGATTAGAAGTCCGGTGCTCTATCCAGTTGAGCTACGGGGCCGTCGTGGGGAAATTCGGGGGCGCTTGGGGCGCCCCGTCACGGGTGCTTGCAAGAGCGAACAGGCGGGCGCAGGCGCGCCTTCAGCCTATTTGAAATTGTCGGAATAGGCCTGGATGATGCGTTTTTTCCTGTGCACGGCCTTCACCTCATAGGGGATGCCGTTGCGCGCGGCATAGGCTTCGGCCTCGGCCTGCGTTTCAAACCTCAGCTTCAACTGGCCGCGGGTATCGCCCGAGCCGGTCCAGCCCATGATCGGGTCGATCTGTTTCGGTGCGGCCGGTTCGAATTCCAGGACCCAGCGCCGGCTGTTGCCGGTGCCCGACTGCATGGCGTTTTTCGCCGGTTGGTAAATGCGCGCTTTCACGGCCCCTGGCCCTCCAACATGTTCAAGACAGATATACCGGCCCATGGGGCCCTGGGGTTGGCCACAATGGCCCCGCCGGCGGATGCGCACCCTATCCCGAATTCCCGCTTTTGGGAACGGAAAAGTGAGGTGCGGCGCCCATGAAAAAAGGCCGGCGCGCAGATGGCACCGGCCCTTTTTCCTGGCAAATGGTCGGGGAGACTAGATTCGAACTAGCGACCCCCTGTACCCAAAACAGGTGCGCTACCAGGCTGCGCCACTCCCCGACGGCGGTGTTGGTAGAATTTAACGGCGCCGTTGGCAAGCGAAAAATGAATTTGCCTGCCGCCCCCGCGGCCCGCCGCGCTTCTGAGGCCGGCCCGCCGCACTTCACAAGCGGGCGGGCGCGCACGTTATTCCGGAAAGCCCTTCAGGAAGGACGGCCCGCCATGGCGCTATCGAGTGAGCTCCGGAACCAGTTGACCAGCACAAACGCCGCCATTGCGCCGCTCGTGACGGATATCCGGGCGCGCGCCGACTATGCCAAGTCCGGCAGCCTGCCCGCAACCGTCGCCACCTTGCAGAAATACAGCCAGGACATCCAGTCCCTGCTCGCGAAGGCTTCGCCCGACAGCAGCGACCTGGGCGCCCTCGCGACCGAAACCAGCCAGACCGTCCAGCCGGCGCTTGCGGCGCTCGCCGACGCCAATATCGCGCTTATGAACATGGGGCAGCTCAGCACCCAGCGCACCATCGAACCCGCCACCGCCAAGGCCGAGAATATACTGGTCAACACCCTGTCGGATGCCGCAGGCAAGCTGCTGGCGCTGCTGGCAGACGCCGACCCTGCGGCCCCTGGCCCAGACGCATCCACGGCCCGCATGGTGGCGACCAGCCAAACCGCGCTGGACGATTTCCTGACCCCCGCCGACAGTCCAACCGGCAGTTCCGGAGGACCCGCCAATGGCTAAGGAATATGCAATCGTGGGCGCGGGCATGGCCGGGCTGGCCGCTGCCGAGGTCATCCATGCGCTCGACAGTACCGCCACCATCACGCTTTATGAAGCGCTGTCCGTGGTCGGTGGCCGCGCCAGCACGCAGGACTTTGGCGGTGATGTCATGGACTGGGGCTGTGAAGCCCTTGAAGCCGGCGACAACGCGCCGACCGTGGTCCTGAAGGCGTCGGGCACGCCGCTCAAGAAATATACCGTCAATGACGACGCGCCGCTGGACAGCAGTTTTGAACCGACCGACTGCAACAAGAAGCTTTATTACAGTTTCTTCAACGGCAAGGCCACCGACATCAGCAAGGCGGTCTGGTTCGCCGACAGCCCGAACATCGATCAGTTCCAGGACAATATCGACGCCGTGGAAAACGACCCTACCGGAAATGCCGCAGACAGTGCGCTGCATGGGGTGGTCATCGATTTGACCGACGCAGACACAACCGCGGAGCGCATGAAAATCCTTGGCAACCAGATACTGTTCGGCGAGGGAGCGCCGCCCGGCTATGCCTCGCTCAGGGACGCGAACCGGGCCGACCAGCTTCAGGCGCAGTTCGGCCAAAGCCCCGGCACTGTCTATTTCAAGGAAGGGCTGGGCGACACCGTGGTGAAATGGGCGACCGACAATGTACTGAGCGACGTGACCCTGGTCACCGGTGCGACCGTGAGCAAGGTGCAGAATGTCATGGTCGACGCAGACGACGAAAAGGTACCGAAGGTCGAGCTGACCTTCACCAAAAACAGCAATCAGGCCAAAAAGAATTTCGACGCCGTCCTGGTAACCGTACCCAGCAACGCTGTCACCGCCACCCTGGTGCCCGAGCTGTCGACGCCGGCCCTGAAGGCGTTCCGCAGTTGTCCGCTGGGAATCTATTACAAGGTCCTGATCACGGGCATCAAGGGCACGGTCGCGGTACCGCCCGCCAACCGTCGGGTTTTCGCAACCATCAAGACCCTGGGCGACCCGGTTCATATCGGCCAAAGCCCGAACGGCAAATTCTGCTATATGCATGCCGCAGGCGTGACCGGGCTCAACTTTAGCCAGGACCCGAAAAACGCCGAAAAATACATCCGGAAGGCCCTGCGGGCCCTGAACCCGGGTGCGCTTGACTTCAGCGCCGCAAGCTACGTGCATTGCCCCTGGTTCACCGCGCCGGGGTTCGGCGGGTCCTACAGCTATTGCAAGACCGGAAAGGACACCGCGCGCCTGGTGCTGGCCTCCCTGAAGGTGGGCCATATCTATTTTGCGGGCGAAGCCTGTTCGCCCATCTGGTACGGCCAGTTGGCCGGCGCCATGGAAAGCGGCCAGCGCATGGCCCGCCAATTGGTTACGGACATGGACGACGACTGAGCCCCCGCCGAACCATCAGCGCACGAGCGACCCTCAGTCCTTGCGTTCGAACCGCTTGAACAGGCCCTCGACCGATGCCACCGGCCGGCCCTTGACCCGGATGATGCCGCGCACGGCGATCAGGCCGTCGTCCATGGCATTCATGTCGGCGTCGCCTTCGACCCAGTCGCCCAGATAGGCGGCGCCGATGAAATCGGTGGTCAGGCGCACGGTAACAATGGGCGCGCGTTCGTGCCTCAGGATCGCCGAGGCCATCAGCACATCGGCAAAGGTCATCATCATGCCGCCATGGCAGATGCCGGCGGCATTGATATGGCGTTCCGCGACCCGGAAACCGCGCCAATAGCCGTCGTCTGTCGCCTTGTGGAAGATCGGCCCGTTTTCCCAGCCGAAGGGCGAGCTTGAGACAATCGGCTCATAGCCTTCCGGCGGATTGGCCCCCGCAATCATTTCAGGTGTTGCAACCTTGGGGCCCCGCAGCGGCATGCGCGCCATCAGGGCTGGTCCGCTGTGCCCAGAAGCCGGTGTGCCACCAGGTCGCCGGGCCCTATGCCCAGTTCGGCCGCGCGACCGCCCGCAAGCTCCAGGACCGCAATCGCCCTGCCCTTGGAGGGGCGCGGCGTGTCGGTCTGGGGTTCGGCACTTTCGATGATGTTGGCAATGCGCCCGTTCTGCCGGATGAAGATCATATCCAGGGGGATCAAGGTATTGCGCATCCAGAATTGCAGGCGTTCGGCATCCTCGAACACAAACAGCATGCCTTTGTCGGGCGCCAGTTCGGTGCGGAACATCATGCCTTGTGCCCGTTCATCCGGGGTCAGGGCCAGTTCGACCATGAAATCGTGGCGGCTGCCATCCTTGCCGATCACGGCCAGGGGCTCCAGCGGGCCTTCGGCATGCGCGGGCAGGCAGACAAGGACAAACAGGACAAACCACAGGCCAGAGATGGACCTGGCCCGGGTCAGGAATTTGCGAGCATACGACATGGTGCTCAGGCGTCGCCCGGCAGCGCGATCTGGGCCACCATCGGACCCCGTTCCCCGGTGCCGATGCGCACACGCACAGCCTGCGTCGGCTCAAGGTCCGTCAGGCCCGCCCGGCGCAGGGTTTCGATATGGACAAATATATCCTGCGTGCCTTCGCCGCGCGATACAAAGCCATAACCCTTGGTGCGGTTGAACCATTTGACGGTGACATCCTCGAAATCGGGCGATACATCGATTTCCATGCCCGGATGCGAGAAAGACGAGCGGCCCAGGTCCTCGGGTGCCACGGCGGTCGACAGGTCCAGCGAATGCACCTTGGTCGCCTGGCGGCCCTTCACGCGGGCGACGGCATCGCAGATCACCGTGGTGCCTTCAGGCACCGACCGGCGGCCGACATCGCGCAGAACGGAAAAATGCAGCAGCACATCGCCACCGCCATCTTCGGGCACAACAAAGCCATAGCCTTTGACCGCGTCGAACCATTTGACGCGACCGGCAAGGTCCCGGCTTACTTCCTCGGGCCGTTCCTCGGAACAGATCGTATTACGGCCGTCCATACCATTCCCCCCTTTGGAATTACTCAGTACAGATACACGAAAATAATCAAATTTTTGCAATGCTAGTCACAAAAACGAGCGCCCGCAACAGTTTTGTCACGGGCGCCCGGGTCCAACTCTTTGTAAGCGGACGGCTTTTTAGTGGGACGAGCCCTCGTCAAAGCCGGTCGGCTCTTCAGTATGGTGCCCGATAAGGTTTGCATCATACAACTTATCCGACATGGGCACCAGAAGGTGCGCCACCGCCAGGTAACCGACGATCGACATGGTGATGGTGTAAGGCAGCGCCATGACAACCATACGCATATAGGAAAGACGGATCAGGGGTGCGAGCGCACTGGTCAGCAGGAACAGGAACGCTGCCTGGCCGTTCGGGGTTGCAACCGACGGAATGTTGGTGCCGGTGTTGATGGCAACAGCCATCAGGTCGAAGGTATCGCGGTCGATCAGGCCTTCATGCAGGGCCTTGGCGGCCTCGCTGATATAAACCGTTGCCACGAATACGTTATCCGAGATCGCCGACAGCACGCCGTTCGCCACATAGAAGGCGGTAATCTGGTTATGGCCTTCAAGCGACAGCACCAGATGGGTGATGGGGTCGAAAAGGCTGAGGTCCGAGATCACGCCGACAACGGCGAAGAAGATGGCCAGAAGGGTCGTGAACGGCAGCGCTTCCTGGAAGGCATGGCCGATCTGGTGTTCTTCGGTCACGCCGGTCAGGGCGCTGGCGAACACGATGACCGACAGGCCGATCAGGCCGACCGGGGCCAGATGGAACAGAAGGCCGATAACCAGCCACACAGCCACAAGACCCTGCACGACCAGCGCCTGCTTGTCGCGTTTGGTCATTTTTTCGCCCTGGTACTTGTCATAGTCCACCAGGATCTGCAGCACCGACGCCGGGATCTTGGCGCCGTAACCGAACTTGCCGGACATTTCGACGATGACGCAGGTGATCAGGCCGGTGAACAGAACCGGGATCGTGACAGGCGACATGCGGAAGAAGAACTCGATGAAGTTCCAGTGCGCGTGCGTGCCGATCAGCAGGTTCTGCGGCTCGCCAACCAGCGTGGTCACGCCACCGAGCGCGGTGCCGACAGCGGCATGCATCATCAGGCTGCGCAGGAAGGCACGGAACTGCTCCAGGTCGTCGCCCGTCACGGTCAGTTGTGCATCGTCGCCATGGTCATGGTCGTGGCTGAAATGCTTGCCCGACGCCACCTTGTGATACACCGAATAGAAACCGACGGAGATGGTGATCACCACCGCGGTTACGGTCAGCGCGTCCAGGAAGGCCGACAGCACGGCACCCGCCAGCGAGAACAGCAGCGACAGAACCACCTTGTTGCGCACCTTCACCACCAGTTTGGTGAAAACGAACAGCAGCATGTCCTTCAGGAAGTGGATACCGGCAACCATGAACACCAGAAGCAGGATAACTTCCAGGTTGGCCGAAATCTCGTGGAACCATTTGTCCGGCGTGGTCATGCCCATGGCCACGGCCTCGATGGCCAGAAGGCCGCCCGGCTGCAGCGGATAACATTTCAGCGCCATCGCCAGGGTGAAAATGAACTCCGCCACCAGCGCCCAGCCGGCGATGAAGGGGTCCACATAGAAAAACAGGATCGGGTTGATAATCAGAAAGGCCAGAATGGTCATCTTGTACCATTCGGCAGAATTCCCCAGGAAGTTCCTCCCTGCCGGATTCGCAAACAGCGACATAGCGGTTCCCTCATTACTGTTGGGCCCCAACGTAACGGAATTGGGGCAGGATCAAGGCACGCTTTTAAAGGTCGGCAGGCCCCAAATCAAGACAAACTGCCCTGCCCGCGCGCGTTTCGCCATGCTGCCCCTTGCAGGCGGCAGGCGGCGCGGCTACCGTCAGCTTGGGGATGGCCATGCCAATATGGCCCATGAAGGTGCGGAAGACCGACGATGCAGCATGAACTGGAAAGCCTGATCCGCTGGCAGGCCGCGGGATACAAGACCGCGATGGCCGTGGTTCTTGGCACCTGGGGCTCGGCGCCCCGGGCACCGGGCAGCATCATGGCCGTGCGCGCCGACGGCACGTTCGAAGGTTCGGTTTCCGGCGG
Organism: Alphaproteobacteria bacterium; assembly: GCA_006226495.1. Classification (GTDB taxonomy): domain Bacteria; phylum Pseudomonadota; class Alphaproteobacteria; order Sphingomonadales; family Kordiimonadaceae; genus Kordiimonas. Next base: position 96,913 of record SBGU01000038.1, read on the forward strand.
CTGTGTCGAAGGCACGGTCATTGTCGAAGCCGTGGCCCAGATGCAGAAAGGTGGCGCGCGCCGCCTGCCGTTCCGGGTGGCCGAACGTGATGCCTGGGCTGCGGGCCTGGCCTGCGGCGGCGAGATCGAGGTGGCGGTCATCGCGCTTGGCAAAAGCGACCTGCCGGCCATGGAAGCCGCGCTTGATGCCCTGGCCGACCGGCAATCGGGGCTGTTGAGCATCGACCTGGCCGCAGGTGCGCTCGCGTTCGACACGTTGGCCGGCCTGCCCGCTGCACCGGGCATGGACGGTGGGCGTTTCCTGTTGCCCGTGCGCCCCAAACCCCGGCTCGATATCATCGGCGCCGTGCATATCGCCCAGACGCTGGCGTCCATGGCCGCCGACTGCGGCTATGATGTCACGGTCGTCGACCCGCGTGCTGCCTTCATCGAAAGCCGCGACTTCGGCGACGCCCGCACGGTCGAGGACTGGCCGGACGACTATTTCGCCGACATGCCGCCCGACCATGAAACCGCTGTCGTGACCCTGACCCACGACCCCAAGCTGGACGATGTGGCGCTTGAAGCCGCGATTGCGAGCCCGGCTTTCTATATCGGCGCCCTGGGCAGCAAAAAGACCCATGCCAGCCGGCTGGACCGCCTGGCCCGCCACGGCGCCACGCCTGAACAACTGGACCGTATCCATGGCCCCGTCGGCCTTGATATCGGCGCCCGCACCCCGCCCGAGATTGCGGTCTCGATCCTCGCGGAAGTGACCCGCACGCTCAGGCAGGGTGCCGCCCAACCGGCCGCAAGCGTTACCGCATGAAATTTGCCGACATTCCGGTGGCGGATGCCCTCGGCTGGCGCCTTGCCCACAGTGTGCGTGCCGGCACCCGGCGATTCGGCAAGGGCCACGAACTCACTGCCGCCGATTGTGCCCTGATCGGCAAGTCTGGCGCAGCCGTCGTCACCGCCTTCCGGCTCGAAACCGGCGACATCGACGAAGACACCGCCGCGGCCATGATTGCCGACCTGATCGCCAGCCCCGGCCTTGAACCCGACAAAGCGTCGCGCGGCCGGGTCAACCTGCGCGCCACGGTGCCCGGTGTGCTGATTGTCGGCGACCGGATCGATGCCCTGAATGCTGTCGACGAAGCGGTCACCATCGCGACCCTGCCGGACCAGACCCCGGTGCGCGCGGGCCAGTTGGTCGCCACCGTGAAGATCATTCCCTATGCGGTGCCGGTTGATGTGCTGGAAAAATGCAAACTGTTGCATGGCGCAACAAAATCGGACGGTGTTTTGTTGCATGATGCAACAATTCAATTAAGCGCTTTTCGGCCCTACGGCGCAGCCCTGATCTCAAGCGCAGCGCGGGATAGCGGCAAGCTCGAGGCCCTTACGGAGGCCAGATTGGCTGCAACAGGGGGTCGGCTGGTCTCCAGCACCTGTTGCAGCCATGTTGCAGAGGCACTCGCCGGCGAAATATTGGCTGCAGCCGCCCGCGAAGATATTGATATCATTCTCCTTTCCGGCATATCCGCCATCAGCGACCGGCGCGACACCGTCCCAGCGGCGCTGGTGCAGGCCGGTGGCAGCATCACCCGCCTCGGCATGCCAGCAGACCCCGGTAACCTGTTGATGTTGGGGGATATTTCAGGAAAGACCGTCATCGGCCTGCCCGGCTGCGCCCGTTCCCCCGCCCGCAATGGTTTCGACACCATCCTGGCCCGGTTTTCCGCCGGTTTGCCCCTTGGGTCCGATGCTGTCGCCGGTCTTGGCCGGGGTGGTTTTCTTCTGGGGGCGCCGCGCCCGGAAGCCATTGAAAATGAAGCAAAAACCGGCGCAGGTTTTGCCGCCATCCTGCTGGCAGCCGGGCGTTCCAGCCGCGCCGGCAGCCATAAATTATTGTCCGAACTGGGCGGCAAACCGGTCATTTGCCACAGTGCCGAAAATGCCCTGTCTGCCGGGCTTGATCTCCTGGTCGTCACCGGCCATGCCGGTGACCGCATCGCCTCAGCACTTTCAGACAAACCATTGGAAATAATAAATAATCCAGATCACGCCAGTGGCATAGCCTCCAGCCTTGTCGCCGGATTGCGCGCCCTTGAGGGCGACTGGTCGGGTGTGTTCGCGGCCCTCGGCGACATGCCGTTCGTCAGACCTTCAACCTACCGTCAACTCATTGATTTTTCGAAAGAAAGTGACGCCCTGATCCTGATCCCCACCTTCCATGGCAAGCGGGGCAATCCGGTCCTGTGGCGGCCCGCCATGCTGCCGGCACTGCTGGACATCAGCGGCGACCGCGGGGGCCGCGACATCATCCACCAGAACCCCGATCTGGTGGCGGAAGTGCCCGTGGACGACCCGGGAATCCTGATCGATCTTGATACACCGGAAGCGCTTAAAAGCTTTGGAATCAAGGCAGTAGAGCAATAAGCTCGTCTGCCTCCATGGCCAGCACCTCGCGCGCCAAACCATAGGGGAAGCCGGCCCGCATCAGGGCCGCCAGCTCTTTTTCCGGCCGCTTTTCATCCGACCGCCCTGGCGAGCGGAAGGCCCCGAACCGGCGCCGCCTCACCAGCGCCGCAGCCGCCTGCAGGGTCAGGTTTTCTTCAGCACTTTCATGGGCTTCGGCCAGAACCTGTTCCACCGTATCGGCCGGCACGCCCTTGTGGCGAAGGTCCGCCGCGATATTGCGCGGGGTCTTGCCCTTGCGCACCAGGCTCTGCAGCCGCTGCGCGGCAAAAGTGCCATCATTTACATAACCATAGCCGATACATTTCTGCACCACGGCATCGATCCAGCCCCGCTGTTCGGCGTTTGGCGGTGCGCCCTCCTCGTTCCGGCGCATGACCTTGCGTTCCAGGATGTCCCTGAGGCGCGCCTCGGTGGCGGCATAACGGCCCAGGTAATGCACGGCGACGCGCTCAAGCCAGCCTTCGCTAACCTTCCGTTTTTTCTGGCCTTTTATCATTTCAGCCCATCGATGAGCGCAAGGAAACGCTCAAGCTCCGCTTCGCTGTTATAATAGTTGGGCGACACCCGGACCGTGCTGTCGATGCCCCGTGCTTCAAGGTCCAGCCTTGTATGCACCACGCTGGCAATCTGCACCCCGACACCTTCAGCATGCAACCGTGCCTTGATGTCGGCGGCCTTGAGGCCAGCCTTGTTGAAAGTGATGATCGCAGCGGTCGCATCCGCCGGGCATGTGGGCACAACCCCTTGAACCAATGCCAGTTTTTCCCGAAGTGACGCAGCCAGCGCCTGCGTGCGGGCGAAGGCCCGCGCGGGCCCGATGGCCAGCAGATAATCGATCGCGGCGCCAAAACCCAGTTCGTTCACCATGCTGCGTTCCCAGTCCTCGTGCACCCGGGTGTCGGTCCTGAGCTCGTACCGGTCCGCCGCCACCCAGGCCGCTGCCTGGTTCGACAGCATCACCGGCTCGAGCCTCGCGCGCGCCCGCGCGTTCATATATAAAATCCCCACACCGCGTGGCCCACGCAGGAACTTGCGCGAGGTGCCGGTCAGCATGTCGCAGCCAATTTCGTCAACATTCACAGGTAGTTGCCCAACCGCCTGGCAGGCATCCAAAAGGTAAAGCACGTCATGGGCGCGCGCAATACGGCCCACATCGGCCACCGGGTTCACCTGCCCGCTGGACGACGGCACCTGCGCGATCGCAATCAGTTTTGTGCGCCCGTCAACCAGCGATTCCAGGTGCGCGACATCCAGCGCCCCGTCGGTCCCTGCCCGTGCCACCCGAATGTCAACACCCCGGTTTTTCGCCACCTGCAGGAACGCGACATAATTGCTGCAATATTCGTTGAAGGCGGTGACCAGATTGTCACCGGGCGCAAAATCAACCGAATAGAATGCCTTCGACCAGGCGTCGACAGCGCTACTGGTCAGGGCATAATCCTCGACCGTGCCCCCCAGCAGTTTTGCAAGCGATCCATAGACCGCCGCATGGGCGTCCGACTGTTGCTCCTGCGCAACATAGCCACCGAGCGCAATTTCACGCTGCAACTGTGCCTGCATGGTGGTGATCACCGGCACCGGCATCAGCGAAGCACCGCAGTTATCAAGGTGCAAACGCGCTTTTGCACCCGGCGTATCCGCCCGCAGGGTGGCCAGTTCACTCTCGGTGATCGGGCTTTGTTCAGGTGTCATCTTTTGGCCTCAATCCTCGCATATTCCGCCATTTACCAAACTCTTGAGGCCAGAATTAGCTTGCGTCGCCAGACGCCAGACTGTAATTCAGCCTTTATATTCCGGCACGTATCTGTTCGCGAGTGAACAGGCTACAGAAGGTCAAAAGCAAGGATTTTTTGGCCGTAGCCTAAGTGTGCCGCTGGTGCAATTTAGCTGAAGCCCGGGCCTGCCGGGGCTTTTTGTTGTTGTTTTTGTAGGGTCCGGCTATCCTGAGCCGGGGCAAATAAGGTTGAAGCCGACGCGATGACTGAAGTGACGCCTACACTCGATCCCACGCTGCCGCGCCGCTATGCGGATTTCGACACGCTTGTCGATGCGATTGAATATGCCGCAAAAGGCATTCGGGGTGCCAACTTCTATAACGCCCGTGGCGATCTTGTTGAATCGCTGACCTGGGCGAAGCTGCGTGATCGCGCCGAAGCCATTGGCCGCAAACTGGTCGGCATGGGCTTCGAAAAAGGTGACCGTATTGCCCTGATCGCCGAAACCAGCGCTGATTTTGCCGCTTTTTTTGTCGGCTGCCAGTATGCCAGCGTACTGCCGGTGCCCCTGCCCCTGCCCACCTCGTTCGGTGGCAAGGAAGGCTATGTATCGCAGCTCCGCATGCAGATGGAAAGCTGCATGGCCGGTGGCCTGATGGCACCCGCTTTCATGAGCGAAATCATTGCCGAAGCGTCCGAAGGCCTGGGCCTCCGCTTCATGGGCTCGTGCACCGATTTCATGAATGCCAAGGGCAACGGCGATCTGCGCCTGCCGGAAGCCGATGACCTTGCCTACCTGCAATATTCGTCGGGCAGCACCCGCTTCCCGCATGGTGTGGCGGTGACCCACAGGTCGCTGATGGCCAACACGCACGGCATGGGCTATCACGGCGTCAATATGAACGACAATGACCGCTGCGTTTCCTGGCTGCCCTTCTATCATGACATGGGCCTTGTCGGCACCTTCCTGACCACCCTGACCTGCCAGGTATCTGTCGACTTTATCCCGACCGAGGAATTCGCCCGCCGCCCGCTGAGCTGGCTGCGTGTCATGAGCCAGAACAAGGGTTCGGTTTCCTACAGCCCGACTTTCGGTTTCGACATCTGCTCGCGCCGCGCCGCACTGCGCGCAAATGCGCTTGAAGACCTTGACCTGTCGTCCTGGCGTGTTGCCGGCATCGGCGGCGACATGATCCGCCCGGACGTGATGCGCGCCTTCCACGACACCTTCAAGGAAATCGGCTTCAAGGACACCGCCTTCCTGCCGAGCTATGGCCTGGCCGAATGTACGCTGGGCGTCAGCTTTGGCGAAGTCGGCAAGGGCATCCAGATCGACATGGTCGAAGAAGCGCTTTTGTCCGGCGATCGCCATGTGCTGGTGAACAGCGCCAAAGGCGGCGACGTGCGCATGCGCGAAGTGGTCAACTGTGGCCGCCCGCTGCCGGAATATGACATCGAAATCCGCAACGAAGACGATGTGGCCCTGCCGGAAACCAAGGTTGGCCGTGTTTATGTTCGCGGCACCTCGGTCATGCGCGAATATTTCAATGATCCGGAGACCACCCGCGCGGTCCTGAGCCCCGAAGGCTGGCTTGATACCGGCGACATGGGTTACATGAAAGGCGGCTGCATCTTCATCGTCGGTCGCGCCAAGGACATGATCATTGTCAATGGCCGCAACCACTGGCCGCAGGATATCGAATGGGCCGCCGAACAGTTGCCCGGCGTGAAAAACGGCGACGTGGCTGCAATTTCGGTGCCCGGCGAAAATGCCGAGGAAGTGCCGATGATCCTGGCCCAGTGCCGCCTGTCGGAACCGACCGAACGGCTGAAATTCATCGACGACCTGCGCCGCCATATCCAGAAATCAACCGGTGTCACCTGCATGGTCGAACTGGTGCCGCCGCGGTCGCTGCCGCGCACGTCGTCCGGCAAGCTGAGCCGCTCCAAAGCGCGCAACCAGTATCTGTCCGGCCGCCTGCAGGCTCTTGCCAGCTAAAGCCATGGTCCAAAAACCCGCCGCCGAAACAGCGCCCGGCAAGCTTGTTGCCCTGACGGGCGCGACCGGCTTTCTGGGTGGGCATGTCATGGACTGTTTCCTGGCCGCAGGCTGGCGCGTGCGTGCCCTGACCCGCCGGCAGCAGCAGGAACGCGAGGGCGTTTCCTGGGTGAACGGCGACCTTTCCGATAAGATTGCGCTCAAATCCCTGATGCAGGGCGCGGATGTGCTGGTTCATGTGGCAGGCCTTACGAAGGCCCTGAACCGCGACCAGTTTTTCGACGTGAACCTGACCGGCACCAAACTGGCGCTGGATGCTGCAGCCAAAGGCAATGTCGGACATGTGATCAATGTATCGAGCCTGGCGGCGCGTGAACCGCGCCTGTCGCATTATGGCGCCAGCAAGGCAGCAGCCGAACTGGCCCTCAGCGCCCGCAAATGGCCCTTCACCTGGATCACTGTGCGCCCACCCGCGATCTATGGTCCCGGCGACAAGGAAATCCTGAAGCTTCTGAAAGCCACCAAGCTTGGTGTGTTGCCGGCACCCGGCAGCCGTCACAACCGCTTTTCCATGATCCATGCGCGCGACCTGGCGCAGGCACTGGTGCATATGGCAGATGGCGGCCACGACACCGCTACCTACGAGATCGACGACACCAAACCATCCGGCTATCAGCTCAAGGATGTGGCAGAAGCCCTGGGCGGCAACAAGGACAGGCTGCCACGCATCCTGCCCATTCCCTTCTGGCTTCTGGGCACCATCGGCGCGCTGAACGGCCTTCTGGCGCAGATTATCCGGCGCCCGGCCATGCTGACCCTGTCGACCGCAAGGTACCTGTGCCACCCGGACTGGACGGTCCGCAGTGGCCGGCGCCCGAAGCTGGTTGGCTGGGTGCCGCAATTCGACCTTAAAGCGGGTCTAAAGGACACCATGGACTGGTACCGAAAAAACGGGCTTTTATGATGGCGTTCGGCCCGATATAAGACGGTGTATCATTCCCGCAAGCTTGCAGACATTCAGATAGGCAGACACGATGGCCAGCACCCAAACCCTTGAAAAAATTTACGATCTGATCGCGCCCCTCAACAAGCGCGGTATCGAGCTGACACCGGAAACCACTTTTGCCGCCGGCCTGCAGCTTGATTCCCTGACCGTGATGGACCTGGTGGCCGAGATCGAGGACGAGTTCGATATCGTCCTGCCGCTTAACCTGCTGCCCAATCTCGAGACCATCGAAGATGTCGCGAACGCCGTCGAGAAAATCGTAAGCGAAGGCAACTGAACCGTGGATCTTCTGGACAAATTCGACGCCACTGTGGCACTCCGTGCCTCCCTGCCCTTTGAAAACGCCGACCCCTTCAAGGTCGTGATGCAGGAAATCATTTCCGAGACCGAAGCCATAATCGATGGTCGCCACACCATTCTGGCCGGCACCAACAACTATATGGGCATGACCTTCAATGAAGACGCCCTGGCCGCCGCCAAGAAGGCGATCGACGATTTTGGCACCGGCACCACGGGCTCTCGGGTCCTGAATGGCACCTACAATGGCCACAAGGCGCTTGAAGCCACCATCGCCGACTTTTACGGCATGGAACATTGCATGGTGTTCTCCACCGGCTATCAGGCCAACCTGGGCATGATCTCGGCGCTTGGCGGCAAGGACGACTTCGTCATCATCGATGCCGACAGCCATGCCTCCATCTATGACGGTTGCTCGATGGGCAATGCCACCATCGTGCGTTTCAAGCATAACGATGTCGAAAACATGGAACGCCGCCTGAAGCGCCTGCCGGAAGGCGCAGGCAAACTTCTGGTCGTTGAAGGCATCTATTCGATGCTGGGCGACGCGGCGCCCCTGAAAGAGCTTCTGGAAGTCGGCAAAAAATACGGCTGCATGACCCTGGTTGACGAGGCCCATTCCATGGGTTTCTGCGGCGAAAACGGTCGCGGTGTCGCCGAACAACTGGGTGTCGAGCATCTGGTGGACTTTTATGTCGGCACTTTCTCGAAATCGGTTGGCACCATCGGCGGGTTTGCTGTCTCCAACCATCCGAAATTCGACGTGCTGCGGTTTGTGACCCGGCCCTATATCTTCACCGCCAGCCTGCCGCCCAGCGTGGTGGCATCGGCGACCGCGTCCATTGAAGCGATCAAACGGTCGGGCAACCGCCGCGCGCACCTTTGGGAAAACGCCCGCCAATTGCATGCGGGCCTGAAAAAAGCCGGTTTCGACCTGGCCACCCCCGAAGCCCAAAGCCCCATCATCGCCGTGCACCTGCCGGATGCGATGGTCGGCACCCGTTTCTGGGAAACCCTGCTTCTGGAAGGCGTTTACGCCAACATGGCCGCGCCGCCCGCCACACCGGCCGGCATGTTCCTGATGCGCGTCAGCGTCTGCGCCCAGCATACCAGCGAACAGATCGACGAGATCATCAAGCGCTTCACCATCACAGCCAACAAGGTCGGGCTTGAGCTGAAGCCGTAAGTGTGTAGACAGACTTCACCGAAAAGCAGGCTCCGGCCTGCTTTTTTGTTTGCCAACGCACATATGGCAGATGTCATATGCTGTTGTGGAGGAAAACCTGGCGCTGCTTTGGGGGGACATATGCTGCGGATTATCTTGGTCACACTATCGCTTGCACTGGCGATTGAAAGCAATCCTGCGGCCAAAGCGCAGGAACTTGTGACCTTCTGTTCCAATTATCATTTCAAGACCGAATTATTTGTGCGCCCCAACAAGGATGGCTTCAACCCGGATAGCCCGGATTGCCAACAAGGGGTCCGCAATTTGATCAGTTTCGAACCGTTTGATTTTTCGCCACCAGCGGGTGCAAGCATACGGTTCTTCCCGCGCCTGACCATAGACGCCTTCCTGAAGTCCGCCGCCCGAGAGGGTTTGCCTGAGGACTGGGAGCTGCGCCCCTGGCGAAAAATTGTGTCACGCTCCCTGGACGTGCCTGGCGGTCTGGTTACCGAAATTCTCTACAAGAATGAAAATGAGTCACAGTATGTACTTCATCAGACACCGGAAGGTGTGCTCGCCATACAGGTCTGGCTGACGCGTCATGCAAAGCAGGGGGTCGATGTCACATCCTACCGCGATGCGGTTCTCGGAAGTGTCTTCCCGCTTGGTCCTGACTACCTCGCTGTCACAAAAGCACAGCATGACAAGGCAGTAGCCCCCATCATTCCGCCCAAAAAGAAACTGCCCAAAACTTACGAACAGGCTGTCGCCTATCTGGTCGCTGCCTTGTCGGAGCAGGACGTGCAGGCCCTGAAGAAAATGCCGGAAGATGACTGGCCGCTATTACATATCGGCTATGGAACCTATATCCGAAACAGCCTGGGCCTTTGGGCCGGAGATTCACCTATCGCCCGATATTTCCAAGAGCGCTGCGTTTTTCATCCTGAAGAGATGAGCAGCTTTCTGATCCCCGGCGTGATTGCCAGGGTTAAGGGCAACCCACTGCCACCAGGCCCTGCACGACCGAAGCACAAAGGCAAATGCGACACAGGTGAAAAACCTTAATCGTTATTTGAACGCGCCTTTTTTCCTCAGGCTCCAGAACAGGCTGATGCCGGCGAACACAGGGTGCTTGCGCATCCAGGGTGTGATCTCGATCTCGACGCCTGAATGGCGGCGGATTTTCCAGGCCAGATAATCGATGCCGCCATCGAAGGTCATTGAAGCCTTGATGAGCCGCAGGAAACTGACGAGCTTGCCGTTCATGCGGCGCAGCCACCAGCGGAAGCGCGGCCGGAAGGCCTGCAGGCGCGAAGGCTGGGTCGCCCTGCCCTCGGGTTCCCCGTGAAGGCCAAGCGCGGCCAGCACCAGCGGGGTCATGCGGTCGTAGCGGTCCTGGTCCAGAAGATAGATTTCAAGCCCCTTGCCGCCACGTTCCGAGCGCAGTTCGGCAGCATAGGTCTGTTCGAACGCCGAGACCCACAGGTCGCGCGACTGGCGCGCGGCGGGTTTGAGTTCCAGCAGGTTCGACAGCATGGTGGCCGCAGCAGCAGCAATATCGCGGGCGATTTCGGTCTGTGTTTCGTCATCGCGCGCCAGCATCAACAGGCACGGCTGGCAGAAGCGTGCCCAGACGGACACGTTCAGGCATTCAGGCCGGGTACGGAAGCTGAGGTCGGCGCGCGACAGGACCGCATATTTGGACCGCACGGTCATGCCGTCCACATCCATTTCGTGATAGAACACGTTTGGCGGCAGGATACGGTTGCCAACGGCAAGCCAGCGCTTCGTATAGGCGGCACGGTACCTGTCGACGATCACGTAGAAATCGAGGATCTTGTCCTCAATCTCACCGGTCCTGAGGCACGACCCATAGAAGATGATGCCTGCGACGCTGTCGCCGTATCGGGCGGCGATGTCAGTTGCTGCCGCCGTCACCTCCTTAGGGACGTCGCGTTGCCATTCAGCCAGGATAAACTGATCCAGCGCCGCTTTGGGGTCCGTCACCGGGCCCTCCCTATTTCAAGGAGACGAAAGTCAGTTGCTTGTCGCCCCTGAGGGTCAGGGGAACACCGGGCGCGGGGTAATAGAGCTCGCCGTCCAGCGTGACAGGGTCGGTGCCTTCGATACGCACTTCGTTGGCCCGGCGCACATGCACACCTTCGATGGTCTTTTTGCCATACGCCCCCGAGATCAGGCCCTTGAGCGCGCGGAACACATTGCCGCTGCCGGCTTCAACAGCCGAAAAACGCAGCCCGCCATTGCCTTCGCGACCATAGGGTTTGAGGCCAAGGATCAAACGGTCGAGCGTGGTGCTGACAACCGCCGAAAAACGGCCATCGAAGCGTCCGCCGCCAACAACGGTTACAGTCATGGGCCCGGAGACCATCAACCCCTTGTCGCGGCTGAGGCCAAAGGCGGACAGGATCAGTTTGCTGACAGCCACAACATGCGCAAGGCCGTTCGGCAGACCCAGCGAATAGGCATGTTCGCGGCACCATTCGATGCCCCTGACCACACCAGCCGTGCCAAAGAAAGTGCCGACATGCGGCCGCTTGCCGTCGCCCATGTCCAGTTCAATCAGATGCCGGGTCGCCAGACGGTCGGCAAGGCCGCCTTCGCGGGTCAGTTTCAGGAGCCGCTGCAGCACTTTTTCAGGCTTGCCACGGAAACCGAGGTCCGCCGCGGTCATGTTGGTCTTGCCACCCGGCAGGAACGCAATTGGCGGCACAACGGCAAAAGGCTTGCGGTGCAGGATCGACGCCAGCACGGCGCCGATGGTGCCGTCGCCACCGTTGATGATCAGAAGCGCAGGGTTGGCGCGCGCGAACAGGTCAAGCGCCTCGTCCACCGTTTCCATGCCGCTCAGTTCAAAATGAACGACATTGGCTGCGGAATCGATCACCTTGCGGATCGCCCCCAGGCGGTCGCTGTTGGTGGTGCTCAGCGGGTTGGAAATGATGGCAACAAGCGGCACGACGGCGCCGCTATTGATGCTGGCTCTGTCCAACTGCATTTCAGTGGCTCCAAACAAAACCCGGGGGCCGGCAAACGCCGCCCCGTCATATATCTGTAACTTTGCCATCTACATAACGGCAAAAGTCTGATTTCGCAAACTTAACGTCGCCTCAACTGGCGCCGCTTCTTTTTCTGGTCGTCGTCAGCGCCGAAAATATATTTCAGCTCGACATCGATCCGGGTCACACCGGCGGCAAAATCTGCCAGCACTTCCTCGGCATCCGGCTTGGAAAGCCCGAGCTTCGGATTGTTCGAAAAGCCGAAACCTTCCGAGAAAAAGTCAGCCTTGCCGTTGCCATTGCGGTCATGCATCACCACAATGGCATAGCGCCCGGGCGATGGCAGTTGCACACAGACCTCCTGTTCGTCACCGACGACAGGATCGTCTTGCCGGACCAGCTTTTTGCCCTTCTCAAGGAACTCGTCCGGGTTGTCGCCATAAACCTGCGCCCGGATATTGCCTTCCAGATCGCGGATATTCAGCACCCTGACCTGCACGGCGGCACCGCCCTCGGCGGCTTCGCAGACGCCGGGTGCGGTTTCGATATTTTCCGGCACGTCGTCCGCGCCTGCCGGGCAGGCCATAGCGACCGCCAGACATATAATACTCGGAACCCAACGCTTCAAGGCGTGCATAAAACTCTCCAAACCGGACCTTAGAACGAGCAAATGCCGTTTGATGGTGGCGAAATTATGTCCCACATGTGTACTAGTTTCGCCAGAAACAACAAGCTTTTGCCACGCCCTCATAATGTAAGTAATGGAAATGCCACTTGAAACGGGGCAGGAACAGGTGTAGCGCCAACATATGGTAACTCGTCTCGACAGATATATAGTCCGGCAGGTTATGGGCCCGCTCATGACCACGCTTGGCATTGCGGCATTGCTATTGATCCTGGAACGCATGCTTCGGCTGTTCGATTTTGTGGTCAACCAGGGTGGGCCGGTGAATGTGGTGTTTCGCATGCTCGCGAGCCTGACACCCCACTATATGGGCCTGGCGCTGCCGATCGGCCTGTTCCTGGGCGTATTGGTCGCCTTCCGCAAGATTTCACTGTCGAGCGAATATGACGCCATCACGTCGGCGGGTGTCGGCCTGCCGCGCCTTGTACGGCCCATTCTCGGCCTGTCGCTGGTGTTGATGATCATCAACACCCTGCTTGTCGGCTGGGTGCAGCCCTACAGCCGCTATACCTATCGCGGGCTGGTGTTCGATCTCAGGAGCGGGGCGCTGGGCGCCAGCATCCGGGTTGGCGAGTTTGTGAATGTCGGCGACGACATGACCATCATGATCGAGGAATCCCGCAAACAGGGCGCCGAGCTTCTGGGTATTTTCATGGAACGCCGCGACGAACAGGGCAGCAAGGCCATCACCGCGCGCCGGGGTGGCTTCTTCGCGACCGAGGACGACCAGACCATCCTGCTCAGGCTCTATGACGGTGTGCTGGTTGACCTGAACGAAAGCCAGAACAAACCAAGGGTACTGACCTTCGACGAACAGGACCTGACCATCAGGCTGCCGGCGCGCGAAACTTTCCGCGAACGCGGCGGCGAGGAACTGGAACTGACCCTGCCCGAGCTTTGGAAAGCGAAAGACGATCCGAACTACCCTGCAGACGAACGGTCCACCTTCCTGGGCAATTTCCATTGGCGGGTCATGCACAGCCTGACCTTCATCCTGCTGCCGTTTCTCGCGATCCCCATGGGCCTTGTGAACAAGCGCCGGGTGCGCGGTACCGGCATCGTGGTCGGGCTCGGCCTCCTGATCGTCTATAACGAGGTGATGGAAGGCATGGAAACGGCTGTGCGCGGCGGTGCCTCGCCATACGTAACCATCTGGGCACTGTTCGCACTCTTTGCCCTCATCAGCTTTGGCCTGTTCCGGATCGCAGCCATGAAAGTGGGCGGTGAACCGCTGGCCTGGATCGACACGGCCTGGGGCGCCATCAGCGGCCCGATCAAGCGCCTGTCCAAACGCATCATGGGGGTTAGCGACATATGAGCAACCCACTACGCAAAGTCCGCCGCATGATCGTGCCGTCACGCACCCTGGCCAGCTATATGGTGCGCATGCACCTTGGCCGTTTCCTCGGCATCCTGATCGGCCTGACCGCCGTGTTGCAGCTTCTGGACCTTCTGGCCCAGGCGGATGACATCATGAAACCCGAAGGCGCGACCTGGGTGTCGATCGTCTCCTATGTCAGCATGCGGGCGCCGCAACTCATTGCCCAGTTTGCGCCCTTCACGGCACTTCTGGCGACGCTCCTGACCCTCGCGACCCTCAATCAGCACAGTGAAGTGGTGGTGATGAAGGCCATGGGCCTGTCGTCGCACCGCATCCTGTTGCCGCTTGGCATTGCATCGCTGTTGATCGCGACCACCCATTTTGTCTTCAACGAAACGGTGGTGGTGCGCGCGAATGCGGAACTGCGCTACTGGCAGGAACATGATTATGCGGTCGACCTTCCGCCCAACACCAACCGCACCGGGCGGGTCTGGCTGAAGGAAGGCAATACCATCGTGCAGGTGGAAGCCGTCAGCCAACTGAGGAACCGGGTCGTGCTGGACAAGGTTTCCCTGTTCGAACGCGATGATGCCGGCCGGCTGGAGGCCATGGTCCTGGCCGATTTCGCCTGGTACCAGGACGGCGCCTGGACCCTGCATGAGGTACGCCGTTTCGACGCCAAAAGCCATCTGGTGGAAGTGACCCCCACAGTCGAATGGAATATCGCCACCCGGCCGGAGCGCTTCCTGGCGCTGACGGTAAGGGCCGACCAGGTGTCTTTCGTCGGCTTGTGGAAATCCATGCAGCGGCTGCGCGAAGAGGGATTGCCCACCTCGCGGCTGATGTCGAGCTTCCTGCAGAAATTCGCAGGGCCCGCCTCCACCATGCTGATGCCACTGCTGGCCGCCGTGGCCGCCTTTGGTGTGCACCGGGCCGGCAGCCTGGTCGTGCGCCTGGTCATGGGCATGGCGCTGGGCTTCAGCTTCTTTGTCGCAGACAACTTCATGCTGGCGATGGGCGAATTTGGCGTGGCACCACCGTTCCTGGCAGCCTGGGCGCCGTTCTTCCTGTTCCTGCTTTTGGGCTATGCCGTGATCTTCAATTCCGAAGAAGGCCGCCCTGCCCCCAAAAACAAGACCGTGAAAGCCGCCACAGGTGACTGAACCCGACCACGTGCCGGATCACCGCGCCCGCGTGGCCGGCGGCGCCGGTTATGCCTTCCTCGGGCGCATGGGTGCGCTTATTGAGGCCGGCTCGGTCATCGCCTTCACCTGGGTGTATGGCGCCACCACATTCGGCCTGTTTGCCGTTCTCTGGAGCTATGTCAAGGTGGGCACCGCGCTGACCGACCTGGCCATGAGCACCGCCCTGCAGCGTTTTGTCCCGCGCGCAGATGGCACCGACGCCGAAAAGATCGCCGGTTTTGCCCTCAAGCTCAGTTTCCTGCTCGCGAGCCTGATCGCGCTTTTGATCACCCTTGCCGCGCCGTGGCTTGCCGCCTTCGTCAACGCCGCGGCGGCGGACGCCGACAAGCTGGTGGCGGTGATCCGCCTCTATGCCTGGGTGCTGCCTTTCTGGACCATGGTCGAGGTGGCGACCGCCGCCATCCGGGCGCGCCGCACCTTCGGGCCCGAAATCCGGGTGCGCATCTTCTATGAACAGGTGCTGCGCCTGATTGCCGCCATGGTGCTGGGCATCGGGGGCTACCTGACCTACGGCCTGTTCCTCGCGCACCTGATCAGTGTCGCCTTGGCGGCAGCCTTGGCGCTCCGCCTCGTGGCGCGCTTCTATGATATCCGCCTTGTGCTGAAAGCGCCCATGACCGGGCCGATCCCGCGCGAGATGTGGGCGTATGGCCTGTCGCTGATGCCCGCGAACATCACCAAGAAACTGTTCAGCGAATTCCCGGTCATGTTCCTCAATTTCATGCTGCCGGGCGCCGCCGGTGCCGCGGCCGGCGGTTATTATTCCGTCGCCCGCAAAATCGCCAGCGCCCTGCAGGTGGTGCGCACCACATTTGAATATGTGATGGCGCCCCTCGCTGCCGAACGGGCGGGCGAAGGCGACCAGCAGGCGCTTCGGGACATGTATGCCTATGCGACCCGCCTGAGCCTGACCCTCGCGCTGCCGTTCGGGGCCGCGCTCGTGCTGGCGCGCCACGATATCCTGGCGACCATGGAGCCCGAATTCCAGGCCGCGGCGGCGGCCATCGCCATCCTGTGCCTCGGTCGGGTGGTCGAGGCCGCGACCGGCCCCTCCTCCGCCATTGTCGAGATGCTGGGCCACCGCCTCCTGGCCACCGCCAATGGCATCGCCGGCATTGTCACCCTATTAGTGCTGGGCAGCATCCTGATCCCGGCATCGGGCGTGACCGGTGCCGCCATTGCCGCGGCCATCGGGCTCAATGTCACGGCGCTTCTGGGCTTCGGCCAGTCCGCCTGGCTGTTCCGCCTATGGCCCTATGACCGCCAGACCATAAGACCGCTTCTGATGTCCGCCCTCCTGTCCGCCGGCATGATCGCGCTGATCCCCGCCAGCAACCATTGGCCGAGCCCGGTTGGCATCGTCGCCGCCACCCTTGGCCTGCTGGCCAGCCTCAGCCTGATCATCCGGTACGGCCTGTCCACCGCCGACGCGCGCGCGCTTGGCAAGATCGGCCGCCTGTTCCGGCGCTGAAGGAGTTTTCCATGACCGACACCATCGAATTTGGCGACTTTCTGAAGGTCGATATCCGCGTGGGCACCATCCTGTCTGCGCGGGTGAATGAAAAAGCCATCAAACCGGCCTATGTGCTGGAAATCGATTTCGGCCCGGAATTCGGCATCAAACACAGTTCCGCCCAGATCACCGAAGCCCACCGGCTGGACGACCTGCCCGGCATGCAGGTGCTGGCGGTGGTGAATTTCCCGCCCAAGCGCGTGGCGGGCATCAAGTCCGAGGTGCTGACCCTCGCCACCGTCGAGGAAGGTGGCCCAACGGTGCTGATTACACCCTCGCAGGCCGTACCGAACGGCACCCGGCTTTTATAGGGTTGCAAATCGCCCCCAGCCCGTTATCCAAGACAACAAGAGTTTCTGTACAAGGAAAGACCGACCGTGAGCACCGTCACCATCCGCCAGGTTACCGACAACGCGGGCCTCAAGGCTTTCGTGAACGCCACCCGTGCCGTTTACGAGAATGATCCCAACTGGATACAGCCCCTGATGATGGAACGCATGGATGTGCTCAGCGCGGACAAGAACCCCTATTTCCAGCATGCCGAAGTGGCCCTGTGGGTCGCGGAACGTGACGGCAAGCCGGTTGGCCGCATCTCGGCCCAGATCGACAGCCTGGCGCAGGAAAAATGGGGCCCGAACCTTGGCCATTTCGGCTTCTTCGAAGTCACCGACCAGGAAGTGGGTGATGCCCTGCTCGCGACCGCCGAAGCCTGGCTGAAGGCACGCGGCATGAAACGCATGCAGGGGCCCTGGTCTTTCTCGTCGGCCGAGGAAGTCGGCACCCTGATCGAGGGTTTCGACACCCCGCCCGTGTTCATGATGCCGCACGGCCGCCCGCAGTATGACGGCTGGCTGAAGGGCCAGGGTTTCGACAAGGCCAAGGACATGCTGGTCTATGAACTCGACCTCCTGATGCCACCGCCCGAACGTGCGCTCCGTATCGTCGCGATGGCGGAAAAGAACAAACGCCTGACCATGCGCCCCATCGACATGAAGCGCTTCGACGAAGAAGTGGCCGTGGTGCTGGATATCTATAACGAGGCCTGGTCCGACAACTGGGGTTATGTGCCCTTCACCAAGGCCGAGGTCGAGCATGGCGCCAAGGCGCTGAAGCCCATCGTGAAGCCCTACCGCACCTATCTTTGCGAATATGACGGCGAACCCGTGGCCTTCATGCTGACGATCCCTGACGTGAACCACAAGATTCGCGACCTTGACGGCAAACTGCTGCCGTTTGGCTGGGCCAAGGTGGCCTACCGCATGATGAACGGCAAGGAAGACCGCTGCCGCGTGCCCCTGATGGGTGTGCGCAAGAAATTCCAGAAAGGCCCGCTGGGCGCCGCCATGGCCATGTGGATGATCCGCCAGAGCCAGCAAAATGTCGTCGACCGCGGCGCAACCTTCGGTGAACTGGGCTGGATACTGGAAGACAATGACGGCATGAACTCAATCCTCGAAGAGATCGGCTGCAAGGTCTACAAGAAGTACCGGGTGTATGAGAAGACGATTGGTTAGGGTTAAACCCTAACCCAATTTAGATAAACCTGAGAAATACATTAAAATCCTTCTTGATTTTTTCAATTATTTCATGCTCGCATTCCTTTTGGGCCGACTTCTCAATTTTCTTGTCTTTGTTCTGGTCATGAAAAAGAACATAAACAAAATCGAAGTCCCCAGACATGGTATGCATGATAGCTTGCCCAATTGCCTGTTTAACAAGGGACCCTGACTGGCTCTGCTTGTATTCTATTGCAAGCAAATAGGGCTCTTCTATAATGAAGTCAGGATAATTTCGACTTGCAAATGTGGCTGCACGTTCACGGCCAAATTTACCCTCTTGGCCTTCCCAGTAGAAAGCCTTGTTTGCCTTTGCAACAGCATCGGCATACCCCTTGGCGTCAAAGTCCTTTTCCAGAAAGTTTAGGATGAGGGGCCGGAGTTCAGTTTGAATGGCGGTCTCCGATTTCCCTTTTGTGTTCTTTCGAAATTGAGGATGGGTCACAATATACTTGTGTAGCCCTTCGATAAATTCGACCACGCCCCTTGTCTTCGTCTTCTTGCGCATTGTCCCCTCCCCTACGGGTCATTCCAATCAGCAACAAGTATTGCAGGTATTTACATAACCTAAAAGCGCAATAATGACCGAGGGCCTCCACCTAGCCCGGAGCCAATAGACGCATTTGCTTTAGTCCTATGACTCGTCACCCGCCGACTTGATCGGCGGGCCCAGGCACACCGCTCTTGGCGGACAGGCCTGCGCTCCTGGGTTCGCCGGTCAAGCCGGCGAAAGACGAGGTTAGGAGGGCAGCCGACCCTGCGCCAGGTTGGCGAACTCACAAAGCAGCGGTCTGGTCTCGCGGGGATCGATGATGTCTTCGACCATGAAAGCTTCTGCCGTGCGGAACGGGCTTCTGACCTTGTCGAGGCGGGCGCGGATTTGGGCGAGCAGCGCTGCCGGGTCCTCGGCTTTTTCAAGCTCGGCCTTATAGGCCACCTCGATGCCGCCATCCAAAGGCAGGCTGCCCCAGTCGCCCGAGGGCCAGGCGAAACGGTACTGGAACCTTGTATGGTCGCTCATCGCCGCGCCAGCGACACCATAGGCCTTGCGCACGATCACGGTCGCCCAGGGCACGGTGGAGCGGTAAACGCCATTGAGCGCATCGACACCATAGCGGATGGTGGCGGCTTTCTCCGCCTCCAGCCCGATCATGAAACCCGGGTTGTCGACAAAATGCACCACCGGCAGGCGGAACAGGTTGGCGGTTTTGATGAAGCGCTCGACCTTGCGCGCCGCGTCTGCGGTCCAGGAACCACCCAGGAACGACGGATCGGACGCCAGCACCGCCACCGGCCAGCCGTCAAGCCGCGCAAAGGCCGTGATGGCCGACTGGCCCCAGCGTTTGCCCATTTCGAACAGGCTGCCCTTGTCCACCACGCTTGTGAGGATTTTCCGCATGGAATAAGCGGCACGCCGGTCTTCGGGCACGGCATCCAGCAGGCTTTGGTCCCGCCGTTCGACACCGTCCGCACGGCCGCCGCGCGGCAATGGCCCACCGGCGCAGCTTGGCAGGTAGGACAGGAACTTGCGCGCGGCGGCGAAGGCTTCGTCTTCGCTGTTCACCAGATCATCCACCGCACCGTTGCGGGCATGGATATCGGCGCCACCCAGTTCTTCCTTGTCGAGGTTTTCACCCAGCGCCGCCACCACGGCGGGCCCTGCGGTGAACATATGGCTGAGGCCCTTGACCATGACACTATAATGGCTCGCAACCACCCGCGCGGCCCCAAGGCCGGCGACCGATCCCAGCGCCAGCGCCACCACCGGCACGGTATCGAGGTTCCTGACCACATGTTCCCAGCCCGGCAGCCAGGGCACGTAAGTGAGGCCCATGTCTTCCAGCGTTTTCACCGAACCGCCGCCGCCGGTGCCATCGATCAGGCGGATAAGCGGCAGGCCATATTCATGGGCCATCTGTTCGGCGAGCACGGTTTTCCGGTAGATGGCGGCATCGGCAGCACCGCCACGCACGGTGAAATCGTCACCCGCCAGCACCACAGGCCGGCGTTCGACCGTGGCCTTGCCGAACAGGAAATTGGCCGAGGAAAAGCCGGTCAGTTCGCCGTTATCGTCATAGCTGCCCTTGCCGGCCAGCTTGCCGATTTCGCGGAAGGAGCCGGGGTCGGCCATCCTGGCGAGGCGCTGGCGCACATCCAGCTTGCCACGCGCATGCTGGCGCGCCACCTTCTCAGGCCCACCCATTTCATGGGCGAAGGACTCGCGTTTTTTCTTTTCTTCCAGTTCCTTGTCCCACGCCATAGGTGCCTCTTTTTTTATCCGGACTGCATCAACCTGACCCCGTCATCGCGCCCGAACAGATAGAGAAGGTGCCTGAGCGCCTGCCCCCGGTCGGATTTCAGTTCAGGGTCCCGTGTGATGATAAGGCGGGCGTCGTCGCGGGCAAGTTCGATGAGGTCGGCATGCGCCGCAAAATCGACCATGCGGAATTCCGGCAAGCCGCTTTGTCTGGTGCCCAGGATTTCGCCGCCGCCCCTGAGTTTCAGGTCCTGTTCGGCGATTTCGAAGCCGTCTTCGGTGTCGCGCATGGTGGCAAGGCGCGCGCGGGCCACTTCGCCCACCTCGTTCGCGCGTACCAGGATACAGCTTGATTTGTCGGACCCGCGCCCGACCCGGCCA
>SBGU01000032.1 GCA_006226495.1 Alphaproteobacteria bacterium
GTTTGCGGGCAGGCATAACCACACCAGACCCGGCCCGCGAGGCTGGTGACGAAGAAAAGCGCCACCGCCGCCAGGATCAATATGCCGGTGAGGTAATAAACCTCCTGCGGCCAGATTTCGATGAAGAAGAAATAGGCACGGCGGGCCGGCATGTCGATCAGGATGGCCTGGTCGGGTGCGTGCGGCCCCCTGTCCCACCTGAGGAAAGGTGCAAGATAATAGATGCCAAGAAGGGTAATCATGGCCACCCATTTCAGCTTGCGATATTTACCCCAGACACGTTTGGGGTAAACCCTTGCCTTTTTCTCGAACAGTTTGATCGGGGCCGCACCGTCACTCATTTACAGGGTCTCCTGACAGGGAGTTTCAGACTGAGAGATTCAGACTGGGAGGTTCAGTTATTCACCACCACCAAGCGCGTGAACATAAATGGCCAGTTCACGGATGGTGTTGGCGTCCAGGCGATGTTCCCAGGCCGGCATCACGCCGTGGCGCGGTTTGCGGATCTGGGCCATGACATCAGCCTTGGTCCCGCCATAGAACCAGATGGCATCCATCAGGTTCGGGGCCCCCAGTTCATGCATGCCGGTTCCGGTGTCGCCGTGGCAGGCGGCACAATTGTCGGCAAATGCCTGGGCACCGGCGCCGTCGTCGGTGCCGTCCTGCACCACGAAGCTGGCGATGGCGCTGATCTCGTCTGCCGACAGCATATCACCGAAGGCCGGCATTTCCGAGAAACGGGCCTCGTCGTCGCCCGAGCGGATGCCGAAGCGGATGGTCTGGTAGATCGCATCCACAGACCCGCCCCACAGCCAGTCGTCGTCATTGAGGTTCGGATACCCATTGCCGCCGGCACCACCGGTGCCATGGCAGGTGGCGCAATTGTCCTTGAAGGCCGCGGCACCGCCGGCCTGCGCGAACTCGTAAAGCCCCTCGTCCTTTTGGATGTCGGCAAAGCTCGCGTTTTCGAAGCGGGTCAGGTAGGCGGCCTTGCGGGCAACGATCTCACCCTGGCTTTCCTTGAGCTGTTCATACTGGGTCCAGCCGAAGCTGCCTTCGGTGCCGCCGCGCACGCCTTCACCCGACAGGGTCGGCCAGGCCGGGTAAACCACCCAGTAGCCGATGGCCCAGATGATGCTGGCATAGAGGACCAGGAGCCACCAGCGCGGCGCGGGGTTGTTCAGTTCCTTGATACCGTCCCAGTCGTGGCCGGTGGTCTCGACGCCCGAGATGGCGTCCGTTTCCTTTTGATGTTCGCTCATGCCTCATCCCCTTCGAGAGGAATGTTTTTGTAGGATTCCAGGCGTTCCTTCACCTGCGGCCGGTAAGCCCAGACCGCGATGCCGATGAACACAAGGAAGAAGAACAGGAGGCCGGTCAGGCCCGCACCCGTGTGATTGGTCAGCCAGTCCATCATTTGCGGCCTCCCTCGGGTTCATAGTCCTTCAGTTCGGCCATGGTGCCCAAAACCTGCAGGTATGCGATCAGCGCATCCAGCTCGGTCGTGACCTCCTGGCCGTCGAAGTTGCGGGCAATGACCTTGTCGCCGTACCGTTCGATCAGGCCGTCGAGGCCGTCACTGTCAAGCTGCGCCTGTGCGAGCGCATCACGGTAGGCATTTTCGATCATTTCGTCGGTGTAGGGCACACCCGCCATGCGAAGCGCCTTCATATCGTCGGCGATCTCATTGAGCGCGGCACCCTTGCGGGCGAGGTGCGCATAGGCCGGCATGATGCTTTCCGGCACCACATTCTGCGGCTTTTCCATATGCTGGACATGCCAGAGGTCGGAATATTTACCGCCAACGCGCGCCAGGTCCGGCCCCGTGCGTTTGGAGCCCCACTGGAACGGGTGGTCATACATGCTTTCTGCCGCCAGCGAATAGTGGCCATAGCGTTCAACCTCGTCCCGCAAGGGACGGATCTGCTGGCTGTGGCAGTTGTAGCAGCCTTCGCGGATATAGACATTCTGGCCCGCCAGTTCGAGCGGGGTGTAGGGCCTGACGCCCTTCACCGGCTCGATCGTGGTTTCCATGCGGAACAGCGGCAGGACCTCGATGATGCCCCCGATCGAGATGACGACCACAATCAGGATCAGCATCAGGAACGAGTTTTTCTCGACAACAGCGTGTTTGTTAAGCATGGACCGGCTCCTTCACGTCTTGCGTGCTGGGCACGGCATCGCCGCAGATGGTTTTATAGATGTTATAGACCATGATCAGTGCCCCACTGAGGAACATCAGGCCGCCCAGCGCCCGGATCAGGTAGAAGGGATGCATGGCATACACGGTTTCGACGAAGCTGTAGGTCAGGAAGCCCATGTCGTCATAGGACCGCCACATCAGGCCCTGCATGATGCCGGATACCCACATGGCCGCGATATACAAGACGATCCCGATGGTCGCGACCCACAGGTGGGTGTTCACCAGTTTCATGCTGTAAAGGCCTTCTTTTTTCCACAGCCCCGGCACCAGGTGATAAAGCGCACCGAAGCTGATGAAGGCCACCCAGCCAAGGGCACCCGAATGCACGTGACCGATGGTCCAGTCCGTATAGTGGCTGAGCGCATTCACGGTCTTGATCGACATCAGCGGGCCTTCAAACGTGCTCATGCCGTAGAAGGCCAGCGAGATGATCATGAAACGAAGCACCGGGTCCTGCCTGAGTTTGTGCCAGGCGCCAGAGAGGGTCATCATACCGTTGATCATGCCACCCCAGGACGGCATCCACAGCATGATCGAGAAGGTCATGCCCAGGGTCTGCGCCCAGTCCGGCAGCGCGGTATAATGCAGATGGTGCGGACCGGCCCAGATATAGATGAAGATCAGCGACCAGAAGTGCAGGATCGACAGGCGGTAGCTGTAGACCGGACGGCCGGCACGTTTGGGCACAAAATAATACATGATGCCCAGGAAACCCGCGGTCAGGAAAAAGCCCACGGCATTGTGGCCGTACCACCACTGGATAAGGGCCGACTGAACCCCCGCCCACACCGAATAGCTTTTGGTGGATGTCAGCGATACCGGGATCGAGATATTGTTGCCAAGGTGCAGAACCGCGACCGTGACGATGAAGGCCAGATAGAACCAGTTGGCCACATAGATATGCGGTTCACGCCGGTTCTTCATGGTCATCAGGAACACGATCAGGTAGGCCACCCAAACGAAGGTCAGCCACAGGTCGGCATACCATTCGGGTTCGGCATATTCCTTGCCCTGGGTCACGCCGGTCAGGTAGCCGACAGCCGCCATCACGATGAAGGCCTGGTACCCCCAGAAGGTGAAGTTGGCGACCCCGTCGCCCCACAGCCGGGTGCGGCAGGTGCGCTGCACCACAAAATAGCTGGTGGCGAACAAGGCGTTGCCGCCGAAGGCGAAAATCACGGCTGACGTGTGCAGCGGACGCAGGCGCCCGAAGGTCAGATATTCGCCGATATTCAGTTCCGGGAACGCCATCTGCAGCGCGATGAAAACACCCGCTGCAAAACCGGCGACACCCCAGAAAATGGTCGCGATCGTAAATTTCTTCACGATCTCGTCGTTATAGTCAGGCTTGTCCATTGGCCCTGTCCTCACAAGATCATACCCCCAGCAATCACAAACAACACGACACCGTTGAAGGCCATAAGCCCCCGGCTGACGGCGCGTACCTTTTCCGGAAACCGGTTGAGCGCCACCTGGGCGCCACCGGCCACGAGAAAGAGCGCCGGCACGGTGCCAAACGCATAGGCCGCCATGGCCAACGCCCCCTTGAGGGGCGAGCCGGTGGCGGCAACGGCCATGAGGGCGGCAAGAAGCATCCCGCATGGCAGAAATCCGAGCAGGAGGCCGAGCACATAACGGTGCCCCGCCCCGGTTTCATGGAAAAACGGCCGGGCAACCCGGCCGATGGCGGCACCCAGCCGCCGCGCGATGCCGGTTTCCGGCAAAAAGCCCGGCTTCAGGTCCGGCAGCGCATTGACGATGAACAGCACACCGGCAGCCACCAGAAACAGCACGGTCGCGGCGCGCTCGAACGGCGTGCTGAACACAAACTGGGAAAAACCGCCGGCAAAGGCGCCCAAAAGCATATAGGTGGTCATGCGGCCAAAATGGTACGGCAACAAGGCCGCGCCGCGCACACGCTGCAGCATGCCGCCTTCGGGCGCCTTGCCGCGTGCGGTGACCTGCGCCATCACAAACGGCCCGCACATGCCCGCGCAGTGGGTGAAACCGGCCAGCAAACCGGCCAGGAAAAGCGCGGCCACGATACCGCCGCCGCCTTCCAGCACTGCCTGACATTGTTGAATGAAAATATCCACCTGGCTTCTTTCCACGCGCGTTGAACAGGCACAACATACTGGGTGGTAAAAAAGCCGCTTTGACATATGTCAATCTGACGTCCGGCCTGCGACAGCTTGCCTCATTTCGGGCCAGGATTACAGAAAAAACGGGATATTTTTCTGTAACTTAGGAGCGGAAGTCCCCGAAGGCGATGCAGGAATAGGCCTTGCCGCCGATCACCGCGCGGAAGGGCGCTGTGCCGGCATCGGCGCCGGCCGCACCGGCGGCCACCATCAGGGGGATCAGGTGTTCGGCGCGCGGATGGCAGGCCCTGGCACCC
Organism: Alphaproteobacteria bacterium; assembly: GCA_006226495.1. Taxonomy (GTDB): domain Bacteria; phylum Pseudomonadota; class Alphaproteobacteria; order Sphingomonadales; family Kordiimonadaceae; genus Kordiimonas. The sequence goes on from SBGU01000032.1 coordinate 4,602, forward strand.
GGTGCTGATTCCCACGCCACGAGCTGCCGGTCGCGCGCGTCCCGGTCGGGCAATGCCACGGTGTCCACCAGCCAGCCGTCGAACGCGACCGACGCACCCGGGCCGGGCGTGAAGATGCCGCGCAGGTCGTGATAGCTGCTGCCGCTTGCGACAATCAGCACATTGCGCTCGCGCAGGGCTTCCAGCGCCCTGCCGATGGCCAGGTGTTTGCCGGCATCAAGGCTGCGGTCCAGCGACAGGGTCACCACCGGGATGCGCGCTTCCGGGTCGATGATCAGCATGGGCACAAACACCGCATGGTCGAACCCGCGTGTGCCGTCCGCGCCCGCCTCGATGCCGGCAGCCGCCAGCAGGTCCATCACCTCATGCGCCAGCGCGGGCGAACCGGGCGCGGGATACTGCAGCTCATAGGTGTGGGGCGGAAAACCGTAATAGTCATACAGCATGCCGGGCCGTTCGGCACTCGCCACGGTCGGGCGCGCCGCTTCCCAGTGGGCGGACACCACCAGAATGGCATCGGGCCGCGCCGGCAGCCGGCCCAACAACCCCTCGAACCAGACACGCAGGCTTTCATAGGCTTTGGGCCCCAGGGGCGGCGGCATGTCCATCCAGAAACAGGGGCCACCGCCATGGGTGATATAAAGTGTGGGTTGGCGGGTCATGCGGGCCTCCGGACACGATGCACTGGCCGGCCCATCGCCGGCGTTTCCTGATTGATATTTATGGCCTATACTTACTTTTTGTAAGTACGCACAAAAAGGTAAGTATAAAATGCCCGATCCGGAAATCGTGCCAGCCAACTCCAGCCTGTCGGACCTGTTGCGCCGGGGTGACCTTGTCTCCGCCGAATGCCCGTCGCGCGGCGTGTTGAAACATGTCACCAGCACCTGGGCGGTGCTGGTCTTGATCGCGCTCCGCGACGGCACGCACCGCTTCAGCGAACTTCGCCGCAAGGCATCGGGTGTCAGCGAAAAATGCTGGCCCAAACCCTGCAGGCGCTGGAAGCCGACGGTTTCGTGCTGCGCACCGCCCACTCCGTGATCCCACCCCATGTGGACTATAGCCTCACCCCAATGGGCGAAGAAGTCGCCGCCCATGTCGCCACCTTGGCCGACTGGGTCGCCATCAACCTCCCCCGCGTCATGGCTGCCCGCGCGGCACATGCGGAACGGGGGTGACGGAAGACGAGGCGGCTAGGTCCTCGTCAGCTAGACACCCTAATCCAGTAAATCAACCGCTAGACGCGACTAAAAATACTGAAATCGCTGCCACCGGCGCATAGTCAACGCTTGGTACACATTGGACGCAAATATTTCGCTCAAAAAGACACCTAATGAAGCAGCATCTCCTGATAGACGTACCTAAAGCACAACTGTGGAGTGATCGGACATGGAAAAGGTACTGAGGGAAATCCAAGAGGACTATAGGTCGAAGAATATCTGGCCAAGCACAACCGCACTAGTCGACATTCTTCTTTCTCGGGGTGTCGAGATGATCGAGGTGCATGACGAGCTTTCACGTAAGTTAACCAGCTACCAAGCCTATTCATTTTGGGATGCCATCCTTGTAGCCGCGACTTTCTGGAATCCAGAAAACTCAAAAGAACTGCTCGATGAACAAAGGCAATTGCTGAAACTCAATCAAGATATCGTAACGGCCTCCCGAAAGCTCTCAGAACTCCTGAAAAAGCGGCAGGAACTGCAGGAGAAGGGGAGATTCCAAGCACATGACGACCTGCATGTTGTAGATTGGATTGACCGAGCCGCGGCAGCAAACGGCAAATATATGACATTTGTCCAGCAGCCTATCCAAATCCTTGCTTCGAGGTATGAACAACGATACTGGCCGGAAATGTATGAAGTAATTGAGGCCATTGGAGCATTTGCGTCTGAGGCAGAGGTTGAACCAACGGACGAATGGACAGAAGAACTGATATCTTCACGAAAATGTTCTGTCGCTGACTATGTCAGAGTTTTGCTGATAGCCATTACTGAGCGCAAAGAACATCAAGCACCAGGTTATGATCTTCCGCAGAAATTTCGGCTGACAGATCGCGCAATGGCAACATTAATCAATTGCACCCTCAATCTTGCACCGGATGACCTTCTTTCGACCGAGTACGTGAAGCGACTGAGGCATCTAGTCCGTAAGAAAAACACCTCATAGCATCCAAATACTCACATCGCCCTACTTCACTGGCTTTCAGTAGGCGGTAATAGCCAACGGTAGTTTTCCCGAAAGATTCTGCCTGCGAGACTCGCATATTCCATCGGCCTCCCCCGCGTCATAACCACCCGCGGCACATGAGGCAGAGAAAAAGATATCTCTCTTCAATTGATGGCAACAATGATGCCGCTGCTGCGCTGTTGTTCTGACACCTTACGGTCGGGTTCCGGCGACGAGACGGGCGGCTCGCCTGCTTCCACCAGCGCTGCCGTCGCCAGATCCACGCCACCCGCGGCGATCACGGGCACGCCGCGGCCGAAGGCGGCGGCATAGATGCGGTGGTTGAGCATGTCGTCGCCCGGCGTCAGGAGCACAAGGGCCGCGCCGTCGAGGTCGGTGGCGCGGAAGGCGCCGGCGGCATGGATGAGGGCGCCACTGGCCGCAAGGGCCTGAAGGCCCGGGGTCAGGCTGTCTGCGATCACATAAGGGATGGCGCCGGCTTTCAGGATCAGGCGCGCCTGCGCCTCGGCATCCGGCCCGCCACCCGAGACAATGGCCTTGCGGTCGCGGACATCGAGCATCAGGGGCAGATACTCCATGAACCGCGCTCCCGTCAGGCGGCGGTTTCGGCCCGGGCCGGCGCCGGACGGCGGCCTGCCCTGGGTTCGCATGCGGAAAGACGCACTGGTGCCTGCCTGGGAAGGGCCGCTGCAAGGTCCAACACGGCAGGCACCAGCGCATCTACCCTCGCCTGATCGGCAAAGGTTCCGCCGGTGTTCATCGACACGCTGAGCGTGCCTTCTTCCTGGGTGCGCAGGATGCATACCCGCGCGACCATATGACCGTGCGGGCTTTCGAGGCGCACCATGTCATCCTCCCGGACACCATGGGCCGCCGCATCTGCGGGACTGATATCAACTGTCGCAACAGGGGCCGTGCGCGCGGTGGCCGCGACGCCGAACACAGACGTGCTTTCCTGCACACGCCCGGTGTTGAGGACAAGGGGAAATTCCTCGTCCTCACACCGGGCCGGGCCGCTGGGGGTTGTTGCGATAAAGCGGGCACAAAGGTCCGCATGATAATAGGTGCCGTCGCCCAGAAGCCGCTTGCTGCCTTCCGAGCCGCGGTAACGCACCGGCCACTGAAGCGGCCTCAGGGCGTCATAGTCGGCATTCGACAGGTCGGCGAGGCCGGAGATGTCGAACGCGCGCTCGCCGTCGTTGCGGTAGCCACTGAGGGCGGCATGTTCGCGGAAAATCTGCGCGGCGCCATTGAAGCCGAAAGCGTCCGCGAAACCCATGGCGCGGGCAACACCGGCCAGTTGCCACCAGTCGGCCCTGGCTTCGCCGGGTGCGGGCAGGAAAGCACGCTGGCGGTTGATGCGGCGTTCGGCGGTGGTGACCGTGCCGTCCTTTTCGCCCCAGGCGAGCGACGGCAACAGCACATCGGCGTGCGCGGCGGTGGCACTGCCCGCGTGGCAGCCGGAAACCGCGAGGAAATCACAGCGCTTGAGCGCGTCGGCAATCGTGCGGCCTTTTGGCATGTTGGCCACCGGGTCGGCGCCAATGACCCACAGCGCCCGGATGCGGCCATCGGCCACGGCGCGGAACAGGTCCCGGGCCTTGGGACCCCTGCCGCTGGCGATTGTGGGGGACTGCCAGAAATCCTGCAGCAGTTTTTCATCCGCGCTTTCACCCGCGCGCAGGTGGGCGACCAGCCCGCCTGTCAGGCCGGCGGCTTCGCGCCCGCCCATGGCATTCACCTGCGACGGCAAGGGCAGCGGACCCCGGCCCGGCAGGCCGATGCGGCCGGTGGCCAGATGGCAATTCAGGATCGCGGAAATGCTGCCCTTGGCGCCCGGGGTGGCCTCAAGCCCGGTGCCATACAGGCTGACCGTGCGGTCGGTTTCCGCGAACCAGCGGTAGAAACGCTCCACATCCACGGGCGCGAGGCCACAGCCGCTGGCGACGGCATCGAGGCCCGGTGCGGCCCGGCGTGCGGCCAGAAGCGTGGCTTCAAAACCGCTCGTGTGGTTTTCAATGAAATCGGTATCCAGCGCGCCGGTTTCGGCCAGATGCACCAGAAGCCCCGCGAACAGCAGGCCCTCGCTGCCCGGGGTCAGCGCCAGATGCAGGTCGGCCCCCGTGGCCGGCGCGCCGATGGCGACAAAACGCCGGCCCGGCTGGGCGGCGCGCGCGGCGCGGATACGGTCATGCAGCACCGGTGCGTCAGTTTCGACATCCGCACCCACCAGGACCACAAGGCCGGCTTCTTCGATATCGTCAAAACAGCCGGGCACGATGTCTTCGCCAAACGCGGCGGCCTGCGCCTCGGCCGCAGCCGAAAGACAGGCCGCCGGGTTGGCGGTCAGGTTGGCCGAGCCGATGAAACCCTTCATCAGCTTGGCGGCAACATAAAAATCCTCGGTCAGGCAGGTGCCCGACATATAGATCGCCACCGCGCCCGGACCATAGTCCCGGACCGCACCGGCGAAATTACGGGCAACCAGGCCGAGTGCATGCCCCCATCCGACCTGGTTGCCCGCCACCTCAGGGTACAGGAGACGCCCCTCCAGACCCAAGGTATCGCGGGGCGCCGCCCCCTTTGAACATAGGCGCCCCAGATTTGCCGGATGCTCAGGGTCCCCCGACACCTTCGGCGCGTGTTCCGCGCCGCCTCCGGCGACAATACCGCACCCGACCGCGCACTGGGCGCAGCTCGTGCTGGTATGTTCGTAAAAATTCATGAAGCCAGGACCTCGAAGCCCATGCCGGCCATATTGAGGAGGATAACCCCGTCCGACACATGCACATCGAAGAAGCGGCGCGTGTCCGCCATCTCCGTGGCCGGGCTCGGCTTGCGGTCGGCGGTCACCAGTTGGATGTCCCCCTGTCGCGCCTGGCTACTGTCCTCCACCGCATAGATCCTGTCGTCGGCGGTGCGATGCACGGCAATGTCGCCCATCGGGGTCGCCACCCGGCGCGAGCCGAGCACAGGAATATCACGCAGGTTAAAGACAACACGCCAGTCGCTCATGGGTACGTCTCCTTTTTTGCGGTGGAATTGTCGGATGCCGCGACATGCGGCGCCTTGAGGCTGTCGCCCGCCTGGCCCACGGGGGCGTGCGGGCCTGCGCGCAGGTGTTCGTCGGAGACATAGGTCCCTGGCCAGGCGCACAGGAGATAATAATTGAGGGCCGTGCGGCAGGTGGCACAGCCGCCGGGGCGCGACCAGCCAAGCGCGGCCTGAATGGCCACCACGGTCCTGAAACCGCGGTCGGCAATGGCCTTGCGCACGGCATCGTGGCCCAGGAGCGTGCAGCGGCACAGCGGCATGTCGTCATCGGCGCCGGCATACATCTGGCCGGACTTCATATGGCAGGACTTCATCTGGCTGGCACCATACGCGGCGGCCATGGGCACAAAACGGTCGTCGGCCGACCGCGGCACTGCCGCACTCCCACCGGTGACAAAAACATCCTGCCTCATATACACCACATCCTACTGACGAGACCGCCCCAGCCGGCGGCACATTGACCCTTCTATCAGCAAACCGCGTGCCAGACCCGAATATGGGCCGATCACAAAAAATTCAGGAGATTCCAGAAGCACTTGGCGGCCATTGACCCAAAATGATGCATGTTCTTGCTGCCCTGTTGACAACGATTGCATGTATATTTTTTAATCAGTGACTAAAGTATAATCACATGCATTAAGCCCGGTCGGCCCGATGCGACTCCGGCAGGCCGCGACTGTCGGTTGCAGCGGCTTCCGGTGCCCTGAAAAAATATGCAAACGCCCGCCCAGAGCCGCATTGCTGCCCCCGTTTGACCATGTTTGGCGCCAAGTGTAGCGTTTCATCATTGCAACTTCCGATCATTGCATCTTCCGGGGGATATCATGCCTAAAGCCGTTGCCGCCTTGTTTCTGCTCGTCGTCGCCTGGGCAGGTGCCGCTGTCGCCCAGGACACGGACACCGAACTGCCCATCGCAAGGGACTTTACCCTGGAGGACAGATCGGCGGCGGCAGGGCGGATGCTGGAAAATGCCAAACGGCTGGAGGCCGAACTTGCGGCCATGAAGGACATGCTGGGCGCCGACACCGGCACCAAGGATATCCTGAAGGAACGGCCGAGCCTGGAAAGCATCCGCAATTTCCGCGAACGGTATGCCACCGAGCTTCGCCTTGCGCGCACCGGCGACACACCGGAAGGCTGGCACGCCGCGGCGCAGGACTTCCGCAACCTGAACCGGTTCGACGACGCCCTGACCGCCGGCTGGAAGACGCATGAAATGTCCGACAAGGCCAGCGTGAAGACAGACGCGCTGTCGATCATGTCCGCCGCCGCGCTGGCGGGGGGCGATCTTGAACAGGCCTATGGCCTGTTGCAACTGGCCATCAAGCAGGACCCCAACAATCGCAAGGACCTGCGCACCCGCAGCGCACAGGTGCGGGACCGGCTTGTGCTTCGGGTGATCGGCACACAGGCGGATACCGAAGCTGCCCTGCCCGGCGCCTGCCTCGAGTTTTCGGAAGCCCTGAAACAGAAGATGCCGCTTGAACTTGGGGACTATATCCGCATCGAGGGTGCGAGCGACTATACCGTGCGCGCCGAAGGCACCCGCCTGTGTGTAAGCGGCCTCAAATACGGCACCAGCTATGAGGTGACGGTGCTTGCCGGCCTGCCGGGCGAGCTGGGCGGCAAGCTTTATACCGATACCCGCCGCACGGTCACGATCCCCGACCGCACGCCGCGCATTACGCTCGGCAACGGCACCTATGTGCTGCCGCGTGTTGGCGACGATGTTGTGCCCCTGACCACGGTGAATATGGATGACGTGATGCTGGCCCTGTACCGCGTGCCGGACCGCGGCCTGGTCCCCTTCCTGTCGACCGGCAGCATGGGCGAAAACCTGAACCGCTACCGCCAGAATGAATTGCAGAACGATATCGGCACCCTCGAATGGCAGGGCGCGGTAACGGTGAACAACCGCCGCAACGAAGAGGTGGTGACCCTCTTGCCCCTGAAGGACATGGTGAAATCGCGCGCGCCCGGGCTTTATGCCCTGGTGGCCGAACCGCCGCGCAAGGACGACGAGGAACGGGGCCGCGAATACTGGCGCGCCCAGCAGACCCAGTGGCTGGTGGTATCCGACCTGGGCCTGATGAGCATGAAGGCCGGCGACGGCCTGCATGTGTTCGTGCATTCGCTCGAGACCACCAAAGCCGTCCGCAAGGTGAAACTGAAGCTGGTGGCCCGCAATAACGAGATACTGGGCGAGGTCGAAACCGGTCGCGACGGCCGGGGTGACTTCGCCGCCGCACTTTTGAAGGGTGACGGCGGCAACCGCCCCGTGGCCCTGACCGCCGAAACCGAGGACGGCGATTATGCCTTCCTCAGGCTGGACGGCCCGGCCCTTGACCTCAGCGACCGCGGCACCGGTGGCCGGCAGGCCGCGGGCGACCTGGATGCCTTTGTCTATACCGAACGCGGCATCTACCGCCCGGGCGAGACCGTGCATATTGCCACGCTCTTGCGGAACACAAACGCCATGGCGGCACCCGACCTGCCGCTGACATTCGTGGTGCGCCGCCCGGACGGGGTCGAAAACCTGAAAAGCACCATCAAGGGCGACGCGCTGGGCGGGTACGGCCTTGACCTTCCGCTGTCGGTCGCGGCGCGCACCGGCATGTGGAACATCCAGGTCTTTGCCGCCGAAGAAAACCGCTTCGTTGGTTCGGCCCAGTTCCAGGTGGAGGATTTTGTGCCCGAACGGGTGGCCGCCAGCCTGAAGGTGGAAGGCGACACCTTGCGCGAAGGCCAGACCGCCGACGCCCAGATCGGCGCCGATTTCCTGTATGGCGCCCCCGGCGCCGGGCTTGAAGGCGATATATCGGTTACCCTTGCGGTCGACCCCAGCCCGTTCAAGGACTTTGCGGATTACAGCTTCGGGCTGGTGCAGGAAGATTTCCAGGCCACCCACCTGAACACGGAAAGTTTCACCACCGACGCCGGGGGCAAGGCCCGTGTCGGCCTTCTGATCGAAAAACTGCCGGAAACCACCAAACGCCTGCGCGCCCTGTTGCAGGCCGAAGTGCGCGATATCAGCGGGCGGCCGGTAACGGTCGCGCTGGCCAAACCCATTGTGAACCATGCGCTGGAACTGGGCATCAAGGCCGGCGACGACGGCCATTTCGACGATGGCGAGGCCGCCAGCCTTGATATCGTATCCCTGACACCCGAAGGCGCGCCGCTGCCGAACCAGCCGGTGACCGTGACCTTGGTCAAGGAACATTACAGCCATTACTGGTTCCTGCGCGGCGACACCTGGCAGTACCGCGACACCAGCTTTGACGAAACGGTCGCAAGCGAAGACCTGATGACCGACGCCACGGGCCACCTGGGCTTCAGCCGCAAGCTGGACTGGGGCCGCTACCGGCTCGAGGTCACGGACAAGGATGGCGCCACGGCGTCGAGCCGGCGTTTTTATGTCGGCTGGTGGTCGACCGGCTCGTCGCCCGACCTGCCGGACGCGCTGGAGATGACCGTCGAACAGACCGCGCTGAAGGCCGGCGACACCGTGCGCGGCTTCGTGAAGGCGCCCTTCGCCGGCAAACTGATGCTGGCGGTGGTGAACAACAACAGCCTGGTGGACACCAAGACCGTCGACCTTGCCAAGGACGGCAGCCGTTTCGAGATGAAGGTTGGCAAAAACTGGGGGCCGGGTGGGTATATCCTGGCAACCGCGCTCAGGCCCGATGCCGGCGCCGTATCGCGCCTGCCGGTGCGGGCCACCGGCCTGACCTGGTATTCGGTCGACCGCGCGGCGCACGACCGCACCCTGTTGATGGCGGTGCCCGACGTGGCCCGCCCGCTGACCAGCATCACCGTGCCGGTGACCGTGAAGGACGGCAAGGCCGGTGAAGCCATGAAACTGATGATCGCGGCGGTGGATGAAGGTGTGCTGCGCATCACCCGGTACCAAAGCCCGAACCCCGGCGAGCATTATTTCGGCCAGCGCGCTTTTGCCGCCGACCTGTATGACATCTATGGCCGGCTGATCCGGTCGCAGGAAGGCGAACGCGGCACCATCCGCACCGGCGGCGACGCCCGGCTTGCCATGGAAGAAATGATGGTGTCCGGCATGCGCAAGGCGGGTGACAATGCGGTCAGTCCGGTCCTGAAGACCGTGCGCACCGTGGCGCTGTTTGAGCGCGATGTCACCCTGTCGGCGGACGGCACGGCGTCGGTCACGCTCGACCTGCCCGATTTTGCCGGCAGCCTGCGCCTGATGGCGGTGGCCTACGGCAAGGAAACCGTGGCACAGGGCAACACCAACCTGATTGTGCGCAACCCGGTGGTGACCGAACTGTTGCTGCCCCGCTTCCTGGCGCCGGGCGACAAGGCCAAGGCGCTCCTGAGCGTGCAGAACCTGTCGGGTGCGGCGACCAAAGTTGCCATCGGCCTCAAAACCCGGTCCGGGCATGTGGGGCTGGATACCACCAGCTTCGACCTGGACCTGAAGGACGGTGAACGCCGCGACCTGCCGGTGATGCTGAGCGCAGACGCGGTCGGCGACGACGGCTTCGACCTGAGTGTGCAGTATGGCGACGAAGCGCCCCTGACACGCGGCTGGGACATCAGCGTGCGCGCGGCCTGGCCCTATGATACCGACCGCAATGTCATGGCGCTGGGTGTGGGCGAAAGCTTTACCGTGAAGCCCAACAACACGGCCTATATCCCCGGCACGGTCAGCCGGCACCTGATGGTGACAACCCGGCCGGAACTGGATGCGGCGCGCCTGATGTCGGACCTTTATGCCTATGGCTACTGGTGTTCGGAACAGACGGTGTCGCGGGTGTTCCCGGCGCTTTTCTACAAGGGCCTGAGCCAGTATTACGACCTGCCGAAAACCGCCGATGACGCACAAAACCTGATCGAACGCTCGCTTGTCATCCTGACCGACAGGCAGCGTGCGGATGGCGGCTTCGGCATCTGGAACAGTTACGGCAGCCAGAGCAACTGGCTGAACGCCTATGTGACCGACTTCCTGTTGCGGGCCCGCGAGGCCGGGCATTATGTGTCCGACAATATGATCGAACTGGCGGTCGGCCGGCTGAAACAGCAGGTAACCCGCCGCAGCCAGGGCATGGAGGACAGGCCCGGCACAGCCTATTCGCTTTATGTGCTGGCCCGCATCGGCGAGGTTTCAGCCAGCGAGGTCCGCTATTTCGCGGAACGCACCGGACGGCATATCCCGTCGGCGCTGGCGCGCGGCCAGGTGGCGGCGGCCCTGATGCTGGTGGGCGAAAAGGACATGGGCGAAAAAATGTTCAGGGATGCCCTGAACACCAGCCGCGGCAAATATGCCGACCTGTATGATTATGGCAGCGTGCTCAGGGACCGCGCAGCGCTGGCGCGGCTGATGAACGAGGTTGCCCCAGACAGCGCCGCCATGGCCGACATTGCCGAATCCGTTGAAAAGGAACTGGGCGAAAGCCGCTATCTTTCGACCCAGGAAATGAGCTGGATCGCCCAGTTGGCGGCAAGCTATGCCCCCGAAGGCACCGGCGGTGTGGGCCTGTTGGTGAACGGCGAAGAAACCGGCCTCAAGCGCGGCACCTGGTCCATTTTCGATGAAACCGGCACCAGGCTGGGCGCCACGCGGCTGACCAACAGCGGCAGCGTGCCGGCGCGGGTGATCGAAGCCGTGCGCGGCGTGAAAGCCACGCCGCCCGAAGCTTCGAGCAATGGTATCAGCATCGAACGGCAGTATTTCACGCTTGACGGCACACCGGTGGACCCCAAAACCGTCAAACGCAACACACGCCTTGCCGTGGTGCTGACCGGCACCGTGTCGGCGGGCGGGGCCCGCAACCTCCTGGTCGTGGACCTGCTGCCGGCGGGCTTCGAGATTGAAACCACCGACACGGTCCGCCTGCCCTTTGTCAATTACCGCGCCTATGCCGACTATACCGACGCGCGGGACGACCGGTTCGTGGCGGCGGTTGATGTTGGCGGCCAATGGTTCCAGAACCAGGAACGCAAGTTCACGGTGTCCTATATCGTGCGCGCGGTCACGGTGGGCAGCTATGTCTTGCCGGGGCCGTTTGCCGAAGAAATGTACCAGCCCGCGATCCGGGCCCAGGGCGAAACCGGCACCATGACAGTGGAGCCATAAGACCATGACCATAGGGGGCTGGTTTCGGAAACACTGGAAGGGCGTGGCGGTGCTGGCTGCCGCCGTGCCTGCCCTCATGTTTGCCGGCTTCCTGTGGTTCGACCGCACGCACCCTGTGGACCTCGGCCGCTATGAAGCGCGCTCCATGCGTATTGCCGACCGTGGCGGCGAAACCCTGCGCATCTTCCCGGTCGAAGACGGGCGCATCAGGCTCGCGGCCCCCCTCGAAGACATCGACCCCGCCTTTACCGCCATGCTGCTGGCGTTCGAGGACCAGCGGTTTTTCGACCATGGCGGGGTGGATTTCCGCGCGCTGGTGCGTGCCACCTGGCAGGCGGCCACCACTGGCCATGTGGTGTCGGGCGGGTCGACCATCACCATGCAGACCGCGCGGCTGTTGATGCCAAAACCGCGCACGTTCGGCGCCAAGCTTACGGAAATGGTGCATGCCTGGCAGCTTGAACGCCGGTTCAGCAAACAGGAAATCCTGCAGATTTACCTGACCCTCGCGCCCTATGGCGGCAATATCGAGGGTGTGGCCGCGGCCTCGACCGTCTATTTCGGCCATATGCCACGGCAGCTTGCACCGCACGAAGCCGCGCTTCTGGTCGCCCTGCCGCAATCGCCCACCAGCCTCAGACCCGACCGGGCGCCAAAGGCCGCCTTCGCCGCCCGCAACAAGGTGCTGCACCGCACCGCCCGGTTCGTCGGCATGGATGCCGATGCGCTCAGGCTCGCGCTCAAGGCGCCGGTGCCGACCGCACGCCGCGACCTGCCGCTCATCGCCCCCCACTATACCGACCGGCTGTATGCCGCGCACCGGGGCGCCGATACGGTTGAAACCGCGATCGACGGCCTGCTGCAGAAAAAGCTCGAGACCCTGGCCGCACGGGCGGCGGGCACGCTCAACGCCCATGCCAGTGCCGCCATCCTGGTTGTGGACAATAAAACCCGGCAGGTGCTGGCCTATGTCGGCTCCGCCGGGCTTGACGCCACCGACCGGGACGGTTTTGTTGATATGGTCGCGGCCACCCGCTCGCCGGGCTCGACCCTCAAGCCCTTCATCTATGGCATGGCCTTCGACCGGGGCCTGGCGCGGCCCACCACCATCATCCGGGACGAGCCGAAAGATTTTCACGGCTATGCCCCCGCCAATTTCATGGACCGGCATTATGGCGACATCACCATCGCCGAAGCCTTGCAGCGCTCGCTCAATGTGCCTGCGGTCGCTGTGCTCGACCGGCTGGGTGCGGTGTCCTTTACCGAACGGCTGCGGGATACAGGGGTGCGGCTCGCGCTGCCCGGCGACGAGGTGCCGGGCCTTGCCGTCGCGCTCGGGGGTCTCGGCATGCGGCTCGAGGATCTGGTCGCCCTCTATGCCGCGCTCGCCGACGACGGCACCGTGCGGCCCCTGATGCCGGGGTCGGGCAGCGATCCAGCCGCTTTTGTTGCACCGGAGGTCCCTTTTGTTGCATCTGCAACAGGTTCGGACCCGGTTTTGTTGCATGATGCAACAAAACTGCTGGACACCCGATCCCGCGCCGCGCTGACCCGGATTCTGGCCGGCATTGCCGCGCCCGATGGCCGGCTGTCCGCCGATTTCCGCATGCAGAACAGGGAGATAGCCTACAAGACCGGCACCAGCTATGGTTACCGCGACGCCTGGGCCATCGGCTATGATGCCGATCATACCATCGGGGTCTGGCTCGGTCGCCCCGACGGCACGCCGCTGCCGGGTCATTTCGGTAGCAATACGGCTGCACCCTTGTTGTTTTCGGCCTTTGAACTGTTACCCATGCCCCGGCATGCCCTGGTGCAACAGGCTGAAAACTATGGGGAATTACCGCCGGGCCTCAAATATTTCGACCGCCCGGCACGGCTGATGCGCGCCCATGCCGGCACACCAACCCTCGCGATCCGCTTCCCGATCGACGATACCATCATCGAACTTTCGCCCGACGATCCCTACCTCACCCTCGAAGCCGCTGGTGGCCGCCGCCCCTTGCAATGGTTCGTCAATGGCCGGCCGGAACCGCAGAAACGCTGGGCCCAGACCCTGACAACCCGGCTGCCGAGCGCCGGTTTCTACAGCCTTGTGGTGGTCGATGCCGACGGCAGGCGCGCGGCAGCGCAGGTGCGTGTCCGGCTGGGCACCGCGTCGGGCTTCGGACCGGGCACCGGGCCGGGCATCGGGCCGCAAGCCGCTGAAATTAAAGAGATTCCCGCCGGATAAACAAAAAGGGCCGCCCCTTGGGGCAGCCCTTTCCCTGTAAATCCGGAACGCGGATCAGGCCGCCGCTTCGGCGTCGAGGTCGCGCACATGCACCTTGGCGATCTGCAGGCCACCGCTTTCGTTACGGTACTGCAACAGGCGCTTCAGTTGGGCGAACGAATGGTTGATGGCATAGGCCCCGCCCAGGAAACCGCGCTCATGCAGTTTGGCAAGCTTGTCCGCGGGCAGTTCATGCAGGCGCTTGCCATCGACCGTCAGCAGGCCATTCAGCTCGCGCAACTTGTTTTCACCATCCACCATCTGGATCGCGATCGGCTTCAAAAGGTTTGCTTCTTCAAGGGCTTGCACAAAGGCCGTGGTGATCGCTTCCTGTGCGACCAGTTGCTCCAGCATCGCCTTGACACGCTGCAAGAGCTCGCTGTCGGTGCCGTCGGCGTTATAAAGCGCTTCGCCTTCGTCGCCAATCAGCGGGCTGCCTTCTTCAAGGCACACGGCATATTTGTGGCCTTCTTCCACGGCGGCGGCGGCAAACGGCATGCGCGCAACATGCGCCGGGATATAGGTCCCCAGCCAGCGACCGTCCTTCACAAACAGGTTTTCACCCGGTGCCAGGCCCAGGATGGCCACCACGCGGGTGCTGTTGTTGGCTTTGTCCTTGACAAAGACAATCGGGAAATTCGCCTGAACTTCCGCGAATTCGTGTATCGTTACGGGAACGATATGAATATTGGCCGCATGGGCGAAACCGCCATCGGTCTTGATTTTGACATTGGCATGATCAGCCACCGTAATCGGCTGCAAACTGTTGGCCATGAGGCCCTCCCTTTTTTATTGGCCGGCAAACGTCCCGGCACCTGTGTCTTTTTTAGTGGCTTGGCGCGCGATCGCAACTGTTTCCTGCCCAAAAATGCGCAGAAACACAGGCTTTTCTCCAGATATCAGGAATCCCTGAGCTTTTTCAGCAGGTCAAGCAACTGGTCGCAATTGTCGGCCCCGACCTGGCGCATCAGGTCGCCTTCCAGTTTGGCCTGCACATCACGGAGCGTACCCACCAGCGCATGGCCCTTCTCGGTCAGCTCAAGCGTATGGGAACGGCGGTCCCGCGCGGACGGCATGCGGCCCACCAGGCCACGGCCTTCAAGTTCGTTGATCAGGGTGACCATATTGGCGCGCTTGACATCAAGCGCCTCACCAAGCTGCGACTGGTTCAGGCCCGGGTTGCTGTCCACAAGCGTAAGGATGGCATATTGCACCGGCCGGATATCGTAAGGCCCGAAATAGGACGCAAAGCGCTGTAATTCCACCATTTGCGCCCGCCTGAGATTATAGCCCAGCAAGCCTTCAAGCCCGCTGATATCCACTTCCCGGCGCGACTTTCTCACGCCGCGCACTGCCTGTTCCGGCATCTGCGCGTTCATTTTTTCGTTCTTGTTCATACCCAAAACCGGCCTGTACTTGTTCCCACCCCAGAAATAACCGGATTGCCCGGCACTGAAAACCCAAAAGAAAAAGAAAAAGCAGGCGAAAAGCTGCCTGCTTGCTTGACTGGACCAGGACACCGGTGTCTGTCACCTTGATTGCGGCAGCAGAATATTGAAGCCGCAAAACCACCTGTCCCCAAAAGACAGGTGACGGGAGTTGTCCCTATGGCCCGCCGACACGGTTGCGCATGCGCTGCCGGAGCGCCTGCCAGCGCGCCAACTGTTCGGGGGTCAGCACCACGGACAGTTGGGCCTCCATATCGTCAAGGGCCAGCATAAGCTCGGTCCGGCGCCCGTCCAGAGCGTTTTCCACTGTCCGCCCGGTCGCAAGAAGGATCGCCTGCACATCACCACGACGCGCTTCCGGAACCGGGCCGATGATCTCGGACATATGCCGGGCAAAGCCCTCCGCAGTCCTGAAATCCCGCAGATTTTCCACCCGATGGCGGATGACCGCGCCCGTGAGCACACCGCCGAGCACGATACCAACCACCAGGGTCGCGAGCATCAGGCCGGCCATCTTGAATATCGGTTTCCTGTCGTTTTTCATGGGACTGTCCTAAAGGCTGAAGGCGGTGTCTGGCGTGGCAGGCGGAATACTGAAGGCGGCTTCCACGAAAGTGCCGACTGTCTCAAACGGCGCGCTGCCGGCACCAACATTATAGGCCGCAATCATGAGCGACAGCACGGCTGCGGGCACAGCCACACGCCGGCACGCCTGCGCCATGCGCTCGGCCATGTCGGCAAGACCGCCCTGGGCCTGAGCCGCCCGCACGGCCGCCATGGCGCGGGTATCGAAGTGCGGCGCGAACCGGTCCCTGAGCCCCGCAGCCAACAGGGCGGCGAGCTGTCGTTCCTGCCAGTCTTCATGCATTTCAGCCATCGAGATAATCCTCCAGTTCCGCCGCAAGCAGTGCCTTGGCACGGGCGAGGCGTGACAATACGGTGCCAACGGGAATGCCAATGATATCGGCGGTTTCTTCCGTCGAATAGCCATGCAGCAGGCGCAACAGCACAACGGCCCTATAGTCCGGCTTCAGGGCCACAAGGGCCCGCTGCACCGCCTGTGCAGCCTCGATGGCAGCCCCCGTATCATGAGGATCGGCGAGCCCGACCTGTTCGTCTTCGTCCGCCTGCCAGAACTGCCAGGCCTGGCGCCTGCGACGCTTCAACTGGTCGAAACAGACATTGAGGGCGATGCGCGTGACATAGGTGCCAAGGCTGGCCTCGCCCCGGAAAGTGGCGAGTGCCCGATAAAGCCGCACCATCACTTCCTGGCCGGCATCATCGGCGTCTGCGGTGTTGCCCAGCATGCCATGCACGGTTCTGGCTACCGTTGCTTCATAGCGGCGCACCAGTTCACGAAACGCGCATGGGTCGCCACCCGCCGCAAGGTCGATCAGGTCCGCATCGGTGCTCGCTGGGCCAATATCCATTCTTGTTTCCGCGCCTTTGGCCGGGCCATGCGTGGCGAACCCTGCCGCCAGCCACCCGCGCCAGCCTATCAAAGGCCGGCGCGCCTGACAAAGAGACTGCTGCTGCCAATGGATCGCCTTCATGCCGGGCGCTCGGGCAGGGGGGCGGGCCTGTTTGCCGCAGGCGCCGCCACGGGGCGCCAGCCAGGGCGGCCGAACATATGCAGGAACCGGTGCCATGGCCTTTCCGCCGCGCGCACGTCCGCCACCATTTTCAGCCATTCGTGAAAGGCGATCCTGACCGGGTTCAGGTGCCGGTGCGGGGTCGCAAGCCCGTACCGTGGCTGTTCGGTTTCCGGCATAAAGGTGCCAAACAGCTTGTCGAAGATGATCAGCACGCCGCCAAAATTCCGGTCAATATATTGATAG
Source organism: Alphaproteobacteria bacterium (assembly GCA_006226495.1). Lineage (GTDB taxonomy): Bacteria > Pseudomonadota > Alphaproteobacteria > Sphingomonadales > Kordiimonadaceae > Kordiimonas. The sequence goes on from SBGU01000032.1 coordinate 21,508, forward strand.
TTGCAGGCATGGTGAACCCGGTGGTGCGATGGCGTGTTGAAAACCCGTTCAAGCGGCCCAAGCCTGCCGATCACCTCGGTATGCAGCCAGAATTGGTAGAACAGGCTGAGGGCCAGAGTGCCCACGACCAGAAGCGGCGCATAACCAAGCCAGACCAGCGGCGCATAGAACAGGGTGTGGCCGGAAATTAGCCCGGTCCAGCCCAACCGGCCTGCTGATGTGAGGTTCATATGGTTCGACGAATGATGCACACTGTGGGTGGCCCAGAACCAGCGTATCTGGTGCGACAGACGGTGGTGCCAATAATAGGCAAACTCGACGCTGAGGAAAAACACCAGGCCGTCCAGCCAGCCCTTGATCTCCAGGGTCTGGATGCGGTGTTCATACACCCAGTAAAGCATGGCCAGCGCACCACCCGCGAGCCCGGCATCCAGAAGCCGCTTGATCAGGTTCACCCCCAGGGACGCCAGCGCTTCACGCCACGGATATTGGCGGCGGCGGTACAGTATCCAGCCGGCTTCCAATAGCATCGCCGACAGGATGATCAGCGGCAGCATTGTGCCGGTGGTGCGGATGGCCGTTTCCATGGCTCTTTCCTTCTTTCGCTGTCCTGACCGGGGCTCTGTGCGCCTAACGCGCCTTCATGCGGGCTTTCATGCGCTCGCGGTTCTCGTCCTGGATTTTGCGGTATTCCTTCATCTGGGCATCGCTCAGGTATTGGGACAGGGACTTTTCCGTATCCTCGCGCACCGCCTTCATTTCCTTTGCAAGCGCGATTTTATCGCGCAGGCTGAGCGCCGGTTTGGCGCCGCCGCTGAAACCATGTTTTTCCAGAATGGCCAGGCGTTTTTCCCGGCTGGCCTGCATGATCGGCTGGATCTGCGTTTCCTGCTCGGGCGACAGCTTCAGCCGCGCCCTGGCTTCTTCCATGCGTTCCATGAATTCGGCCAGCCGGTCTTCATCGACCTTGCGGCCATCGTCGGCCTGCACGGCCATGGCACCGGCCACCACAAGGAAAGCGGCCATCAGGGCGGTTTTGAAAAAGGTGATGCTGTCGCGCATGAAACAAACTCCATAAGGTCGGGCGCCAACGCGCCATGGTCATTTGCAGCATTAGACGCCCACGCCCGGCCCCGCATTCCCGCCCCCGAAACTTTTTTTTCGCCCGGCACCCCTGTCAAAAATTGTATCAGGCGGCGCCGGCATGGTTGACAGGTGCCACCATCCCGCCAAAGCTTTGGCTCACAAGGGGACACGCCGCTTCAGGGGGATTTATGGCCGCGCTCAGTTTTGTCTTTTTCCTCGTGGTGTTTGCCGCGATCGGCCTTTTGTCGACCCGGCGCGCACAAACGAGCGACAGCGATTACCTGCTGGCCGGCCAGTCGGTGCCGCCCGCCCTCGTGTCCCTTTCTGCGGCGGCGACCAAATACAGCGGTTACATGTTCATCGGCCTGATGGGCTATATCTACAGTTTCGGCCTGTCGGCCATCTGGCTGGGGGCCGGGTTCCTGTTCGGCGACCTGATTGTCTTCAGCTTCGTACACCGGCGCCTGCGCACGGCAGCGGCGGAAACCGGCGCGCTCAGTTTCGCGGACCTGATCAGCCGCTGGCATGGTGGCGATTACCGGCTGCTTCGGCTGGTGATCGGGCTCGTGAACCTGATCTTCCTCTCGACCTATGCCGCGGCGCAACTGAACGCCGGCGGCAAGGCCCTGTTTGTGCTGTTCGGCTGGCCCTATGCGACCGGTGCCATGGTCGGCGCGGGGGTGATCCTGCTTTACTGTTTCAGCGGCGGGCTCAGGGCCTCGATCTGGACCGATGCCGGCCAGTCGGGCCTGATGATGCTGGCCATGGCGCTGTTACTGTTCGCCGCCATCAGCGCAAGCGGCGGCTGGAGCGCTTTCACGGGTGCGCTGAACGGGGTTTCCGATACCTATATGGACCTCGGGTCCGAACGCTTTGGCGGCCTGGGCGCGGCGGCGCTGTTTGCGGTCGGCTGGCTGTTCAACGGCATCGGTGTCACCGGCCAGCCGCAGGTGATGGTGCGTTTCATGGCGCTGGACCGGCCGGAACATACCTTCCGCGCGGGCCTCTGGTATTTTGGCTGGAGCGGGCTTTTCCTCATACTGACCTTCATGGTCGGGCTGGCGACCCGCCTTTTCATTCCCGATGCGGCGGGGTTCGATGCTGAACTGGCGCTGCCGACCCTTGCCCAGGGCCTGCTGCCGGGCGTTGGGGTCGGCATCATTGTGGGCGGTGTGTTCGCAGCGTCCATGTCGACCGCCGACAGCCAGATCCTGAGCTGTGCCGCGGTGCTGAGCCAGGATTTCAAGCTGGATTTCGGCCGGCGCAGCAAACAGATCGCCACCCTGTTGGTGGCCATCAGCGCACTTCTGATCGCGGTCTTTGCATCCGCCAGCGTGTTCACCCTCGTAATCGTCGCCTGGTCGGCGCTGGCGGCATCCTTGGGGCCCCTTGTCATCATCCAGGCGCTTGGGCGCAGGCCGCAGCAGGCCACCATGCTGGTGATGATGGCAACAGGGCTTGTCGTTGCCCTTGGCTGGCGCGCGGCAGGATTGGGGGCGCGGGTTTACGAAGGCCTGCCCGGCATCCTGTCGGCGCTCCTCGTCTATCTGCTACTGGACCCGGTCATCCGCCGGCTGGGCAGGAACTGACCTGCCCTAGATTTTCTGGCCGGATGCCAGACACCAGTCGATGCTGCGGCGCATGCCTTCCCGAAGGTCGCAGATTGGCCGGAACCCGAGCTCGCGTTTGGCCTTGCTGATATCGCAGGCAATGGTCTTGTTCATTTCCGACAGGACGTGGATCTTCTGCTGGTAGAGGCCGGTTGCCTGCAGGATCGCGTCGGCAAGCTGGGCGAAATCGCCAATGATCGCGGGCGCATGCAGGTTCTTGTCGGCCACCTGCATGCCGAAATCTTCCTTCAGTACCGCTTTGACCGTGTCGATTATTTCGACCATCGGATAGGGGCGTTCGTCCGCCAGCCAATAGGTTTCACCCTTGGCTTTTTCACTCAGGCAGGCCAGCAGGATGCCCTGTGCCAGGCTGTCGACATACCCCATGGAACGCTGGTTCAGCCCCGCGCCCAAAATTGGGAAACGACCGGCTTTGACCATGCGGAAAAAGTCGGTCTGGCGCGGCGGCTGGCCGGGGCCATAGAACCAGGGCGCCCGGATGATGGTGATACCGGGATAACCGGTGGTTTCCATCGCGGCCCGAAGCAACAGTTCCATGTTCATCTTCGACTTGCCATAGCCCATGTAGGGATTGAAGGGCGAGTCTTCATCGAACCGGTGTTCGGGTGCCGGGTTGCAGCCGATTGGTGAGTTAGAGGATACCACCAGCATGCGCCCAACCTTGGCGGTGGTTGCCGCCAGCAGCAGGTTTTTGGTGCCGCCTTCGTTGACCGCGAAAAAGTCCTTCGTGAACAGGGACGGGTGAATGAGGCCGGCGGTGTGGATCACACAGGCACCTTCGCCGTCCTGCATCAGCTTGATCAGGCTGTCGCTGTCGCGCACATCGCCTTCGACGATCTCGACCCCCATGGCCTTCAGCCTGGAGGCGTCTTCGCCCGGGAACACCAGCGCCCGCACCCGCGCGCCCTTGACGCCCGCGACATCGCTGACCCCTTCCAGGCCTTCCGTGAGCGCAAGCGCGATGCGGCGGCCAAGCCAGCCGGTGGCCCCTGTCAGGATATAAAGCGGATAGCTGGTCATGGTCTGGCCTCAGTAATAAATGATGAAAACGAAGGTGATGAGATAGGCAAGCACCGAAAGCCTTATGGCATTGCTGGACAGGATCAGGGTCGAAGGATCGTCGCCCACACCTTCGACGACCATCAGCCGCATGTAGCTCATCAGCCCAAACAGCACGATGGGTGCGGTGATCAGCACCTCCTCGCCAAAGCGCGCAACCGCGTAACCGGAGGTGCAGAAAATCAGGTAGGCCGCGAAGGTGGAGGTGGCCAGCAGCATGTTCGACTGGTCAAGGAACGCGACCGTGTAGCTGGAGAGCGAGCGCCGCTGGTCGCCATTGTCCAGCCCCTGCACCAGGTCGCCCCGGCGTTTGCCGACCGTGATCATCATGGCCAGAAGCCCGGTGCAAATAACAATCCAGGACGACAGTGTGACCCCGATGATGAAGGCACCGAACAGCAGCCGCAGGATGAACCCGCTGGAAACCAGCATCAGTTCGAGCACAGCAACATGCTTCAGGCCCAGCGAATAGGCGATGTTGAACAGGGCATAAAGAAGGATAACCACAAGCGCCGGCACAGGCGCCTGCAACAGGAACAGGGATGCAGCGAGGGCGATCAGTCCCCCGACCAGCAGCATCATGCCATGCGATACCGGCACGGCACCCGAAGCCATGGGACGGTGCTTTTTCTTGTCATGCGCGCGGTCGGCCTCAAGATCCCGGAGGTCGTTGAGGATATAGACGCAGCTCGCCAGGATGCAGAAGGCAACCAGGCTCAGGACCAGGCTTTTCAGGTGGCTGATTTCCAGATTGCCGGAAAAGAAGGCCGGTGCCAGCACAAACCCGTTCTTCACCCATTGTTTCGGGCGCACCAGTTTGATGTATGGACCCAGTTTCATTCAGTATCCCCCTTTTATGCCCCAGGCGTCCGGTCCAGGAAGGCCCGGGCGTTCCGAAGCGCAAGCGCCATCACCGTGGCCTGCGGGTTCACGCCCGGCGCCTCGGGTATCAGGCTTGCGTCCGCAATATACAGGTTTTCAAGCCCGTGCAGGCGGCCATATGAACTGGTGCCCGCCACCTTGTCGTTTTCGCCGATACGCACACTGCTGAACAGGTGAATCGTCATCAGATTGCTTTTGCCGCGCGGCAGGCCGTTCGCCAATGCCTTTTCCACATCGTCCATCGTGCGCCAAGCCGGCATACCGGCGATCGACGGCTGGATACGGCGCGCGCCGATATCGAACAGCGCGCTGCAAAGCTGCGTCAGGCCGAAAGCCAGATGGGTCCAGTCCTCGTCCGACAAGCCGTAGCGCGTGATCGGCGCATCCAGAAACGGCAGGCTGGAGACCTTGCCCGCGCCCGTGCCGCGCGCCATGGCATAATACATCACCATATTGCGCCAGGCCGGGGCCATATAGCCGCGCGCCGCCCAGTCTTCCGCCAGAAACATGCTGTAGGTCGGCAAGGTGAAGACCGAGCCACCGATGCGCACATCCGGCAGGAATTCCGTGATGGCATACAGCGGCAGCCGGTGGTTCGGGGCATCGACAGGCTCGTCAAATTCCGCCAGCGCCCGGATGGTCGGGTGCAGTTTGAACCCGGCCCCGACACCGCGGCCCAGCCCGCTTTTCTGCAGCAAGGCCGGCGTCTGGATGGCACCCCCCGAGACAAACACATGGTTTGCCTGGATGCGTATACGTTTTGTGGCACCGTCCGGTGTGCGGCTGGACACCAGCACGGACGTCACCTTGCCGCTTTTGTATTCAAGTTTCAGCGCCCGCGTTTCCGGCAGGATACGGCCGCCGTTCTGCACAAATGACCGGAGAAGGGTCGTGGACATAGACTGTTTGGCGCCCGTGGGGCAGCCAAGCGAACAATTGTTGGTGCCAACACAGTTTTTCTGCCCGCGCTCAAGCGCCAGCGCCCGCCAGTTTTTTGCCTCTGCCGCCTTCAGCAACAGGTCCGACGGCGGCCCAAGCGGTCCGGGTGTCGTGGAGGCGTTCACCAGCCTTGCGACATCGTCATACAGGCCTTCCATCACCGCGGGTGAGAAGGTGTCGATGCGGTAGCGTTCCGCCCAGACGTCAAGAAGCGCATGCGGCGCGCGCTGGAAAATGGCGCTGTTGATTTCGGTCGAGCCGCCGACACAGCGGCCTTCGGCATAGACGGTCGGCGGTTTGCCAAATGCCATGGTCATGCCGCCCGCGCGCCAGATGGACTGGAAACTGTCGGACAGGGTCTCGTTCGCCGCTTCAGCCGGCACATGCGGCCCTTCCTCGAGCATCAGTACATCGCGACCGTTTTCGGCCAGGGTATGGCCAACGGTGGCACCACCGGCGCCAGAGCCGATGATCAGAACATCACAGTCCATGGTATCCATTGCCATCCTGTGCCCCCTGCCCTAGGCCTTGTCCGCGAAGCGGGCACGGAACTGGCTGAGGCGGGTCTCCGGGTCGATCTGGTTCAGGGTTGCCAGCACCTGTGCGTTTTCAAAAAAACACAGGGAGACGAGCGAGCGGTAGAATCGTTCGACCATGTCGCCCCCCGGCATGCGCGCCACCAGCCTGAGCACACCACGACCGAACAGCCGCATCAAAACATAGAGCATGATGGACAGGATGCGCAGCGGCAGCGCGATATAGAAAGGCTGCAACGCCAGTTGGCCCCGAATGAACCCCGCCGCCCGCGCGGCAATATGCTGCCGTTCCGTCGTAGGCACGACCGGATATTCGGGCATATAGGCCTGGGCTATGGTCAAATAGGGTTCCATAGCCGCCTTACGTACCGGCCCCGTCGGTACTGACGCCGTTTGCCAGCAGGAAGATGCCGGCCACCACCAGGACAAGGCCGCCGATCTGCATCATCGACAGCCGTTCGCCAAACGCGATCCAGGTGGTGACGGTCAGGAGCGTGAAGCCGCTGGCCGCCAAAATCGGATATCCCACATTCACCGGCATATGGTCCAAGGCCCGGGCAAACAGGAACACATTGATGGCATAAAAGCCGATGGCGCCGATGAAGAAAGGCGACATGACCTCGGTCAGGAAGCCGGCGTCGGGCGCCAGCGAACGGCGGCTGAGCTTCAGAAGCACATTGCCCACTGTCGAATTGACGGCAGCCAGCAGGACATAAAGGATGGCATGGTTCATTGGCTTCGACCTCCCACGATCAAAGGAAGTATGGCACCAGGGTCAGGATGCGCTGTTTCATGGCCGACTGGTGCTTGGACCCCGACAGGCTGCCCGACAGGATCTGGTCGCGGTTCGCGCAGTACCAGTCGTAGGTGGCGGCAAACATCTCGTCGTTCGAATAGACCGGCTTGTAACCCAGCTTCGCCTGCGCGTCGGCAATATCGAAATACATGCTGCGGCCATACATCAGTGAATGGTACGGGCCGAGGGGCGACAGACCAATGGCGCTTGTCACCTTCATGCCGAATTCGGCCAGGCCCGCCGGTACCGATTTGACGCGGCTTTTGCTGCCGGCATGCTGCACCAGCTTTTCCAATACGTCGCGCATCGAGCCAAACCGGTCGGTGCCGATATTGAAGGTGCCGGCTTCTTCGGCTTCGCCCGCCGCAATGCAAGCGTCGGCCAGGTCGTCCGAATGCACAAACTGATAAATATTGTCGCCCTTGCCCAGGACCGGCACATTGCGACCCTGATAGATCCATTCGAACAGGATCTGGAAAATGCCCAGCCGGCCGGTGCCCAGCACCGTGCGTGGCCGGATGATCGAACAGCTCAGCCCGCGCTCGGCATAGTCATGGCACAGGTGTTCACCCGCCAGCTTGGCTTCACCATAGGCTTCGCGCGGGGCCGGGCTTGTGGCCGCCGTCACAGGGTTCTGTTCCGGCACACCGAACACAGCGCTCGATGACGTATAAACAAACCGGCGCACGCCTTTTTCGGCGGCCTTTTCCAAGAGGTTGCGCGTGCCGTCGCGGTTGACGGACCAGAACAGGTCGCGGTCCTTCGCAACCGGCACCTGCGCCACGTTATGGTGGACAACATCAACACCTTCAAGCGCCTGTTCAACCGCCGCCACCTCGCGGATATCGCCTTGCAGAACGGTCAGGTTCGCATGCTCGAAGTGCGGGCGGTTGAGGTCGAAACAGACCACCTTTTCGCCGCGTTCGAGAAGTTTCCGGACCAGCACCTCGCCAAAAAAGCCTGCCCCGCCTGCCACCAGATATGTCGTCACTGTACCACCATATAGCTAAATAGGACTGCGGCCCGGAAGCCGGGCCTCAGTCGGAATAAACATCGAATTTATCTGCCTTGTCAGGCCTGAAATGTGCCCTGCGCGGGGCCGATTTGACCATTATTCGTTCCAGACTGTCAAACGACAAAATTGAGACCGAGGCCGATCAGCAAGCCGAGCAGGTAACCCGCCGCCACCTCGATCGGTCGGTGCCCCAGTTTCGAGCGCAGGGCCTGCACGGCTTCATTGTCCGGGCAGGCGTCTTTGAGGGCCTTCACGGTTTCGCCGAACCTGTTGCGCAGGTCCATGGAATCGATGGCGACAATGGTCGCAAAGCCAAGCGCCACAGTCGTGGTGGTCGCGGTCCAGCCATCCGCGAAACCAACCGTAAACAGGCAACTGCCGGCAATGGTATTGTGTGTGCTGGGGATGCCGCCCAGCCCGATTTCCTTGAAAGCACCGCCCTTGAAACGCAGGAAATTGAGTGCGAACTTCAGGGAACCTGCTGCCAGGTAGCCAATGATCGGTGCCAATATGTAAAGCTGCAGCCCCATCGCCATCACTTCCCGCTTTCGGCCTTGCGTGTGAACAGGAAATCGAACACCTCGTTCGTGGTGTCGACATTATAATGCGTGAACAGATACTGCACGACTTCCGAGCCCAACAATTCATGTTCGCGGTTCGAGGCGATGATTTCGTACCGGCCCGAAAGGATGTTGGCCTTGATGCGCTCTGTCGGCTCCATGATGCCGGCCTGCGCGAATTCATAAACCGCATCGCCGATGTCGTCCTCGGGCACCCGGTCGTTCGCCAGCAGGAAACCCTGCCGGCGCGCCAGCATGATCGGACCCTTGGTCTCGGCTACCAGCTTGGTCATGTAAGCGGCACTGACGGGTGCGATCTTGTGGAAAGGCGCATAGGTGCGCAGCATCAGGTTGGTGGGCCCGGCAATAACAAAGGCGATAATGATCAGCCGCCGCCATTCGACCGGACGGCTGCCCCACACCAGCGGCAGCGCCAGCGCAACCGGCACCAGATAGTTCGTATAGCTGCCATACCCGCCCTTGGCGTGCGCGAGCACTGCCAGCGGAACCGAGCCGATCAGCGCCATGAAAACGGGATTGCGCGCCAACTCCATGGCTGGGCGCCCTTTCACGAACAGAAGGCTGCCGGCGATCAAAAGCGCCAGCGGCATGTCGGTCAGCGCACCGCCCACAAAGGCGATACGCAGGCCGTGGCTTTTGCCCAGAAGCATGGTTTTCATCAGCCAGTGATTGGTTTCGCCGTCCAGTATCCACAAGGGCACCACCACCAGAAGCGCAGCAACTGCGCCAAACAGCACAGCAGCCAACACCTGCCGCTGCGCCAGCAGGCACACGGCCAGGGTGACCAGCACAACTGCGGCATGGTGTTTGGCAAGGATCGCAAGCCCCATCGCCACGGCGGACAGCAGCAGGACCAGCATGTTACCGCGCGCCAGATATCGGCCGAGCAGCGCCACGCTGGCACAGGTGAAAAACACCAGATAGGCATCCGGGCGCACCGTGTAGGGATAGGCCGAAAAATAGATCGGCACGGTCAGCCACACCAGGAACAGGCTCAGCTTCTGGCCCTTGTCGTTATCGCCTTTATAGAGCGAGAGCAGGATACCACCGGTCGCGAGCGACAGCACAACCGACGCGCCCCGGGCCCAGGCGAAGGAATGGTCGAACACATCGAACAGGAAACCGGAAACCGCTGACACCAGTGGCGGATACATATAGGCAATGGCGCTGCCGTTCACCGGATCGGGATAGCTTTGTGCTGGGTCGCGGAACAGGGCCAGGCCTGTCTGGATCAGGTTCGCTTCCATGGTGCCGATTTCATAATTGTAGAAGGCATATTTGGCAGCCGCAAAAACACCGATAGATGCCGCGCCACCCAGCGCCAGCAACAGGGCCTTGTCCATCAGCGGCAGGGGGGCTTCGGGCGCCTTCAGGCCAAAATGCAATTTGGGTGCGTTGAAGAAAAAGCGCGCGGCCCACATGACATAGGCCACACCGAAGAAGAAGACCGCAGCCAGTTCAGGCGCTGTCACGAATGACGGCCGGTCGGCAGCCCCAAGCAGACGCACCGGAAAATAGAGCGCAGTTATCGGCACAAGCAGAAACGCGCCCAAAAGAATAGCGTAACGAAACAGCATGAAAGTCCCCCGAACGGTGCAGGCGCAAGCGCCCCGTGTCCCCCTGATGCCCCATGGCCAACCCTGCAATCCGCACAGTCCCGGCCCGGCGACACCCCGTCAAAAGATACCCATATTGGAAACTGGCACAAGCATCAATGCCCGGCCCACCAAACATTGGAAAAGGCGGCAGAAATACGGGCGCGCAAAACCATTGGCCAGCAGTTCATTCAGTCTGATTATTTCTTTGGGGGTCTCTCGGGGCCGGAAACGCCATGTTTCGCATGCCCCTTGAGGCAGATGGCGGAGAGGACGGGATTCGAACCCGCGAGGGGCGTTAGCCCCAACTCGCTTAGCAGGCGAGCGCCTTAAGCCACTCGGCCACCTCTCCGCCGCCGTGAATAGCGGGAGCCGACGGACGAGTCAACGAACTGTTTAAAAAATTTCACAAACGCCCTGTCAGCAAGGGTTTGGGCAGCCTTCGGACCGCGCCGGAGCCGGGTGTGCCGCCTGCTCACATTTCCCGGAGCAGGCAGGATCGCCCCTTGCCCGCCCCGAAAGTTTATGCAGGAATGGGGTCCGAAAATGGCCGGCCTGTCCGGCCCATACTGTTCAAACCAGCGTATCAGGGGGAATATATGATCCGTACCACACTTGCCACCGCCGCCATCGCCCTGTTGGCCGCCCTGCCCGCCCATGCCGATGACGCGCTCGAAGCCGCCATTGGCAAGGACTATGGCTATCTCGAAAACCTGTTCCTGGATTTCCACGCGCACCCGGAGCTTTCCTACATGGAAACCCGGACTGCGAAAAAAATCGCGACTGAGCTTTCTGGCCTCGGGTTCAAGGTCACCGAAGGGGTGGGTGGTACCGGCCTTGTGGCCATGATGAAAAATGGCGACGGCCCGACCGTGATGATCCGCGCCGACATGGACGGCCTGCCGCTCGAGGAAAAAACCGGCCTTCCCTATGCCTCCAAAGTCACCCAGGTGGATGTCGACGGCGTTGAATTCCCGGTCATGCATGCCTGCGGCCATGATGTGCATATCACGTCGCTGATCGGCACCGCGCGCCGCATGGCCGCGATGAAGGACAAGTGGCAGGGCACATTGATGCTGATCGGCCAGCCGGGCGAAGAACGCATCGGCGGCGCCGATGCCATGCTGAAAGACGGCCTGTTCAAGCGCTTCCCGGTGCCGGACTATGCGCTGGCGCTGCATGTGGCCGCAAACCTGCCGGCCGGGCACATCGCCTACCGGCCCGGCATCATGTACAGCTCGTCCGATAGCGTGCGCATTACCGTGCATGGTGTCGGCACCCACGGCGCGGCCCCGCACCAAGGCATCGACCCCATCGTCTTGGGCGCCACCATCGTGAATTCGTTGCAGACCCTGGTCTCGCGCGAGATTTCGCCGCTTGACCCGGGTGTGGTCACCGTCGGCACCTTCCATGCCGGCACCAAGGGCAACATCATATCCGACGAAGCCGTGATGAACCTGACCGTGCGCTCGAACGACGAAGCCGTGCGCGCGACCCTGTTGCAGGGCATCAAGCGCATCGCTGAAAATGCCGGCCGCATGGCAGGCCTGCCCGAAGACAAACTGCCGACCGTGGAACTGTCGATCGAATCTGCGCCCGTGACGGAAAATGACGAAGCCCTGACCGAACGGCTGGACCCGGTGCTGCGCGCAGGCTTGGGCGACGGCAAGGTCATCAAATATGAACAGCGCAATATGGGCGCCGAGGACTTTTCCTATTTTGTGCAGACGCCCGAAGATGTGCCCGGATTCTATTTCCTGGTGGGTGGCACGCCGAGCGAAGATATCATGGCTGAAAAAGCGGGCGGCCCCAAGGTTGCCGGCCACCATTCGCCCCTCTTCAAGATCGCACCCGAACCCTCGATCAAGCTGGGCGTTGAAGCCATGACCACGGCGGCCATGGAACTTCTGGCCAAAAAATAGCGGAGAAACCTTCATGGTGCAGCCCTTCCACCTTGCCGTCCCTGTCGACGACCTCCAGGCCGCGCGGGATTTTTATGGCGGCGTGATGGGCTGCCCCGAAGGCCGCTCCAGCGAACGCTGGATCGATTTCGACTTTTTCGGCCACCAGTTCGTGGTGCATCTGGGCACGCCTGTGGGCCAGCCGGACTGCAACGACGTCGATGGCAAACAGGTGCCCAGCTTCCATTATGGCGTGGTGCTGGATTGGGACGACTGGCATGCGCTGGCCGTCAAACTTGCGGCGGCTGAGATCGAATTCATCATCGAACCGGGCATCCGCTTCGAAGGGGAGGTCGGCGAGCAGGCCACCATGTTTTTCCTGGACCCCGCCGGCAACGCCCTGGAATTCAAGGCGTTCCGCGACATCGGGCAACTGTTTGCGCGTTGAATCCCGGTTCGGTCTTCGGACCCACAAATGCAAAAGCCCGGCGCCAAAAGGCACCGGGCTTTTATCTGTTTCAGAACAATCCGCATCTAGACAAAGTCGGCAGTGCTGATATCTCCGACATCGATCCCGATCAGGGTAATGGAATTCCCACTGCCATCTTCAATCAGTACGTTACTGCCAAGTTGGGTAATTGTAAGATCACCAAAGTTCAACCCGGACGACGAGATGTCCAGGACATCTGCACCATCCTCGAAGTCGGTGATACTGTCATCGCCCCAGCCACTGTCAAAGACGAAGGTATCGCCGTTTGCACCACCGGCGAGGGTATCGTCGCCATTGCCGCCGTTCAGCGTGTCAGCGCCTGCGTCGCCGTTCAGCGCATCATTGCCGTCGGCTCCATAAATGAAGTCATCACCGATCCGGCCACGCAGATTCTGGCCATTGCCATCGCCAATCAGCGTATCGCCGTAGTTGCTGCCGCTGAAACGTTCGACGCTGGTCAGGGTATCGCCGGCGGCGTCGCCGCCGGTATGGATGCCGGTCGCCAGATTTACAGAAACAGCAGCGCCGGAATTGAGATAATCGACCCAGTCCGTGCCGTTGCCGCCATCCACGAGGTCAGCGCCGGACCCGGGCGCGAAAACATCGTCGCCGTCCCCGCCATACATTGTATCGGCGCCGCTTTCGCCATAAAGGCTGTCGTTGTTTTCGTTACCGTACATAAGATCGCCACCACTGCCGCCACGCAGGATATCGCCTCCCAAACCACCGACCAGTTTATCGTTGCCGTCGCCGCCGGAGAGGCTGTCATTGCCTTCGTCGCCATTCAGGCCATCGTCGCCGCCGTCCCCGGCAATGGTATCGTTGCCATCACGCCCACGCAGGTTCTGGGCGTTGTCGTCTCCCGTCAGCGTGTCATTGTAATTGCTTCCAAGGATGCGCTCTACGCTCGTCAGGGTATCGCCTGCGGCATCACCGCCGGTATGGATACCGGTCGCCATGTTTACGGAAACAGCAGCGCCGGAATTGAGATAATCGACCGTATCTGTTCCATCGCCGCCATCAAGGACATCGGCACCGGCACCGCCGGTCATCTCATCGTCGCCGTTACCGCCAAAGATAGTGTCGTCCCCGGCCTCACTATGCAGGAAATCATCGCCATCGCCGCCAGCCAACAGGTCGCCGCCATAGCCGCCGCGCAGCGTATCATTGCCGCCGCCGCCCGACAGGGTATCTGCACCGTCCCAGCCGTAGAATTCGTTGGCATTCGCATCACCTGTCAAGCTGTCGGCATAATTGGAGCCATAAAGGCCCTCTATACTGATCAGCGTATCGCCGATTGCTTCTCCTGCTGTACCGGCGCCGGTGGCCAGGCTGACTGTCACTCCAGCCGTTGCACCATAATAGCTGGCGCGATCGGTCCCGGCGCCACCGTCAAGCGTGTCGGCCCCGGCACCCCCCACAAGGGTATCGCGGTCGTTATCGCCAAACATGATATCGTTATCGTCGCCACCGACCAGGGAGTCGGTGCCATCACCGCCATATAGCGTGTCGTTGCCATCGCCTCCTGAAAGCGTATCGGCACCTATGCCGCCCTCAAGGAGGTCGTCACCAGTCAAGCCATAGATTGCGTCGGCAGAGCCAGACCCGATTATGGTCTCGGAGCGGTAGCTTCCGTCAATATGATCAATATCTGTCATCAGTACGGATGAAAAGTCCGTCGTATGGCCCAAGTTCAAAGAGAGATCACCCGTCAGCACAACAACCCCTGCATGCCCATTCCCGGATATCTCGTCGATATTGCTGAACTGGAGTATGCTAATTTCAGTATTATTGTCCGCGGCCAATATGCGGTTTACCCCCGCACCACCGTCGAAGATGTCACGTTCGTCGTCATCTTCCATCAGGAAGATATCGTTACCGTCACCGCCTAAAAGCGTGTCGGCTCCGTGCCCGTTTATGAGGACGTCGTCACCATTTCCACCTGATATATAGTCACTGCCATAGCCGCCATTCAGGGTATCGGCGCCATCTCCACCGTACAGAACGTCATTGCCTGTACCGCCAGTGATCTGGTCGTCACCATTGTCGCCATAGAGTGTATTGTTGCCGTTATTGCCTGAAATCTGGTCGCTGCCGTTGCCGCCATAGACGAGGTCGTTGCCCCAGCTACCCGTCAGGGTGTCGTCCCCGTTGCCGCCATAGAGCGTGTCGTTGCCGCTTTGGCCTAAAATCTGGTCATTGTCGTCGTTGCCATAAATGACATCGTCACCGTCAAGACCCTCGATAGTGTCCGCGTTACCTGTACCTAGTAGCGTGTCGTCGTTTGACGTGCCAGAAATGTATCCCATTGCATGACCCCCATTTGATCAAGTTGCACCTGATGCCAGATGAATACCCTGCTGGGTTGATAATCCGACCTAAAAACCATGCAGGCGTGTACATACACAATTCAAGAGATACGGAAAAATTCAACAATTTTTGCCGAAATTGCAATTTTACAGCAAAAAATTGCGCACAGGCGCCCCATCATTGTGGTGACACCTGCGTGGGCTATCGATCGGGAAGGCGCGCTAAAGGGACGGCTGCCAGTCCAGCATTGCCTGAACCATATGGCGAATAACGGCCACTGCCGCCTCCGCCAGATCGGGGCGATAGGCGAAGGGGTGGGTTTCGTCCATATAGGTGCATTGCGCCAGTTCAAGCTGGACCGCGTGCACACCGTCCTGCGGCTGGCCGAAATGGCGGGTGATATAGCCGCCCTTGAAACGGCCGTTCAGCACGGCACTGAAACCGGGCGCGGCATCTGCCACCGCCAGCAGGCGTTCGCCCAGGCCCGGCCCGCAGGTTTCGCCGCCATTGGTGCCCAGGTTGAAGTCCGGCAGCCGGCCTTCGAAGAAGCGCGGCACGTGGGAGCGGATGGAATGGGCGTCCCACAAAAGCGCATACCCATGTTCGGCCTTCACCCGTTCGATTTCCGCGGCCAGCGCGGCATGATAGGGCTGCCAATAAAGTTTCACCCGTTCGGCAATCTCGTCACCGGTCGGGCTTTCGCCGGCATCATACAGGGGTTCGCTGTCAAAGGTGCTGGTTGGGCACAGCTCGGTAACGCTCTGGCCCGGGTAAAGGCTTTTGCCGCTCGGGTCCCGGTTCAGGTCGACCACATAACGCGAATAACGCGCCGAAAGGGTGGTGACATCGAGGTCAGCCAGGAAGTCATACAGCCGCGGCAGGTGCCAGTCGGTATCGGCAATGCGCCGGGCGACGGCGGTCATGCGCGGGGCAAAGGGGCCCAGGCTTTCGCCCGCATGCGGCATGGAAACAACGAGGGGGGCGGACCCCCGTCGCAGATTGTAGATGGCTTGGCTCACAGCGCCTGGCTCCCGAAACTGGCCGAGGGCAGCAGTTCATCCACATGGGCATTAAAAATGCCCGTGGCCACCAGCGCACGCACGGCTTCGATATCCGGCGCAAAATAGCGGTCTTCCTCGTAAAAATCCACTCGGGCCCGAATTTCCGCATGAATCTTTTCTAATGTGTCGCTGGATTTCAGCGGGCGGTGGAAATCCACACCCTGCGCGGCAGCCAACAGCTCGATTGCGATCACGGCACCCGAATTGAAGGCCATGTCAAGAAGCCGGCGGCCGGCGAAGGTGGCCATCGATACATGGTCTTCCTGCCCCGCCGACGTGGGGATCGAATCAACACTGGCCGGGTGGGCATAGGTCTTGTTTTCGCTGACCAGCGCCGCGGTGGTGACCTGCGCGATCATGAAGCCTGAATTCAGGCCGCCATCCTTCACGAGAAACGCCGGCAGGCCCGACATTTTGGGGTCGACCAGCAAGGAGGTGCGCCGTTCGGAGATCGAGGCGATTTCCGAAACCGCGATCGCCAGCATGTCGGCGGCCATGGCAACCGGTTCGGCATGGAAGTTGCCGCCCGAGAGGATATCGCCCTCGTCCGGGAAAATGAGCGGATTGTCCGTCACCGCATTGGCTTCAGTCAGAAGGGTTTCCGCCGCCTGGCGCATGACGGTCAGCGCCGCGCCCATCACCTGCGGCTGGCAGCGAAGGCTGTAGGGGTCCTGCACCTTTTCGCAATCGTCGTGGCTGTGGCGAATTTCGCTGCCGGCCAGAAGCGCACGGTACATGGCCGCCGTGTCGATCTGGCCCCGCTGGCGCCGGACCGCATGGATGCGCGGGTCGAACGGCACGTCAGACCCCTTCATGGCATCGACCGACATGGCACCCGCCACCATGGCGGCAGCGAAGACATTCTCGATCTCGAACAGGCCCGCGAGCGTGAGGCCGGTAGATACCTGCGTACCGTTCAGAAGCGCCAGGCCTTCCTTGGCCTGCAGCTTCATGGGCGCGAGGCCGGCGATGGCAAGACCTTCGGTGGCCGGCAAAATTTTGCCCATGTGGCGCACATCGCCGACACCCAAAAGCACGGCGGACAGATGCGCGAGCGGCGCCAGGTCGCCCGACGCGCCAACCGAGCCCTTGGCCGGGATAACCGGATACACCTCAGCCGCCAACAGCGCCAGCAGCGCCTCGATCACCATCGGGCGCACACCGGAATGGCCCTGCGCCAGCGAGGTGGATTTAAGCGCCAGGACAAGCCGCACCACACCGTCCGACAGCGGTTCACCCGTGCCGGTCGCGTGCGACAGCACCAGGTTTTCCTGCAGCTTTTCAACATCCGCCGCCTTGATGCGGGTATTGGCCATCAGGCCGAAGCCCGTGTTGATGCCGTAAGCGGTTTCACCCCGGGCAATCAGCCCGGTGACGGTGTCGCGCGCGGCATCGATGCGGGCATGGGCCGATTTATCGAGTTCAAGCACCGTCGGGCGCTCATAGATGTGCCTGAGGTCCTGCAGGCTGAAATGCCCTGCTTTCCTGATCATTTTATGGTCGGTCATGATCCTGTACTCTTCACTTCGCCAGCATGGGCAGGTTGAGGCCCTTTTCACGGGCACATTGGGTTGCGATGTCGTAGCCCGCGTCGGCATGGCGCATGACACCCGTTGCCGGGTCATTCCACAGCACACGGCCAATGCGCTTGGCGGCGGCGTCCGTGCCGTCGCACAGGATCACCACACCCGAATGCTGGCTGAAGCCCATGCCGACCCCACCACCATGATGCAGGCTGACCCACGTCGCCCCCGATGCGGTGTTCAGAAGCGCGTTCAGAAGCGGCCAGTCGGACACGGCATCAGAGCCGTCCTGCATGGCTTCGGTTTCGCGGTTGGGGCTGGCGACAGAGCCGCTGTCCAGATGGTCGCGGCCAATGACCACCGGCGCTTTCAGTTCGCCGTTTTTCACCATTTCGTTGAAGGCAAGGCCGAGGCGGTGCCGGTCGCCGAGTCCGACCCAGCAGATACGGGCCGGCAGGCCCTGGAACTGGATGCGTTCGCCCGCCATATCCAGCCAGTTATGCAGGTGCGGGTTGTCGGGGATCAGTTCCTTCACCTTGGCGTCGGTCTTGCGGATATCTTCGGGGTCACCCGACAGCGCGGCCCAGCGGAACGGCCCGATGCCGCGGCAGAACAGGGGCCGGATATAGGCCGGCACAAAACCCGGGAAATCGAAGGCGTTTTTCACGCCTTCATCAAACGCCACCTGGCGGATGTTGTTGCCATAATCGAAGGTCGGGATACCCATGGCATGGAACGCCAGCATGGCTTCGACATGGCGTGCCATCGACGGTTTGGCGGCGGCGGCCACCGCCGCCGGGTCTGTCTCGCGCTTCGACACCCATTCCGCCACGGTCCAGCCGATGGGCAGGTAGCCGTTCACCGGGTCGTGGGCCGAGGTCTGGTCGGTCACCGCATCCGGGCGGATGCCCTTCTCCACCATCTGGGGCAGGATTTCAGCGGCATTGCCCAGCACGCCGACCGACACGGCACGCCCTTCGGCATGGGCCTTTTCCACAATGGCCAGCGCGTCTTCGATGGTGTCGGCGCGTTCATCCAGATAACGGGTGCGAAGGCGGTATTCGATGCGGCTTTCCTGGCATTCGATGGCAATGCAAGATGCCCCCGCCATGGTGGCCGCCAAAGTCTGGGCGCCACCCATGCCGCCAAGGCCCGCGGTCAGAATCCATTTGCCCTTCAGATCGCCGCCAAAATGCTGCCGGCCCATTTCAACGAAGGTTTCGTAGGTACCCTGCACGATGCCCTGACTGCCGATATAGATCCAACTGCCGGCGGTCATCTGGCCATACATCATCAGGCCTTTTTTATCGAGCTCGCTGAAATGCTCCCAGGTCGCCCAGTGCGGCACCAGGTTCGAGTTGGCGATCAGCACACGCGGCGCGTCGGTATGGGTTTTGAACACGCCAACGGGTTTGCCGGATTGCACAAGAAGGGTTTCGTCCTCTTCCATGCCCTGCAGGGTGCTGACGATACGATCGTAACATTCCCAGTTGCGCGCGGCGCGGCCAATGCCGCCGTAAACCACCAGTTCTTCCGGGTTTTCGGCCACGCCGGGGTCCAGGTTGTTCATCAGCATGCGCATCGGCGCTTCGGTTGCCCAGCTTTTGCAGGAAAGCTCGGTCCCGTGCGGGGCGTGAATATCGGGGCGATTCTTCATTCTATTTGTCCCTCTCTCTTTCAGGAGTTATTGCTGGCGCCGACGTTCGAAAAACGTGCGCTCAGTTCATAGCGGTCGCCCGGGTACAGAAGGCGGGCGTAGCTGGCCACGCGCTCGCCGGTCCAGGTGCGGCGATTGATTTCAAGGCAGGCGGTGCCGGCCTTCACGTCCAGTTTGCGGCTTTCGGCGGGCGTAGCGGCGACCGCGCGCACCACATGTTCTGCCCTCAGGAGCGGCGCCACCATCAACAGGTAATCGGTTGGTGTGGTGGCGCAGAAATCCTGTGCCAGCAGGTCTGGCGCGATGTCCGGGTTGACCCAGCGTTCTTCCAGTTCGACCGGCACGCCGTCGCCCTTGTGCAGCACCAGCAGGTGGAAAAGCCGCGTGCCCGGCGCCACGGCAAAATGCGCGGCAATGTCCTTGTCGGCCTTGAGGGCAGCAAGGGCCAGCACATCGGCGGACCAGGCCTCGCCCCGGTCGGCCAGTTCGGCCCGGATGCTGACAATATCGGCGGCATGGCCGCGCATGCGGCGCCCGGCGACAAAACTGCCAAGGCCGGCACGGCGCAGGATATGGCCCTCTTCGGTCAGTTCCCGTAGCGCGCGGTTCACGGTCATGCGCGAAACACTAAGGGCGCGCACCAGTTCATTTTCGCTCGGCAACCGGTCGCCGGCTGTGTAGGTGCCGCCTTCTATACCGTCGAGGATATGGCGTTTCACCTGTTCATAACGTGGCAGCGGTTCGTTCATGCGCCTTCCCCCAGGCTGGCGGCAATGCCCGCGACCACATCGCGGTAGCGACCGTATATTTCGGCCTCGTCCTTGTGGCGGCCATCAAGGATGGCCCAGTCGCCCGCGACCATCACGTGCTGCACGGGGTTCGGCTGGCCCGCGAAAATGAAGGCATCGGGCACGGCGGCACCGCGCGCGGCCACAAAAGCCGGGGCCTCGGCGTCCAGCACCACAAGGTCGGCACGTTTGCCGACAGCGATTTCACCGACCGGCTGGCCCAACGCCTGCGCGCCACCCGCCGCCGCATCGGCCCACAATTGCAGGCCAGTATGGCCGCCGTCTGCGCCGGTCAGCAGAGTACGGGCCCGGTGTGTCAGCCGCTGGCCATATTCCAGCAGCCGCAATTCTTCGCGGGCATCGACACTGACATGGCTGTCGGACCCGATGCCGTAGCGGCCGCCTGCGCGCACATAGTCAGCCGCCGGGAACAGGCCGTCGCCCAGGTTGGCCTCGGTGGTCGGGCACAGGCCGGCGATCGCCCCGCGTTCGGCCATGCCACGCCACTCGGCTTCGGTGACATGGGTTGCGTGCACAAGGCACCAGCGTTCGTCCACGGCCTGGGTGTCCAAAAGCCATTCGACCGGGCGTTTGCCGGTGGCCGCGAGGCAGGCTTCCACCTCGCGCACCTGTTCGGCGATATGGATATGGATAGGCGCCTGCAGCGAAATATCCTCAATCGCCGCAATGGCCGGCGCGAAGCTTTCGGCAGGCACGGCGCGCAAGGAATGGAAGGCCATGCCCAGCCGGTGCCGGCCTTCCAGGCGGGCGTCCAGCACCTTCAGAAGCCGGACATAGTCAGCCGTGTCATGCAGGAAAGGTTGTTGCGCGGCGACCGGTGCCTTGCCGCCAAAGTCGGACGCCTGATAGAGAACCGGCAGGTGCGTGAGCGCAATACCGGTTGCCTCAGCCGCCTGGATGATGGCGCCGGACATGGCCAGCGCCTCGTCCCGGTGGCTGTTGTGCAGATAATGGAATTCGCCCGCCGTCGAATAACCTGCCTTCAGCATTTCCAGATACAGTTGTGCCGCGATGGCTTCGGCCGCGGCCGGGCTCATGTGCGCCGCGAAATGATACATCGCCTGCCGCCAGCTCCAGAAATCCGAGGCGCCTGGGGTCTTCAGTTCCGCGAGCCCTGCGAAAGCGCGCTGAAAGGCATGGCTGTGCAGGTTGGCCATCGCGGGCAGCACAGGGCCCTGAATATCGGTGCCCCGCGGCGGCTGGATACCGGCCTCGACGGCCGTGATCACACCGTCCGGCGCCACGGTCAGGCACAGGTCCTGGCGCCATTCCCGACCGACCAGGCCTTCCTTGAAATAATGCTTTTGCATGCGCGACTCCCAACTTGTATATACAAGTTCATACAAGTTGGACTTTCTGTCAAGGCGCCTTTATGCTGGCCCACGGGAAGGGACAATCAAAAGGGGAGGAACATTCGTGTTCGACACGCTTTACCGCAATATTCATATCGCGACGATGGTCGGGGGCGCCGCGCCCTACGGCGCCATAAGGGACGGCGCCATCGGGGTGACGGACGGCAAAATTGCCTATGTCGGGCCCGCATCAGGGCTGGACGCCGACGCTGAGGTGAAAGAGATCATCGACGGCGGCGGCCAGTGGGTTTTCCCCGGTTTTATCGACTGCCATACCCACATCGTGTTCGGCGGCAACCGCGCCCGGGAATATGAAGAACGGTTGAACGGTGCCTCCTATGAAGACATTGCGCGCCGGGGCGGTGGCATCCTGTCGACCGTGCGCGCCACCCGCGACGCCAGCGAGGCGGAACTTGTTGCATCGGCAACAAAACGGCTCGCACGACTGGCGGCTGACGGGGTGACCACGGTCGAAATAAAATCGGGTTACGGCCTGACCCTCGATGATGAGATGAAAATGCTGTCTGCGGCAAGGAAGGCCGGCGAACAGGCGGGCGTGTCGGTCACGACCACTTTCCTGGGCGCCCATGCCCTGCCGCCCGAATATGCCGACGACAAGGATGGCTATATCGACCATGTGGCGGATGTGATGATCCCGGCGGTGGCCGAGGCCGGCCTCGCGGACGCGGTGGATGCCTTCTGTGAAGGCATCGGCTTCACACCGGAACAGACCGCGCGGGTGTTTGACGCCGCGGCCAACCACGGCCTGAAGGTCAAGCTGCATGCCGACCAACTGTCGGACCTGGCGGGCGGTGCCCTGGCCGCGCGTTATGACGCCCTGTCGGCGGACCATCTGGAATATGCGAGCGCCGGCAGCATCCGGGCCATGAAAGAAGCCGGCACGGTGGCCGTGCTGCTGCCCGGCGCCTTTTATGTGCTGAAGGAACACAAACGCCCGCCGGTTGAAATGCTGCGCAGCCAAGGCGTGCCGATGGCGCTGGCAACCGACGTGAACCCCGGCACGTCGCCCGTGCTGTCGTTGCAGTTGATGCTGCATATGGGCTGCACCCTTTTTGGCATGACCCCGGAAGAAGCCCTGATGGGCATCACGGCGCACGCGGCCAAAGCACTGGGCATGGCGGCAGACCGCGGCACTCTTGAAGTCGGCAAACGCGCCGACATGGTGTTTTTCGATATCGAGGAACCGGCTGAACTGGCCTATTGGGTTGGTGGCGTGACACCCGCAAAGATCGTGCGTGCAAACGCATAAAAGGCGCAGAATCCTGCGCCTGCAATATGGGCAAGGCACACAGCCTGTGGTATAATTGTCCCAAAATGGGAGGAAGTTCCCCTAATGGGCCAACACAGGTTGCGTGTCACCCGCCTTCTTGCGGGTCTGTTGTTTGTTTGCCTGCCCCTTAAGGCAGTGGCGGAAGACGAGGTGCGCCTGTATTTCATCGCCATCGACGGCCTGCTGTCGGATGACGGCCACAAGGGCCCGCTTGCCGAAATGCTGAGCGAGATCGGCACTCGCGCGGGTGTGCATTTCGACCTCAAACAACTGCCGGTCAACCGCATGATCCGCACCCTGGTGCAGGAAGACGCACCCGCCGCCGGTGTGCCGCAGATGCTGGATGTCGTGCGCGAAAAATACCCCGAGGATGTGCGCCTGTCGCCGCCGCTCATCTTCCGGCGCGATTATGTATTTGTGCGCAAGTCGCGCAGCATCCCGGACACGCCCGACCAGGTGGCGGCGATGGTGATCGCCAAATCGCCGATCAACAGCCTGCCTCCCAATATCCGGCACCGCAACGACCTGACCGTGATCGAGGCCCGCGACATGGTCTCGGCCCTGAGGCTGCTGTCACGCGGCCGTGCCGACGCCTGGATCAGCGACGAAACCTCCACCCTCGAACTCTTGGCCGAAACCGGGATCGACAATGTGCATTACGACCGGGCCAGGCCCTTTTATGTCTGGCCGGCACATATCGTCTATTCCGCCGCGCTCGATCAGTTGATTGCCGAACGCATCGACAATGCCATCCTGTCCGCCGCGCGCGACGGTACGGCCCACCGGCTGCTGCCCGGCAATTTTGTCGATGATTACGACAGCTACCTGTCGGTCGAGCCGGAGATGGTCAGGCAATAGGCCGTGGCAGTGTCAGCCCTGCCCGAGAGCGGGGAACAAGGGCACCAGCGGCGCGATGCTCTCCACCGCGGCGAAGGTACCAAGCCAGTCACGCAGCGCCGCTTCATCGGCAATTTCGAGCCCGCCATAGACCACCCGCACAAAACCGCGCCGCCTGTAGTCGGCCAGGACTTTGGCAACCGCCACCCGGCTGACGCCCATGATCTCGCCGAGCGCGCCCTGGGTGATGTCGATCCGCCCTGTCCCGGCTTCCGCCTGCATCATCAACAGAGTTTTTCCGAGCCGGTATTTCAGCGGGTAACGCCTCAGATCGTCCAGCCATTCCAGCAGATAATGCATGCGGATGGTCAACAGCGAATTATAGATGCGCCCAAGCGAGGGTTCTTCGTCCAGGAGCTGGTCGAACCGGGCCTTGGACACATAGCTGATGACCGTATCGCCCTCGGCATAGCCGTCGTGGGTGCGCGGCAAGCCGGCAAACAGGGTGAATTCGCCATAACACTGGCCGGCTTCGAAAACGGCCGCCGTCATGAAACGGCCTTCACTGTCGACCTTGCCAAAACAGACCGCGCCGGACTGGATGATCGAAAGCCCCTGCGTGCGGTCGCCCCGGCTCTGGATATGCTGTTTGTCGCGGTAGCGCAGCGGCACAGCAAGCGCGACCAGCCGGGTGCGCAAGGCCGATGGCAACAGGGCAATAAGCCCCGGCATGCCATAGTTGAAAATAACGCTCATTGCCGCCCCAAACTGTAAACCGGTTTACATTCTTATTCAGCCACACCTGTTATCTCTTGTCACGGGAATAGGTGTCATCGGGAAGAAGGGGCAATGCATTGCCGAGCTCGCTTGTCATTCTCATGATCTTCGCCGGCTTCGCGCTGGCGGAGGCCATGCAGTCGAAGCTGATCAACATCCGAACCGCAAAACCGGAAGATAAATGGGTCGAACTGGTCAGCAGCCTGTTTCTGGTGGCGCTGACCCAGCCGGCGGTGCTGTTTGCCGCGGCCTGGCTTGCAGGTGTGCTCGCGCCCGGCTCAGCCGGCATGCTGGCCGATATTCCGGCGTGGCAGGCGGTGCTCCTGTTCCTGCTGTTCGATGACATGATGCAATATTGGTGGCACCGGGCCTCGCACAGCTTTCCCTGGCTTTATGGCCTGCACCGGGCGCACCATAATGCGGAATATATGAGCATCCGCATCGTGTACCGGAACAACATCCTTTATTACCTGTTCATGCCGTCGCTGTGGCTGTCGGGTGTGTTGATCCACCTTGGCCTGGCCCACGTGTACGCGGTCTATATCATCGTCAAACTGCTGGTGATCTTCGGCGCACATTCCAGCGTGCGCTGGGACGCGCCCTTGTATCGCACCCGGTGGCTGTCGCCGGTCATGTGGGTGGTCGAACGCACCATCAGCACACCGGCCACCCATTTTGCCCATCATGGCAAATATGCGTCCGACACGGCGACCAACTACCGCGGCAACTTCGGCAACCTTCTGTTTTTCTGGGATGTGCTGTTCGGCACGGCGGTGATTACCCGCAGCTACCCGAAGGAATATGGCGTCGAAAACCTCGCGCCCATGAGCCTGGGTGCCCAGCTTCTGTGGCCGGTGGTCAGGGACGCCACCACACCTTACGCGGAAATCCCCGAAAGCGCCGCACCGGGCGGCGCCACCACGCCCGAGCAGGCACCGCCTGTGACAATTTCGCCGTAGCACTTTTGCCCCGGCTCCAGTATATGCCCATGTATGGCATACGATTCACTCAGAGATTTCATCGACAGGCTTGAGGCCGAAGGCAGCCTTGTGCGCGTGACCGAACCGGTCTCGACCGAGCTTGAGATGACCGAGATCCAGACCCGCGTGTTGCATGCGGGCGGCCCCGCGATCCTGTTCGAGAATGTGATCAACGAACGCGGCGAAAAGTCGGACATGCCGGTGCTGGTGAACCTGTTCGGCACGGTCGAGCGTGTGGCCTGGGGCATGAACCGCGAACCGCACGAGCTGCGCGAAGTGGGCGAAACCCTGGCGTTCCTGCGCCAGCCCGAACCGCCGCGCGGCATCAAGGACGCGCTCGAGCTGTTGCCGCTCGCGAAACAGGTTCTGGCCATGCGCCCCAAGCGGGTGAAAAAGGCCCCGGTGCAGGAAGTGGTGCTGACCGGCGACGATATCGACCTGTTCAAACTACCGATCCAGACCTGCTGGCCCGGCGAACCGGCGCCGCTGATCACCTGGCCCCTGGTTGTGACCAAAGGCCCGACCGACAAGGCCGAGGATAATTATAACCTTGGCATCTACCGCATGCAGCGGCTCTCGAAAGACCAGACCCTGATGCGCTGGCTGAAGCACCGGGGTGGTGCGCAGCAATACCAGCGCTGGAAGGACAAGAAGCGCGAGCCCGTGCCCGCCGCCGTGGTGATCGGCGCCGACCCCGGTACCATCCTGGCCGCCGTGACCCCCGTGCCCGACACCCTGAGCGAATATCAGTTCGCCGGCCTGTTGCGCGGCAAGAAGGTACCGCTGGTGAAATGCAAGACCGTGCCCTTGGAAGTGCCGGCCACCGCCGAAATCGTGCTCGAGGGTTACGTGAGCCTCGACGATTACCGCGACGAAGGCCCGTATGGCGACCACACGGGTTATTATAATTCGGTCGAAAAATTCCCGGTTTTCACCATCACCGCCATCACCATGCGGAAAGAGCCGATCTACCTGTCGACCTATACCGGCCGCCCGCCGGACGAACCGGCGATCCTCGGTGAAGCGCTGAATGAAGTGTTCATTCCGCTTCTGCAGCAGCAGTTCCCGGAAATCACCGATTTCTGGCTGCCGCCCGAAGGCTGCAGTTACAGGATTGCGGTGGTCAGCATGAAAAAGGCCTACGCCGGCCACGCCAAACGCATCATGCAGGGCGTGTGGTCGTTCCTCAGGCAGTTTGTCTATACCAAGTTCGTGATCGTGGTGGACGACGATATCAACGCGCGCGACTGGAAGGATGTCATGTGGGCGATTTCCACCCGCATGGACCCGGTGCGCGATATCGTTACGGTGGAAAACACGCCCATCGACTATCTGGATTTCGCCAGCCCCGAAAGCGGCCTTGGCGGCAAACTGGGCCTGGATGCCACCAACAAGGTCGGCAACGAAACCCACCGCGAATGGGGCCGCCAAATCGAAATGGAAGACGCCGTCATCGAGAAGGTGGACGCGCTGTGGGATAAGCTGGGGATTCCGGGCGACGGGACGAAGATTTGGAAGTAGGGGGCCCCGCCTCCCCTTTCGTCACCCGCCGACTTGATCGGCGGGCCCAGGAACACCGGCCTGAGACTGCGCGCCGCTAATACGCTCAAACAGATCATCCCAATTCGGGTTTTCGGCTTCGATCAGTTCGACCTTCCAGTCTCGCTTATATCGTTTCAGGCGTTTTTCACGCCTGATGGCCGCCTCGGCGTTTGCATGCACTTCAAACCATACGAGACGGGATACGGCATAGTCTTTGGTGAAGCCTTCAACCACATGGTTGCGGTGCTCCCATACCCGGCGGACCAGATCGGACGTTACACCGATATAAAGCGTGCCCTTGTAAGCACTTGCGAGCATGTAGGTGTAATATTGCATGGTAATCGTCGGTGTTCCTGGGTTCGCCGGTCAAGCCGGCGAATGACGAGTCTTATTCGGTAGGCATATCTGTCTTGCCCTTTTTCTTCCGGTGGCTGGCGAAGACCCAGCCGAGCACAAAGCCGACGATGAGCGAGAAGGCGATCACGACAATGCGGCTGGACTGGAAGGACCAGACGAGGAAATAAAGCTCGACCCGCGCCATATTCTGGATGGCGAACAGCACCAACAGGCCGCCGGCCACTGCCGCGAGTGTGTATTTTGTCTTGTCCATGCCGCTTCTCCCTTTGCTGATACAACCAGTCTAGCACGCCCGGCGGGGTGGCGACATGGGCATGCAGTCGCATTGCACAGCTTCACCCTTGCCCCCTGCCCCCAATCTGTGGCTAAGTGCGGGCACGAGTTTTCTGCGCTTTTCAGGATGATTTATGCCCGATACTTCCCTTGAGCTTCTGAACGACCTTGTCGCTGCCGCCATGAAGGGCGGGGCCGATGCCGCCGATGCTGTTGCGGTCGAGGCCACGAGCCGCGGCGTAAGCTGGCGCGAAGGCAAGCTGGAGGATGTGGAAGGGTCTGAGGGCGAAGATATCGGCCTTCGGGTCCTGATCGGTAAAAAACAGGCGATGGTATCCACGTCCGACCGTCGGCCCCAAAGCCTGAAGGCGCTGGTGGACCGCACGCTCGCGATGGCACGCGCGGTGCCCGAGGATGAATATTGCGGCCTGGCACCCGAAGAAGCCCTGCACACCGGCCCGCTGGCCGAGCTGGATCTCTATGACGACACCGATGTATCCGCCGACACCCTGGCCGACCTGGCACGCGAGGCCGAGGATGCCGCACTGTCGGTGAAGGGGGTCACCAACAATGCGGGCGCGGGCGCCAGCGCCGGCAGTTGGGCTATTGCGCTGGCCACCAGCCACGGCTTCGCGGGGGCCTACAAGGGCAGCAGCTTTTCGGTGTCCATTTCCGCGGTCGCCGGTGAAGGCACCGCCATGGAACGGGATTATGACAGCAGTAGCACCCGTCATTTTGCCAACCTGGAATCGGCTACCGCCGTTGGCCGGTCTGCGGGCGAACGCGCGGTGGCACGCCTTGGCGCCGGCCGCATGAAAAGCGGCAAGCTGCCGGTGGTGTTCGATCCCCGCGTGTCGCGCAGCATGCTGGGCCATTTTGCGGGTGCGATCACCGGCACCAGTGTCGCGCGCGGCACCAGCTTCCTGAAGGACGCCATGGAGACCGAGATTTTTGCGCCCGGCGTCAGCATCATCGACGACCCGCTGCGTGTGCGCGGGCTGGCGTCGCACCAGTTCGACGGCGAAGGTGTGCGGGTGCAGAAAACCGCGCTTGTTGAAAATGGCGTACTGAAGACCTGGCTGTTGAACAGCGCCGCCGCGCGCCAGTTGGGCCTGCCGGTCACCGGGCACGCGAGCCGCGGCACCTCGTCCGCGCCGGGCATATCGACCAGCAATCTGTATTTTGCGCCGGGTGCGATGAGCCCCGCCGAGCTGATGGACGATATCGAGGACGGCATTTATGTGACCGAACTGATCGGCATGGGCGTGAACGGGGTGACGGGCGACTATAGCCGCGGCGCCGCCGGTTTCCGGATCGAGAAGGGCCGCATCACCAGCCCGGTCAGCGAAATCACCATCGCCGGCAATCTTAAGACTATGTTCAAACATCTTGTGCCAGCATCTGACCTTGAATTCCGCTATGGCACCAACGCGCCAACCGTGCGGATTGATGGTATGATGGTCGCCGGGGCATAAACACGCGCCACACACACCGGGCACCTGACTGTGAGTTGATTGGAATGAACCAGGCCCAACCGTTTGACGAAGATAGCTGCCCCTGGTCGCTGGCCGATGATGTCAAGCTGGTGCGGCGGGTCACCGAAGAAGCCGGGCGCATTGCGCTGTCCTACTTCGCGCGCGACATCCATGCCTGGGAAAAATCCCCCGACAATCCGGTTTCGGAAGCCGACCTTGCGGTCGATGAATTCCTGCGCACGACCCTGACCCAGAATCGCACCGGTTATGGCTGGCTGTCCGAAGAAACCGAGGACCAGTCCGACCGGCTGCGCTGTGGCCGCTTGTGGATCGTCGACCCGATCGACGGCACCCGCGCATTCCTGCGTGGCGGCGACGACTGGGGCATTTCGGTCGCGCTGGTGCAGGACCGCAAACCCGTGGTGGCCGCCTTTTATGCCCCAGTGAAAGACGCCTTCTATTTTGCTGAAGTGGGGCGCGGCGCCACCAAAAACGGCCTTGCGATCACGGTTTCGGGCCAGACAGACCTTTCGTCCGCCCGCATGATGGGCGACCCCGGCGCGTTCAAATCCAAGAAAATCTGGCCCACGCCCTGGCCCGACAGCATGCACACCGAACAGGCCAATTCGATTGCGCTCAGGCTGTGCCAGATCGCGGACGGCCAGTTCGACTGTTGCGTGACCCTGAGGCCCAAGAACGACTGGGACGTGGCCGCCGCCAACCTGATCCTGATGGAAGCGGGCGGGCACATGACCACAGGGGCAGGCCGCGGCCTGGTCTATAACCGCAAGAAACCGCTGCATGACCATATCATCGGCTGTTCGCCGGCCCTGTTGCCCGCGATCATGGAACGGGTGGAACCGGCGCTGGCCGAATGGTGCCATGTGGCAGCCTGACGCGGGACCGCCTGGCATGCTGGCACCGACACAAAGATTCTGGTAAGTCCCGCGTTAACTTTCATTTTCCTTTTTTGTGGCTGAATAGCTATATCCAGTACGCTAGGAGGGACTGTCGGTTCATGCCGGTAATCTTGAGGCAGTTTGGACGTCTGTTTACAGGCTTGCTGATGTTGTGCATCAGCGGTGCTGCTTTTGCCGCGTCCGGCCTCAGTGACGAAGGCCGCGCCCGTGCCCTGGCGCTGTTGCCGGAGCTGGTTTCCGCGGCCAACGCGGATGCGCATCTGCATGTGGCCGCGCTCAGGAACCGGCTTGCCCAGACGGCGGACCCCCAATCCCGCGCTGAAATCCTGAAAGAACTGACATTCCACGCCATCGACATCGCCGAAGCTGGCCTTCTGGATGATGTGGCCGCCTGGGACCGGGATGTCGCCCGCACCACGGGTGATCAGGATCTGCTGCTGTATGGCGACCTCGCCGAAGCCAGCGCGCTCGCGCTCAATGGCGACCTTGAGGCCGCAAAGAACCTTGTATTGACCACACGCGCGGGGGCCGAAGCACGCGGCGACACCCTGGGGGTGTTTTTTGCCGATGCCGTGATGGCCATCATGGGCCCGGAGCTTGGCAATGTGCTTGAGGGCCTGAGCACCATGGCGCAAAGCACCATCACCCTGCCGGACACGAAGCGCGGCAATCATATGCGCATGCTGGCGTACCTTACCCTCGCCTATACCTACACGAGCGTGGGCGAGATCGATCCGATCGTCGACTATTATGGCAAGGCGCTTGAGCTGGCGGAACGCGAAGGCATCGCCTTCGACCGGGAATCGGCGCTGTTCAACATGGCCTCCACCCTCGACGACCTTGAGGAACGCGACCTGGCCCGGCAATATTATCTGGCGCTGGAAACCGTGATCGAACAGACCGGGCGCGTGCAGGGGCGCTATTATGTGCTCTATGGCCTGGCCTGGATCGATTATGACGCCGGGGATTTCAAATCCGCGATCGCGCGCGCGACCGAAGCGCTCGACAATTTTGCCAGCGACCCGACCTTCGACACCTCGCTCTATGACCTTGTGGCCATGAGCTATGCCCGCCTTGGCAACCCGAAGGAAGCCCGTCGCTATTTCGAAATGAACCAGGCCTATTTCGACGGCCATCCGGAAGCCAGGGCCTATGCCTCGGACGCCGAGGGGCTGCTGACCCAAGCCTATATCCTGCATGCGGAAGGCGATCTTGAACAGTCTTTCATGATGCTGGAAAAAGCGCGCAAGGCGCAGGTGCAGTCGCAGTATGAGCGTTTCAAGCACAGCATTACCGACTTGCGTTCGGGCCTGGAGACCATGCTGGCCAAACAGCGGGCGGAACAGGCGCTCAAGGAAGCACGGGCCGATTATAACCGGCTGATCGCGCTTCTGGCCGTGTTCGTGGCGGTGATGACCGTGGGGCTGATGCTGATGCAGCGCCGGCATACCCGTGCGCTGCGCCGCAGCATGCGCGATGCCGAGATCGCCAACCAGTCAAAATCGGAATTCCTCGCGAACATGAGCCACGAACTCAGGACTCCGCTGAATGCCATCCTGGGTTTTTCGGAAATGATGCAGCATCAGGTGTTCGGCAAGCTGGGCGCCCGGCAATATGAGGAATATGTCGGCCATATCAATGAAAGCGGCAGGCACCTTCTGGACATCATCAACGATATCCTGGACCTGTCGAAAATTGAAAGCGGTCGCCTGACCCTGAAGGAAGAATATATCGATATCGCGCCGGTTTATGCCGATGTGCAGACATTGCTGACCCCCAGGGCGCGCGAACGCGGTGTGAATATCGAATGCGACGTGGCTGCCAGCCTGCCGCGCCTGTATGCAGACCGCCGGCTGATCAAACAGATCCTTCTGAACCTGTTATCCAACTCGGTCAAATTCACCGAAAAAGGCGGCACGATCTTGATGAGCGCGCGCATGGCGGACGATCGCTCCATGCGGCTGGTGATCAGCGATACCGGCATCGGCATGACCCGCCAGGAACTGGAAGTCGCACTGACCCCCTTTGGCCAGGCTGGCACGACAACCACTCGCAGCCACGAAGGCACGGGCCTTGGCCTGCCGCTTGTCAAGAACCTGGTGGAACTGCATGGCGGCGAACTGATCATCCAGTCGGTCAAGGGCAAGGGCACCACCGTCACCGCCAGCTTCCCGCCGCGCCGCACCTTCGGCGAAGAAACGGACGCCGCCTAGGCGCCCGCCAGAGTGTCAGAAATAATATTTGGCCCCGAAGACCACGGCACCCTTGCCGTAACCACCGTTCAGGCTGGAATTTTCATACATCAGGGTCAACTCGACGGATTCGATGAAAGCCGACAGGCCGATGCCATAGTCCCACAGGTTGCGGAAGTCACCACCGCGCATGTCATAGCCCAGCCGGCCGATGATGGTCAGCTCCGGCAGGTTCGGGACCGGCACCTCAAGGTCGGTAAAGGCATAGAGGCTCTGCTGGGTCGGCAGCGACCAGCGGCCATCAGGCGCATAGACAAGCCCGCCCCGGATGAAGGCAAGGCCGAAGTCGCGCGCAATCGTGCCCCGGAATTCCGGATAGAAATTGCTGTCGTCGCCGTGTGTGCTGTCCAGCTCGGCCGAAAAATCATAGATATAGTCGCCCTTGTCGATGCGGTAACCGGCGAAACCGCGCACCCGGGCATCGATACCCGCCCAGCCGACACTGGCGCCAGAGACGCCAAAATAGAAACCATTGTCCTGATAGGCACCAACGGAGGCAACAACTGCCGGGTCCTTGCCCGACAGGCTGAGCCCGCGGTCGCGATAGTCGGTCACGCCGCCGACATACCCGTCGATGCTGAAACCTTCATCCTCAGCAAACGCTGTGGTGCCAATGGCCATGGTTGCGACCAGGGCCGCCAATCCTTGTTTGATCATTTTTTATCCTTCCCGTCGTCTTTTTCTAAAAGGAGCTGCGGGTCAAGCCGCAGGCTGCCGATATTGATGCGCCAGTCCACATGCGGGCCGCTGGCACGCCCGGTGGCGCCGATGGTGCCGATGCGCGCGCCCTGTTCGACCCGGTCGCCTTCCTTCACGTCCACCGTGTTCATATGGAACAGGGTCGAGGTAACGCCAAACCCGTGATCGATGATCACGATGCCGCCTTCCAGGAGGAAATCGGGGGCAGCAAGGGTCACCACACCGCCCGCAGGCGCCACAATCGGCGTGCCCGTGGGACCGGCGATATCCAGGCCATAATGCGGGCTGCGCGGTTCACCGTTCAGGATGCGCTGGCTGCCGTAAAAGCCCGAGAAACGGCCTTCGGCGGGACGGACAAAACCGGCCAGCCAATCCAGTGCGTCGCTGTTAAGCGCACGGCCCCTGGCAACACGGGCGGTTTCCGTTTTGCGGCGCGCGGCCCATTCGGGCGGCGGGGTCACGGTTTTGGGCGGCAGGCCGTTCACCCGTTCGATATCAAAATCACGCGCAGCAACCGTCAGGGTCTGGCTTTCGGTCTTGCCGGCCCTGGTGACCGTCAGTGTGTGGCTGGCCACCGCCTCGCGCGCGAAGCCGATGACAAAATGGCCATCCGGGCCAACTTTCACAGTCTCGCCGTCCAGGCTGACCACCGCACCAGGCGCCACCTGGCCCCAGGCCATGCCGCCCTGGGTCAGGCTGCCGTGCAGGTCAACAGCCGCCACCGGCAGGCTGGCGGCAAGGCAAAGGCAGAGGGCTGAAATCACAAGTTTTTTCATGGTGCGCAATGGAGCAGGAGAAGCGGGCAAAATTGCGGCGACGATGCGGGACAGGATCATAACAAGGTCCCCTGCCGGTCGCTGCCACCTGTCGGCTTTTTGGGTTTTGGTTTGGGCACGGGTTTTGGGGCCGGGGCCGGTTCGGGCGCGGCACCGTTCAAAACCTGCATGGCGGTGGCCCCGTCCGCGAAGCGCACGGTGACCTGATCGCCGGTCGCCAGACTTGTTGCACGTGCAACAGGTTTGCCGCCCGCGTCGGTGACCAGCGCATAACCGCGTTCCAGCACCTTGGTATAGGACAGGCTTTCAAGCATGCGGCCCGACGCCTCGAGCCGCGCACTGAGGTCGGCAAGACGGCGGCTGTAGGCCGGGGTGATGCGGTTTTCGGTCGAGCGCAACTGGCCTTCGCGGTATGCCAGCAACTGTTTCAGCCGGCCGACACCCAGCCCGCCCACCAGGCGGTTCAGTTTCGCCGCCTTGATCTGGGCTACAGCCATCAGGCCGCGCGGCAGGCGTTCCGACAGGTCGTCAAAGCGCTGTTCGGCAAGACCCAGGATATCCCGCGGGCTGGGCAGGCCGCGCGCAAGGCCGCGCAAGCGTTCGACCCGGTCGCGGATCATCAGGCCGCGCAATGTGGCCAGCCGGCGACCAAGGTCGGTGACGCTGTAAAGCAATTCCTCGCGCACCGGCACGGCCTTTTCCGCCGCACCCGTTGGCGTTGGCGCGCGCAGGTCGGAGACATAATCGATGAGGGTAGTGTCGGTTTCGTGCCCGACCGCAGAAATCAGGGGAATCCGGCTTTCGGCGGCGGCGCGCACCACCACTTCCTCGTTGAAGGACCAGAGGTCTTCAATCGAACCGCCACCGCGCGCGACGATCAGCACATCGGGGCGCGGCACACTGCCCGTGCCGTCGATGGCATTGAAGCCGCGAATGGCGGCAGCCACCTGTTCCGCCGCCCCCTGCCCCTGCACCAGCACGGGCCAGACAAGCACATGGCGCGGGAACCGGTCATTCAGCCGGTGCAGGATATCCCTGATCACGGCCCCGGTGGGCGAGGTCACGACCCCGATCACCTTCGGCAGGAACGGGATCGGGCGTTTGCGCGCGGGGTCGAACAGACCCTCTGCCGCCAGCTTTTTCTTGCGTTCTTCCAGAAGCGCCATCAGGGCGCCGGCGCCCGCCGGTTCCATATGGTCGACCACCATCTGGTACTTGGACCGCGCGGGGTAAGTGGTCAGTTTGCCGGTGCAGATAACTTCCAGCCCGTCTTCCGGCACGAAGGTGAAGCGGCTGGCGACACCACGCCAGCATACGCCGTCCAGCACAGCCTGGTCATCCTTCAGGGCAAAATAGACATGGCCCGACGAAACCCGCTTCACGCCCGAGAGTTCGGCCCGCACCCGCACATAACCGAACTGGTCCTCGACCGAGCGCTTGAGCGCGCCCGAAAGCTCCGACACGGTGAATTCATATGTGTTGCTGCCGGTTTCCGCGTCTGACATGCCGTTCCCTTTTTTGCGAATTGCGCACCCTGGCCCATTCGGGCTTGAGTGAACAGGAACCTATGATACAAGGGGGCAGCCTTCAAGCAACCCTGCCGCAACACAGGTGAAAAATATGAATATCCTCGTCATTGGTTCCGGTGGCCGCGAACATGCCCTGTGCTGGAAAATCGCGCAAAGCCCGCTCATCGGCTCGCTTTACTGCGCCCCCGGCAATGGCGGGATCGCCGATGTCGCCACCTGCCTGGACCTGGATGTCACCGACCATGCCGGTGTGATCGACTTCTGCAAGAGCCACGAGATTGCGCTGGTGGTGGTTGGCCCCGAAGCGCCGCTGGTTGCCGGCCTTGCCGATGACCTGGAAGCCGCGGGGCTGATGGTGTTCGGCCCATCGAAGGGCGGCGCGCAGCTTGAAGGCTCCAAAGGCTTCACCAAGGATATCTGCGCCAAATATGGCATCCCGACCGCCGCCTACGGCCGGTTCGCGGATGCCGTCGCCGCCAAGGCCTATGTCGAGGCGCAGGGCGCACCGATTGTCGTGAAAGCCGATGGCCTTGCTGCCGGCAAGGGCGTGATCATCGCGCACACCGTGGCCGAAGCCCTGGAGGCCATCGACACCATCTTCGGCGGCGCCTTTGGCGACGCGGGCGCGGAAGTCGTGGTCGAAGAATTCATGGAAGGCGAAGAAGCCAGCTTCTTTGCGCTTTCGGACGGCAAAACCACCCTGGCGCTGGCAACGGCGCAGGACCACAAGGCCGTAGGTGACGGCGACACCGGCCCCAACACCGGCGGCATGGGTGCCTATTCGCCCGCGCCGATCATGACCGACGCCCTGTGCGCGCAGGTAATGACCGAGATTATCGAACCGACCGCGCGTGCCATGGCCGACATGGGCCACCCCTACAAGGGCGTGTTTTTCGCAGGGCTTATGATCACGAAGGACGGCCCCAAGCTGATCGAATATAACTGCCGCTTCGGCGACCCCGAATGCCAGGTACTGATGACCCGCATGGACAGCGACCTGGTGCCGCTGTTGCTGGCATGCGCCAAAGGTGAACTGGCCGGCCACAGCATCAACTGGAAGGACGATGTGGCGCTGACCGTGGTGATGGCCGCAAACGGCTATCCCGGCAACTATAAAAAAGGTACGGAAATCAAGGGTGTGGACCGGGCGAGCGAAGGCACGGGCGCGAACATCTTCCATGCCGGCACCAGACAGTCGGACGGTCGCCTGCTGGCTACCGGTGGCCGCGTCCTGAACGTGACCGCGACCGGCAAAACAGTGACCGAGGCACAGGCCAAAGCCTATGCCGCGGTCAAGCTGCTGGACTGGCCGGAAGGTTTCTGCCGGTCGGATATCGGCTGGCGCGCGGTTGCCCGCGAAAAGGCCTGAGCCCTTTACCCGGAGGGGCGTCAGCGCCCCTCGGCCATGGCACGGGGGTCGACCCAGGTGTCATAGTCGCTTTCCGACAAGGCCCCCGATGCCAGCGCGGCATCCCTGAGGGTCAGGCCCTCCTTGTCCGCCTTCAACACAATCTCTGCCGTTTTGTCGTAGCCGATGCGCGGCACAAGGGCCGTTGCAACCATCAGGCTGCGCGCCACATTGTCGGCAAGGCGCGCCCGGTCGGCCTCCAGCCCTTTCAGGCAACGGTCCGTGAAACTGGCCATGCCCTCGCCCAGCAGGATCATGCTTTGCAGCAGGCTGTAGGCAATGACCGGCTTGTAGGCATTCATCTGGAAATGACCGCCCGCCGCCGCCTGGGTGACCGTGTCATGGTTGCCGAAGATACGCACGCAGATCATGGCCAGGCTTTCACACTGGCTGGGGTTCACCTTGCCTGCCATGATCGACGAGCCGGGCTCGTTCTTGGGCAGGATCAGTTCTCCAAGGCCGGCACGCGGGCCGGACCCCAGAAGCCGCACATCATTGGCATATTTGAACAGCACGGTTGCAAGGCCCGACAGGGCGGCAGACACCGCAAACAGGTCCTGATGCCCTGCGATCTTGCTGAAACGGTTGGCGGCACTTTTGAAACCGATACCGGTCAGGCCCGCAAGCGTATCTGCGTAGGCCGCGCCAAAATTCGCGGGGGCATTGAGGCCGGTGCCCACCGCCGTGCCGCCCTGCGGAATTTCATGCAGCGCATCAAGGGCATGGTGCAGGCTTGCGGCGGCAGCCTTCAACTGGTCGGCAAATGCCGCGAATTCCTGACCCAAGGTCATGGGCACCGCATCCTGCAGATGAGTGCGCCCGACCTTCACAAGGCCGGCGAAGCGCGTGGCACAGGCCATGGTTTCGCCAATCAGGCCATCAAGCTGCGCCTGCCCCTGGTCCTGCCAGCACAGAAGCGCAGACAGGTTCATCACGGTCGGGATACTGTCGTTTGACGACTGCGCCATGTTGACATGGTCGTTCGGATGCACCGGTGCCTTGGCCCCCAGGGGCGCGCCCGCCAGTTCGTTGGCGCGGTTCGCAATCACCTCGTTTGCATTCATGTTGAACTGGGTGCCCGAGCCGCTTTGCCAGACCGGCAACGGGAAATGCGCCTCAAGGCGCCCATCCGCAACTTCCTGCGCCGCGCGGAAAATCAGGTCCGCGAGTTTGCTGTCGAGGTCGCCGTTCGCGGCGTTCGTTTTGGCCGCAGCCAGCTTGTGCAGCCCGAGCGCCCGCACGAACACCGGCGGCATGCGGTCAGTGCCCATCGGGAAATTGCCGCGCGCCCGTTCGGTTTGCGCGCCCCAGTAACGGTCCGCCGGCACGGCGACGGCGCCAAGGCTGTCGCGTTCTTCACGGGTGTTTGCTGATTTGCTGGTCATAACGGCGCCTCCATGGAAGGAGACCATTCCAGCATAGAAACAAGACAGATGATAGACACCCCTTGGTATGGGTGTCCGGGGCGGCGGCTTAATCCTCGCCCTTCAGCTTCACCTTGAAGGGCGGGAAGACGATGCTGACCCGCGTGCCCACGCTGGGCTGGCTGTCGATGGTCATGGTCGCGCTCAGTTTTTCTGCAAAAGCGGAAATCAGCGGCAGGCCGAGGCCCGAGCCTTCATGCCGGCGGCTGAGGCTGCTGTCCACCTGCCCGAACGGGCGCTTGGCGATCTTGATCTCTTCGGCGGTCATGCCGATGCCGGTGTCGGTAACACTGAGGCACAGGCCGCCGGGCGCGGTTTTTTCAAGCCCGACCGTAACCTTGCCACCGGGTTCGGTGAACTTGATCGAGTTCGAAAGCAGGTTCAGCGTGATCTGCTTGATCAGCCGCTCATCGGCCTCGAGCAGGACCGAGTTGTCGAACCGGTGCTCGAGCGTCAGGCCGGCCTCGAACGCACGCTGCTGCACAAGGGTCACGCACATCTCGAGCGCTTCGAGCGGGTCGATCCAGGTCAGATAGGCTTCCAGCCGCCCGGCTTCCACCTTCGACAGATCGAGGATGTCGTTGATGATGGACAGGAGGTGCGTGCCACTTTCATGGATGTCGCGGGCATATTCGGCATAACGCGGGTTGCCGATCGAGCCCAGCATCTGGTCCTGCAGGATTTCGGCAAAACCGAGGATGGCGTTCAGGGGTGTCCTGAGTTCATGGCTCATGTTGGCGAGGAATTCGGATTTGGCGCGGTTGGCAAGCTCGGCGGTATCCCGGCTGCGCTGCAGTTCCTGCGCCTGCACCAGGTCTTCTGTCACGTCGCGACCGATCAGCAGCAGAAGCTGTTCCGATCCCTGTTCGATCTTTTGGGCAAAGAGCCGGAAATGCCGGATCAGGTTGCCCCGCGTCCGAACCGTGGTCGGCACGTCGGTCATTGAGGCATTCATCTTCAGTTCTTCGACAAAGCGGCTGAGGAAGGTCGGGTCGGCCCAGATCCCCAGCATGTGGGAGGTCTGGCCGATGACATCGTCGCGCCGCCTGCCGAACACATTCAGGAACGCCGGGTTTACATCCAGGATGCGGCCATCCCTGAGGTTGGACAGGATCATGACCTCGGGCGTCAGGCGGAAGACATTGTGGAACAGGTGCTCGCTGTTCTGTCGCGCCTCGGCGGCTTGCATACGGTCGGTAATATCATAGACACAAGCGACGATGGCCGGTTCGCCCTGCCAGTCAACCACATTGGCGCGGCAATTGACCCAGCGGGCCTCGCCGTCTGCGCGCCGCAGGCGGAATTCGTAATTTTCGGGGGCATCACCGCCGCCCATGCGCAGGCGGTAATTCTCTTCGACGAGGGCGCGGTCCGCTTCGTGAATCCAGGTGGCCAGCGGTTCATTGCAAAGCTCGGCGACAGTCCCATCAAAGCCCAGAAGCTGGCGCAACGGTTCGTTGGCAAAAAGCACCCTGTTGCCCTGGCGGACCATTACTCCTTCCGCAAGCGCATCCAGAAGCGCAACCCGGCTGGTCTGCGTGTCGTCACTTGCCGGCACGGGTATATCCTTTTCCAACAACATGTTCCTGGTCACAAGTTTAGACCCTGCCCTGAATTTGGTAACAAATCATAAAAATAGCGATTAAAATTGCAATCATCAAAAGTCCATACGGAATGAGCCGCCGCCGGGACGCCGCAAGCTGTGGTAACAAAAGCCAAAACCATGCCAGGGCCTTGCCAAGAGCATGAAGGAAATGGCCGGCGGCCATTGAAAAGCGCGGGACTAAACCATAAATAAACGAGTGACATCTATATAGACTTGATATATATGGATTCACATAAGCAATAGTGGCTTAAGCCACATTGAAAAGCGAGGAAGACAGTGAGGAAAATTCTCAAGATCGCCGCACCGGTCGTGGTGCTGGGGGTTGCGATCGGTTCCGTTGCGGGCCTTTCGGCAGCCAAAGATGCTCCGGCAAAAACCGAAGAAGAAGCGCGCCCCGTGTCGCTTTATGTCGATTCGGTTCAATCTGAAAATGTGAAACTGACCGTGCGCACACAGGGTGAAGTCCGTCCCAAGACGGAAATCGACCTGATTCCGCAGGTTTCCGGCCGGATCGTTTCAATCAATGACGTGTTCGCCGAAGGCGCCGGTTTCGACCAGGGCACGACCCTGATCCAGATCGAAGATGCTGACTATCAGCTCGCCGTGGCAAGCGCCGAGGCACGTGTGGCCGAAGCCGCCGTGAACCTTGAAAAACAGATGGCCGACGCCCGCATCAAGCGCAAGCAGTGGCAGGAATGGGTGAAAGACGGCGAACCGACGCCGCTTGCCCTGAACCAGCCGCAGGTTGCCGAAGCACAGGCCAAGGTACGTGCCGCCAAGGCCGACCTGGACAACGCCAAACTGAACCTGGACCGTACCAAGATCCGCGTGCCCTATCAGGGCCGTGTGCTTGAGCGCAAGGTTGGTGTTGGCCAGTATGTTTCGGTCGGCACCACGCTTGGCCGTGTCTTTGCCACCGACAAGGTTGAAATTCGCCTGCCGCTGACCGACGACCAGCTTGCCGAGTTGGCCCTGCCGATCGGTTTTGTCGCCAAAGCCGACAATGCGCCTGCAGTTACCCTGCATGCCACAGTGGCCGGCGTGCCTCATGAATGGACCGGTCGCATCGTGCGCACCCATGCCGCGATCGACCAGCAGACCCGCCTGATCTATGCCGTTGCCGAAGTGCAGGACCCGTATGGTGCCGCATCCGACCAGGGTGTGCCGCTGGCGGTCGGCCTGTTTGTCAGCGCCGAGATCGAAAGCGTCGTACCGCAGCATGCCTTTGTCATGCCGCGTACCGCCCTGCGCGGTGACGACCAGGTTTATGTGATCCGCGACGGCAAGATGGAAGTGCATACGGTTGAGGTCATGTCCACCACTGCAGACCATGTTTATGTTTCGGCTGGTGTCGCTGCAGGCGACCAGGTCGTGACCTCTGCAGTACGTGCCGCCTATGACGGCATGGCAGCGACCGCAATCACCCGCAGTGCCCAGAACGACGCATCTGCGTCGCGCTAAGGGGAAGCAGCATGAACAAGATTATTGAATGGTGGGCCCGCAACACCGTTGCCGCCAACCTGTTGATGCTCGGCATTTTCCTTGCCGGTATCCTGGGCTTCACGGCCATGGAACGGGAAATGGAACCGCAGGTGCGTTTCCCGGGTCTGCAGATTGAGGTTTCCTGGCCGGGCGCAAGCCCGCAGGAAGTGGAAGAACAGATCGTTGCCCGGATCGAGGAATCGGTCCGTGACCTCGACAATATCGACTGGGTGCGCTCGTCATCGGGCGAAGGCTTCGGCGGCGTCTATATCCTGGCCCGCCAGAGCGCCGATTTCGCCCAGTTCATGAATGACGTGAAAATCCGTGTCGACTCCATCGCCAGTTTCCCGCGCGATATCGAGCCCCCGCGGGTTCAGCAGTGGGTGAACCGGGACGAAGTGATCCGGGTGGCCGTGCATGGCAACCTCGAGGAACGCGATCTCAAGAACCTGGCCGAAAAACTGCGCCGTGAAGCGGCCCAGCTTGAAGGCGTTTCGATTGTCGACCTCTTCGGCACCCGCCGTGAGGAAGTCTCGATCGAGGTAAGCGAAGAAGCCCTACGCCGCTATAACCTGAGCTTTGCCCAGGTGGCGACCGCCGTGCGCAACAACTCGCTCAACAGCTCGGGCGGTTCGGTACGCACCAACGCCGGTGAATTCCAGTTGACCGCGCGCAACATGGCCGACACCAAACACGACTTCGGCAACATCATTGTTCGTCAGACCACCGACGGCGGCACCATCCGTGTGCGCGATATCGCCAATGTGGTCGACGGTTTCGAGGACGAGGACATTCTGGCCACCCTGAACGGCGAGCCGGCGATCCTGTTGCAGGTCATGTCGACCGACAATATGGACATTGTGAAGATGTCCAACTCGATCTCCGAATGGGTGAAAGAACGCCAGGCAACCCTGCCGGCCGGCGCCAAACTGACCCTCTGGACCGACGCCAACGAAGCCTTTGAAAGCCGCATGAACACCATTGGCGGTTCAGCCTTCCAGGGCCTGGTGCTGGTGCTGATCGTGCTGATCCTGACCCTGCGCCCGAAAGTCGCCTTCTGGGTGGCCATCGGTATCGCAACCGCCTATGCCGGCGCCTTCATCCTGTTGCCGGCCCTCGATATCTCGATCAACATGCTGTCGACCTTCGCCTTCCTGCTGGTGCTCGGCATCGTGGTGGATGACGCCATCGTGGTGGGTGAAAGTATCCATAGTGAAAGCCAGCGCACGGGTGGTGGCATCACCGCAGCCGTGTTCGGCACCCAACTGGTGGCCAAGCCGGTTATCTTTGCGGTCCTGACCACCATTATCGCCTTCCTGCCCTGGGTATTGCTGGATGGCAGCACGTCCGAGTTCACCCGCCACATCACCTGGGTGGTTGTCACCGCGCTCAGCTTCTCGCTGATCGAGGCGCTCCTCATTCTGCCGGCGCACCTGTCGAAGCTGAAGCCGCGCACGAACCTGGGTCGCTTCGGTCGCTTCCAGAAGCGCATCGCCGACAGCATCACCAACTTTGCGCAGTTCAAATATCGCAAGATGGGCAACTGGGCGATCCGTAACCGTTACCTGACCTTCACCTTCTTCGTCGGCCTGTTTGTCGTGTCGATCTTCGGCATTTTCGGCAACGACTATGTGAAAAAGTCGTTCATGCCGGAAATCGAATCCGACCAGATCATCGTCGATGTGACCATGCCGGAAGGTGCGCCCTACAGCCGTGCGCTCGAAATCCTTGCCCAGTTGCAGGATGCCGAGAAGAAGCTGGTGGACGAAGTGAACACCCGCACGGGCGGCGAAGGCAAACTGATCGAGAACTGGTACACCCGTTCCCGCCGGGACAGTGTGCTGGCCATCGTGAAGCTGGCGCCGCCGGAAGTGCGCGAAATGTCGGCCAAGGACGCTTCCCTGCGCCTGCGTGAACTGATCGGTGATATCCCTGACGCCAAGTCGGTGTCGGTGGATTATACCCAGGGCAACAATGACGCCGGTTTCGACCTGTCGATCCGCCACCCTGACCTCGACACCCTGCGGGCCGCCGTATCCGACCTCGAGGACCGCCTGCGTACCTATGACGCCCTCTATGACGTTCGCAACAACCTCGAAGGCGCCAGCCAGGAAATCCGCATCACCCTGAAGGCCGGTGCAGAAAAACTGGGCCTGACCCTCGCAGATGTGACGAGCCAGGTGCGCCAGGGTTATTACGGCATCGAAGCCCAGCGCATTCCGCGGAACGGCCAGGACGTGAAGGTCATGGTGCATTACCCCAAAGAATCGCGCCGGTCGATCGAAAGCCTGAAGGACTTCCGGGTTCGCACGTCCGATGGCCGTGAAATCCCGCTGTCCGCGGTCGCCAACCTGAACTACGAACCGGGTATCAAGCGCATCCAGCGCTGGAACGGCAACCGTGCCGCCCGCGTAAGCGCGGACCTTAAGGAAAACGTCAACAAGGACATCATGACCGACCTCCGGGAAAACTTCTTCCCCGAATGGAAGAAAAAGTACCCGGGCCTGATCACCGAAAATATCGGCCAGGCAGAAGGGGAGGCAGAGTTCATCTCCGACGTGGTTCGCCTGTATGCAGGTGCCCTGTTCTCCATGTACATGCTGCTGGCCATTGCCTTCCGCAGCTACTGGCAGCCGTTCGCGATCATGATCGCCATGCCCTATGCCTTCGTGGGCGCAGTGCTGGGCCACTTCGCGGCCGACCTGACCATGGCGATCTTCAGCTACTTCGGCATTGCCGCCGCCGCGGGCGTCGTTGTGAATGACAACCTGGTCCTGGTGGATGCCTGCAACAAGCTGAAGGAACGGGGCATGAAACCCCTGGAGGCCATTGTCGAAGCCGGTGTAACCCGCTTCCGTCCGATCCTCCTGACCTCGGTCACCACCATTATCGGCCTGACCCCGATGATGATGGAGCGGTCGATCCAGGCAGCCTTCCTGAAGCCCATCGTGGTTTCGCTGGCAGCGGGCGTGTTTGTCGCCTTCTTTGTCACCCTGTTCATGGTGCCTTCGCTCTATGCGATCGGGGACGATATCACCCGCCTGTTCCACCGTACCTGGGCCGCGATCAAACGCACCCTCGGGTTCGGCAAGCCGGCACCGGCCGAGCAGCCGAGCCAGGCCGAATAAGGGCAACCGCCAGACAGAACAAAAAGGGCCGAAGGAAATATTCCTCCGGCCCTTTCTCTTTGGTTCGGGGCGGGCTGCCGCAGTGTTCCGCGACAGCCCCGATGCTCAGAAGCCTGCGGCGTGGGCACCCGGCCGGCGCGGATCGGCGCCCCCCATGATGATGTCACCAGGCCCACGCATCAGGGTCTGGGATGCCCCCAGGACCTGATCCCAACTGTCTTCCGAATTGATCTTGATATTGTGGCCCATGGCCGCCAGAACCCGGCGCGTATCGACCGACAGGCCCGGCTCCATATACAGACGGTCCGGAAACCACTGGTGGTGGATGCGCGGCACCGACACAGCGGCGGCCGGGTTATAGCCGAAGTCCATGGTATTCAGGACCACCTGCAAGACCGTGGTGATGATGGTGGAGCCCCCCGGGCTGCCGGTTGCGACATAGGGTTCGCCGTTCGGCTTGAAAATGAAGGTCGGGGTCATGGAGCTGAGCGGGCGCTTGCCAGCTTCGACCGCGTTGGCTTCACCGCCCAGAAGGCCGAAACCGTTCGGCACGCCAGGCTTGGCCGAGAAGTCGTCCATCTCGTTATTCAGGAGGAACCCTGCGCCCATCACCGCCTTGCCGTTGCCGTAGGTATAGTTCAGCGTATAGGTGTTCGCGACCATGTTGCCGAATTTGTCCATGACCGAAAAATGCGTGGTCTGGCGGCTCTCCATCGGCAGGCTTGGGGCCGGCGCGATGTCCTTGGA
Organism: Alphaproteobacteria bacterium; assembly: GCA_006226495.1. Classification (GTDB taxonomy): domain Bacteria; phylum Pseudomonadota; class Alphaproteobacteria; order Sphingomonadales; family Kordiimonadaceae; genus Kordiimonas. Next base: position 66,234 of record SBGU01000032.1, read on the forward strand.
CGGGGTTGCCTTGTTAGGGTCGATCCGGTCAAAGATGGTTTTGGCATAGGCCTTGTCGGTCAGCGCCTGTACAGGCACCTGGAAAAAGTCCGGGTCGCCCAGGTATTTCGAACGGTCGGCATAGGCATATTTCATGGTTTCGGTCAGACGGTGGATATAGGCCGCGCTGTTGTGGCCATAGGACCGCATGTCCCAGTTCTCGAGCACATTCAGCATCTCGATGAGGTGCACACCACCGGACGACGGCGGCGGCATGGTCACAACCTTGAAACCACGATAGGTGCCGACAAGCGGTTCCCGCTCGCGCGCGACATAACCTTCCAGGTCCTCATGGGTGATCAGGCCACCGCCTTTTTCCATGGTATCCACCAGTGCATCGGCCACCCAGCCCTTGTAGAAACCGTCGGCGCCCCTGGCGGCAATTTCCTTGAGCGTGCGGGCCAGCACCGGTTGCTGGAACAGCTCGCCTTCCTGATACACCGAACCGTCTGCCTTGTAGAAGAACTTGCGCGCGGCCGGGTCGGCCTGCAGGCGCGCCTTGTATTCGGTCAGGGTGTCATTGAAACCCCAGGTCATGGCGAAACCCTGTTCGGCAAGGCGAATGGCCGGCGCCATGACCTGATCCAAGGGCATGGTGCCATATTTGGACAGCGCCTGCGTCAGGCCCATGACGGTACCCGGCACGCCCGTACCCTTGAGGCTGAAACGAACGGATTCCTTGTCCACATTGCCGGCACCGTCCAGATACATGTCCCGGAACGCCGCCTTGGGCGCGATCTCGCGGTAATCAAGCGCGATGACCTTGTCCTCATCCTTGAGGTAGATCATCATGAAACCGCCGCCGCCGATATTGCCGGCCTGCGGCAGGGTAACGGCAAGGGCAAAGCCGGTTGCCACTGCGGCATCGACCGCATTGCCCCCCGCTTTCAGGATTTCAAGCCCGGCTTCCGACGCATAATATTCGCGGCTGACCACCATGCCGTTGCGGGCCAGGGTGGAATGGAACTGGGTTTCATAGGTGATGATCGGCGCATTGTCCTGCGCAAGCGCGGGGGCCACAGTGGCCCAGGCGGCGACAAGGACGATGGCCAGTTGACGCAGCATCTGCATACGTTACTCCTTTTGCATCAAATCCCCGCCATCATAGACCCTCAACCTTTGTCGTAAAGCTGAAAGCAGCAAGGACACACCCGCGCCTCTTGCAGGCGCCGGCGGCTTTTGGCAGGCTGACGTCCAACAAGGGGGATCTGGTTCGATGAAAGACAGGCTGAAACAGCTTTATTTTGGTGACGGCAAGGCCGCCCGGCGCTTCCGCTTTGCGCTCCTGGCGTTCGATTTTGTCACCATTTCCTATTTCATCCTGTCGTCCTTGCTGCACCAAGGCATCACGGGGCGCATCCTTGACTATGCCATTGCCCTCGTGCTGGTGGCAGACTATGGCGCGCGCCTGCTGATCGCCAACCGCAGGCTGCGCTACATGCTGCAGTTTTCCTCTGTCGCGGACCTGATCGTGATCCTGTCGCTGCTGGCACCGATCCTGGTTGAGAATTTCGCCTTCCTGCGCGTGGTGCGCATGCTCAGGCTGATGCGCTCCTACCATATGCTCGCGACCCTCAGGCAGGAGCTGCCCTGGTTCCGGCGCAATGAACAGATCATCCAGTCCAGCATCAACCTGGCGATTTTCGTGTTTGTCATCACGGCGGTGGTCTATGTGCTGGAAGCGCGCCAGAACGACCAGATCAACAATTATTTCGACGCGCTCTATTTCACGGTCGCGACCCTGACCACCACCGGCTTTGGCGATATCACACTCAGCGATACGGTCGGGCGCCTGATGGCGGTGGTGATCATGGTGTTCGGTGTCGCCCTGTTCCTCCGGCTCGTGCAGACCATCTTCCGCCCGACCAAGGTGAATTTCGCCTGCCCGAGCTGCGGCCTCAACCGCCACGACCCCGACGCCGTGCATTGCAAACATTGCGGCATTGTCCTGAACATCCCCACCGAAGGCGAATGGGGATAAAAAAAGGGCCGGCCTTTTGATCGGCCAGCCTGCAAGAGTGAAGCTTGAATTGGGTTGCCCGCGCGGGCGCTCAGTTGCCTTCGCTTTCAAGGTCAACAAGGGTCGGGTAGTTCACATCCGCCTTGGCGATATAACCGGGGATATCCTGTTCCCACGTGGCTTTCACCTCGGCGTTATAATTCAGGTACAGCTTGCCATCCACGATCTTCCACTGTTCGGGGTCGCCACTGGCGGTATAACCGCGCGCCACGGCCCAGGCGCAATAGCCGCCATATTGCGGGGCATATCTGGCCGGGTCGGCCAGGAAGGCATCCAGGTTGGCCTGGGTCGCGAAACGCCATTCGGCGCCCATATATTTGCTCGAAAACTGTTTTTTGCCCTTCAGGGCCTTGGCGTCGGTGAAATAGGCCACCGTGTCATAGCCGCCAACCGCATGGTCGTTGAACAGGCCGGTATAGACCGGGTCCTCGCCCGCAAGCGCGGCACCGGAACCGGCAAGGCCGGACACAAACAGGATGAAGGCGGCAACAAGATGTTTCATGGCAATCGTCCCCGGGATCAGATTGCTTCCTTCATACACCCGCCAGCAGTTTTTTGCGCTTCAAGCCTGCCTAACGTCTTTGTGTAGTTGCCCGTGAAGCGTTCAGCCCAGTACCTGGCTGGACCGCACCAGCGCCAACTCGGCGTCCGACAGGCCCAACAGCTCCTGAAGCACGGCATCGGTGTCGGCGCCCAGCGCGGGCGGTGCCTTGTCGTAGGCCACAGGGGTTTCGGAATAACGGATCGGGTTCGCGACCGACGGCAGGACCGAGCCATCCGCCGCCTTCAGGCCAAGCGCAATACCGCGGGCCTTGACCTGCTCGTCCTCGAACACCCGGTCGATGGTGTTGATCGGACCACCGGGCACGTTGGCTTCCTCAAGGATTTTCACCCATTCGTCGGTGGTGCGCCCGGCGATGATGCCGGCAACGATGGGCACCAGCGCGGCCCGGTTGCCAACGCGCGACGGGTTGGTGCGGAACCGCTCGTCCTCCGCCAGCGCGGGCATGCCCGCCGCCCGGCAGAAACGCGCAAACTGGCCATCGTTGCCGACCGCCAGGATCATGTAACCATCCCTGGTCTGGAAGCTCTGGTACGGCACGATGGTCGGGTGCGAATTGCCCTGCCGTTTCGGCGCCTTGCCGGAGACCAGGAAATTCGATCCCTGGTTCGCGAGCACGGCCACCTGCGTGTCCAGAAGCGCCATGTCGATATACTGACCCACACCGGTCTTTTCCCGGTGATGCAGGGCACCCAGGATGGCGACAGTGCTATATAGCCCCGTGAACAGGTCGGTGACCGCAACACCCGCGCGCTGCGGCCCGCCGCCCGGCTGGTCGTCCGCTTCGCCGGTGATGCTCATCAGCCCGCCAAGGCCCTGGATCAGGAGGTCGTAACCGGGCCGGTCCTTGTAAGGCCCGGTCTGGCCGAAGCCGGTGATCGAACAATAAATGAGCCCCGGGTTGATAGCCTTCAGGCTGTCGTAATCAAGACCGTATTTCTTCAGGCCGCCGACCTTGAAGTTTTCAACCAGCACGTCCGACTGTTCCACCAGCCGCCGGATGATGGCCTGGCCTTCGGCTTTGGTCATGTCCACCGTGACCGACCGTTTGCCCCGGTTCGCGCACATATAATAGGCCGACAGCCGGTTTTCGCCTGCCTCGAAGAAGGGCGGACCCCAGGTGCGGGTATCGTCACCCTCACCCGGTTTTTCGATCTTGATGACATCGGCACCCAGGTCGGCGAGACACTGTGTCGCCCACGGCCCCGCCAGGATGCGGCTGAGGTCGAGAACCCGGATACCGGAGAGCGGGCCGGCCATGATGACAAACCTTTCCCTTAGAAGAAGGCCTGCAGCCCGGTCTGTGCCCGGCCCAGGATCAGGGTATGGATGTCGTAGGTGCCTTCATAGGTGTTCACGGTCTCCAGGTTCACCATATGGCGGATGACATGGAATTCGTCCGAGATACCGTTGCCACCGTGCATGTCGCGCGCCATGCGGGCGATATCCAGCGCCTTGCCGCAGCTATTGCGCTTGATGATCGAGATACATTCGGGCGCGGCCTTGCCTTCGTCCAGCAGGCGGCCAACACGCAGGCAGGCCTGCAGGCCGAGGGTGACTTCGGTCAGCATGTCGGCCAGCTTTTTCTGCACAAGCTGGTTCTGGGCCAGCGGGCGGCCGAACTGCGTGCGGTCGAGCGTATATTGGCGGGCGGCGTGCCAGCAGAATTCCGCCGCACCCAAGGCGCCCCAGGCGATGCCGTAGCGGGCCTTGTTCAGGCAGCCGAAGGGACCCCCCAGACCGGATGCATTCGGCAGCAGGTTTTCTTCGGGCACAAACACATTGTCGAGCACGATTTCGCCGGTGATGGAGGCGCGCAGGCTCATCTTGCCTTCGATCTTGGGCGTGGAGAAACCTTCCATGCCGCGTTCGACGATAAAACCGCGGATCACACCGTCCAGCTTGCCCCACACAACGGCCACATCGGCGATCGGGCTGTTGGTGATCCACATCTTGTTGCCGGTCAGCTTGTAACCGCCGTCAACCTTCTCGGCGCGGGTGCGCATCGAGCCTGGGTCCGAGCCATGATCGGGTTCCGTGAGGCCGAAACAGCCGACATATTCACCCGACGCCAGCTTGGGCAGGTATTTGCGGCGCTGGGCATCCGAGCCATAGGTATAGATCGGGTACATAACCAGGGACGACTGCACCGACATGGCCGACCGGTAACCGCTGTCCACACGCTCGACTTCCCGCGCGATCAGGCCGTAGGCCACGTGGCTTGCGTCGGCGCCGCCGAATTCTTCCGGCAGGGTCGCGCCCAGAAGGCCCATCGCGCCCAGTTCGTTCATGATTTCGCGGTCGAATTTCTCGTGCCGGTTGGCTTCGAGGATGCGGGTCATCAGCTTCGACTGGCAATATTCGCGGGCGCTGTCGCGGATCAGACGTTCTTCTTCGGTCAGTTGGTCATCAAGAAACAGCGGGTCTTCCCAGTTGAATACGGCTTTCTTGCTCATCGGGGCCTCCAGTATGCGCACACGCTTGAATGATTTTGAAGAATGTATATAGGAATTTTCCGGCTCATAAAGTAACATTTCCGACTATTAACATTACAAAAATTCATGAACTGAGCCAATGAAACGCCGTATCCCGTCTTTCACCGCCCTCGCCTGCTTCGAAGCCGTCATGCGGCACGGGCAGGTTACCCGCGCGGCGGACGAACTGAACCTGACCCAAAGTGCGGTCAGCCGACAGATCGGCAACCTTGAGGCCACGGTGCGTGTGCCGCTGTTCCGGCGCGAACGCAAACGCCTGGTGCCCACCGAAGCCGCGCGCCAGTATGCCGCGGCCCTGACGCCGCTTCTGGACCAGATCGAGGCCGAAACCCTGCGGCTGATAACCTGGGGCGGCGACGACAAGATCCTGACCCTGGGCCTTTTGCCCACGTTCGGGTCGCGCTGGCTGATCCCCCGGCTGGGCGGTTTCACCCAGGACCATCCCGATATCCAGTTGAATATTGTCACCGGCCTTGGCCCGTTCAATTTTGCCGCCGACGGCACCGACCTTGCGGTCCAGTATGGCGACGGCCGCTGGCCCGGCGTGGCCGCGCACCGCATCATGGGCGAAGAAATCGTTGCGGTGATCTCGCCCGAACATTATCGCGACGGTGCGCCCATCACCGCCTTCGACCGCCTGCACATGACCACGCGCCCCACCGCCTGGGCCACCTGGCTTGCCGCCAGCGGCTGCGACGCGCCCGACGTGGCGCCCGGTCCCAAATTCGAGAATTTCAACATGATGATCGAAGCCGTGCGCTCGGGCCTTGGGGTTGCCGTTTTGCCGCTGATGTATGTGGCCGCCGACCTGGCATCCGGCCGCCTGCTCGCCCCCTTCGGCGGCGCGGCCACCAGCCGGCAGGCCTATTATCTGGTCTATCCGGAAGCCAAAGCCGGCAGCCGCAAGATCATCCTGTTCCGCGACTGGCTTCTGGCCACGGCAGACGCCTGACAACACACCCGGGACACTTGCAAAACCACACCGCGCGAAACCGGTTGCGGCGATCACTTTCCCTTGATTTCACAAGACAATTTCCAATTTCACTATGTTTTTTTCGCGCCTTTTCCATGCCGGCATGTTACAGTTCGATTTGGGATTGGGAGGTCGTCACATGCTGCATTTCCGGGTAACGGAAAGACAGGTGTTGCCTGTTGGGTCACAGCCATGACGAACAGCTTGCCAATCGCCCCTGCGCATCGTCGCAAGCGGTACAGGATGCCCCTTCTGGCATTGCTGCTGAGCTGCGCCGGAAGCCTGGTGCAGGCGCAGGCGCCCGCCTCAGAACCAGCCCCACAAGCGCCCCATTACCGGCTTTACCATCCCGACAATCCGCCATGGGGTTCCAGCGTCAGCCAGGACGGTTTCATCGTCGAGATTGCGGAAACCGCGCTCCGGCGTGCCGGTGTCGAGTTTGATACCGTCTATGCGCCCTGGAAACGGGAACAGGCCATGGTCCAGAAGAATGCCAACAGTTTCATGGCGCCACTGACGCGGCTTGAACACCGGGAGGATCTCTATATCTGGATTGCGCCGGTCAATATCTCGTTCCTGCAGCTTGTCACACGGTCCGACCTTTTGGTGGGCGCCCCGATCGAAAGCCTGCAGGATATCCCGGTGACCGCCCGCATGGAATCGCCCGCCGAATTCAAACTGAAGGACCTTGGCTTCAGGGCCATCACGATTGTCGAGGACGAAGGCGCAGCGGCGCGCCTGATACAGGCCAACCGGGTCCTGATCTGGATGCAGCGGGGCCTGCCGGGACACTGGGCCTATAGCAAGGCCGGCGGCAAGGTGCAGGACCTGAAGGTGATCCGTTTCTGGCGCACGCCGCTTCAGTATCTGGTGGCTTCGCGCGACACCGACCCGGCCCTGATTGAGCATGTACGCAGCATCCTTGAGGAGATGCGCGTTTCAGGGGAAATGGACCGTATCAAACAGTCCTATTTCAGCTTTCCCCTGAATTGCGAGATTTTATTCACCTGCGCCGCCAGCCTGCCGGAGGACAGCACCGGGGAGGACGAAGGCCGCGCCCCGGGCCGGTGAACCGGGGGCCAGCGCGACCAGATCAGGTCGCCCCCACCGTTTCTGCCCGAACTGCCTCAAGAAACTCGGTCGTGACATTGCGCAGCATGTCGATGGCGTCGGTGATGGCGGACGCGCTGTCCGACATGTCGGACGAACAGGTGCGGGTGCGCCGCGCGCCTTCGGCGACACCGCTGACATTCTGGCTGACCGCCTGGGTGCCGGCGGACGCTTCCTGAACGTTGCGGGCAATCTCGTCGGTCGCGGCACGCTGTTCTTCGATGGCCGCCGCAACACCCGCCGCCATTTCGGCAATCTTGCTGATGCTGTCGCGCACATGGCGCATGGCGTCGCTGGCCTGTGCGGTCTGGCTTTGCACCGAGCCGATCTGCTGGCCGATCTGTTCGGTCGCCCGCGCGGTCTGGGTGGCGAGGCTTTTGACCTCGCTGGCCACAACGGCAAAACCCTTGCCGGCATCACCCGCGCGCGCCGCCTCGATGGTGGCATTGAGGGCAAGCAGGTTGGTCTGTTCGGCGATGTCGTTGATCAGTTCCACAATTTTTCCGATCTCGTCGGACGAACTGGTCAATGCCTGCATGATACTTTCCGAATCCATGGCAATGTCGGTCGCCTCGCGCGACTGGGTCAGCGACATTTCCATCTGGCGGGCGATTTCGGCGATGCTGTGGCCAAGTTCCTCGGACGCGGCAGCAACCGTTTCCACATTCACGCTGGATTCTTCGGCTGCCGCGGACACGGCGGCAGATTGTGTGCTGGCATCATTCGCGGTCTGCACCAGAACCTGTGCGGTTTTGCCCAGACTGCCAATGGCGTCGCCCACGGCCTTGAGGGCCGTGCACACACCGGCTTCGAAATTGGCAATCAGATGATTGATGGCCGCGGACTTGCGTTCGCGTTCGACAAGTTCAGCTTCCTGGCGCTCCCGCTCGGCTTCCATGGCGAGTCGCTCTTTTTCCTGCCGGTCACGCTCCATCGCCTCCTCGCGCGCCTTGGCGGCGTCAGCTTCCGCACGAAGGCGTTCGCTCTCGATCGCGTTTTCCTTGAAGGTATTCACGGCGCTGGCCATGGCGCCAATCTCGTCCTTGTAGTTCATGCCGGGGATACGGATCTTGTAGTCACCACTGGCGAGATCGAGCATGGCGCGGGTCATGGCCTTGATCGGCGCCGCGATCACCTGGATGAACAGGAAGCCGGCCAGCACCGCCACCAGCGCGATCATGACAATCGATGCAAGAATGGTGATATTGACCACCTCGACCACTTCAGACGATTGTGTTTTGGCAGCATCGGCGATGGCCTGGCTGACAGCCTCGAAGTCATTCTGCTGGGCCAGGATTTGCCGGAACAGCGCGCCGGGCTTGCCCGTTGCCTCCATGGCCCGGGCCTGGTTTACGGTCAGATAGTGGGATGTAAGTTGGATTTGCGGTTCCACATAGGTGGATTTCCACTCGTCAACCGTTGCCAGGATGGCCTGCACCTTGGCCTTGAGCGCCGGGTCACCTGCCACCATCTGCATCAGGGCGGCGCTCTGTTGTTTGTAGGCCTTTTCCTCGGCCTTGTAGTCGTCGACGGCGGTCCTGTCGCTGGAGACCAGAAGATACAGCACATGCTGGCGCTGGGTATTCAGGCTGTCGGCCATGCGCGCATAGGCGCCTTCAATCTCGTAAACCCGGTTCAGGTTTGCCTGTGCCTGATTGAGATCCGACATCTTGGCATAGATGACAGCCGCCGTGACGATGATGATGGCGACCAGGATCGAGAAGATCGAAATCACTTTTGCCGGAATCGAAAGGCGACGAACAATATTGGGCATGTCAGTCTCCTGCGCTATTTGTTGCTGGCTGCGCGGCGCGCGAGTTCGGTCAGGTTTATCTCGACCGTCGCGGCACCGATTGAACGACCGGACTGGTCGACCAGGGTCAGGTTCAGTTGCGCCCGCCAGGTATGGGTACCTTCATGTTCCTCCGGGTCGTCGATGAAGATGGCATCGGGGCCCACATCATAGGTTTTCTGGAATTTGGCCTCATCGCCCTGCCAGAAGTCGGATGTGATCGAGCTTTGGCCCACATTGAGCCCCTTCGCATCCATCACGAAGATTTCCGAAAACAGCCCGCCGGACGCCGCCTGCACCTGGGTCAGGTATGTCGACAACGGGTTGTTGAGCGTGGAAGCAATAAGTGGCTGCACCTGCGCTTCGCGTTCCTTGCGCCACTGGGCATCAAGCGAATTGATTTCACTGCTGCCAATGCCGGCATAGCGCTCGTTCTGCGCGTCCACGGCAATATACATGACCGGAACATTGAGCCAGCGTTTGACCTCGTCGATGACCTTTGCATCGATCAGTGACTTGGATGGTGCTGCCGCGTGCGCCGCGATGCTTCCTGACAGGATGAACGCCGCACACAGCATATGAAGTAACCGGACCATACTCGTGCCCTCCAAATGATTGGTGACCTTTGGACACTCGACAACTGGACCCCCATTAACCATCCTATCACTAAAGGACCTTCCTTAAATATTGCTTAAGCATGAGGAAGCGCCGGAAATGAAAAAGGCCGGCACAAGGCCGGCCTTTCCCGTCAGTCTTTCAGGGGCTTACCAGATGGCAACCCGTTCCTCCGGTGCCAGGTAAAGCGCGTCGCCTTCCTGCACGCCAAAGGCCTGGTACCATTCCGGCACGTTGCGCACGACACCGTTCACACGGAATTCGCCCGGCGAATGCGGATCGGACTTGATGCGGGTCAGAAGCGCCTGTTCGCGCATCTTGCCCTTCCAGACCTGGGCATACCCCAGGAAGAAACGCTGCAGGCCGGTGAAGCCGTCGATGATCGGCGCATCCTTGCCATCAAGCGACAGGCGGTAGGCTGCCAGGGCGGCCGACACACCGCCAAGGTCACCGATGTTTTCACCCAGGGTCAGCCGGCCGTTCACGAAGTGGCCCGGCACGGCCTCGTATTTGTCATACTGGCCGGCAAGCGAGCCCGTGCGTTCCTGGAACGCCTTCAGGTCATCTGCGGTCCACCAGTCGCGCTGCACGCCGGTTGCATCGAACTTCGAACCCTGGTCGTCGAAACCATGGCCCATTTCGTGGCCGATTACGGCACCGATGGCACCATAGTTGACGGCGGCGTCCGCGTTCGGATCGAAGAAGGGCGGCTGCAGGATGGCGGCCGGGAACACGATCTCGTTGAACGGCGGGTTATAATAGGCGTTCACCGTTTGCGGGGTCATGAACCATTCGTCGCGGTCGGTTTTCCGGCCGATGCGTGCATTGTCGCGGTCCTCGAAGAATTTGCGCACACGGCGGGCGTTACCAAACAGGTCGCCGCGTTCGATATCGATGCCCGACAGGTCCAGCCATTTGTCCGGATACCCGATTTTCGGACGGAAGGATGCCAGCTTCTCGTGGGCTTGCTTCTTGGTTTCTTCACCCATCCACTCGATCGCATCGATACGCTGGCCATATGCCTTGCGCAGGTTTTCCACCAGCTCGACCATCTGGGCCTTGGCTTCCGGCGGGAAATAGCGCTGCACATACAACTGGCCCAGCGCTTCGCCGAGGCCGCTTTGCGCGCCAACGATGCTGACACCGCGTTTCCAGCGCGGACGCTGTTCTTCCTGGCCACCCAGCACCTTGCCATAGAAGGCAAAGTTGGCATCGTCGATCTCGTTCGACAGCAGATAGGCGTTCGAGGAGATCAGGTGATAGGTCAGATAGGTTTTCCAGGTTTCAAGATCGGTCGAATTGACAATGTCGATCACCGGGCCGGTGGCCGACGGATAGCTGACATTCAGGTCTTCGATCTTCTGTTCGTACCCATGTGCCTTCAGGAAGGCATCCCAGTCGAAGCCCGGATAGTCGGCCTTCAACTGATCAAGCGTGGTCGGGTTGTAGGTCTTGTCGGCGTCGCGGCGTTCGGCGCGGGCCCACTGTTTTTCCGCCAGCCTGGTTTCAAGCGCCAGAACCGCATCGGCACCGGCCTTGGCCTTGGCTTCGTCACCATAGGCGAAGTTCAGCATCTGGGCGATGTGCGCCACATAGGCGTCGCGGATCTTCTGGAAGTCTTCGGTCTGGTCGAGATAATAATCCCGGTCCGGCAGGCCAAGGCCACCGGTGACGATATCCAGTTCATAGATATCGGGATTCTTGCGGTCGAAGTCCCAGCCAGCCTGGATGGGGCTGTTGCTGTTGTCATAGACGGCATTGCCGAAGGCGTCGATCAGGCCGGCCATGTCCGAGATGGCGTTGATGCGGTCCAGGTCCGGCTGCAGCGGGCTGATGCCCAGCGCATTCACGGCATCGGTGTCCATCCAACTGGCATAATAGTCGCCAACTTTCTGTTCGGGCGTACCCTTGGCGGCTTCCTTGGCGGAAACATCCTCGATGATATCCTTCACGCGCTCTTCCGAGCGGTCGCGCAGGGCGTAGAAAGCGCCATAGCCGGTGCGGTCCGCCGGGATTTCATAGCTGTCCATCCAGCCGCCGCTGGTGTAGCGGAAAAAGTCGTCGCCGGGTTTCACGGCCTCGTTGCGGGCGCTGAGGTCGACACCCCAGTCGCCAAGCTCGGCTTGCTGGGCTGCGGCAGCCTGTTCGGTGCCCTGTTTTTCTGCCTTGTTGTCTGTCGGCTCGCCACAGGCGGCGAGGAGAAGTGCCGATGTTGCCACCGACAGTTTCAGCCATGTCTTGATCATTTTCCCCCTCCAGGGTCGGTTATTTTTCTTGCCTGCCCGCAGCGGGGTTTAGCGGGTATAAACCTGCCTCCGGCCCCCGCGCCGGCAAGCGCCAACATAAGCAGCGTGTTGGCTTTTCCGTCAATAAACGAAAGTAATAAAAAGGCCCGAAATTTTACTTTCGGGCCAGTTTTGGTTTCTTTTGTTACGAACGGTGCCCAATTGGCGACAGTCCGTGACCGGCGGCGCCTCAGTCTGCGGCGGTATAGATGGTCCGGCAGGGGAACGGGATCGTGATTCCCTTGGCGTCGAAGGCTTCCTTGACCGCGCGCAAAAGCTGCCAGCTCAGCGGCCAGAAATCGCCCGACGCGCACCAGACGCGCACCATGATATCGACCGAGCTTTCACCGAGGCTGGTGACCGCGATCACCGGTTCCGGGTCGGTGTGGCAACGCTCGTCCGCCGCCAGCACACCCTTGATCACCTCCATCGCGGCGCCGATATCGTCGCCATAGCTGATGCCGAACACCAGTTGGATACGGCGGGTGTCGTGGAAATTGAAGTTGGCAACCGAATTGCCCCACACACTGTTGTTGGGGATGGAAATGCGCACATTGTCGCCGGTATCAAGCTGGGTCGTGAACAGGGACACGGCCTTCACCACGCCCGACTTGCCCGCAACCTCGACAAACTGGCCAACCTTGAAGGGCCGGAAGATCAACAGCATCACACCGGCCGCCAAGTTCGACAGGGTGCCCTGCAGCGCCAGGCCAATGGCCAGGCCAGCGGCACCCAGGACGGCGATCAGGCTTGTCGTCTCGACCCCGAACTGGTCCAGAAGCGCGATGCCGGTGACCACAACAACTGCATATTTCGCGAGGCTGGCCAGGAAATTGCCAACCGTATCGTCGATCTTTTCGGTTTTGGCAAAAAGGCCGGTCAGCCGGCGTTCGACAAAGCCTGCGAACCACAGGCCGAGGATCAGCACCACAAGGGCGCCCAGGATGGTCAGGCCCATGTCGGTCAGGTAGACCATGACGGTCTCCATCGACGGCGTGTTTTCGTTAAAATATTCCATAATTGATCCCCTATAGACAAAGGGCGGGCCCCAAGCGACCGCCAGCGCCAACCGTAGCAAAAACCACGGCCTGCGCCTATCCGCCATTTGCCACGGCTGTTTGATTTTTCCCGCCGGCACACTATCTGAATGCCTGTCACAATGGGGGAGAAACACCATGGCAAAATCGATGGAACAGCAGGATTTCCTGGTCGGCAAGGCCGACCTGCGCAAGACCGAATACCGGCATGCGGCGCTGGACCCGGCCGCCCTGACACCGGGACAGGTGCTTTTCAGGGTCGATCATTTTGCCTTCACCGCCAACAACATAACCTACGCCGCCTTTGGCGAGGCTATGAAATACTGGCAGTTTTTCCCGGGGCCCGCAGGCTGGGGGCGTGTGCCCGTATGGGGCTTCGCGGACGTGGTGGCCAGCACCTTCCCGGGCGTCGCGGTTGGCGAACGTTTCTATGGCTATTATCCCATGTCCAGCCATTTGGTGGTGGAACCCGCGCGCCACACGCCGCTTGGTTTCATGGACGGCGCCGCGCACCGGCGCGAGCTGAGCCCCATCTATAACCAGTATGTGCGCACGACGACCGACCCGTCCTACAGCCGCGCAGGCGAAGACCTGCAGATGATCTTCCGCCCCCTCTTTATGACCAGCTTCCTGATCGACGACTTCCTGGATGACAATGATTTTTATGGCGCACGCCGCCTGATCCTTTCAAGTGCATCCAGCAAGACCGCCTTCGGTACCGCCTTCCTGGCCGCGAAGCGCAAGGGGATCGAGGTCGTGGGCCTTACCTCCCCCGGCAATGTCGGCTTCTGCGAGGGCCTTGGCTGTTACGACCGGGTTGTGACCTATGACGATATCAAAAGCCTCGACGCCGGCACAGCCAGCGTCTATGTCGACATGGCCGGCAGCGGCCCGGTGCGCCAGGCCGTGCACGGGCATTTCGACCATATGCTGAAATACAGTTGTTCGGTGGGCGCGTCCCACTGGGACGACATGGGCTCGAACCGCGACCTGAAGGGCCCGCGCCCGACCCTGTTTTTTGCGCCCGCCCAGGGCCAGAAACGTGTAGCCGACTGGGGCGCGGACGGCCTGCAGGCCCGCACGGGCGCAGCCTGGAGCGACTTTATCGCCAAGGCCAAGGACTGGATCAGTATCGAACACCATCAGGGCGTGGACCAGATCGAACGTATCTACCGTGCCACCCTTGAAGGCAAGGTTTCACCCGACACCGGCCATATCCTGAGCTTCTGACGCCTGAACGGGCCCTGCGCCGCTCAGTGCAGGGCCTTGGGCAGGGTCCAGCCCCACAGGATACCGCCCGCGCGCACGACAAAAGCGGCGGTCATGGCGGTCCACAGCGTGGCAATACCGCCCACGCCAAAATATTGCATCACACAGAAGGCACCGGCGCCCACGAAGGCAGCGGTGGCATAAACCTCACCCTTTTTCATCACAAGCGGGATTTCGATGCACAGCACGTCCCTGAGCATGCCGCCGGCCACACCGGTGACCACGCCCATCATGACCGCGATCAGGTAACTGCCGGTCACGGAATAGGCTTTCTCGGCCCCCACCACGCAGAAAAGCGCAAGGCCCACGGCATCGGCCCAGGTCAGGAACAGCATGCGCCAGCCCTTGCCGCTTTCAAGATAGCGGGCGAACAGGAAGGTGACCAACGCCCCCAGAAGCGCGATATGGATGGTGCGTGTGCCTTCGATCCAGAAGACCGGCTGGTCCAGGACCAGGTCGCGCAAGGTGCCACCGCCCACGGCGGGCATCAGCGACAGCACGATGATGCCGAACATGTCCATGCCCTTGCGCACGGCCGCCATGGCGCCCGAGATGGCAAAGACAAAAATCCCGACATGATCAAAAATCAGCAGCAGGGTTTCCATGGCCCGGCATCCTTCCCGTAAAACGCCCTGAAGGCGCAGCAGTTATCTGGATGCCTGATAAAGCCCGTCGAGATCAAGATGCATTTCAAGGGCATCGGCCAGCGCATCGAGGGCGGTGTCGACCCGGCCCTCGAAATCGGCATCCTGCCAGACACCGCCTGCCAGGTTTTCCAGGAAGGCGGCCCGGAAGGCACCAAGGCCAAAAAGCCCATGCACATAGGTGCCCCAGACCCGGCCGTTCGGCGATATGGCGCCGAGTCTTTGTTCCGGACCCGAAATGAATGGCTTTTCCGTGCCCGGCCCGGTGGTCTCGCCAGTGTGGATTTCATAGCCCTCTACCGGCGTACCGAACAGCGGACATTGGCCCACGACTTCCCGCACCGCCTTTTCCGGTTTCAGCACAGTTTCCACGTCCAGAAGCCCGAGCCCGGGTTCCAGCGTGGCCGGTCCTTCGGTGCCGTCCGGGTCCACAACCATGGTGCCCAGCATCTGGTAACCGCCACAGATACCCAGCACGGCACCGCCCGCGCGGGCATGGGCCAGGATGTCATGGTGCCAGCCTTCGGCTTTCATGAACCTGAGGTCGGCGATGGTCGCCTTGCTACCGGGCAGGATAATCAGGTCGGCATCTTTGGGCAGCGGCGTTCCCGGCGGGCAGATAACGAGATCAATGCCGGCCTCGGCCCTGAGGGGGTCCAGGTCGTCGAAATTCGCAATGCGCGGCAACAGCGGCACGGCGACCCTGAGCTTGCCGTCGGTGGCCGGGGCCGGGCGTTCCAGCACCACCGCATCCTCGGCCGGCAGGTCGCGAATGCTGCGCAGGAACGGCACCACGCCGAACGAGGGCCAGCCCGTGGTTTCGGCAATGGTCTGCAGCCCGCCATCGAACAGGGACAGGTCGCCCCGGAACTGGTTGATGATGAAACCCTTGATCAGCGCCCGTTCTTCTGCCGGTAACAGCGCATGGGTGCCGACGACGGATGCGATCACCCCGCCCCGGTTGATATCGCCGATCAGCACCACGGGGGTCCGGGTCGGCAGGGCAAAACCCATGTTGGCAATGTCTGTTGCGCGCAGGTTCACTTCGGCGGGGCTGCCGGCACCTTCGACCAGCACCAGGTCGGCCTCGGCTTTCATGCGACCGAAACTTTCCATCACTGCGCCCATCAGTTCGGCCTTGCGCGCCTGGTAGACACCGGCTTCGGCGCGGCCCCACACACGGCCCTGCACCACCACCTGCGCGCCCGTGTCGCTTTCGGGTTTCAACAGCACCGGGTTCATATGCACGGACGGCGCCACGCGGGCGGCCACGGCCTGCAGCCACTGGGCCCTGCCGATTTCACCACCATCATGCGCCACGGCGGCATTGTTGGACATATTCTGCGCCTTGAAGGGCCTGACGGTCAGACCCCTGCGGGTGAAGGCGCGGCACAGGCCCGCCGTCAGCACCGATTTGCCGACATCCGAGCCCGTGCCCTGCAGCATGAGTGCGCGCGCGGTCATTGTGACCCGTTCGCCCTGTGTGGCGCCAGGAACTGGTCGGCGCCATCCGTCCAGCGCGACACCTTCACCTTGAAGGCCGCTTCCAGGTTGGCATCGGTCAGCACCTCTTCAGGCGTGCCGGTGGCCAGCGCCCTGCCCGCGTGCATCAGCACCAGCCGGTCGCAGAACCTGAGCGCGAAACTGAGATCGTGCAGCACGATCAGCACGCCGGTACCCCGCGCGGCTTCGGCGCGCATGATGTCCATCACCTGCAACTGGTGATAGGGGTCCAGCGATGCCGTCGGCTCATCCGCCAGCATATAGGGCGCGCCCACGGCCATGGTACGCGCGAGCAAGACGCGCGAGCGTTCGCCGCCCGACAGGGTGGTTGCCAGCCGGTCCCTGAGCTGCCAACTGTCGGTCGCGCGCATGGCGGCTTCGATGATGCGGGCATCGTCCGCGCCCGGTTCCTGCCACGGCTGCAGGTGCGGGATGCGGCCCAGGCCGACCAGACGCTCTGCCGTCAGGGGCCAGTGTACCGGCGCACCCTGCGGCACATAGGACAGAAGCTGCGCCCGTTCGCGCGCCTGCAGGTCATGCACATGCACCCGGTCGATCATGATGTCGCCCCCGGTGGGCCGAACAAGGTCCAGGACGGCGCGGATGGCGGTGCTTTTGCCGGCACCGTTGGGGCCTATCAGCCCCACCACTTCACCCGGCGCCACCCGGAAAGACACATCGTCCAGTATCGGCACGCCGCCAAGGCTGACGGAAAGGTTCCTGACCGAAAGGCCGCTCATCGCATGCTCTCCCGCGTCTTGAAAATGATATAGATGAACACCGGCGCGCCGATAACCGCCATCACCACTCCCAGCCGCAACTGGCCATGGCCGACCGGCAGGCGGGTCAGGATATCCGCGAAGGTCAGCAATATGGCGCCGATGAGCGCACTGGGCAGCAGGATACGCCGGGGTTCGTACCCGATCAGTGCCCGCACAAAATGCGGCACCACAAGGCCGACAAAACCGACCGCACCACAGACCGACACGGCCGCCCCCACCGACAGCGCGGTGCCGATGACAATGCGCCAGCGCAGGCGCCCAAGATCGACGCCCAGCGAATGCGCGGCTTCTTCCCCGAGGCTGAGGGCATTAAGCCCCTGCCCAACCCCCAGCATGATCAGCCAGCCAAGCATGATGAAAGGCGTTGCCAGCATCAGGTCGGTAAAGGTGCGGTTTTCAAGGCTGCCCAGCATCCACAGAATCATGTCCTGCAGGGAAATCGGGTTCGGAGTGAAATTCATCACCAGCGCAATGCCCGCGGTCGCAAGGCTGGAGATGCCGATACCGGCCAGGATGAGGGACAGCACACTGGCGTCGCGCGCCGCAAGCGCCATCAACAGGAAGGTGGCCAACAGCGCACCCGACATGGCCATCACCGGCACCGCAAGCGGGCTGATGGCCGACAGGCCGAGATAGATGGCGATCACGGCCCCCAGGCTGGCGGTACTGGTCACCCCCACCACACCAGGGTCCGCGAGCGGGTTCCGGAGCAGGCCCTGCAGGGCCGCGCCTGAATAACCAAGCGACGCGCCGACCAGAAGCCCGAGCAGAATGCGCGGCAGACGAAGCTCCCGAACGATGATGTTGGTGCCTTCGTCGGCGCCGCCAAACAGCCCGGACAGCACGTCAGCTGGCGCCAGCGACACCTGGCCGAACATGGCCGACGCCACGACCATCAGCACAATGACCAGCATCAGCACGCTGTTCAGGGACCAGGGGTGGCGGTGCAGATAGGCAATCATCGCGCGGCCTCCGTGTCCGGCAACAGGCCGGCTTTTTGGGCTTCAGCCCGGATATATTCGGCGGCATCCACGAAGAAGGCGCCACCACAGGAAAGATAGCGGCTTGGCACCATGATCACGGGCCTGCCGTGCAGCAGGCGTTTGTAGACATCGTGCCGGCCGCTGGCCCAGCTTGAAATATGCACAGCGCCTTCGTTGAAATAGCTGCCGATCACCAGATCAGGCGGGCTGAGCACCATTTTTTCCAAGGGCAGCGGCGCCCAGCCATGCAGGTCGATGTCCGCCGCGATGGTGCCAAGGCCGGCCAGGTGGATCACATCATCCACATAGGTGCCCACACCTGCCGTGAAGCCGCTGGGGGTCATGTACACGGCCTTCAGGCCGGTGCCGGGCTGCGCCTTCAGGGCCGCAAGCCGGGCCCGGTAATCTGCCGCAAGCGCCCGGCCACGGTCGGCATGGCCAAGCGCGGCGCCCGCCGTTTCAAGATTGTTGAAATTGTCTTCCAGCGTCAGGGTCCAGGGTGGCTGGAAGGTTTGTGTACCCGCCCGGGCCGCCAACGCATCACCCGCCGGAGTGCCGCGCCAGGTGTGCACCTGCAGGGCCGGTGCACCCGCCAGCACATCCTCGAGGCTGCCATGGCTTTTGGGCAGACCAAGCGCCCGTTCGGCATAGAAGGATTCGGGGCCGGTGGCCCCGTCCGACAGCGCCATGATCTGGTTTCTGTCTGCCAGCGCCAGCACAAACTGGTCGGCACAGAAATCCAGCGACATGACAGTTTCGGGCGCCGCGTCCGCGCGCGCCGCCGCCGCGCACAACAGGGCGGCGGTTGGCAATATGCGGAAAAGGCGCCCGAGGGTTTTCATCAGAAGTTGCTCCGTATCCCGGCATACAGGGAACGACCGGGTGTACCATACCCCGAAATCACCTGATAATCGGCATCGAACAGGTTATCGACGCGCGCGTAAAGCTCGAATGTGTCATTCAGCTTGTAGGCGGTGCGCACGTCAAACCGGGTCCAGCCGTCGATGATGGCGGCGTTGCTGTCAATCTGGTTGCTGTTGTAGGTGACCGACGCCTGTGCCGACAGGGCCTTGGTGAAATCCCAGTTCAGCGCGGCATAGATATGGTGTTTGGGCTGGCGAATGAGCCGGTCGCCCGTGGTGCCATCGGTCGCATCCGTATAGGTATAGCTGGCGTCAAGCCGGATACCGTCGCGGATCAGCGCATAGAAACCCAGTTCGACACCCTTCGATTTAGCGCTGGCGAGGTTGATATAGCCCGCCGAAAAATCGAAGGCGATCATGTCCGTGGTGTCCTGCTTGAAATATGTTGCAGAAACAACAAAACGGTCTTCAAGCAGCGGCTGTTCGACGCCGATTTCCCAGGCTTCCGACGTTTCGGGCTTCAGGTCGGCATTCGGTTCGGTCAGGCCGCACCAGGTGCAGATATAGGTAAGTTGATAGAGGCTGGGTGCCTTGAAACCTTCGCCCCAGTTGGCGAAGAACCGCGCGCCGGTCATATCGAACCGGTAGGACGCGCGAAGCTGGGCATTGGTGGTGCCGCCAAAGGTTTCATGGTCGTCATAACGCACGCCGGCCGACAGGCTGAGGCCCTTTTCGTCGGTGTAGGACAGCACACCAAACAGGCTGTTGGTGCCGATGCTTTCGTCCGCGACCGAGCTGGCTTCCACCCGTTCGCGCTGGGCACCGCCCTGAAGGGTCAGGTTGTGCCCGAGGTCATACTGGCCCAGGTAATCGAAATTCAGGCGCTTGCCATTGCCGGTGCTGACATACCCGCTGGAGACACTTTCACGGTCGATGCCCGATTGTTCGACCGAGAAGGTGTTCCTGAACTTGCCGCCCAGAAGATCGAGATGCAGGCGGGTCGCAAAGGCATATTCTTCGGACGTCGCGCTGTCGGGGCCATCGACGGGGCCGAAGCTGTCCGCGTCGGTGTCGGCATTGTTGTAGTAGCCGATGAATTCGACCGAGGCCATGTCGTTCATGCGGGCGTCGATGCGGCCGCGGAAGCCATAGGCGTCGTAACCGTCGTCTTCGGTGTTGCCGTCGCGGCTGTCGGCGGCGGAAATGCCGTCCGTCTGCACGCCGTTGACCGACAGGTTGAAGCCGAAGCGGTCGCCGCCGCCCTTGACAGTGGCGCCGCCCCGGAAGGTTTCATAGGCACCATATTCGCCGTAGACGGTGCCGGTCAGTGCGCCACCGCCGGTTTCCGAGATCACGTTCACCACGCCGCCGATCGCATCGGAGCCATAATAGACCGCCTGCGGGCCCTTCAGCACTTCAACGCGCTCAAGGCCATAGGTCGACAGGGTGCCGAAATTGAAGCTGCCGCCCGGCGAGGAAATATCGTTCACCTGGATGCCGTCGATCAGCACCACGGTCTGGTCGGCGCTGGCGCCACGGATACGCACGGTGGCCTGGCCGCCAAAGGCGCCGTTCTGGCTGATCGCAACACCCGGCAGATGCTGGATGGCGTCCAGCACAAAATTGTCCTGGTTCTTCAGGAGTTCTTCCTTGGTGACCACCGAAATGCTGGCGCCGACATCGGTTTTGTTTTCGCTGTCGCGCGACGCGGTGACCACGATTTCATCGGGAATATCGGCGCTGTCGGCCGCAACGGCGGCAGGTGCCACCAAGAGGGTCGAGCCCAGAAGACTGAGTTTAAGGCCAGATTTGAGACGGGGGGACATAGTTCACTCCATGAGCCATGGCGGGCCTGGGGCCCTGCCTTTTTATAAAAGCCGGATGGAGTGTTGTTCGGATAACCGGGACAATCTCCATGCGCAGCGACGAGATTGTCGCCTGCACGGGATGTCCGCTCTGCGTGGCTGACCCGGCCGGCAGAAGGGGCGACGTGACGGCAGGTCTCCTGGCTCATGGATCGTCGCTTTCGTCCCCCCTTCCCGGGTGCCATGACTGGCATTCCAGTGGATCAACGGGCGGAAGCTCCCCACTTACAGTTGCGGGCACAGCCACGGCATTGGCCCATTTTGGCGGACTGCACCGTGTTCCCTCTTAGCCTCCCGGGTTGCCCCGGAAAGAACCATCGCTTCGGGCTATAGCCCATCGGCACACGCCCGGCAAGGGCGATATGGCACACGCCAGACACGTAATGACACCGTGCGCGCGTTTTATCACTGGACTGTCATAAAACTATTCATATTCTAGAAACCGTAAGTCTTGAGTCTGTTTGCCAAACCGACCCAGCGCCCAATAGTGGCGGTGCGGCAGCGGGGGTATCGCCCTAACCCCGCACATAAACATTATAAGTCTATGTTGGTACTTAGGGAGCAAACAGATGTCCGGCACTTTCGCCGCCCGTTTTCGTGACTATTCCATCCGGAAAAAACTGACCTTCGGCCAGGGTATGATGCTCATGGTTCTCCTGGTCTTCGCGGTCCTGATTTTTGCGCAGGTCCTGTCGGTGCAGAGCAAGACCCGCATCGCCGAAAACCGCTATGAATCCAATGCCCAACTGCGTGAAGTGCAGATGGATGTCACCGATATGCTGGCGCTGACCCGCGGCATTATCCTGACCCAGAATGATTTCCTGGCCGGGCTCTATAAGGACCGGTCTGCCACGTTCGACAAGGACCTGGCAAAGCTGATCCAGCTTTATGACGAAAACCCGGAAAGCCGCAAGATCGCGCTCAGCCTCAGGGACTATACCGAGACCCTCAAGAAAACCTTCCAGAAACAGATCGACCTGGCGCTTGCGGGCGACGAGGAAAGCCGCATGGCCGCGCGCCAGATGGAAATCAACGGCGAATCCTACCCGCCGCTTGAGAAGGTACTCTTCTCGATCAACGACCTGGTGGCGGCCCAGAAAGCGCAACTGGATACATCGGTCGCCGAAATGAACAGCGCCTTCCGCTGGCAGATCATCACCGTGGTGGGGGCCGGCCTCGTTGGTCTTGTGCTCGCCGTGCTGATTGCACGCGGTGTCAGCCGCGCCATCGCCGACCCGACCCGCGCCATCACCGACGCCATGATCAAGCTGGCCGGCAACGAGCTGGACCTGGTGATCCCGCATACCCGCCGCAAGGACGAGATCGGCGACATGGGCCGCGCCATGGAATTTTTCCAGGGCGAGATGAAAAAGGGCGCCGAACTGGCAAGGGAACGCGAACGCGCCCGCGAGGTCCAGTTCCGCGAAGCCGAAGAACGCGCCGAACAGGAACGCCGCGAGCACGAGGCCGAAGCCGAAGCCGCGCGCGCCAGGGAAGCCCACGCCGCCCGGCTGGAACAGATCATCGCCGATTTTGATGCCGCCATCTCGGAAGCGGTGGAGGCCCTGGGCGGCAACGCCCAGGACATGCGCACCACGGCCCAAAGCATGGTTACGGTCGCGGACCAGACCCGCGCGCAGGCCAAATCGGTCGCCGGTGCGTCGGGCGAGATGGAAAGCAATGTCACCACCATGGCCTCGGCCATCGAGGAATTTTCCGCCTCCATCCGCGAGGTGGCGAACCAGGCCCAGGCCGCCAGCCGCATGTCAGCGAATGCGGTCGAGGTGGCGGGCAAGGGCTCACACGCCATTGACGCCCTGTCTGAGGCATCCGCAAAAATCGAGGATGTGGTGCGCCTGATTTCCGACATTGCCGAACAGACCAACCTGCTGGCGCTGAATGCCACCATCGAGGCCGCGCGCGCGGGTGAAGCCGGTCGCGGTTTTGCCGTCGTGGCCAGCGAGGTCAAAAGCCTCGCGAACCAGACCGCCAAGGCAACCGAGGACATTACCCGCCAGATCGGCGACATGCAGGGCCTGACCGGGGACGCCGTAAAGGCCATGGAAGCCATCGACGGCATCATTGCCAAGGTGAACGAGGTCACACTCGCGATCTCGTCCGCGGTCGAGGAACAGGAATCAGCCACTTCCGAGATCAGCCGCAGCGTCCAGTTCGCCGCCGAACAGACCCGGCGCGTGACCAGCGAGATCGGCGATGTGACGCGCGGCGCCGACCAGACCGGCGAAGCCTCGGGCTCCGTGATGTCGGTCGCCGAAACCCTGGATGCCATCTCGGGTTCGATCCGCACCGACGTGAAAGGGTTCCTGGCGCAGGTACAACGGGCCTGACAACCGCACCGGCAGGGCCATGCATTGACAGCATGGCCCGACGCCGGAAATTCATGGCCTTGCCGCCCGCCCTGCCCGCGCCTAGCCTGCAGCAATTGTCAGGATCGGGGAGGACGGACATGGCAAGCAGCCGCCGTTCAGTGCTGAAACTTCTGGGTACTGCGCCTTTTGTGGCGCTGGGCGGCCTGCCCGCGTATGCAAACGACCGGCGCCTGCGGCTCACGGTCACCGGGCAGGCGCTGATCGAACACGACCTTCTGGCGCGCCCCTATGCCGGGTTTGACGCCGTGGTGGCGGAAATCCGGCGTGGTGATGTCGCTTTTACCGACCTCGAGATGGCGATCCGCACCCCGGCCTCGGGCGCGCCCACCCGCACGGGCGAATTTTTCCATACCGCCGGCCCCGAAGTGCTGGGCTGCCTGCAACGGATGGGGTTTTCCCTGCTGTCGCTGGCCAACAACCATGCCTGGGACCTGGGCACCGAAGGCGTGCTGGCAACCCGCAACGCCGTGGCAGCCGCAGGCTTCGGCCATGCCGGCACGGGCGAAAACCGCCTGATTGCCGCTGCTGCCGGTTTTGCCCCCCACAGGCCGGATGTGGCACTGGTCGCCATGGCTGCCGGCAAGATCAGGGACGGTGCCGCCGCAACCGCCAGCCGCCCCGGCGTGAACGAAATGCGTTTCGCGGCGGACGGCACACCGGACCCGGACGACATGGCCCTGAACATGGCCGCCATCCGCTCGGCGGCCAGGCAGGCCGATATCGTAATCGCCTGCCTGCACAACCACCTGTGGGGCGACGATATGGCCGCAACCAAACCCTGGGCCCGCCAGTTCGCCCATGCCTGCCTGGACGCAGGCGCCAGCCTGTTCACAAGCCACGGTGCCCCGCTGCTGCACGGTATCGAAATCCATGACGGCAAGCCGATCCTTCACAACCTCGGCAGCCTGATTTTCCATTCGCGCACGAAGCCGGGCCATTACCCGCCCGAAGTGTGGCAAAGCGCGGTCGTGCATCTGGATTTCGACGGCCCCGCGTTCCGGGGCCTGGAAGTGGTGCCCGTGGGCCTGAACGAGACCGGCGACGACCCGTCGCCCCCCTATGCCACCCGCGGTCGCCCGCGCCTTGCCACCGGGCAGGACGCCGAGGCCATCCTCAACCGCCTTGCAACCCTGAGCGCAGCCTTCGGTACGCGGCTCGAACTGGATCAGGGCCGCGCGTTCCTGAAGGCCTGACGACTATTTCTTCAGTGCTTCCCTGACCTGCAGCAACCAACGGTCGTCCGGCACGGCGATGCGCTCGTAACCCTTGAAATGCTGCGGGCCGGTGAAGATCAGGTAGGTGGAACCGTCAAAAAAGGTTGGATGGATCAGGCAATCCGGATCTTGAACTGTTCGCCCCGCGCCCGGTTCCCAGAACGCTTGCAGGGTGTGATTGAAGAAGTCGAAATCTTCTTTCGACTGCAATACAGAATAGCTGTTGGGAAGATGGATCGGGGGCCAATTGCTTTCCTTGAAGAAGGCAATATCCCTTTCAAAATCACGCGCCGACGTCGGAAGTTGCCCCTGCAGCACAACTTCCTTGCCTGAGAATAGCGGCGTGGTGCCCTTAAGGGTTTCAAGGATGGTTCCCACAAATGGTACGAACGCATACCGTCCGGCTTCCTGTTCTGGCGGGGTGATAGACAGGTGCGCATAGGGTGTGTCGAGCAGACTAGGGAAAGACTCCGCCGCCCCGAGCTTGCGCTCAATGCGTACAAGGTAGATGCCCGGTGATCGCTCTACGAGCTGCGCGATAGGCGCATTGTGCTCTGGATTGGGGCCTTGGCATGCAAGCGCGCACGATGCAGTCAAGCCAGCAATTGCCACACCAAACGCGAATTGCCGCCACCGTGCCCAAGAAATTAATATCCGCATTTCCCCTACCCCTTCGCCGTGACCATCAGTTGTGTGGTGTTTTTCACCGCCGTCAGGGCGATGGAGCTGGAGATTTCGCGGATGCCGTCGATCTGCGACAGGCGGTTCCAGAAAAACTCCTCATAGGCCTGCACATCGCGCACCCGGATCTTGAGGATGAAGTCGATATCGCCCATCAGGGTGTGGCATTCGATCACCTCGGGAAAATTTCTCACTTTTTCGATAAAGTTGGGCAGGCTGTCGCGGCTGTGGACCTGCATCTTCACCTGTGCGAACACCAACACGCCCAGCCCGACCTTTTCGGGTTCCAGCAGCACCGTGTGCTGCTTGATAACCCCAGCTTCCTCAAGCTTTTGCAGCCGGCGCCAGACCGCAGAGCGACTGGATGCCACCTGGTCCGCAAGGTCGTTGAGCGCGATGGAGGCATCGGCCTGCATCAGGTTCAGTATCCGGGCATCCAGCTCATCCAGTTCAACGGACATTATCTCTATCAATCGATATTTTGTGAAATATTTTCCCGTTTTGTCGCACAAAGCCGTCAAGATAGGAAGCCTTTTCCACGCAAGCGCGGTTATTTTCTCAGGGCTTCAAGAACGCTTTGATGAAAGGAGACCCAAGCGATGGTTTTGCGAGGCAATACAAGGACCCGTTTTTCGGTTTTGGCCGAACATGACACCAATACACTGAGCCGCGTGCTGGAATTATTCACCATCCGTGGTCTGTGCTGTGACACCCTTTCCGCGCGCAAGACGCAGGACGGCATGCACTGGATCGAAATGGACTGTTCTGACCTTGACGATCATGCCGCCGCTGTGCTGCTCAGCAAAATTCGCCAGATCGTCACGGTGAAAACAGCCCGTATCGAGACCCTGGTGCTAAAACTCGAGAAACTGGCGGCCTGATACTCTGCGTGGGCTTGCCGGCCGGGCCGCAACATGGGCATCCATGCCCGTCCATGTTGCGGCCCCAATGATGAAAAACCCCGGGACAGCCATCCCGGGGTTTTCTGTTTCTGGATCAGGCACCAAGGCCCGGATCAGAATTCCAACTGGAAATTGAAGCCGGCATAATGGTTGCGCCAGTCGCCCTGCTTTTCATAGGTATAGCGGATGCTGGCCGTGCCATACGCATGGAAGATGTTGAGCGCGGCGCCACCTTCGTAACCCTTGTCGGAAATCGCATTGGTTTCGAGGTCGAACCAGTCGGTACCGCTTTCGAAGCGCACGCTGGTGAGCGCGGCATCGTTGCCCGACAGTTTCTTGCGGTAGGCCGCATAGATTTCCGGACGGATGACAATCGCACCTTCTTCACCGAACTTGCGCTTCCAGTTGATGTCGTAACCCAGCGAGGCACGGGCGGTCCCGTCCAGGCGGTTATAGCTCTTGCCGGCCACTTCGAGGTTGGCACCGTCACCGCCGGTTTCCAGATAACCGCCTTCGTGGCCCTTGATATAGGCCACACCGACCTGCGGTTTCAGGTGCAGGTTGCCGACCTTGAGGTCATAGCCCAGATCGAAGTCACCCGCGAGGGTCCAACCGCTGGCACCGCTTTCGATGGCCTTGCTGAAGGCGCCGATTTCCACCAGGCGCGCGCGGTCCATGTTCGAGTACCAGAAGCTGGCGCTGGAGCTTGCAAACAGGCCACCGTTTGCGAAGATCGCATAGGTGCTGAGGAAGGGTGAGAAGATCGACAGGTCGTCGCCGCGGCGGCCCTTGTGTTCGGCACCCTGCAGGGTGAAGCCGGTAGCAACACCCCAAAGGATATGGTCGCTGACCGCACCGTCATAGCCGATCAGCACGCCGGCGCCGGTATAATCCAGCTCGTCATAGTCGGTAACGGCATTGAACTTGCCGGTGCCCAGCATTTCGCGTGCCCAGAAACCACCAGCCAGGCGGCGGCGCGCGGTCACGTCGGTCACCCGGTCCTGCAGCGACGCCTGCAACTGGCGCGTACCGGTGTAGGCAAGCTGGAAGGCCGAATTGCTGACATCCGGCAACAGCGCGTCCATGGCATTGAAGGCCCCGTCTTCGCTCGACACGGTCGTCAGCGCAGTGCCCAGCGTATCGGCGGGGTCAAGCGCAGCCAAAAGGTTGTCATACAGGGTGGCGCGGTTGCCGGCAAAGCCGATTTCCGTCGCCGTTTTCGGGCGTACCGTCAGGCTGACCGTGTCGGACGCCAGGTCCGACTGCAGGGTCACATGCATCAGGTAGGATTTGTTGCTCAGGGTCTGGTCCAGGGAACCGCCCTCAAGCTGCAGCGAGCTTGCACTCAGGATTTCATAGGTCTGTGATTCGGTCACGATGGTCGAGAAAACCGGCGTGATCTTGGCATCTTCAGCGATGAACAGGGTGTCGGTCGCGGTCAGCGAGCCGGCGGTCTGGTTGATGGTATCAACCCCGATCCGGAGCGTGCTGTCGTCGGTCAGATAGGCGTTGGTCACGCTGACGGACCCGGTGTTGCCGATGGTGAACACACCTTCGCCGCCCACGGTGAAGTCCAGGGTGCCGGAATGGCTGATGCTGCCCGTGAAGGTGGCGTCGCCTTGCAGCAGGAACTGGTTGTCGCCGGCGCCAAAATAGATGTCGCCTTCCATCAGGCCGCCGGTCAGCGACACACTGTCGTTGCCCGAGCCCAGGAGAAGGTCGCCATACAGGTTGCCTTCGTTGACGACCTGCACACCGGTCGTGTTCACGGTGGCATCGAGTGCAATGGCCGCGCCGTCCGTGTTGTTGGTGCCAAGAGCCGCGTACCAGATGCCGCTGTTGTGGACACTGGTCAGGGTGCCTGACTCGTCAATCACCACCGCCGCGGTGTTCCCGGCGCCGGCGGCAGACGCATACAGCGTGCCTTCGTTCACGATGCTGGTCATGCTGCCACCAGCCTCGATCCGCACCACGGTCGCGTCGCCACCATCGCTGTAGGTCACGTTGCCATCAGTGTCGGTCGTCGACGTGACCGAAACCACGGACTGTACGGTGCCGCGGTTGAACAGTTCGGCCACGTCCGCGCCTTCGCCGATACGGAAGGCCGTTGCCGTGGCATCCAGTGCGCCCGCATAGATGGCGCCATTGTCGTTATGGATACCGCCCGCCAGATTGCTGAGTTCGCCATTGTCACCGCCCAGGACCGCGATGGTGGTCGAATCGATACCGGAGCTTTGGCCATAGGTCGCAACCGACCCACGGTTCACGAAACCATAGCCATAATCGTCAGCCGCGCCGAGCACGAGATCGGTGCCATCAGTCTTTTCGTTGGCGATCAGGACCGCCGGGGCGCCGCCATAGGACGTGATCGACCCAACGGGCACCGTGGTGTCGTCGTCCTCGTCATCGACATAATCCTCGCCTTCACCGCTGACGATGAAACCGCCGGTGATGTCGTTGGCGATATAGACGCCGGCGGTTCCCGGAATGGCGGCAACCACATTGCCGTCGTCGTCGGTCGTGCGGGCGACACCCACGCTGACGTTGCCTGCCTGCAGGTAGGTGCCGTCAACCGGACCGCTGATCTTGACACCGATCCCGCCTTCGTTGTTCGACAGGATGTTGCCATCCAGCGTGATATCGCCGGTGACCGGGGCATCGATCTCGATACCGATGGCACCCACACCTTCCATGGCGACGCTGCCCAGCATCTCGAAGTCGCCGATCAGTTCCGAACCGATATAGATGCCGCGCGCGCCTTCACCCACAACCGTGACCGCGCTGTTTTCACCGAAGCTGATGTCGCCGGTGAAGCTGCCGGTGCCGAACATGCGGAAACCATAGTTGCCGGTGCCGGCGGTGCCGCTGTCGGGGCCGGGAATTTCAAAAGCGCCATCGATGTCGATGGTGCCCGTCAGCGACAGGTCGTTGCCGGTGTTGACCGCCATGGCGATGGCATTCGACGTGCCGTTCGAGGTGACGGAACCGTTCATCACCACCGAATGGTTGCCGTTCAGGGTCAGCGCGGTGCCGCTGCCGACCGTGATGGAGCCGTTGGCTGTGACCGTGAGCGTACCGCTCGACCCCAATAGGGTCGTGGTGTCGACCGCCGTCGTGCGATCGTTCGAGATTTCGACATCCGTTGCGATGGCGGGGTTGAACCCCAGGGTGCAGATTGTCGCGAAACCAAAGCAAGACAGCGCGCGCGGGCGCGAATTAAACGGCATTCCCCAACTCCTGAAGGACACATGTGTCCGTGTTATACGGCCAAAATCGCTGTTATCCGTCGATTATGGCGAAAAATAGATTCCACCGGCAGGAAGCCCCTCAAGGCGACGGATCGTCACCGCCAAGGTTGCGCGCCCTGCCTTCTTCCCGTTTGACCACACCGACAATGTCGGCGGCATCAATGAGCCCGAGCTTGCCTGAATCGATCGATCCCGGGTGCCCGAGCGCGAGAAAACCCGTGAGCGGGCCTTCATGCGCCTTCATTTTCCTGCGGTCAAGCCCCATCAAAATATAGGGGCGGTCATAAGGGGTAAGCGCTTTCACCCCGTTGATATACATGCTCCCGTCATCACGCACCTCCAGGCTGTCGCCGGGCAGGCCCCACACCTGCTTGATCACCAGATGGTCGCTTACCCTGGTGCGGAACACGATATAATCGTATCGTGCGGGTTGCACACAGTCCGGCGAATAGATCTGGATTTCCTGCCCCGGTTTGATGAGACCATTGAGCGACGTGCCCTCGATCTCCTTGTCGACCACAAAACAGTCCGTGTCGGCCTGGGCCCCCTGAAGGGCAAGGGCCAACATCAGTTTGACCAGCATGGTGCCTCCGTTCATTCCATATGCGCCGGATTTATTTCACCCCAGCGATAGCAGAAACGACCCCCGACAACAAACCGGTTGAATGCTAACGCAATTAGCTTCAACACTATGAACCCAACATGAACCGTGACTAAACCATAGGCTGACCGACCATGAGACGCAGTTTCCGCGCCCGCCTTCTTGCCCTTGCCCTGCCCATCGCCTTTTTTGCCAGCCCTGCCATGGCCGACGATATCACCGCCGGCAAGGCGCTGCAGGATATCGAGGAACTGCGCAGCTTTTCCCTGTCCCTGTGGCCGCGGTTCCGGGACACCAACCAGCAATATTATACCTATGTGCGCGCGGCCACCGACTTCCGGGCCTATCTGGATGTGTGCAAGCGGCACGACCTGAATGTGCATCTGGAATCGGTCAACCGGCTGGCGGTACGCTATCTCGAGGAAATCGTGACCGCGCATTATGAAGAACCGGAATGGGCGAAACTAGAAGGCAAGACGGATGCCGAAAAAAAGGCGCTGATTACCGACTTCGCCAATGACGTGCTGGCCTTCGAATATGGCCTGACCCTTGTTGCCTTCCGGGAAAAAGCCAAGGCCACCGGCCTGTCGGACAAACAATATTGCGAAAGCATCGTGCGCGAGTATCAGAACAAATATATCGCGCTTCTGGCGACCGCGCGCCGTCAGCTCGAGAGCAACTGAACCTGAGCTACCGCCCGGGCCGATCAGTATTCCCAGAACCACTTGACCTTCAGGCTGCTGCCAAGGCGCGGGCCGACTTCGGATTCCGCCAGCAGGTTCTTGGTCAGGTTCACCCGAAGCCGCGCCGCCGCCTCGCTGGCGGCGGTCGAGGTTTCGACCTCCAGATAGACATTGTCGCGGATATATTTGCCGCCGGTCAGCAAGGCGCCGCGCTCGTCGCCGTCACCTGAGGATACGGTCAGGGTATCAAGCCCGAGCTGGCGCCTGAGCTTGCCGACCACATCCAGCGCATTGCTGCCGCGCAGGCCGTTAAGCGCGACCGCCAGTTCGGCGATCTGCAGGGGCGACAGGTCGGCGACCGACCGCCCGAACAGGATGCGGGCCAGGATTTCGTCCTCCGCCAGCGCCGGCGTCGAGGTCAGGCTGAATTTGGGTGCGGACACGGGACCAGAGATTTTCAGCTCTGCCGCAAGGCCAGCGGTGGCATAGTCCGCCGTCAGCGAAATTTCCGGATCGATCTGGCGCCCACCCCGGAAGGTCAGGCTGCCGTCCTTGATGGTGAAGCGTTTGCCGCCCAGAAGGAAGGTGCCGCTCTTGAGGTCCATCACACCGGTGATGGCCGGGTTTTCGGTGCTGCCGGCAATTTTCAGGGCGCCTTCCCATTCGCTTTCAAGGCCGCGGCCACGCACGAACAACTGGCCGGGCACACGCACGCCGATATCGAGGGTCGTGACCTTGCGGCGTGCAAGCGACAGCGCCATCGGCGCCTCCGGCTCGCTTTCATCCAGACCCACCTCGATCACATCGATATCGACCACCGACTGCGGCAATTCCTTCGGCAGGGTGAAATTGATGGTGCCGGTGCGAATGCTGCCCGACACGGCGTCGGCTTCGCTGGCACGTTCATACCTCAGGTCGGCGGACGCGGTGCCGGACAGACTGTCGAGCCGGGCCATGCGGAAATCCTTGAAGCCAACCGTCAAGGCACCGGGGAACGAAAGCTTGGACGACAGTTCAAATTCGCCGCTGCCCGACAGGGTGCCGCCATTGCCGTCGGTCGCACTGAGGCTTTCCAGCGCCACCGCCCGGTTGTCGCCCTTGACCGACAGGCGCAGGTCCTGCGCCACAAGGCCGAGCGTTTCATATTCATAGCGTCCCTGTTCCAGTTCCAGGCTGCCGTCGAACACCGGATGATCCAGGTCGCCCGTCAGGCTGAGTTTGCCCACGAGCCGGCCTTCGAGCATATGGTCGGGCCGGCGTGCCAACAGCCACAGGGGTGCGACATCGCCGTGCCAGTTGAGCACCAGGTCAATGGGGGCGCCCGCGCGGATGGCGAACAGGCCGGGCGTGGCGCGTTCGACCGGCATCTGGCCCATAACCTCGCCCACCGGGGTGCCCGCCAGGTCGGCACCGGATTTCAGGGTCACGAGGCCATCTTTCAGTTCGCTCAGCATACTCATGCTGTAGACACCGTCGTCCGCCACCAGTGAATCCGTGAAGAAACGCACATCTTGCATGGTGGCTTTCAGAAGGCCGCTGTCGGTGTCGCCGTCGCGCACAAAACTGAGCTCCAGATCGGCATGGCCGTCCCGGAACACACCGGCGCGCGCGGCATTGACCGCCACGAGCGGCACATGGTCCATGGTCAGGGCCACATCCATGTCCTGCCCCTTGAGGATGATCCCCAGCCGGGCCGTACCGTCGCCAATGGCAAGCGCCGGCGCCCGCACGGCAAGGCCCGTGGTCCAGTCGATGGCAATGGGCTGTTGGCTTGTAAGCGTGACATCACCATACATCAGATCAAGGCTGACATCCGCGGACCGCCTTGTCGGCTTCGCGCGGGCATCCAGGGTGAAACTGTTGCCCATATAGCCTTCGGCCTTCAACTGGAAGCCGTCCGCAGAGCGGGAATCGCCCGACAGGCTGAGCGTGTTCACCACCTGCGCGCCATAGCGGAATTTCTCCAGGCTCAGGGCGGCCCGATACCCAAGCGTCTCGGCACCCAGCGAAAAGTCCACCTTGCCCTTCAGGGACTGCAAGGCGAACGGGAACTGGCCAGGCAGGCTGATGGCCACATGGTCGGCCAGCACATCCAACTGCCCCTGATAGGCGCCGTCCCTGCCCTTGATGCTGACAAGGCCGCTGGCAGCGCCCTCGATGGTGAAGCTGGTTTCTTCTGGCGCCAGCATGGTAACCGACATCACGAGATCAAGCCCGCCATCCTTGTCGCGGATCGCCTGCCCATCCCCCCTGAGCACCGGGCTTTTGAAGGTGAGCGGCCCAATGACGGCACCACCATCGGCCAGCTTGATATCCGAAGTCAGGCTGACAGGCCCCGCAGAGGTGCTGGAGCCGACCACAATGTCGCCGCGCCAGCCGCCAGTTGCCGCATCGGACGGTGCAAGCTGCAGCACCGCACTGGTTTCGCCAAATTCAATGCCATACCCGCTGACGGAGCCAAGCGAAGTATGGAGCCGCAGCCCGGGCGCCGTGAGCGCGCCTTCGGCGTGGCCTGCGACCTGCAACCCGGTGGGCAGGGCCACCGGCGTATCGGCCAGCACTGGCGCATCCTCGTTGATATCGACACTGAAATCGCCCTTGATGGTGCCGGCGGCGATATCCAGCCGGCCACCCGCAGCACCCGACATATGTTGGCCCGCCAGCCGCACGACAATATTGTCCAGCGACTGACCCGGCCGCCAGACAAGGCGGCCCGACACGCCGGCATCTGCGCCCAGAAGACCGGCGAGCGTTTCGTCCGCCCACACAAAGCCCTGCCCGGTGACTGCATAATCGATATCAAGGGCGTCGCTGTCGTCGCGGGCGGAGGCACCCAGCCGGACATCGGCGCTGCCGCCGGACAGCACACCCGGCGCAAAGCGGGCGATGCTGCCGCCCGGCACCGTTGCCTCGAGGGTCAGGTCACCCAGATCGCCCGAAGGCGCCCCGGCGGCCACCAGCCGCGTCACGGTCGCAAGGCCGGAGCGCACGGCGATATTGTCGATCCGCCAGGCCCCGTCGGCGCGGCGCACATCCCAACTGCCGGTCATGGCCTGGATATCCGTGTCCTGCGGCGTACCGGCCACATCCATGCTGGCCCGTGCCGCCGACAGGCTGGCGATATCGCCGCCAATGTGCCAGCGGTCCATTTCGATATCGCCTTCGGTATCCAGCGTCTCTGTCGCGACCCCATAGGCCGATGCCGCATCGGCTGCGACCTTGTATTCCAGCTTGACCACCGGCCAGGCCAGGCTGAATTGGCCTTCGAGCCTGGCATTCGCCAGTGTCAGCCCACCGATGGCGGACCCGGCATCATAGGGGCCGATCAGCGCCGCAATGCTGCCGTTCTCGACCGTGCCACCCTGGCCAACCGCGCCCGAAAGCTGGAGGTATGCGCCGGCACCGTCCTTGATGAGGCGCACCGGGGTTGGCCCGTCGGCACCAAGACCGATCCAGATATCCAGCGTCGGCCTGTCGCCGACCAGGCCGGCAAGCCAGGGCTCGAGCGCCAGTTTCTGGCTGAGGTTCGATTTGATCTCGATACCGTCGCCGGTGCCGCGCGCCATGCCGGTACCCTCCAGAACCGTGCCGGCCCTGAGGTCAAATTCACCCTGCCATTTGTCGAGCGGCCCGTCTCCCTTCAGGCTGGCATCGATGGGCGCCAGTTCCTGAAGCCCGGCCAGCCCGACAATCAGCCCGTCCTTCGACGCCTTCAGGGAAACATCGGCATTCAGCGCGCCGGTATTGCCCTGCCAGCCGATGTCCGCCTGCAGCTTGTCGCCACCACTTTCGCTGACCAGCACCAGATTGCCGGTGATGCGGGCACCGTCGACGCGGATATCCCTGCCCTTCAGGCTGTAATGTTCCGCAGCATCACCATAGGCGATGGCAAGCGACGCGGCATCCAGACGGATGGCAACCGGCAGGCCACCGCCTTCGGACGGCTGTTTTTCGCCCGAGGCTTCCGGCGGGCGTACAATATGCAGGTTTTGGCTTTCAAGGCTGGCAACAGACAGGGTACCGGACAGAAGCCCCATGGGTCGCCAGGCCATATCAAGCTGGCCGGCTTCGAGCCAGATGCCGTCCGCGTCCGCGACGGTCAGCCCCCGCACGCTGAACCTGCCGAGCGGCCAGCCGTCGATGCCGGCAACGTCGACATCAAGGCCATCGCCGTCCAGCCGGGTCGACAGGGTGTGGGCAAGCCAGGCCCGGCCTGAATCGGTGCCCAGCCACAGGGCCAGCCCGGCGCCCGCAACGACCAGGACACCGACAACAGCCAGGCCGGCAATCAGGAGCCTGCGCCACAGGGGCGCCTTGGCCTTGTGCGGAATATGTGCCTGCTCCGCCATCGTCAGAAAGCCTGTCCCAGGCTGATATAAAGCGTGAAGGAGGCATCGCCCTCCTGCTTGTCGAACGGCACCGCGACATCAAGCCTGACCGGCGCAAATGACGTGTAGTATCTGAGGCCAAGCCCGCCGCCCCAGCGGAAGCCGGACAGTTTGGGTGTATGCCCCTGATAGACATTGCCGCCGTCGACAAAGGGCACGATGCCGATGGTCTCGCTGATGCGGATACGGGCCTCGAACGCCACCTCTGCCACCGACAGGCCGCCCAGGGGATCGCCGTCGTCGTCCCTGGGGCCAAGGCCCTGATATTCGAAGCCGCGCACGGAACCACCGCCGCCCGCGAAAAAATGTTCACTCAGCGGCAACTGGTCGACCGACGCGCCCCAGATGGAGCCAAGGCGCCCGCGTGCCGCCATCGTAACCCGCTCGATGCCGAACAGTTGCTGGTAAACGGACGCATTCAGTTCGCTGGTCAGGAAAGTGAACTGGTCGCCGATCGTGGACACGGTCGGCTTCAGCCTGAGGTTCACCCGTGCGCCTTTTTTGGGGTCCAGGAGATTGTCGGTAATATCCCATGTCAGCGCGAGCGGTGTGCCGACCAGAAGGAAACTGTCGCGTTCGCCATCCTCGCGGATCTGGGTCAGCTTGGCTTCGACCCCCGCGCCGCCGACCAGGGTTTTGGCAAGCCGGCGTTCAACGCCCACCGAATTTTCGAACAGGTGCGAGGTATAGGCCGGCGTGCTTTCGCGGCCGAACCGGCTGGCGGCGGTCAGGGTCTGGTCATAGCGGCGGAAGTGCGGCTTGCGCAGGGTGCCCTTTACCGTCTGTTCGATTTCGCCGAGCGTGGCGGCAAACTTTACGTTTTCACCACGGCCCCACATGTTGCGGTTGGTCCAGGCGGCTTCGGCCTCAAAACCTTCGCCCGTGGAATAACCGGCGCCCAGTTCAATGAGCCGGCGCGGCGCTTCCTGAACCTTGACCAGCAGCGGCACGGGTTCGGCGTCGCCGTCGCCTTCATCCAGCATTTCGCGCCGGGGTGACACGGTCACGATGCGGAACAGGCCGGACGACGAAAGGCGCAGGCGGAATTCGTCCGCCTGCTGCTGGCTGTAGGTTTCGCCTTTTTCGAATGGTTTGAAACGCTCCAGATAATCAGCTTCCGCGACCTCCAGCCCTTCAAACGAAACATCGCCGAACAGCGCCTTCGGGCCGGTATCGAAGCGGTAGGTGACGGTAACACTTTTGTCCCGGTGGTCAACCACCACATCGCGTTCGCCGATATCCGCGAACGGAAACCCGGCATTGGTGAGCGACGAGACAAGTGCGCGTTCGGTCGCGACGATCATCTCGGCCCGCGCCGGCGTACCCACAGGCAGGGTCTGCGTGGCTTCCGCCGCCAGATCTGGGCCGCCCTCGCCGGTCAGTTCCACCTTGGTGGCGCCAATGCGAAACCTGGGCCCCGGGTTCACGATAATCTCGACCGCGATATGGCCTTCGCGGCGCGATACCCGGTTATCAAGCGCGGCGGCATAATAACCTTCGGACCGCAAAACCCGGCGGAAGCCGTCCAGGTCGGCCTGCAACCGGCCTTCGAGGCGCGACAGCGATGTGATGCTGTCGTCCTTGTGTTCATAAAGCCGTGATGCAGATTTCAGAAGCGGGGTCAGGGTTTCGCTGTCCGACAGCAAGACGAAGTCGAGCTTGAGACTGTAGCTGGCGGGGCCGGATTTGGCATGGGCCGCGGGGGCTGCAAGGCACACGGCAAGGCCCAGCAGCACAAGTGCTGCCAGCAAACCCGGATTCCTGTGCCCGGGCCTGGGCCTAAACCTGACCAAGATGCGTTCTATCACCCGCTCCGTCCCGTCTGTTGCCTTCGCCACAGCAATACCGGCCTTCTTCGGCTTTGTCACGGGGCACACGGGAATGTGCCTGCCGTGCCTCAGCCGCGTTCGTACCGGAACACTGTGGTCGCCAGCGGCGGCAGGGTGATCGACAATGAATAGGGCTGGATATGCCAGGGTTTGGCTTCGGCGTGAACCCCGCCGTTATTGCCGATCCCCGACCCGCCATAGAAGTGCGAGTCCGTATTCATGATCTCGGCCCACCGGCCGCCATAGGGAACGCCTACCTTGTAATTGTGGCGAACTATGGGTGAGAAATTACAGACCACCAGACAGGGGCGATAGTCGCCGCCCCGGCGCAGGAACATCAGCACATTGTCGCCCGATGCGCCACCTTCGACCCATTCAAACCCGGCGGGTTCGCTGTCGCGCAGATAAAGGGCGGGCGTGTTCCTGTACATGGCATTCAGGTCGCGCACCAGGTTCTGCACATTCTTGTGTTCACTGAAGTCCAGCAAGTGCCAGTCCAGGCTGAAATCGGCCTTCCATTCGTCGTTCTGGGCAAATTCGCCGCCCATGAACAACAGCTTCTTGCCCGGATGGGTCCACATGAAGGCGAAATAGGCACGCAGGTTGGCGAACTGTTGCCAGCGGTCGCCCGGCATGCGCGAAATCAGCGAGCCCTTGCCATGCACCACTTCATCATGGCTGAGCGGCAGCACGTAATTTTCGCTGAAGGCATAATCGATGCCGAAGGTCATCTGATGGTGATGGTGCTTCCTG
This sequence comes from Alphaproteobacteria bacterium, assembly GCA_006226495.1. GTDB lineage: Bacteria > Pseudomonadota > Alphaproteobacteria > Sphingomonadales > Kordiimonadaceae > Kordiimonas. The sequence continues at coordinate 103,760 of SBGU01000032.1, forward strand.
TACACGGCATCGCGCGACATGTAATCGAGCGTGTCGTGCATCCAGCCCATGTTCCATTTGAAGCCGAAGCCCAGCCCGCCCGCATCCGTGGGGGTGGACACCCCCGGCCAGGCCGTCGATTCCTCGGCGATGGTCATGATACCCGGCTGGCTGGCATAAACCCGTTCGTTCATGCGTTTGAGGAACGCAATCGCCTCCAGGTTTTCGTTGCCGCCATACTGGTTCGGAATCCACTGGCCGCCTTCGCGGCTGTAATCCAGATACAGCATGGACGCGACAGCATCCACCCTGAGGCCGTCCAGATGATATTCCTCAAGCCAGAAGCGCGCGTTCGAGATCAGATAATTGGCAACCTCGCGCCGGCCATAGTTGAAAATCAAGGTGTTCCAGTCGGGGTGATAGCCCTTCCGGGGATCGGCATGGTTAAACAGGTGTGTGCCGTCAAAATGCGCAAGGCCATGTTCGTCGGCCGGGAAATGGCCGGGCACCCAGTCCAGAAGCACGCCGATGTCCGCCGCATGGCAGGCATCGACAAAGGCCTTGAAGTCGGCCGGCGTGCCAAAGCGGCGTGTGGGGGAATAAAGCCCGATCGGCTGGTAGCCCCAGGACCCGTCGAACGGATATTCGCTGATCGGCATCAGCTCGATATGGGTGAAACCCATGTCCTTGACATAGGGGATCAGTTCCGCCGCCAGATCGCGGTAGCTCAGGTAGCCGTTGCCGTCCTTGCGGCGCCAGGAACCCGGATGCACCTCATACACCGAAATCGGCGCGGCACGGTGCTGGCGTTCGGCGCGGCCCGCCAGCCAGGCGGCGTCCGACCATTCATAGCTGGTCAGGTCCCGGACCACGGAGGCCGTGTTCGGGCGATATTCGGTGCCAAAGGCAAACGGATCGGCCTTCAGCGGCAACTGTTTGCCGTCCTGCCCGAAGATGCAGAATTTATAATGGGCACCGTCGCCGACACCCGGCACGAACAGTTCCCAGATACCGCTGACCCCGCGCGGGCGCATGGCATGCTGGGCCACGTTCCAATGGTTGAAATCACCAACCAGCGACACATGTTTGGCGTTCGGCGCCCACACGGCGAAGTGTGTGCCCTTCGCCCCCTCGTGCGTCATCACATGGGCGCCCAGGCATTCATAGGCCTTTTCGTGCGTGCCTTCGCCGATCAGATACAGGTCGATCTCGCCCAAAACCGGGCCGAAACTGTAGGGGTCCAGATAGTCCCATGTGCCGCCGGCGTTTTCGCCCACCAGCCGGTAACCGGTCTTGGCCTTGGACGCTGGCAAATGGCCTTCGAACAGGTCACCTTTCAGCCGCTTCAGGGTCGCCAGCGCGGTCTTGCCGGTCTTGCCGTAAACCTTTACGTCAACGGCACCCGGCGCGATGGTGCGGATGACGGTGCCCGTGCCGTCCGCATGCCGGCCAAGGCGCGAGAAGGGATCGGGGTGGCGGCCTGCGGCGAGGGCATCGATCTCCCACGCCGCCAGTTCCTTTTTGCTCATAACGCTATGTCACCTCAGCTTTTAACCGGCAGGGCGCCCCAGATATCGCTGGCATAACCCCGGATCGTGCGGTCGGCCGAGAACCAGCCCATGTTGGCCGTGTTCAGGACCGCCTTTTTCTGCCAGACATCCTGATGGTGGAAGTCCTTGTCGATCCAGCGCTGGGTGCTCCAGTAGCTGTCGAAATCGGGCGCCACCAGGAAATAGTCGTGCGCCAGCACATTGTCGACAATGCCGCAGAAACGTTCAGTATCGCCCTTCGAATAATAGCCCGACGAAATCTGGCTGACCACATCCTGCAGGCGCGGGGTTTCCGACACCCGCACCCATGGCTGATACCCGCCCGACTGCAACTGCGCCACCTCGTCGGCTTCCATGCCGAAGATATAGATATTGTCCTGCCCGACATGTTCGAGGATTTCGACATTGGCGCCATCGAGTGTACCGATGGTCAGCGCACCATTGAGAGCAAACTTCATGTTGCCGGTGCCCGACGCCTCGAAGCCCGCGGTCGAAATCTGTTCCGACAGGTCCGCCGCCGGGATGATGATCTCGGCCGCCGAAACATTATAGTTGGGCAGGAACACCACCTTCAGCCTGTCGCCGATGTCGCGGTCGTTGTTCACCTTGTCGGCGACATCATTGATCAGCTTGATGATCAGTTTCGCGAGCGTATAGCTGGGTGCCGCCTTGCCGGCGAATATCTTCACGCGCGGCTGCCAGTCGCCTGACGGGTTGGCCTTCATGGCGTTATAAAGCGCCATGGTCTCCAGAACGTTCAGAAGCTGGCGCTTATATTCATGGATACGCTTGATCTGCACATCAAAAAGCGCGGTGGGGTCCAGCTTCACGCCCAGCCGGTCCTGGATATAGGTCGCGAGCCGCACCTTGTTGCCGGCCTTGACGTCGGCGAACTTGTCGCGGAATGCGGCGTCGTCGGCATAGGGCGCCAGTTTCTTGAGCTGTTCCAGGTCGTCGACCCAGCCGTCGCCGATCGACTGGTTGATCAGGCTGGCAAGCCGCGGGTTGCATTCCAGCAGCCAGCGCCGGGGCGTGATGCCGTTGGTCTGGTTCAGGATGCGGGACGGATAGACCTGGTGCAGGTCCTTGAACACGGTCTTTTTCATCAGCTCGGTATGGAGCGCGGACACGCCGTTTACATGGCTTGAGCCGATGAAGGCCAGGTTGCCCATGCGCACATGGCCGCCATAATGCGGATCGATCACCCGCACGATGCCGGGATCGATGCCTTCCCCGACCGCAAACACCTCGGTGGTGACGATATCGTCGATGGCGCGGATGATCTGCATATGCCTGGGCAGGGTGCGTTCAAACAGCTCCAGCGGCCATTTTTCCAGCGCCTCGGGCAAGAGGGTATGGTTGGTATAATGCAGGCAGGTGCGCGCAACCCGGAAAGCCTCGCGGAAGTCCATGCCGTGTTTGTCTTCGAGGAGCCGCACCAGTTCCGGCACCGCAATGGCCGGGTGGGTGTCGTTCATCTGGATCGCCACATGCTCGCCCAGCACCGACAGGTCGTCATGGTCGATCAGGTAGCGGTGGATGATGTCCTGCAAGGAGGCCGACGTGAAAAACACCTCCTGCTTCAGCCGAAGTTCGCGGCCTTCGGGCGTATGGTCGCCCGGATACAGCACTTTCGTGATCGATTCGGCCACGATCTGCTGGCGCGCGGCGGCCAGGAAGTCACCCTGGTTGAACTGGCTGAGGTTCAGCACCTCGGCCGGGCGCGCAGACCACAGGCGCAAGGTGTTCACATGGCGGCCCTTCCAGCCGGCAACCGGTGTATCGAAAGCTGCCGCCAGAATGCGTTCGCTGGGGGTCCAGACCGGTTTGCCCTTGGAATCCGAGCTTACATGGCCGCCAAAATCGACATTATAGATGACCTCCGGGCGCTGGAATTCCCAGGCGTTGCCGGCCACCAGCCAGTCTTCCGGTTCTTCAAGCTGCCAGCCGTCCTTGAAGGACTGGCGGAAAATACCGTGTTCGTAACGGATGCCGTAACCGATGCCGGCAATACCGACCGTGGCCATCGAATCCATGAAACAGGCGGCCAGGCGCCCAAGGCCGCCATTGCCGAGCGCGGGGTCCGGTTCCGAGACCAGCACATCCCCGAGGTCGAGCCCGAGGCCATCGAAAAATGCCCGGGCTTCTTCGGTCAGTTCCATGTTCGAGAGCGCGTCTTCTAGCAGCCGACCGATCATGAATTCCATCGACAGGTAGTAGACGCGCTTCTGGCCGCTTTTATAGATATTGCGGGTGGTTTTCATCCAGCCGTCGACCATGCGGTCGCGGATGGCGAGCGAGAGGGCAACACACCAGTCCCGCTTGACGGCATGGGACTGGTCCTTGCCGACAGAATAGATAAGATGCTGGACAATGCTGTCCGCGAGCGGAGGAGACTTGCGTACAGCTTCCTGCCCTGTTTCAATCGGTAAAGTTGTCATATAATGTCAGCCTTATCGCGCTAAAAAACGAATCACGTGATATAGTAGAGGATAACAATCGATTGCAAATAGCCCATTTGCCCTTATCATTTGTTATCGAAATTATCACGTTTGTGAAACATTATTGCAACGCTCGTTGAATTTGCATAGGGGGCTTCCTTGTCGAAATCCAGTTCTCAGCCTTTTGCCCGTCACACCATGGCCTATGTGCTTGCCGGAGGTCGGGGCAGCCGGCTGATGGAGCTGACTGACAAACGTGCGAAGCCCGCCGTTTATTTCGGCGGCAAGAGCCGGATTATCGACTTTGCCCTGTCGAACGCGGTCAATTCCGGCATCCGCCGCATCGGCGTCGCCACTCAATACAAGGCCCATAGTCTGATCCGCCACCTGCAGCAGGGCTGGAACTTCTTCCGGGCCGAACGGAACGAGGGTTTTGACATTCTGCCGGCATCCCAGCGTGTGTCGGAAACCCAGTGGTACGAAGGCACTGCAGATGCAGTGTACCAGAATATCGACATTATCGAAGGCTATGCGCCAAAATTTATCGTCATCCTCGCCGGCGACCATATCTACAAGATGGATTACGAGATGATGCTCGAGGACCATGTGGAATCGGGCGCCGATGTCACCATCGGCTGTCTCGAGGTTTCGAAGGAGGAAGCCAAGGCCTTCGGGGTCATGCATGTCGACAAAAACGACGTCATCACCGACTTTCTGGAAAAGCCCAAAAATCCGCCGACCATCCCGGGCAAATCCAATGTCTGCCTGGCATCGATGGGCATTTATGTCTTCAACACCGAAACCCTGATCGAACAGTTGAAGCGCGATGCCGCCGACCCCGAATCCAAACGCGATTTCGGCCACAATATCATCCCCTACCTGGTCAAACACGGCAAGGCGCAGGCGCACCGTTTCACCAAATCCTGCATCCGCTCGGTGCCGGGCAAGGAAGCCTACTGGCGCGACGTGGGCACGGTGGACGCCTATTGGGAAGCCAACCTGGACCTGACCTCGATCGAACCCGCCCTCAATCTGTATGACAATGAATGGCCGCTCTGGACCTATGCCGAGATCACGGCGCCCGCCAAGTTCGTGCATGATGTCGAAGGCCGGCGCGGGGTCGGCATCAATTCGCTGGTATCGGGCGGCTGCATTGTCTCCGGCTCGCGCATCGAACGCTCGCTCCTGTTCACCGGCGTGCATGCCCATTCCTACAGTTCCATGCGCAATGCTGTGGTGCTGCCCTATGCCACGGTCAACCGCGGCGCCCGGCTGAAGGATGTGGTGATCGACCGGGGTGTGCAGATCCCCGCGGGCCTTGTGGTCGGCGAAGACCCCGAAGAAGACGCCCGCCGCTTCCGCCGCACCGAAAAAGGCGTGTGCCTGATTACCCAGCCGATGATCGACAAGCTGACGGGGAACGCCTGATGCCCGACAAGAAGGCCGGCGCCCCGGCGCCACAGGCGCCGCTCAGGCTGCTGTTTGCCGCCTCGGAATGTTATCCGCTGATCAAAACCGGCGGCCTGGCTGACGTGGTGGGCGCACTGCCCATCGCGCTGATGGACGCGGGCGCCGATGTGCGGGTGCTGTTGCCCGGTTTCCCCTCGGTCCTGAAGGGCCTGAAGAATGCCAAACCGGTTTGCAAGCTGCCGGACCTGTTTGGCGCCGACGCCACCTTGCTTGCGGGCAAGACCACCACCGGCCTGCATATGCTGGTGATCGACGCCCCGCATCTCTATGACGTGCCGGGCAACCCCTATATGGACGGCCCGGCCGAACGCGCGGGCAATGATGTGCGCTTTGCCGCGCTTGCCTTCACCGGGGCCCGGCTCGCGCAGGGACTGCTGCCGGACTGGATGCCCGATGTGGTGCATGCCCACGACTGGCAGGCCGGCCTGATTGCGCCCTATCTGGTCCAGGCTGGCGGCCCGCGCCCGAAACTGGTGTTCACCATCCATAACCTGGCTTTCCAGGGCCTGACCCCGGCGCACCGCCTGGACGCGCTCAGGCTGTCCTCGAACCTTTATCACCCCGAAGGCCTCGAATATTGGGGCCAGGTGAATTACCTGAAGGCGGCGGTCAGCTACAGCGACCATGTCACGACGGTCAGCCCCACCTATGCCATGGAAATCCAGACCCGGCATTTCGGCATGGGGCTGGATGGCCTGATGGCCCGGCACGCCGGCAAACTGTCCGGCATCGTGAACGGTATCGACACCATGGTCTGGAACCCGGAAGCCGCCAGCGTCACATCGATCCGGTTATCGTTGCGAGCCTGGTTGAGCAGCTCGGCCATAGTCTTGCGAGAGACGA
>SBGU01000020.1 GCA_006226495.1 Alphaproteobacteria bacterium
TGTTCCATGGAACATGCCGCCTGTTCAAGTCCGCGGGTGCCGCGCGGATGAAAATTGTGTGGTTGGTCCGGGGCCTCAGCCGCGGATCAGGTCCCAGAAGCGGCGTTCCTGGTCGGCTTCGCGGAAGCAGCCCCGGAACTGGCGCGTGATGGTATATACACCCTGGTGTTTGACACCCCGGCAGGTCATGCACTGGTGCGTGGCATCCACGATCACGGCAACACCCTTGGGTTTGAGATAGCGCTCGATCGCGTCGGCGATCTGGGCGGTCATGGTTTCCTGCGTCTGCAGGCGGCGCGCATAGGCTTCGACAATACGCGCAAGCTTGGAGATGCCTACGACCCGACCATCCGGCATATAGGCGACATGCGCCGTACCCTGTACCGGCACCATATGGTGCTCGCAGTGGCTTTCGACCTGGATGCCCCGAAGCACAACCATGTCGTCATAGCCCTCCACCTCCTCGAAGGTGCGGGACAGGATTTTTTCTGCGTTCTGGTGATAGCCCGCGAAAAACTCCTCATACGCTTTCACGACGCGCTTGGGGGTATCGACAAGGCCTTCTCTGGTGGGGTCATCGCCCGCCCAACGTATTAGGGTACGGACCGCGGCTTCAGCCTCGGCCCTTGTGGGGCGGTCATCGGCGTCCTGCGGGATTACCTTCAGTTCAGGATCGTGCTTGATCCTTTCAATTACGGCATCCATTCGGATATCCTTTCTCTGTGGGGTTCTGGCCGCATTTTCACGGCAAAACCTGTTGGTATTCCTGTTACCGGTCTCTGGCACCTCCAAGTTTCGGAACAGCTGACTGATATGGTCAGCTTTACCGGGACTTCAAGCCGGAGACAAGTGTTTCAGCATTTCCCCTTGGCTTTGGGCACAAGGGGTCTTACGTAAACAAGGCCCCGACAGATTGGTTAAAACCGCGATGACCGAGCTTTACAATACCGACATCCTGCGCTGGACCACGCGCATCAAATACCAGGAACGGCTGAAGGATGCCGATGTCACGGTCACGCGGACCAGCCGCATCTGCGGCAGCCGCATCAGCGCCGATGCCCGGCTGTCGGGCGGCGCCATCGCCGACTTCGGGCAGGAGGTAAAGGCCTGTGCGCTTGGCCAGGCCACCGCCGCCATCGTCAGCCAGCATGTCATCGGCCTGACCGCGGATGAACTGGACGATATCGCGACGCGCTTCCGCCATATGGTCAAATCAGGTGAAGCGGATTTCCCGGCCAAATGGGCCGACCTCGCGATCCTGGCCCCCGTCACCGACCACCCGGGCCGGCACGGCAGCGTGATGCTGCCCTTCGAATGCCTTGAAGCCGTGTTCCAGGCGGCAGAGACCCGCGCCTAACGGCTGGCTGCACTGGGGCAGAAAAACAGGCCCATATAATGTTCGGTGTCCGCAAGCGGCGGGCGCACGGTGAAGGGCGGGGCTTCGGGCAGGCCGCCGATGGCCGCCGCTGTGTCCAGCGCGCCGGGCGGTGCATGCAGCACATAGCCTTCGATGTGAAAACCCTGCCGGGCGTTGACGGCGGGTGTGAGCGCGCGCACCTGCATGGGGCCGGAAACACCGGCGGCCTGCAGGGCCTGGCGGAAGGCATTGGCGCCGGCCTGCGCGCCTTCGGGCGATGCCGTGCAATAATACAGATCGTAACGCCAGCGATGCCAGTCGGCGCTGGCTGTTCCACCGTTCAGGCCGGCGCTGTGCGCCAGGGCGGTCACTTCGGGGTCGGTGGTGGCGGACTGGCGGAACACATCCAGAAGCCGGGTCTTCAGCGGCTCGCTTGCGAGGCTGACCACCAGCGCCAGCGCCACCTTCTGCTGTTCGGGCGTGCCGGCCAGCGACTGTTCGACCGTGTCGTAAATCTTCAGGTCCAGCTTGGACTGGTCCTGCCATTGTTTCAGATTGTCCTCCAGCCGGCTGGTGCGGATGGCCACATAGCTGGACAGAAGCGTGGGCAACAGGGCGAGAAGCACCAGCAGGATATTTGGCAGGCTTTGCCGTGTCAGTTCAACTTCCAGATCCGCCATGCCGCCTGTCCCCCAATGCCTTCAGGGCAAGACGAACAAAAAGCCGCGCCTGTGACGCAGCTTTTGACGCAGCTTTCCTGTTTTCCGGATCGGGGCCGGCAGGGGCGGGCTCAGGTTTCCTCGCGGCGGCCTTCGGCGTCGCGGCAGGGGCAGCCGGTCTTGCTTTCAAGCTGGCAGGGGGCGTTCTTGGCCGTGCCCGGCTTCGGCAGGGCAGCACCGGTTCCCATCAATGTGAAGGACAGCACCAGTGCCGCCTTGAAATAGCCTTTGAATAACATGGGATGTTTCCCCCTCTTGGAACTGTCGCGCATATGGGTATTGCCTGTGTTTCTTTCAACACCGGATTGCAATCATCATAACACAAACCCGGCACCCGGCGTTCCCCCAATAGTGGATAGCGGGCCATCAGCATATGGGGGGATCAAGTTTTGTTGACGGGCGCATGGTTGCCAAATGTCGTCCGGCGGGCGTATGCATGGAAGGGTCTGGAACAACGGGAGAATCCACCATGGAGACGGGCCCGATGGCGCATTTTGTGCTGACCCTTCTTGAAGCCCTTTCGGTTTTGTTCGTGCTGGCCGTGGGAATTGCGATCCTCGGCCTCGGTATCCTGTATGTGCGCGACAAGACCCAGACCGACAGCACGCTCAGGCGCAATTATCCGGTCATTGCCCGCTTCCGCTATATGTTCGAGCATCTGGGTGAATTTTTCCGCCAGTATTTTTTCGCCTTCGACCGCGAGGAATTGCCTTTCAACCGGGCTGAACGAAGCTGGGTTTACCGCGCGGCCAAGAATGTCGACATGACCGTGCCCTTCGGTTCGACCCGCGACCTCCGACCCGCCGGCACGGTCTATTTTGTCAATTGCGCGTTCCCGTCCCTGGAGCACGACACCGAACCCACGCGCGTGACCATCGGCCCCTATGCACGGGAGCCTTATGAAACCTCGGCCATCTTCAATATCTCGGGCATGAGCTACGGCGCCATTTCGATCCCCGCCGTGCGCGCCCTGTCGAACGGCGCGCGCATGGCCGGCATCTGGATGAACACGGGGGAGGGCGGCCTCAGCCCCTATCACCTGGAAGGCGGCTGCGACATCGTGTTCCAGATCGGCACTGCCAAGTTCGGCGTGCGCACCGAAGACGGCAAGCTGGACGACAGGAAGCTGCAGGCCGTGGCCGCGCACGAACAGGTGAAGATGATCGAGATCAAGCTCAGCCAGGGTGCCAAGCCCGGCAAGGGCGGCATCCTGCCCGGCGTGAAGGTGACCGAAGAAATCGCCCGCATCCGGGGCCTGAAGGTGGGCGAAGACGCGATCAGCCCCAACCGCCACCCGGAAATCGACAGCGTCGACGACCTTCTGGACATGATCGAGCATGTGCGGGAGGTCTCTGGCCTGCCCACGGGCTTCAAGATCGTCACGGGCGGGGACGAATTCCTGGACGACCTGTGTGTGGCCATCAGGAAGCGCGGCGCAAAATCGGCGCCCGATTTCATCAGCCTCGACAGTGGCGACGGCGGCTCGGGCGCCGCGCCCATGAGCCTGATTGACAATATGGGCATGCCGCTGAAGGAAAGCCTGCCGATCCTGGTGGACACGCTCGTCCGCCACGGGCTTCGGGAACGGGTGAAGGTGTGCGCGTCGGGCAAGCTGATCAACCCGTCCGAACTGGCCTGGGCGTTCGCCGCCGGGGCCGACTTTGTCAATTCGGCGCGCGGGTTCATGTTCGCGCTCGGCTGCATCCAGGCGCTTCAGTGCAACAGGAACACCTGCCCCACGGGCGTGACCACCCATAATCCCAAGCTGCAATATGGCCTTGATCCCGCCAATAAGGCGGTCAGGGTGGCGCATTATGCCGCCAACATGCGGCACGAGCTTACGATCATCGCCCACAGTTGTGGTGTCTCGGAACCCCGCGCGCTCAAACGCCGCCACGCCCGCATCGCGCTCGGCAACGGCCGCTCGATCAGCATGGCCGACCTGTTCCCGGACGCCCAACCGGCAGACAAGGTGGTGGAATAGGGGTTCAGCTCGCGGGCAGGTCCTTCAGCGCCTCAGTGGCACCCGCATGCTGGCGGGCGGCGGCCATCTCGAGGTATTTGCGGGCTGCCTTCAGGTCCCTCTCGACACCACGGCCATCGCGGTACATCAGGCCAAGCCGGTACTGGGCTTCGGCATTGCCGGCGGTGGCGGGGCCGGTGGTCACGGGCATCGAATAACCGTCCACATGGCCCGCCGGCGGCACATAGATATAAGTCTGGCCCGACGACGGGGTCGCGGCCTTTTTGTAATAATGCGCGGCGGCCTTGAGGTCGACATCGGTGCCCATGCCGTTTTCGTAGGCCATGCCCAGCGCAAAGGATGCGCTTTCGTCGCCCTTGCAGCTTTCGGCTTTCAGGTCCGACAGGGTCGAACCGTCCGATTTGACGCTGCACAACAAGCCGCCTGAGCCCGCACAGCCGGCCAGGGCCAGGCAGGTGGCGGCAGCAAGGAAACTGCGGATGGCCTTCATGCGGTGTCTCCCTTCAGGGCATTACCCATCGCCCGGATGCGCTCGATCTTGTCATGGAGGGGCTGCCAGTCGTCGCGTTCGGCGATGTGGGACCAGATGTCTTCGACCTCGTCAATCAGCATGGTGCAGGGCGCGTCAGTCCGGAAATAGGCATGATCGAGCGCCTGCGGGTTTGCGGGTTCATAGGCCATCAGCGCGGCTTTCAGGTCCTGCCATTTTTCCGCGTTGTACCGGGCGGCTTCGGGGCTTTTGTCCGCACGGGTCGTGCTGGCGTCGCCGCCATACCAATCGAAGAAAAAGCGCTCGTAGGGGAATTTCTCGGCCACCATGAAATTATTCACGAGGCTGAGCATGGTATCGTCCGTCTGGTCGTCCTTCGGCTTTACGCCCAGCCGCGCCAGCAGCTTCTGGCGAAGGGCGGAAAGATACAGGGACGGGAAAGGCGCCAGCACGTCCTTGAGCGCCTGTTCGTCGGCCACGTCGGCCAGCGCACCGCCAAGCTGGTAGATGTTCCAGTGGATGGCGTCGGCCTGCCGGCCGTAGGCATAAAGCCCGGTCTCGTCGAAATAGGCGGCGGTGAAACCAAGCTCCATATTGGGCAGGAAGCGCCAGGGGCCAAAATCGAAAATCTCGCCGGTGATGTTGATATTGTCGGTGTTCAGCACCCCGTGCACAAAGCCCGCTGCCATCAGATCCGCCGCCTGCGTGGCCACCCGCGCCGACACGAGGCCGAGCAATTCAAGCGCCCGGTCCGCGACCGTGCCCTTGGGCGTGATACCGTAATAGCGAGTCAGGCAATAATCGATCAGGGCCGCCAGCCGTTCGGTGTCGCTGAAATAGGCATGGCGCTGGAAGGTGCCGATGCGGATATGGCCGTGGGTCAGGCGCGTCATCACCGCAGACCGGGTTGGCGAGGGTTCGTCGTGCCGGGTCAGGCTTTCATGGGTTTCGATGATCGAAAAAGTGCGGCTGGTGTAGGTGCCCAGCGCTTCCAGCATTTCGCTGGCCATAATCTCGCGCACCCCGCCCTTCAGGGTCAGGCGTCCGTCCGCCGTGCGGCTGTAGGGCGTGAGGCCGCTGCCCTTGGTGCCTAGGTCCATCAGCCGGTCGTCCCGGTCGCGCATCTGGGCGAACAGGAAGCCCCGGCCATCGCCGATCTGCGGGTTATAAACCCGGAACTGGTGGCCGTGGTAGCGCTGCGCCAGGGGCTCCGGCAGGTTGTCCTTGAGCGCTTCGAAGCGGGCAAAGTGCCGGGTCCATTCTTCGTCGGTCAGGCCGTCCAGGCCCACCTCGGCGGCGGCGCGGTTGTTGCGGAACCGGATGGTGGTGGCCGGGAAATCGGCGGGCGCCACGGCGTCGGCAAAACCGTCGCCAAGGTCCAGGAACGCGGGGTCCGGGCGGTATGCGGGGCCGATGGGCATCAGGCCGAAGGCCCGCCTTCAGGCCAGCCCCAGATGGTCACGTCGTCGGCTTCGGGGCGCGGGCGTTCGGTGGGGGCATTGTCCTGGTTGCCGAAGAAGATGAAACCGGCGATCTTTTCGCCGTCCGCAAGGCCAAGGCCGGCCTTCACGGTCGGGCTGTAGCTGGCCCAGCCGGTCAGCCAGCAGCCGGCATACCCAAGCGCCGTGGCGGCCACCAGCATGTTCTGGCACGCCGCGCCCATGGAAAGCTCCTGCTCCCACACCGGGATCTGGCATTCGATCGCCGATGAAATCGCCACCACGAGCACGGGCCCCTGCGTGGCATAACCTTTCATTTTTTCGGCAACCGTCGGGTTGGTCTCGTTTTCCTTGATCAGCGCCCTGGCGATCAGGTCGCCCAGCTTTTCGCGCTCCGCACCTTCCAGCACCACAAAACGCCAGGGGCCCAGCTTGCCATGGTCGGGCACACGCACACCGGCGGCGATGATCTTTGCCATGGCCGCGCGGTCGGGCCCCGGGCCCACCATGTCGCGTGCCTTGACGCTGCGGCGGGTCATCAGAAGGTCGTAGGTGGCGGCGTTGGGGGTATTGAAGGTCATGGTTCACTCACTTTGTATCTGGCGTTATCGGATGCCAAGACATGCACATATCGGCCGGGACCGGCCCAGTGTCAATGTCCGTCCCGCGTGATCGGAACTGGTGGCCCGCCAGGCGGGGCACATCAGAATGTCTGGCCGATTTCCAGATACAGGGAATTGTCGCCATGTTCCGTGACACCGGCGCCGAAGAAAATCGGGCCGATGGGCGTGTCGGCGCCCACGAACAGGCTGCCGGCCCAGATCATGGAGCCAAAGCTCCAGTCCGACAGCCGGTCATAGGCATTGCCGCTTTCCAGCGAACCGCCGAGGTATAGCGGCAGGTTGAGGAACGGGCCTTCCTGGGTCAGGCGCCGGTAATAGACCGCACGCGCAAACACCGAATGCCGACCGCCGATCTGCCCGTCCGCCAGGCCGGAAAGGTTCAGGAACCCGCCCAGCGAAAAGCCGCCCAGGGCGTTGGGGTCATATTCCAGCGTGGTCTGCAGGGCGCCGCTCAGCATGAAGGTATTGTCACCGTAGCTTTTGACCCCCAGGGCCGCGACACCGAACACCTGCATGTTGAAATCACCCCCGAACGGGCCCTTGTGGTCGGCGAATATGGCCGCGCCGATGATACCGTCACGCGGGAAAGACAGCCGGTCCAGGGTGTCGATATCCAGCCGGGCGAAGGCGTAGCTGTCGGCATAATTCAGCTTTTCGAAACCCAGTTCACCCACCAGCGGCTTGAAATTGCCCCAACTGTTGCGCTGGCCGACACGCACCGCGCCCCAGTGGCCAAGCTGCATGCCCACATCCATGCCGACCTCCACCGCCTGCAGGCGTATCTCGCCTTTGGGTCGGGCCTGGCCGCCAAAATAGGGGCTGCGTACCCTGAGCACATCCACAACAGGATTGACGAAAAATTTCAGGCCAGGTCCGAACGGCTGGTAAAAATCGCTCGTCAGCTCGATATTGTTGCCGACCTGCGCCAGGGTGCGCCATTCGCCGCCAAAACGGTTGATGTTGCGCATGGTATAGCCCGCGCCCAGTTGGAAACTGGTGTCGGCATCGAAATCGGTTTTCATCGCCATGCCGAACTGCAGGTAGTTTTCCTTGGCCGGGTTCTGTTCGGCCTCCAGGGTCAGGCCGGTGCCGCGTTCGCCCGTTTGCATGCTGTAGGAAATGCGCGAAAAGGTATCCAGGCCATAAAGATTGTCGATATTCTCGCGCAGGACATCCACATCCAGCCGCTTGCCGGGCGCGATGGTGACCATGCGTTTGATAGCATTGTCGGACAAGGGCGAATCCTGATGCACCTCGACAAAATCGACCACCGGTTCGTGGGCGATGCGGGCGCGCCGGGCGGCAATATGTGCGGCCCAGGCGGCATCGTCCATGGCCAGGGCCGCCAGCCGGGGCACCGCCTGCCGACCGGCCTTGATGCCAAGGTCGATGGCTTCCTCGACCCGGTCGAAGCTGGCCATGCTCATGCCCTCGATTTCCGGATGGATCAGCACATCCTGCGGGCCCAGGCTTTCAAGCTGCGCGCGGGTCGACGCCGCGCCCATCAGGGTGGAAATCTGCTGCATCACATCGAACACATTCGATATCTGCTCGCGCGATTTTGCCGCCGAACCGACATCGACCACGATCACGATATCGGCGCCCATGCCCCGCACGATATTGACCGGCAGGTTGTTGGCGATGCCGCCGTCCACCAGCACATGGTCCTCGATCTCGACCGGCGGGATCATGCCGGGCACCGCCATGCTGGCGAACACCGACTGCACGATATCGCCATGGTCCAGCACCACGGCTTCCCCGGTTTCCAGGTCGCCGGCCACCGCGCGGAACGGGATTGGCAACTGGTCGAAATCGTCGGTCAGGCGCGCGCGCAACAGGTGGCGCGACAGTTCCAGGAACAGCTTCTGGCCGTGGATCAGGCCTTCGGGCAGGATCAGCTTGCCGTCCCGGAAACTGACGCGGAAATCGGTCATCAGGTCGCCGTCCTGTTCCTTGCGGCGGAAATTCAGGTGCGACCGGGATGGCCGGTCCTTGAACAGGTGGTTCCAGTCGATCGTGCGGGCGATGACCTCGATCTCGTCGGCGCTGTAGCCCGCGGCATAAAAGGACCCGATGATGGCACCCATGCTGGTGCCGCCGACATAATCGACCGGGATATGGTTTTCCTCGAGGATGCGGATCACGCCGATATGGGCCGCGCCCTTGGCGCCGCCGCCACCCAGTACAAGGCCGATTTTGGGGCGTTCAGCGGCAGATAGGGCCGTACCGGTACCAATTATGCCTGCAAAAAGCAGCAGAAACGCAAAAAAATACCTCGAAACAGCCTGAAAGGGTGGCGCCATGGCCCGCTCCGCCTTGCAATGGGGTGTCGATTACAGCACAGTTGCGGGGAGAACTTATTACGGCTGCGGCCCGTTCCCGACAGGGGCCGCCCTTCATCACAAGTTTTTCTGCAATTCTGTACCGTGTAAACCATTTTCCGGCTTGGGGGCTGAATTTATGTTTTCACAACGGCATGTTGCTGCGTTTTTCCTGATTATTGGTTTTGGACTTCCGGCCACTGGCGCGCGGGCGGACGATGAGCCCCGTTTCGATATTTCCGCCGGTTACCTGTTTTCGGTCAGCGATACCAGCTTCCGGCTTGATTCCCAGGAACTGGGCGAAGGCACGACCCTGGACCTTGAGGATGATCTTGGTTTCAAAAGCACCGATTCCATCATCAAGGGTGCGATGGGCTACCGGTTCGGATCGACGGGCCGACACCGGGTCGACCTGGCGGTGTACCGGCTGGTGCGCACCTCGCGCATTACCATCGACGAGGAAATCCAGTTCGGCGACGAGATTTTCAACATCCATGCCGATATTTCAGGTCGCTTCGGCACCAATGTCTATAAAGCCAACTACAGCTATATGTTCCTCAAGGGCGACAGAACCGAAATGGGCGCGTCCATCGGGGCCTTTGTCGCGGACCTTTCTGCCAGCATCACCGACCTCGACAGTGATGTCACAGAAGGCGAAAGCTATACGGCGCCTTTGCCGACCCTGGGCCTCAATGCCAGCCATGCGCTGACCGACCGGCTGCGCCTGGTGGCGGCGGGCGATGTGTTTTTCATCGATACCAAAAAGTATGACGGCACGCTTCTGGACCTTCGGGCCGGATTCGAATATCGGCTGACCCGCTGGCTCGATCTGGGCGTGAATTACAATTATCTCGAGATGGATCTTGGCGTCGATACCAGCAGCACCAGCCTTGAAGCCAGTTGGAAGGTGCATGGGGTGTTTTCCTACCTGAAATTCAGGCTCTGACCGTCTGCGGGCACAGCGCAGGCTTGCCATTCACTGAAAACACCTGTTTGTTTCGGTACCGTAATAAACCTCAATCTGTTATGTTCACATACAAGTTGGTTCCGTTACGGAACTGGCCGGGGTATATCTGGGTGGGATCTGGAAAGGGGAATCGTGTGATCAATAAATTTTTTGCTGCGGGGCTGGCGCTTGCCGTCATTGGCCTCGCGCCGACGGCTCTGGCTGATGAAGCGGTACCGGCCATGGCTGCCAACGCGGGCCTCAGCCTGCCTGCGGGTTTCAAGGCCACGGTGTTTGCCGACGGGGTCGGACGTGCGCGCCACATGGCCGTGTCGCCGTCCGGCTGGGTCTATGCCGCGCTGATGCGCCCGGTGAAGGGTTTTGGCGCTGTCGCCTATCATGACGACGATGGCGACGGTGTCGCGGACAGCAGCCATTATTTTGCCAAGGGCATGCGCGGTACCGGCATGGCCATTCATAACGGGCACCTGTATTTCTCGACCGATGTCAGCGTCATCCGTTGGGCGTTGCCGGAAAGTGGTGAACCTGTCTCCGACCCGGAGCTGATCGCCCACGGTTTCCCGCAGCAGCGCCAGCATGCGTCCAAACCCTTCGCGTTTGACGACAATGGCGGGCTGTATGTCAATGTCGGTGCGCCGTCCAATTCCTGTATGGAGCGCATGCGCCAGAAGGGCTCGCCCGGCATGGACCCGTGCCCGATCCTGGAGGAATTCGCCGGTGTCTGGCGTTTCGATGCCGATACGCCGATGCAGGAAAGGAAAGATGCCACCCTGTATGTGACCGGGGTCAGGAACGCCATGGCGCTGGACTGGAACCCCTATGCCGGCTCCCTGTATCTGTTGCAGCATGGCCGTGACCAGTTGGCCGAGTTTTTCCCGGAATTTTATACGGTCGAGGATAGTGCGGAACTGCCTGCCGAAGAGTTTCACAAGGTGGCGGAAGGCGCCAATGTCGGCTGGCCCTACAGCTATTATGACCAGCGCCAGCACAAGCGCATGCAGATGCCCGAATATGGCGGCGACGGCAAGAAGCCGGCCGAACGTGAAGGCCAGGAACCCTTGATCGGCTTCCCCGGCCACTGGGCGCCCAACGACCTTCTGTTCCGCCGCACCGGCACCTGGCCCGCGCATTACCGCACCGGCGCCTTCATCGCCTTCCATGGTTCCTGGAACCGCGCGCCCGAGCCGCAGCAGGGCTACCGCGTGGTGTATGTGCCCATGGATGCCGAAGGCAATATCACCGGTGACTGGGAAACCTTCGCGAACGGTTTTGCAGGGCCTGGCCCGATCATGAGCCCGCGCGACGCGGAAAACCGCCCGACCGGGCTGGCCGAAGGGCCGGATGGCGCGCTTTATATTTCCAGCATGCAGAATGATGGCCGCATCTACAGGGTAACCTATGCCGGACAATAAACACTTCATCGTGGCGGCCCTGTTGGCCGCCACCAGCCTGCCGGCCCTTGGCGACGACGACACGGGCCGCGCGCTTTATGACGCCAACTGCGGCGGCTGCCACCAGGCCGACGGTGGTGGCGTGCCGATGATGCAGCCGGCCCTGATCGGCAGCGAACGCGCGAACGGCGAAAAAGGCGCCGTGATCGACATGATCCTGTTCGGCAGCGAAATCATCGACCCGGGCATGAGCGACTATAACAATGAAATGCCGTCCTTTTCCCACCTGAGCGACCAAGAGATCGCCGAGCTTGCAACCTATGTCCGCACCCATTTTGACAATGACGGTGGCCCTGTCGGCCCTGACGACGTTCGCGCCCGCCGCCGCTGAGGCACAGGACGAACCCGCCAATGTTCCTGCCAATGTGCCCGCCAGTGTGCCCGAATGCACCCGGGAACTGGTGGAAGCCAAAACCGACTGCGAGATCATCATCGCCGATACCATCCGCACCAGTGTGGGCCGGCTGGAGCCTTCGGCATACGGCCAGGCGGTGGATATCATCCGCCACACAGACATCGGCTTTGCGCCCATCGACAGCGTGCTGGCGACCGTGCCCGGCGTCGGCCTGTTCCGCCGCGCCGACAGCCTGAGCGCGCACCCCACCGCCCAGGGCCTCAGCATGCGGGGCATCGGCGCCAACGGGGCCGGGCGGGTGTTGGTCACCCTGGACGGTGTGCCGCTTAACGACCCTTTTGGCGGCTGGGTCACCTGGTCGGGCATCGACCGCGAGGGTATCGGTGAAATCCAGGTCATGAAGGGTGGCAGCGCCGGGGCTTATGGCGCGCAGGCGCTGGCCGGCAGCGTTGAATTGCGCTCGCGCCACTATCACCGCACGGGGGGCGCGGCCAGCCTGTCCTACGGCAGTTTTGGTACGTTTGAAGCCCGGGCCCGCGGCAATATGGAAGGCGAATATGGCGCCCTGCGCCTGAGCGCCAGCCATATGGAAAGCGACGGCTTTTATCTTGTGGGCGCCAGCATGCGGGGTGATGCCGACGTGCCGGCTGCGCTGGATGCCGACCGTATCGGTGTGGGCGCCGATATCTGGTCGGACGCAGGCACCAGGGTGAGTGCCAGCCTGAACTGGTACCGGGAAAGCCGGGTCAATGGCATCGAAGGCGCGGTCAATGATACCGACGCGCTCGATCTTAGCCTCAGGCTTCTGCATGAATGGGGCGACGGCTTCGATTATGAGGTCACGGCCTATTACCGTACCCGCAGCTTCGCCAATGTGTTCGCGTCCCTGTCGGACGACCGCAACAGCGCCAGCCCGGTTCTGGACCAGTATGATGTGCCGGCCACGGGTGCCGGGTTCCTGGCCCGTGCGCGTTTTGGCACCATCGAGTTCGGCCTTGATGGCCGCCATGCGGACGGCGAAACCAACGAACGCTTCCGCAACCTGGGCGCCGGCTTCACGCGCGACCGGCAGGCCGGCGGCCAGCAATGGACCCTGGGTGGTTATGGTGAATGGAGCCATGAGACGGTGGATACCAGCCTGTCGGCCACGGCGCGGCTGGACCGTTGGCGCAGCTATGACGGCATCCGCACCGAAAGCGACATCGAAACCGGTGCATTGGTGCGGCAGGACGACGTGCCTGACCGGTCCGGCTGGCAATGGAGCGGGCGGCTGGGCCTGAAGCAGGCTATCACCGGCGCGCTGGATTTCAGGGCCGCAGCCTACAAAAGCTGGCGCCTGCCGACCATCAACGAATATTACCGGCCCTTCCGGGTCGGGAACGACATCACCGAAGCCAATGCCGACCTGGTGCCGGAACGGCTGTATGGCATCGAAGCCGGGTTTGATTATGAACCCATCCATGCGCTCAGGCTGTCGGCCACCCTGTATCGGAACTGGCTTCTGGACGGGGTCGGCAATGTCACCCTCGCCGAAGGGCCCGGAAGTTTCCCGCCGTTCGGTTTTGTGCCGGCGGGCGGGGTATTGCGCCAGCGCAGCAACATCGACCGCAGCATCACCGACGGGCTGGAACTGGCGGGCAGCCTGAAGCTGAACAATGGCTGGAGCCTTGAGGCCGCCTATCTTTATGCCCGCGCCCGCATCACGGCGTTTGACGCCATGCCCGACCTTGTTGGCAAACGCCCGGTGCAGACACCGCGCCACAGCGCCAGCGCGGGCCTTGAATACAAGTCCTGGCCCGACTGGTCGGCCCGGCTTGGCGTGCGCTATATCGGCATGGTCTATGACGACGACCAGAACAGCCGTGTGCTCGCGGATACGTTCACAATCGACGGCAGTCTTGCGTTTCAGGTAACGGACAGGGTGCAAGCCCGTCTCGAAGCGCAGAACCTGTTCGATGCAAAAGTGGTTTCCGCCCTGTCCGCCGACGGGCTTGAAACCCTGGCCATGCGCCGTATGGTCCGGTTGGGGCTGTCGGCAGAATTCTGACCACAGGGGTGGCCCGATGCGGCCGGCCCCGGATTGGGGCCAAAACCGATATGGATATCCTGATCTGCCGCACCGTGCCCCTGTTGCCGACCCAGCTCCTGATCATTGCGGCACGTTTTGGCGCCAATCTTTATGTCGCGGTGGACGAGGACGAGGTGAAGGCGCTTCTGAAACCCAGCAACATCGAAGCCGTGATCATGGACGCCATGCTGGGCGCTGAAAAGCTGGGCAAGATGGTCACCGCGTCCGAACAGGCGCGCAGCATCGCCAGCATCCATATCAGTTCGAAGCGCGGCGGCGAGGCCGGTTTCATCGACTTTGTCGAACGTGCGCTCAGCATCTACAGCCTGCTCCGGCAGCCCATTCCGCTGCAAAGGACGTTGCAAAAGCACGCGGACGAGGGTAAGGAAAAATCATAAACGAAAATATGAGGGCCAGGCGCCATGCCGGCCTAAAACGACAAACAGCGAGGATGAACCCATGAAAGCACTCAACGCCCTTTTTGTATCTGCCGCGGCCCTTGGCCTTGCCGCCTGCTCGATCTCGATCGAGGATGACGGCCACCAGGTTTATGACGGCCATGGCCGCAGCCACATGAGCGTGACCCTGCCGTCTGGCGAACGCGACGGTTTCAGTTGCCCCAAAGGCACGGATTCGTTCGTGATCGACCGCACCGACGAAGGCAAGGGCATGGTCTATGGCTGCCGCACCCGCGACGCGCGCCTGCCCGATATCGACTAAGGCCCGCGTCATAGCCGCAGAATGCAAAAAGCCGGGGCGAACCCCGGCTTTTTTATATTCGGTGCCCGGCGCGGCTGCGCAGGGCAAGACCGCCAGATTAGGCGAGCTTCAGGTTAACAGCCGAAGCGCGGCCGTCACGGCCGGTTTCCAGTTCGTAGGAAACAACGTCGCCTTCGTTCAGGCCCGAGAGACCCGAGCGCTCAACGGCGGAGATGTGTACGAAAGCGTCTTTGCCGCCGTCTTCCGGGGAAATGAAGCCGAAACCTTTGGTGGTGTTGAAGAATTTTACGGTGCCTTTAGCCATTGCTAAGTCCTTTCTCGTGTTGGACCCGCTGTCAGTCGCAGACGGGAGATTTATCCATGCGCAACCCGCGCACGGGTGTTCGAACGTCTGCAGTATCAGGGGTAGCCAAGCAAAACCGGCGAACCGGGAGATCAGACAGCCTACGACGGCAAAAACGTATGCGCGGCTATATGCACCCATTTGCAGCAAAAAGCAAGGATTTGCGACGGCGGGTTTTCGGGGGCCGCGCGCGGGCCAGCCTAAAGCCAGCGGCGCACGCGCTGGCAGTAGGCGCTGTAGGCGTCGCCGAACTCGGCGGTCAGGAATTTTTCCTCGGCCCGGATGATATGGTTGATCAGGGGCCAGCTCATCACCAGGCTCAGAATCGGGATCGGCCCGGGCACCACGACCACGGCACCCATCAGGAACAGCATGATGCCCACATAGATGGGGTTGCGGCTGAAACGGTACAGCCCGCCGGTGACCAGGCCATGGCTTTGGTCGCGCCGCTCCGGCACGCCGATGCGCCAGGACGTGCCCATGACCACCTGCGACAGCATGGCAAGCCCGATACCCGCCGCCATGATGGCGACCCCATAATGCGGGAACGGCGACGGTGCGGCATAGACCTTCAGGTCGATGGCCGGCCAGAAGGGGCGCACGAGCAGATAGGCATCCAGTATGATGGCAATGACCATAAGCCACCATTCCACCGGGCTTTTGCGGCGCCGGAAGATGGCCAAAACCGACACCCCGCCGGTGCGCGACAGCCACAGGATGCGGCCAAAGCCCCAGATGAGGGCGAGTATGATCAGGCCCGTGGGCCCATATAGTGCGATGGTTTCGGCGTGCGGCATGCGGCTGTCCTTCCCTGTTGCCAGTCTATCGGGTCGGCAACCAAGGTAAAGCCCGTAGCCGCTACGGGTTCAAGCAGTTTTTTGCGGGAGGTGCCGCCCGGGTGAAATAATGCACCCGGGCGGGCCTGTTAGTTAGTCGGCCAGTCCGTCTGTCAGTCGCCGCTGCCGGGCAGCGAAATCGCGGGGCCTTGCGGCGCGGGCGCGGGGGCGTCCTTGCCAAGGGCGGCGGAAATGGTCTGGAACGCGGTCAGAATCATGTCCATCTGCAGGTCGTTCGCCGGGTCGTTATAGCTTTTGTTGGCGCTGGTTTTGGCGATGACGATGCCGGTCGTAGGGTCGACATAGATGAACTGGTCATAGATGCCGACGGCGGAAAAATCGCCGTGCGGGTTCGAGGGTGTCCACCACTGGAAACCATAGCCGTAGGGCGAACTGGAGCCCGGATTGCCGAAGCCCGGCATCAGGTGCGGGGCGCCGGGTGTGACGGACGCCTGCACCCAGTCTGCCGGCACCAGTTGTTCGTCGCCCCAGCGGCCGCCGTTCAGGTAAAGAAGGCCCATGCGGGCCATGTCGCGCAAGCTGGTCTGCAGGCCGCCCATCGCCACTTCCATGCCATGGCCATCGATCAGGAAATAGGCTTCATGTTCCATGCCCATGGGTTTCCACAGGCGGTTTTCCAGATATTCGCTCAGGCTCTGGCCTGTGACCCGCACGATGATCATGCCCAGCACATGGGTATTGACGCTGACATAGTCGTTATAGGTGCCGGGTTCGCGGTTGCGCTTCAGGCTTCTGGCAAAGTCGTCCAGCGACCCCCCGGTGCCGATGGTCATGGACATGCGGTTCACGTCCGATGTCAGGTCGCCATAATCTTCCGTGAATTCGATGCCGGACGACATGGTCAGCACATCGCGCAAGGTGACACCGTCATAGCCCGTGCCCTTCATCTCCGGCAGGTATTTGGTCACCTGATCGTCGACACTGTCGATCAGCCCGTCCTGCATGGCGATGCCGAACAGGGCCGAGACAAAGGATTTGGTGACAGAAAACTGGATATGCCGGTCGTCGCCGGTTTCGCCCTGGAAATATTGTTCATACAGGACGGTGCCGCGCCGTGCGACCAGCAGCCCGGTGGTGCCGGTCTCCTTCATCAATTCCATGATCGAGCGTTCCTTGCCGTCATAGACATAGGTCTCTGGCAGGTCCTCGAAATGATAGGCGAAGGCGGAGACATAATCGCCCGTATGCACGGTGCGGGTCGGGAAATAGTCGCGTGTATGGCGGAAGGTTTCGGTGATGTTATCGGGGTCGTAGAAATTGGCCATGCGGGCAAAGGCCTTGCCATACTGGAAACCATAATATCCGGCGATGGCGACGATGACGACGCCGGCGGCCACAATGCCGCGCTTCAGGGTTTTGTTCATTTATCCTCCTGTCGAGACAACCGGCCGAGTATAACGGCCGGTGCCCGGCTGTGCTGCCTCGAAAAAATTCAGGCTCTGATCGGGGGCGTTCCCGGGCCTCAGGCGGCAGCGTTCAATTTGATGATATCGATATAACCGTCGCGGATTTCCATATCGGGGCCGTAGCCTTTTTCCAGCAATATATGGTGCACTTCCGGCAGCCGCCAGCAGGGCACAAACGGCATCAGGTGATGCTCGATATGGTAATTCACGAAATAGGGCGCGAAGGTCAGCCGCTCCAGCAAATTGGCGCGCGTGGTGCGGGTGTTCCGAAGCGGGTTGTCAAGCTCGGGCACCGCGGCATGTTCGGCGATGTTGCGTATGCGCAGGAACAGTTGCTGGGTGGTCATCAGGGGGATCAGCCAGCCGAACAGGAATACATGCAGGCCACCCGCCGCCGTAAAGGCCGAGGTGGCCAGCGCATACACCAGCAACGGCCCGCCATAAAAAGCCTTCAGGCGGCCGAAGCGGCCTTCGCGCGGGCCGGCGACAAAACGGAAAATGCCCAGTTGGGTGCGCAGGAACACAATGCCCACAAGGTCGCGCACAATCTTGCGCGTCATGCTCGCAGGCGTCACCGGGAAGGGGGTGTAAAGGTAATTTTCCGGGTCCTGGTCGGTGCGGGTGAAGCGGTGGTGCGCCATATGGCGCTTGCGGTAACCATGCATGTTCAGAAGCATCGGCCAGGCCGCCAGCCATTGGCTCAGCCGTTCGTTCAGCTTGCGGCTTTTGAACAGCATGCCGTGGCTGCCTTCATGCATCAGGATCGCCAGGCCAAGCTGGCGCCCGCCCACGACCACCAGGCACAGAAG
The DNA here is from genome assembly GCA_006226495.1 of Alphaproteobacteria bacterium. GTDB lineage: Bacteria > Pseudomonadota > Alphaproteobacteria > Sphingomonadales > Kordiimonadaceae > Kordiimonas. The sequence goes on from SBGU01000020.1 coordinate 17,910, forward strand.
GAAGGTGGGCACACCCGGCCACAGGGCAAAGGCAGCCATCGCGCCCGCGATCAGGGCCCAGCAGTGCAACAAGAGCCAGGCACCCATCAGGTCGGACCGCTGCCTGAGGACATGGGCCTGATGGCTTGTCAAAATGTCGGACGGTTTGATGTCGCGCCACTGCGTGGACATGGTATTTCCCTCTCCCTGCTTCTCCCCAGAAGCGCAAACAGTGTGACTCAGAAATACTGGAACGGCCAGTCCAAAAAAAGTGAACGGCCCGGCATGAGGGGTAATTTGGCATTTACCAACGGCATGATATGGTGAGCCCATGATACGCACGGCTGTTGTTTCGAGGATGTTCGTCTGGCTGTGGTTCGTGGTCCTGGCAGCGCCGGGCGTGCGGGCCGCTGGCAACCCGGTTTTGCTGGAACAATTGACCCGCCCGCCCATGCTGGCGGCGGTGTCCATGTCGTCGGACGGCCATTTCCTGGCGGCCCTTGCGCGCAAGG
>SBGU01000048.1 GCA_006226495.1 Alphaproteobacteria bacterium
GACGGTGTCGCGGGCCTGTTGATCGAAACCGGCGACGGCGACAGCATCTTCCTTCAGGGCCTGAACACCAACCATCTGGCCGGTATGGACATAGATTATTGAAGCCGCATGTGAATTTTTGACGGCATTCGCACTTAAACCTTGATGCAGCGCCAAGGCGCATGTTTACAATTCCAGATACCCGGATCGGGCGGCACTGGTCCAACCACCGCCACATTTGACGCCCATTCTGGAGATGATCGAAGGGTATGCACGACGGGTGCCGCACCGTTCAGCGGCACATGGGGGACTGAAATGACACAGTATCTTGGCACCGACGCCGGCGAAACGCTGGTGGGTTCGAATTCGGACGACGTGATCAGCGGCGGTGGCGGCAGCGACCTGCTGTCCGGCCTTGCGGGCAACGACAGCCTGTATGATGCCGATGTCAGGAACGGCCCCCTTTATAGTTCCGACCAGTATAACCGCGATATCCTGTCGGGCGACGACACCCTGTCGGGCGGTGACGGCAATGATTACCTTGAAGGGGCGGCCGGGGCTGACAGCCTGTCGGGCGGCGACGGCGCCGATACCCTTGTGGCCCATGACGGCAATGACACCCTGCTGGGCGGCGATGGCGACGACAGCCTGAGGGTGTATGGCTATTACACCGGCACCAGTGCCGACCTGAACATCCTGGATGGCGGCGACGGCAACGACAGCCTGACCGGCAGCAACGATGTAGGCGACAGCCTGATTGGTGGCGAAGGCAACGATGCCCTGAAAGGCGACTATGACAGCAGCGGCACCAGTAACGATACGCTGGACGGCGGCAATGGCGACGATTACCTGGACGGCGGCGGCGGCGACGACAGCCTGATTGGCGGCGACGGTGCCGACCGTGCCTATGGCGACGACGGCAATGATATCATTTCGGGTGGTGCGGGCGCGGACAGACTGTATGGCGATGACGGCAACGACACCATCACGGGCGACGAAGGCGCGGATACCCTGGACGGCGGTGAAGGCGACGACAGCCTTTCGGGCGGCGACGGTGCGGACCTGTTTGTCGTGCGTGAATTCTGGGGCGCCGACACAATCAGCGACTTCGAGGCCGGGGTCGATATCATCGACCTGTCACGCCACAACCTGGCGTTCGAGGATCTGGTCATCACCCAGGTGGGCGCCGACACGGTCATCACCCTTGTGGACGGTGCCGGACAGGTGCAAGGCGGCGAAAGCCTGACCCTGGTGGGCGTGGATGCCACCAGCCTTGATGCCGGCGATTTCGACTTCGGCACCGGGTCCGCAGTTCATATCTATGCAGGCGACCAGGAGGACGCGACGCTGAACGGCGGGGATGGCAACGACACCCTGTATGGTAGTGGTGTGGTGGCATTCGGCCATGGCGGCGACGACTTCTTTTTCCATGGTGGCAACAGCCACGCCTTGGGTGGCGCAGGCGACGACACCATTATCGGCGCGGACGGCGTCGAGTATTTCCTCAGCGATGTCTATTATTATTACGGCGGCGACGGCAACCAGACGCTTGAAGGTGGCGACGGCAACGACTGGATCGAGGAATATGGCGACGCGCCCTCGACCCTTCTGGGCGGCGACGGCAACGACACCCTGGTCGGCAATGGCGGTACCACCGACGGTGGCAATGGCGACGATTTTATGGGCTTGGCCTATAACAGCTCCGCCGGCCTGCTGACGGGCGGGCACGGCGACGATACGCTGAGGGGCCGCGACGGGGCCGACACGCTGGATGGCGGCGACGGTAACAACGACCTGGACGGCGGCGCCGGCAACGACCTCTTGATCGACAATGGCCTTGCGACCGAAATAGATGGCGGTGTGGGCGACGATACGCTCGACCTGTCTTCGGCCACGGCGGCGGTGGACCTGACGCTGACGGCATCCGCCACGGTATCCGGCGCCGTGGTATCGTCGCTCGAACATGTGATCGCCACCGACTATGACGACAGGATCGACGGCAGCAGCCTGTCTGAGGAGCTGTCGGGCGGTGCGGGCGACGACAGCCTCTATGGCAACAATGGCGACGATACCCTGGTGGGCGGCGCGGGCGACGATTTCCTGTCCGGCGGCCAGGGCGAAGACAGCCTGGTGGCCACAAGCGGTTCGGATACCTTGCTGGGCGGCGCCGGCCGCGACACCCTGGTGGGCACGGGCGCGGACGCGACCATATCCTACGACGGCGCCAGCATCGGCGTGACCGTGAACCTGCTCACCGGCGCCGGCATCGGGTCGGACGCGCAGGGTGATATCTATGTGGATATCGACCATGCCATCGGCTCGGGCCAGGACGATTTCCTTTATGGCAATACGGGCGACAACAGCCTTTCGGGCGGCGCAGGTGACGACAGTCTGGCCGGCGACGCGGGCAACGATACCCTGATGGGCGGCGCGGGCAGCGACCTGTTCATCCTGAATGACGCCGACGGCAACAGCATCCTGATCACCGATTTCGATGCGAATGCCGACAGCCTGTTTGTGGCCGGCGATCTTGCCTTCAGCGACCTGACCATCAGCCAGAACGGCACCACCGCCGTGGTGGACACGGGCGACGGGCGCCAGATCCTGCTTGAAAACACCAGTGCAGACGCGCTCACCGAAGCGCATTTCAGCTTTGGCGACGCGCCCGAACCCGCAAGCGGGCCGGAGACGGTGACGGGCACCGCGGGCGACGACACGCTGGAAGGCGGCGCCGACAGCGACTTTATCGACGGCCTTGCCGGCAACGACCTTGTGCTGGCGACATCGGGCGCCGACGTGATCGACGGCGGCGACGGCAACGATACGGTCAGTTACGCGAATTATGACACCGCGGTGACAGTGACCCTGCTGATCGGGCACGACACCATCGGCGCCAGCACCGGCACCTATTATAGCTCGGTCGAGAATATTATCGGCACCGACTATAAGGACACCCTGATCGGCGACAATGCCGGCAATATCCTCGATGGCGGCGATGGTAACGACACCATCGCGGGCGGCGCGGGCGACGACAGCCTGGTTGGCGGCAACGGCACCGACTGGCTGCAGGGCGGCGCGGGCGACGATACGCTAGTGGGCGGGGGTGGCGCCGATGCGCTGGATGGCGGCGACGGGCTGGATCTCATCTCCTATGCGGACGCAGACGCTGCGGTCGGTATCATACTCAACGATTACCCGCGGTCCACCGGTGCAGCGGCTGGCGATACCCTGACCAGTGTAGAGGGGGTGATCGGCACGGCCTATGACGACACCCTGACCGGCTTTGACCAATATGCGTCATGGGCCTATACCACCGACGGCATCAACTGGCTGAAAGGCGAAGACGGCAACGACAGCCTCAACGGCATGGGCGGCGACGACACGCTGGAAGGCGGCGACGGCAACGACACCATCGACGGCGGCGGCACCGGTGCCCAACTGCTGACCGGTGACGCAGGTGACGACAGCATCACCGCCTACGACAATGACGACACGGTCATGGGCGGCGACGGCGACGATTATATTGTCCTGCAGGCCAACTATTTTGAAGGCGATACCAGTGGCCTGCTGATCGGCGGCGCCGGCGCAGATACCATCATCGGCAGCGCCGGCGAAAATACCGTGTCCTTCGCAGGCGCGACCGGCGCGGTGGCCGCCGACCTTGCCATCGGCACCGGCACGGTGGGCGACGCCAACGGTGATGTTTACAGCGGCATCGAAAACCTGCAGGGCGGCGATTATGGCGACACGCTGTCGGGCGACAGCGGCAACAACCGGCTGGACGGCGGCGCGGGCGACGACAGCCTGTCGGGCGGTGCGGGCCGCGATATCCTGATCGCGGGCGCGGGCGACGATACGCTGACCGGCGGCGCGGATGCCGACATTTTTGTGATCGACGAAGAAGGCGGCACCACCAGCATCACCGACTTCAACATGGATGCCGACACGGTGAATTTCCGTTCCGGTGCCGAAACGTTTGCTGACCTGACCATCACACAACAGGGTGACGATGTGCTGGTGTCGCTGTCGGGCGGGCAAAGCCTGCTGATCCTGAACGCCAACGCAGACGCGCTGGATGCCAGCCATTTCAGCTTCGACAACGACGTCACGGTTGCACCCAATCTGATCGCGGGAACGGCGGGCAACGACACCCTGTCTGGCACCGATGTGGCCGACAGCCTGTCAGGCGGCGCCGGCGACGACATCCTGTCCGGCGGTTTTGGCGCCGACACCCTGAACGGGGGCGATGGTAACGACACAGTGACCTATGCGGGGGCAAGTGCCGCGGTTGTGGCCCAGCTTATAAGCGGCAACGGCACCGTGGGCGACGCAGCGGGTGATATATTCATCAGCATCGAAAACCTTATCGGGTCCGACTTTGACGACAGGCTGCTGGGCACAGGTGGCAACAACATCCTGAACGGTGGCGCGGGCGCAGACACCCTGTATGGCGGCGCGGGCGACGACCGTCTGTTTGTGGGCGCAGGCCGCGACGATGCATATGGCGGCGACGGCAACGACACGATTTATGGCAGCCTGCAGGGTGACCTGCTGGGCGGCGGCGAGGGAACCGACTGGCTTTCCTACGAACTGGTGGATGAAGCCGTGAAGCTTTACCTGGCCAGCGGCTGGGCTGCCGTTGGCGCCATCAGCGGCAACAGAGACCAGCTTGGCAGTTTCGAGAACGTGGTCGGCACAAACTATAACGACACCCTGGGCGGCGACAACGCGAACAACTGGCTGGTGGGCGCAGGCGGCAACGACAGGATCGACGGCGGCAAGGGCGACGACACCCTGGGTGGCAACGCCGGCAACGACAGCCTGTGGGGCGACCAGGGCGACGACTGGCTGGTAGGCGCGGACGGCGATGACACCCTGGCCGGCGGCCTGGGCGCAGATACCCTGAACGGCGGGCAAGGCGACGATACGGCGTCCTATGCCGATGCCAGCAGCGGCGCCGTGGTGACCCTGACCAACCTGGGCTGGACCGACGGCGCGGGTGCCGCGCTGGGCGACAAGCTGGTCGGCATCGAAAACCTGACCGGATCGGGCCATACCGACCGACTGGGCGGAAATATTTTCGCCAACCGGATCGACGGCCTTGGCGGCAACGACACGCTGGACGGCGGCCGCGGCGACGACACGCTGACAGGTGGCGACGGTGACGACCTGATCTATGGCAACGAACAGAATGACAGCATCATGGGCGACGCCGGCGCCGATATCCTGTTCGGTGGATACGGCGACGACACGGTCTATGGCGGTGCCGGCAACGACACCATGCTGGGCGAACGCGACCGCGACAACCTGCATGGCGGCGACGGCAACGACCTGATCGGCGGCGGCACCGAAGCCGACAGCCTGTATGGCGACGCGGGTAACGACACCCTGCGCGCCGCCGAAGGCGACGACCTTGTTTATGGCGGCGACGGCAATGACCGTATCGAAGGCGGGCGCGGCATGGACACGATTACGGGCGGCGCGGGGGACGACTGGCTGTCAGGCGGCGGCGAGCACGACACGTTTGTCTTCACTGACGGCGACGGCAACGACACCATCAGCGATTTCCAGGCCGGCAAGGATATCCTGGACCTGTCAGGCACCGGGACCGATTTCACGAGCCTGGCCGATGTGCAATCCCATGCATCGAACGCCACCATTGACGGTGTGGCCGGCCTGCTGATCGAAACCGGCGACGGCGATAGCATCTTCCTTCAGGGCCTGAACATGAACCATGTGGCCGTGCTGGATATAAGCTTCTAGGGACCGCGCGCCTATTTGGCCTTGGGGCGGGTTTTGGCGATGAGCCATTGCCCGCCGCGCTGCAGCTTCGTGCCCAGGGCGGCAAGGCCCGGGGTCCAGGCTTCGGCCTCGAACCAGATCAGCGCCGGCTGCACCACGCGCCAGGATTTGAGGGACGGGTCCAGCTCCAGTGTCAGGCTTTTGACCTTGCCTTCTGCGGCTTTGGCCACCACCAGTTCAACCGTGCCCAGGCGCAGCCTGCGGCCCTTGCCCATCGGCCCCCAGATATGGCGGCGCATGAACTGGTGCGCCGGCCACTTTCGCTGGCTTTCCGGTACCCAGAAGCCATAGGCATCGGCAATATCGCCAATGTCCACATTGCCCGAAAAAGCGAACAGACCCAGAAGGTCACCCCCGGCTTCGAACGGCATGGCAGACTGGCGTTCGCCAAACAAGCGGTCCAGCACCGGCAGGCGTTCGGCGGGCGCCATCAGAAGCACATCGTCGCCGGCGGCCAGATATTCAAGCGTGCCGGGCTGGTGCAGGCTGCCGTCGCGGATGATCGAGACAAGGTCGACATCGTCCGGGATCGGCAGGCGCGCGAGCGGACGGCGAAGCGCCAGCGATTTGGCCTGCACGGCATAGGCGGTCATGTCGCGGCCGATGTCGGTGGGCAGGTGAATGCCGAAGCGGGGCGGCGGCACCGGGCGCGGCGGCAGGGTGACGCCAAAGCGCCGGCCGGCATACCCCACGGTCCAGCCCTGCACAATCAGGGACGTGAGCACGATCACATAAACGACGCCAAAATAGACATGGGCGTTCGGCAGGTTGGTGAGCACCGGGATGGTGCCCAGGAAAATCGGCACGGCGCCCCTGAGGCCAACCCACGAGACAAAACCGATTTCCCCCCTGGAATAACTGAACCAGCGAAGGCCAACCCAGGTGGCCACGGGCCGCGCGATCACCATGAGCACAAAGGCGATGCCAAGTGCGGGCAAGGCCACGGGTTTGAGCGCGCTGGGGGTAACCAGCAGCCCGAGGATCAGGAACATGGCAATTTGCGCAAGCCAGGCCAGCCCGTCATGGAAACGGTCGATCAACAGGGTCGCCTTGTGCCGGTTGTTGCCAACCACGAGCCCGGCGACATAGGCGCCCAGGAAACCGCTGGCGCCAAATTCCTGCGCGGTGGAGAACATCAGCAGCGCCCAGGCCGCGGTCATGACCGGATAGAGGCCCGAGGCGATATTGAGCCGGTTGATGATGACCAGGAGCAGGTACCCGCCCGCGACACCGGCAACCAGCCCGCCGACCATCTGGCGCAGGAAACTGCCGGCCAGGCCGAAGATGGTTTCCGTATTGAAACCGACATCGACGGGCGACGCCAGAAGGCTGACGCAGGCAACGGTCAGCAAGACCGCCATCGGGTCGTTCAGGCCGGCTTCGGCTTCCAAGACCGCGCGCAGTTTGTCACGCAAGCGCATGCCGCGCAGATGGAGCAGGAGGAACACCGCCGCCGCGTCGGTGGACGCAACCAGCGAGCCGACCAGAAGCCCCTCCAGCCAGCCGATGCCCAGAAGGAACACCGCCGCCACCGCGGTGATGATGGCGGTGATCAGGACACCGAGGCTGGCCAGGATGCCCGCGGGCAAGGCGACGCTGCGTAGGTCCTTCCAGCGCGTGCGCAAGCCGCCATCGAACAGGATGATCGCCAGCGCGACGCTGCCAACAAGATAGGTGGTCTGGTAATTGTCGAACCGGATGCCGCCGGGGCCGTCTTCGCCCGCGAGCATGCCGAGCGCGAGGAACACAAGCAGCAAGGGCGCGCCGAAGCGCTGGGAAATATTGCCGGCGAAGATGCTGACCAGAATCAGCCCCGACGCCACCAGTATAAGCTGGTTCGCAATGTCCATAAATGCCCGTCCCTAAAATCTTGCGTTCAGGTGTTTCCTGAAGCTTAGCGGATGAAAGCGCCTGTTCGCTACTCGAACAAACATATTTTTTTGTCCGCCCCGGACCGGTTAGGCGGCAACTGAAGCTTTTTTGTGACGGGTTCGCGGTTCAGCGGCGAACAGGATGCCGGCACCGCCACAGGGCAATGTGCCTGCATTGCCGCGTGCCAACGTGCGGGCGTGGCGGCCTGCTTCCGGGTCTTGAGTTTCCGGATACAGCGCAAGCCCGTATCGGCGCCCCAGCAGCCCGGATCAACACCCTGCCACCGGCCTCGAATTTGATTGCAAGCCCCTGAAAAAGCAGGCAGCTTATGGTCCATTCTGCCGCGCAGCCGGCAACATGACCGACCGTAACAGCTTCATTTTCTTCGATGCTGTTACGGGCACCGGTCGCCTTTGTTTCCTGTTTTTTTGATTGAGCATAAATGTATGCCGCCATGTGCAACCAATTGAGGAGGCAATCATTCTAACGGACGTATACGGTACAAATATTGTGCAGTCAGACCCGGGCATTCTGCGGTCCGTGATATTCAGGCATCTGATGAAAACCTTTTTCCCGGACCCTCTGCGCGTGGCAGACCTGGGGGCGGGGCACTGCCTTTTCTCGCGTCATGCCGCCAATTTCGGGCACGACGTGACCGCCTTCGATGCGCGCACCGTTCGCAAGCCGACCGACGCGGAACTTGGCGCCATCAAATTTGTGCATGCCGATGTGCGCGACATTGATCTGGCGCCCTTTGAGCTCGTCCTCGTGCTCGGCCTCTTTTACCATTTGACACTCGAAGACCAGATTTCGCTCCTGCGTCGCTGCAAAGCGGCCGGCCCGGTTATCCTCGATACGCAAATCCATATGGAGACCCACATCAATCCGGTCGAGAAGCGGGAGGCATGGGAAGAAACGCTGGTACAGCAAGACGGTTATGAAGGTGTCCTTTACCCCGAGAAGGACAACCCGATGGCGTCGGTCGGCAACCCGACCTCGTTCATTCATACCCCGGCCTCGCTCGAGCGCCTGGTCGCGGCGTCGGGCTATACGCACATGACCACCGTCGACCCGATATACCAGACCCACGTGGGGGCGCGGCGCTTCTATATCCTGCGCTGACATCAGCGCCGCCGACCGGCGTGGCGCCCGCGACCATCCGCCGCCCCTTATTGGCTTGCCGCCAGAATTGGCGGGCCTATAGTGGGGGCCGGTTCAATTTATGGGCGGGTAAAGTGTCATGAAGGGTATTTTCATCCTCGCGATCCTGACCATGTTCGCCACGCTCGGGATTCTGATCACCGGCGTGATCGGCATGGCCAAGGGCGGCGAATTCAACAAAAAATACGGCAACAGGCTGATGCAACTTCGGGTGGGCTTCCAGGCCCTGACCGTGCTGTTGATCCTGATTTTGGCCGTCACGGCCTCGAAATAGGCGGGGCATATGGTTCGGCTGACCAAGATTTACACACGCGGCGGCGACAAGGGCGAAACCAGCCTGGGCGGCGGCAAACGGGTGCCCAAGGACGCGGAACGCATCAATGCCTACGGCACGGTGGATGAAGCCAATGCGGTGATCGGCCTTGCGCGCCTGTCGACCGACGGCGACGCGGACGCCATGCTGGCGCGCATCCAGAATGACATGTTCGACCTGGGCGCCGACCTTGCGCGCCCCGGCGACGATTTCACGCCGTCCGGCACCACCCTGCGCATCATCGACGCGCAGGTAACCCGGCTCGAGCATGAGATCGATGCCATGAATGCGGACCTCGAACCCCTGAACAGTTTTGTGCTGCCCGGCGGCTGTGCGGCCAGCGCCTATCTGCACCTGGCGCGCACCGTGGTCAGGCGCGCGGAACGGCATGCGATAACCGCCGCGCGCGAGGAAGCCATCAACCCCGCGGCAATAAAATATTTGAATAGGCTGTCCGACCACCTATTTGTCCTATCGAGACACCTCAACCGACTGGCTGGGGAAGACGTATTGTGGGTACCCGGCGCCAACCGCTGAAGGCAGCCACTCTCCCTGCCCCTCTCCCCACCGGGGAGAGGGAAACGAAGGCCTGGCGTGCCAACAGCACGCCCCGGCCGCAGTCGGGTGAGGGGGCCGGAAGCAGGCCCGACGTTACGGCAGACGGCATTTTGCTGCACTGCATTGACTCGGGTTTTGCGATGGTTTAACGCTGGTCACCCCTGAATATTCCAAGGGTTTGGGCGCCTTTGCCCCGGCCCGCCAAACGAAGGTCGCACGGGTCTTGTTGCCCTGCACAAAAAACCGGGAGAAGTAGCCCCATGAAGATCATGGTCCCCGTCAAACGGGTCGTGGATTATAACGTCAAGGTGCGCGTGAAATCCGACAAAACCGGCGTTGAACTTGCCAACGTCAAAATGTCCATGAATCCCTTCGACGAAATCGCGGTCGAAGAAGCCATCCGCCTCAAGGAAGCCGGCAAGGCAGAGGAAATCGTGGTTGTATCGGTCGGCCCCAAGGCCGCAGCCGAAACCATCCGCACCGGCCTTGCCATGGGCGCCGACCGCGGCATCCTGGTCGAATATGACGGCGAGACCGAGCCGCTGGCGGTTGCCAAGGTGCTGAAGGGCATCGTGGAAGCCGAAGCGCCTGGCCTGGTGATCATGGGCAAACAGGCCATCGATGACGACTGCAACCAGACCGGCCAGATGCTGGCACAGCTTCTGGGCTGGGCCCAGGGCACCTTCGCATCGAAAGTGGAACTGGATGGCGACAGCGCCAATGTCACCCGCGAAGTGGATGGCGGCCTCGAGACCGTGAAGCTGGCCATGCCGGCGATCGTGACCACCGACCTCAGGCTCAACGAGCCGCGCTATGCGTCGCTGCCGAACATCATGAAAGCGAAGCGCAAGCCGATCGACGAGAAAAAGCCGGACGATTTCGGCGTCGACATGACCCCGCGCCTGACCACCCTGTCGGTCGAGGAACCGCCGAAGCGCGAAGCCGGCATCAAGGTCGACAGTGTCGAAGCACTGGTATCCAAGCTTAAAGAGAAGGGGGTTATCTGATGACTGCTCTTGTTATTGCCGAACATGATAATGCGTCGGTCAAGGACGCAACCCTCGCCACCGTGACCGCCGCCAAGGCTTTTGGTGACGTGACCGTGCTGGTTGCCGGCGCAGGCTGTGGCGCTGCCGCCGAAGCCGCCGGCAAAATCGACGGTGTTGCCAAGGTTCTGGTGGCAGACGATGCGGCCTATGCCCATCCGCTCGCCGAAGAACTGGGCGCGCTGGTGATCGGCCTTGCCGCCGACTATGACGCCGTTCTGGCCCCGGCCACCGCATCGGGCAAGAACTTCATGCCGCGTGTGGCAGCCGCCCTGGATGTGGCCCAGATTTCGGAAATCATCGAGGTGGTCGATACCGACACCTTCAAGCGTCCGATCTATGCCGGCAATGCCATCGCAACCGTGAAATCGGCTGACGCCAAGAAGGTGATCACCGTGCGCGCGACCGGCTTCGACAAGGCCGCCGCCGAAGGTGGTTCGGCCACAACCGAAACTGTTGCAGCGGCAACAAAAGCCGGCGTTTCGTCCTATGTCGGTTCGGAACTGTCGAAATCGGACCGTCCGGAACTGACCTCCGCCAAAATCATCATCTCCGGTGGTCGTGGCATGGGTTCGGGCGAAAACTTCAAGATCATCGAAGCCGTAGCCGACAAGCTGGGCGCCGCCGTCGGTGCCTCGCGCGCCGCCGTGGATGCCGGTTTTGTGCCCAACGATTACCAGGTCGGCCAGACCGGCAAGATCGTTGCGCCGGAACTGTATATCGCCGTCGGTATCTCGGGTGCCATCCAGCACCTGGCGGGCATGAAGGACAGCAAGATCATCGTCGCCATCAACAAGGATGAAGAAGCGCCGATCTTCCAGGTTGCCGATTATGGCCTGGTTGCCGATCTGTTCGAGGCGGTCCCCGCCCTCGAAAAGGCCCTCGGCTGAAAATAATGCAAAAAGGGGGCGCCTTCCGGGGCGCCCTTCCTGTATAAAGGGGCCAACAAGGCTTCACGATATAAACCTGGGTAGGGAACTATGGTCGACAAGGTAGGCATTATCGGTGCAGGACAGATGGGCAATGGCATTGCCCAGATTTGCGCCGTTGCAGGCATGCACGTTGTGCTGAGTGATGTTTCGATCGAGCGGGCGAAAGCCGGCCTCGAAGTGGTTGAGGAACATCTGGACCGTTATGTCGGCAAGGGCCGCCTGAAGCCCGCCGATAAAGAGGCCGCGCTGAAGCGCATTACGCTCGCGGACAATCTGAAGGCCCTGGGCCAGTGCGACCTGGTGATCGAAGCCGCCACCGAAAACGAACAGGTGAAGACGCACATTTTCAAGGAACTGTGCCCGCACCTGAAATCAAACGCGCTGGTGGCATCCAACACCTCGTCCATCTCGATCACCCGCCTTGCGGCCTCGACCGACCGGCCGGAAAAATTCATGGGCGTGCATTTCATGAACCCGGTACCGGTGATGAAGCTGGTGGAACTGATCCCGGGCATCGCCACCTCGAAGGACACGTTTGAACGCTTCAAGGAATTCACCAAGCGGCTGGACAAAACCACCGCGATTTCCGAGGACTTCCCGGCCTTCATCGTCAACCGCATCCTGATGCCCATGATCAACGAAGGCATCTATACGCTGTATGAAGGCGTGGGCAGTGTCGAGGCCATCGACAGCGCCATGCGCCTGGGCGCCAACCATCCGATGGGCCCCTTGCAACTGGCCGACTTCATCGGTCTGGATACCTGCCTTTCGATCATGCAGGTGCTGTATGACGGCCTGGCCGACAGCAAGTACCGCCCCTGCCCCTTGCTGGTGAAATATGTCGAGGCCGGCTGGCTTGGCCGCAAGACCGGTCGTGGTTTCTACGACTATCGCGGTGAAGGCGACCCGGTGCCCACGCGCTGAAGATACCGGCCATAGAAACATCAAGCCCCGCCCATCCGGCGGGGCTTTGTTTTTTGCCGCGATGGCGCACAACTGAGGCGTTGCAGGCCACGCGGACGCGGTCTATGAACAAGGGACAATTTTAGCGTTTATCGGGCGCAAGCATAGTATGGGGCCGCCGCCGGCATACCGGGCCGGGCGTACCCGTTTTGGGGACTGATATTGATGATTTTCCGCCTGCGCCAGATACTGGCCCTTGTTGCCTGCCTGAGTTTTGCGCCCGCCCTTGTTGCGGGCGACGCCAACATCGACACCGGCACGGCCGAGATTGCCAGGGTTGCCGCCCCCGACTGGGTATTGGAAGGCGCCCTGCCCGCAGCCCCGACGGCCCGACGCACACAGGCGGCAAACGGCATCCTGTACCGGCTGGCCGACACCCAGATACGCTGGCGCCCGGACGGCTATGAATATGCCCTGCGCTACAGCTATGACATTATCGACCGCACGGGGCTTGAGGAAGCATCGCGCATTTCGCACGATTTCGACCCCAACGACACGGTGCTGAGCTTCAACTATATCCGGGTTACGCGCGGTGGCAAAACCACCGACCAGTTGCCCACGACGGACATCACCCAGCTCCGGCAGGAAGGCGCCCTGAATTCGGGCATCATCGATGGTACCCTGACTGCGCTTGCGGAACTGAAGGACATCCGGGTCGGCGATACGGTCGATTATGGCATTTCCGCCGTGGTGAAAAGCCCGCTGTGGCCGGGTGAGTATTTCGACAGTGTCACCATGGGCTGGTCGGTGCCCATCGGCGAAAGCCGGTACCGCCTCGTGTGGCCGAAGGACAAGCCGCTTTATACCCGCAGCCATGTGGGCGCGCCCGAACCGGTGGTCACCGAAGACGGCGACAACCGCATCTATAGCTGGACCGCGACCGACCCCGAGCCGCTGCCCGGCGAAGAGGCGGTGCCCGCCTGGATCTATTCCTGGCCGGCGATCGAGCTTTCCAGCATGAAGGACTGGCGCGACGTGCAGCGCTGGGCCAAGCCGATCTATGACCTGGACGAGGACCTGCCCGACGATTTTGCCGCCGAGGTGAAAGCCATCCGCAAAAAATGGTCCAAGCCCGAAGACCGGCTGACGGAGGCCCTGAGGCTGGTGCAGGAAAAGATCCGTTATGTCGGTATCGAGATCGGGTCCGGCTCGCATGTGCCGCGCACCCCGGCCGAGGTGATCCGCCTGGGTTACGGCGACTGCAAGGACAAGAGTGTGCTCTTGGCCGCCGTTCTGAAGAAACTGGGCATCAAGGCCTGGCCGGCACTGGTGGACAGCAATGAAGGCCCGGGCCTGCCGGATTACCTGGCATCGCCCGGCGCGTTCGACCATGCCATCGTCAAGGCCAGCATCAAGGGCCGGGATTACTGGCTGGACCCGACCCTGTCGCACCAGGGCGGGCGCGGCACCGCGCTGGCGTCGGTGCCCTATGCCTACGGCCTGCCAGTCGGCGCGGATATGGACGGGCTTGAAGCCATCGAGGACCCCGCCCCCACCGAACCCAAACTCTTGGTGACCGAACATTATGCCTTCGGTGCCGACGGCGAGGACCAGTTTTTCAAACTGGATGTCACCGCCACCTATCTGGATGTCGAAGCCGACATGAAGCGCCGCGAGATTGCGGGCACATCCGCCTTCGACCTCAATCGCGGGTATGCCGACTATTACCACGGTCGCTATGCGGGTCTTGTGGAGGTATCGCCCGTGAAGGTGACCGACGACCTGGACGAAAACCGGCTGGTGCTGCAGGCGTCCTATAGGCTGAGCCGGACCGAAGCCGAAAAGGCCGACACCGCCAACCAGTTGCCCATGCAGACCTGGGGTGTGACCAACCTGTTCTATCAGCCCGGCCAGCCGAACCGGCGCCTGCCCATGCTGGTGCCCTATCATATCAACCGGCTGCACCGGATCGAACTGGTGCTGCCCGGCAAGCGCCCGCGCGGCACGGAAAGCATGGAAGAGGACATGGCCGGCGGCCATTTCAGCCGCACCATGACCCCCGTGGGCGACACCCTGACCATCGACATGCGGGTCACGAGCACAGGCCGCACCGTGCCGGCAGGCGAGGTCGAAAAAGCGGCGCGTTTTGCCCGCAAGCTGTCCGAAGCCGCCAACATGACCTTCAATATCAGCAAGGTCCCCAATAGCCTGGCTGGTAAATACCAACTGGACCCCGAAGCCTATGCCAAGCTTGAAAAGGACATCGGCACGGCGGCTACCGCGCTCGACGGCGGCGACAATATCGGCGCCCTGCAGACCCTGAACCGGCTGGAGCAGGACTATAAGGCCGAAGACCGGCTGCGCGGCCTGATCCAGGTGCTGCGCGGCCAGGCGCTGAAGAACCTGAACCGGTCCGGCAGCGCCACCGAAGCCTATGAAGAAGGTGTGCGCCTGTTCCCGGACAATGCCGAGGCGCGGTTCCGCCTGATGGAACTGTACCGCACGGCCGGCGCGCCAAAGAAGGAGGCCGACACCCTGATCCAGTTGGCGCATGACCTGCCGGAGAAGGTGAGCCAACTGCGCATCGAATGGCTGGGCGACCTGAGCCGCCTGCTCTATGAGGCCAAGGATAATGAAACCGCCGACGCCATGGCCGTGGCCCTGGCCGACGCCGGCTATGACAACAAGGGCGGCTGGAGCCCGGACTGGATCTATACCCGCGCCATCGAAGCCAGCGTGCGCACCGGCAAGACCGGCAATGTCGCCAGTTACCTGACCCATGTCACCGACCCCGACGGCCTGCTGAAGCTGATGATCGACAAGCGCTATGAAAGCATCTGGCCGGAACTTGAGGACTATGCCGGCAAGGACCTGTCGAAGGCGATCGAGCTGGATATCGAAGCGACACGCAAGACCTATGAAGCCAACAAGGACGACCTGAAGAACCTGACCGCCTACCTGTATGCCCTGCGTTTCGCCGGCAAGCCGGAGGAGATCCTGAAGGTGGCAGCCCCGGTCGCGACCGACTGGGCGCGGGTCGAGGCCGTGGCCGACCATGCCTTCTGGGTCGTGAACCTGTATGCCGACGCGCTCAATGACCTGGGCCGGTACGACGAGGCACTGAAGATGATGGACAGGATCAATGCCCTGAATATCGGCGATTTCCCGGATACGGTCAGCCACCGCATCAACCGCCTGATCATGATCCTGTCCCTTGGCCGCTATGAAGACGCCCTGAAGGCCGCCGACAGCATCAGCCCGGACTATGCCAGCGACTATGGCGACCTGTTTGTGGAAAGCGCGCGCACCTGTGCCTTGTATATGCTGGGGCGCGGTGACGAGGCCGCGCCACTTCTGGCCAAAATGGCCGAACGCAAGGACAAGAATATTGCCGCCTATTCGGATGCGGTGATGTGCAGCGGCGACCAGCAGATGGCCGAGGATGTCTATATCGAACGCCTGGCCACCGCCGACATGCGCGCCGACATGCTGCAATTGTTCCAGAAAACCGAAACAGCACCCCATATCCCGCCTTTCATGGCCGAGATCATGGTGCGCCAGCGGGCCATCCTGAAGCGCGAGAAAGTGCAGAATCTGTTTGGCAACCTGGGCCGCAGCATCAAGGTGAAGACGGTCAATACCATCGTCGGTAGCTGACACGGGTTCCTGTGATCCAAAGCCATTCAGGCCCGCCGGCCACCCCGGCGGGCCTTTTGCTTGACCTTGCATAATATTTCTATATATCCAGATTTATGGATATTTTAGAAGCAACACGCGCCCTGTCCGCCCTGTCGCAGGAAACCCGCCTGCAGACCTTCCGTCTGCTGGTGCGCGCGGGCGACGCCGGCATGCCGGCGGGCGATATCGCGCGCGACCTGGATGTGCCGCAAAACACCCTGTCGGCGCACCTGTCGGTGCTGTCGGCGGCGGGCCTTGTGGCCGGCACACGCGATGGCCGCTCGATCATCTACCGGGTGGAACAGGCCGGCATGCGCGCGCTGCTCAGCTTCCTGCTGGAAGACTGCTGCGGTGGCCGACCCGAGCTGTGCGCCCCGCTTCTGGATTCCGTCGGCTGCTGTCCACAAGAAATGGAACCCTGTTCATGACCGAACCCAAAACCGTGCTGGTGCTGTGCACCGGCAATTCGGCCCGCAGTATCCTGGCAGAGGCCCTGATCAACCGCCTTGGTGCGCCGCACTTCCGCGCCGTCAGTGCCGGCAGCAAACCGAAGGGTGCCGTGCACCCGGCGTCCCTGCGGCTGTTGCACAGCAAGGGTTATGATATCTCGGGTTTCCGCTCCAAATCCTGGGACGAGTTTGAAGGCCCGGATGCCCCGGTCATCGATTTTGTCGTCACGGTCTGCGACAATGCGGCGGGTGAAACCTGCCCGATCTGGCCGGGTGCGCCGGTCAAGGCCAACTGGGGCATCCCCGACCCCGCCGATGCCACGGGCACGCCGGGTGAAGACGAAGCCTTCCGGCTGGCCTACCGCCGGCTTGAAGCCCGGGTCCGGCGTTTCCTGGCGCTGCCGTTCGGCACCCTGGATGTTGCTGCGCTGAAGTCCGAACTGAATGCCATCGGCGCCATGACCGACGCCGACATCAATGACGCCGGGTCCCTGTCATGAACACACCATCCTTTGCGCGCCAACTGGCCGCCGAAGCGGTTGGTACCGCGTTCCTGCTCGCCACCGTGGTTGGTTCCGGCATCATGGCCGAGCGGCTGGCGGGCGGCAATGTCGCCATCGCGCTTCTGGGCAACACCCTGGCCACCGGCGCCATGCTGGTGGTGCTGATCACCACCCTTGGGCCGATCTCTGGCGCGCATTTCAACCCTGCGGTGACCCTGGTCATGGCCCTGCGCCGGTCGCTTGCCCCCATGGCCG
>SBGU01000043.1 GCA_006226495.1 Alphaproteobacteria bacterium
CTCAAATCAAATCGTGCCATGATCCAAACTCCTTCAGGAGCTTGAATCACAGCAGCACTATTTTGAAAAGCCTTTTATGAGTACAGGACCTAGGCGCCGGCACCCAGCCCTGAACCCCTGCCGCCGGCTCATGCGGGCCCATACCTGCCGTCTTTCCCCGGCGTCCTGCCGGTACCGTGATTGTTGACAGCGCTGTCACCATGTGTCTATCGTGACGGCTCTGTCCGGTGGGCAGTGGCCGCATTCTGGCCGTTCGCCCCACGGGTCCTGCTTCAAGGTCGGGTGCCTGCACCCGAAGCGGGGCCGGCGTTCCAGTAATTTTCTGGCCGGGCCAAGGGGTTTATACGAGTGGCGCGCCATGGTGCGCGCGGGGGAAGGGAAAATGTTCAGTTCTATCGATTTCGCCGTCGTGGCGATCTATGCCGTTGCACTTTTTTCGCTGGCACAGTGGGTTTCGCGTGAACGTGCGGGCCACCACAAGGATGCGTCCGACTATTTCCTGGCCGGCAAGGCACTGCCCTGGTGGGCCATCGGTGCGTCGCTGATCGCGTCCAACATTTCCGCCGAACAGATCATCGGCATGTCGGGCTCGGGGTATGCCATCGGTCTTGCGATCGCGTCCTATGAATGGATGGCGGCCATCACGCTCATCATCGTGGGCAAATATCTGCTGCCGATCTTCCTGAAGCGCAACATCTACACCATGCCCCAGTTCCTGGAGCAGCGCTATGACCACCGTGTGCGCATGGTCATGGCCTTCTTCTGGATGGGTGTTTACATCTTCGTCAACCTGACTTCGATCCTGTGGCTGGGCGCGCTGGCGATCCAGGCCGTCACCGGCCTCGACCTGGTATATGGCCTTGTGGCGCTGGGTGCCTTCGCGGCGGCCTATTCCCTCTATGGCGGCCTGAAAGCCGTGGCCTTCACCGACATCGTGCAGGTGGTGCTGCTGGTCTTTGGCGGTTTTGCCATTGCCTATGTCATCCTGCAGGACGTATCTGGCGGCCAGGGTGTCTGGGAAGGTTTTTCGATCCTGATGGACAAGGCGCCCGAGAAATTCGACATGATCCTGTCGCCCGACAATCCGAACTATGCCGCGCTGCCAGGCCTGTCGGTGCTGATCGGCGGCATGTGGATCATGAACCTGTCCTACTGGGGCTTCAACCAGTATATCATCCAGCGGGCGCTGGGCGCCAAAAGCCTGGCCGAAGCCCAGAAGGGTATCGCCTTCGCGGCCTTCCTGAAGCTTCTGATGCCGATCATCGTCGTGCTGCCGGGTATTGCCATCTATGTGCTGTCGCCCGATATCGCCAAGCCGGATGAGGCTTATCCGACCGCGATGAAACTGCTGCCGGCCGGCCTTCTGGGCTTGGTGTTCGCGGCGCTTGTGGCGGCCATCGTGTCCTCGCTTGGTTCGATGACCAACTCGATCTCGACCATCTTCACCATGGACCTGTATCCGTCCTTCGTGAAGGAAGAAAACCGCAAGGACCCGGTTGTCGTGGGCCGCACGGTTGCGCTTCTGTCGATGATCATCGCCATCATCATCGCCAAGCCGCTTCTGGGCAACTTCGACCAGGCATTCCAGTATATCCAGGAATTCACCGGCTTCTTCACACCGGGCATCTGCGTGATCTTCTTCATGGGCATGTTCTGGAAGAAAACCACCGCAAACGGTGCGCTGGCTGCCGCCATCGGTTCCGCCGTGCTGTCGTTCGGCTTCAAGATGCTGTTGCCTGAACTGCCCTTCATCGACCGGGTCGGCCTTGTGTTCCTCGTCTGTGTGGCGCTGGCCGTGATCATCTCGATCATCGAGGGCAACAGGGACCAGGAAGGCTCTGTCGATCTGGGAGATATCGACTTCAAGACCTCGGGCGGCTTCAATCTCGCCACCGTGCTGGTTGTCATTATCGTGATCGCCCTATATGCCACCTGGTGGTAACAAACGAACGGCCTGCGGGCCCGGCCTGGAATACCAGCGCCGGGCCCCGGTCTCTCTGAAGACGGGAAGCCAAGCATGAAACCAGTCACTATCGATGATGTGGCCAAACGGGCCGGGGTCTCGATCAAGACCGTTTCGCGCGTGGTGAACCGCGAACCCAATGTGCGCAGCGCCACCCGCGAAAAGGTTGAAGAAGCCATCGCCGCGCTGAATTACCGCCCGAACCCGTCGGCCCGTGGCCTTGCCGGGCGGCGCTCCTACCTGATCGGGCTTCTGTATGATAACCCGAGCCCCAGTTACCTTGCCAACCTGCATGCCGGTGTCATGGAAGCCTGCCGGGAACTGGAATATGGCCTGGCGCTAAGCCCTGTGGCCTATGCCGACCCCGACATGGTGGCCCATGTGCGCGCCTGGCTCCGGCAGGCGCAGATCGACGGGGTCATCGTCACGCCGCCGCTGTCGGACAGCGCCGAACTGATCGCCGCCATCCGGGCCGACAATATCCCGGCCATCGTGGTTTCGACCAAAGGCCCCGGCATCGTGCCCGCCGTGCTGATCGACGAAGAACAGGCCGCGCACGACATGACCAGCCATCTGATCGGCGAAGGCCACAAAAGCATCGGTTTCATCATCGGCCACCCGGACCATTATGCCAGCGAACGCCGGCTGGCGGGTTTCCGTCGCGCCATGCAGGAGGCTGGGCTGGCGGCACCAGACGATGTGGTGCGCCAGGGCTATTTCGATTTCGATTCCGGCCGCACGGCCGCCGTTGAACTGTTGGACCTGCCGTCACCGCCCACGGCCATTTTTGCGTCTAACGACGACATGGCCGCGGCCGTGCTGTTTGAAGCGCAGGCGCGCAAACTGTCGGTGCCCGGCGATCTGGCGGTTGCGGGCTTCGACGATACGCCGCTGTCCAGGCAGGTGTGGCCGGGCCTCACCACCGTGCGTCAGCCCATTCGCACCATCGGCCGCACCGCCGGCAAGGCGCTTCTGGATGCCATCGGCGCCGGCGGCATGCCCGCTGACGTGCCCGAACCCGTGGTCATGAGCTTTGAACTGAAGCGCCGGGGTTCGACCGGTCCGCACGCCGACGACTGAGGCTTCGGCCCCGCGCCGGGCCCGTCTTTCCTGTCATTAACCCTGTCCCTTGCGTGCATGCGGGTGTATGCTCGTGCCATGGGTCCGCACGGGGG
Source organism: Alphaproteobacteria bacterium (assembly GCA_006226495.1). Classification (GTDB taxonomy): domain Bacteria; phylum Pseudomonadota; class Alphaproteobacteria; order Sphingomonadales; family Kordiimonadaceae; genus Kordiimonas. The sequence goes on from SBGU01000043.1 coordinate 3,139, forward strand.
GTGTGGCCCGCCGCTTGTCCGCCAGCCATGGCCCCAGACAGGATTTCCCGGATGCCTTTCACGACCTTCAAGCCATTTGCCCGCGCGGGTTTTGCCGCGCTTCTGTGTCTCGGCCTTGCTGCCTGCGGCGGCGAAGAAACGGGCGACAGCGCGCCGCCGCCCGTGCGCGGACTGAAGGTGTTCGAGGTCACCAGCACTGCCGCCACCATGGTGCGGCGTTACCCCAGCGTGGTGCAGCCGGCGGACGAGAGCAAACTGTCGTTCGAGATTTCTGGGCAATTGAGCGAGGTGACCCTTGATGTCGGCAGCCGGGTGAAGGCCGGTGATGTCTTGTTGCGGCTTGACCCCACCACCTTGCGCTTCGAACTGCAGCAGGCGCGCGCGGCCCTTGAACAGGCGGAAGCCACGTCCAAGAACGCGACCACCGATTTTTCGCGCAAGGAACAATTGCTGGCGTCCGGCAATACCACCAAGGCGGCTTATGATGCCGCCGAAGCCAACCTGAAATCGGCTGCCGCGCAGGTCGAACAGGCGCGCCAGCAATATGCCATTTCGGAAGAAAGGCTGCACAAGTCGGAACTGAAGGCCCCGTTCGACGGTGTGATCGCCAGTGTCGACGCCAAATCCTTCGCCAATGTCTCGCCCGGCCAGGCGATCCTGACGCTCTATAGCCAGAACGCCTTCGAGGTGGCCTTCAGTGTGCCGGCCAGCGTGATCAATGCGCTCGAACCCGGCGATCAGGCCACCGTGGTGGTGACCGACCTTGCCAATGTGCAGCTTGAAGGCCGCATCAAGGAACTGGGTTCGCGCGCGGGGCAGGTGTCGGCTTTCCCCGCCGTGGTGGCGCTCGAGGAAAGCGACCCGGGCCTGAAGGCCGGCATGGCCGCCGAGGTGACGCTCAATGTCGGGCTTCTGAACGGCACGGTTGGTTACCTGGTGCCGATCCGCTGTTTTGCCCTTGAAGAATCGAAGGCGCTGCAGGACGGCCAGTCGCTGCGCGACACCCATGGCGGGCAGGCGCAGGTTTATGTGTTCGATGCCGAAAATTCCACGGTCCATGCCCGCACGGTCAGGACCGCCGGTGTGCGCGGCAACATGATCATCGTCACCGGTGGCCTCAATGAAGGTGAGATTATCGCGGCGGCGGGGGTTTCCTACCTGCATGACGGCCAGAAGGTCCGGCGCCTGCCGGACGGCCAGCTTTAGGGCGGGGCAGGGCCATGGGCTTCCTGACCGCGCTCGGGCTTTCCAGAAGCCGCTTCACCGGGCTTCTGATGATCGCACTCACCCTCAGCGGGGTGCTGCTCTATAAGGATTTCGCCAAGCGGGAATCGCCCGAGGTGACCATCCGCACCGCGATTGTGACCACCTATTTCCCCGGCATGCCGCCCAAGCGGGTCGAGGCCCTGATCGCCGAAAAGGTCGAACGCAAGATCCGCGAAATTGCCGAGGTCGACGAGATCCGCACCCTTCTGACCACCGGCCGCATGCGCACCTATGTGGAACTGAAGGACAACGTGACGGGCGACGCATTGGACAGCATCTGGCAGGAACTCCGCGACAAGATGACCGATGCCAGCCGCGACCTGCCCACCGAAGCCCGCGGTCCGTTCGTGAACACCGACTTTGGCGAAGTGTCGATCGCGTCGGTCGCCATGACCGCAGAAGGCTTCACCTACCGGGAAATGGAAAAGGAAGCCAAGGAACTGCAGCGCCGGTTTTATACCGTGAACGGGGTTGCCAAGGCCGAACTGTTCGGGGTGCAGGAAGAACGCATCTGGATCGAACTGGACGCCCGGCGTTTTGCCGCCATCGGCGGGCAACTCAGCACCCTGATCGACGAACTGCAGAACCAGAATGTGGTGCTGCCGGCCGGCGAGATCAACGCCGAAGGCGCCTCGATCCTGATGGAAGCCACGGGCGATTTCAAAACCGTCGACGAGATCGCCAACATGCTGACCCAGCCCACGGGCAGCACCGACTTTGTGCGCCTGAAGGACCTGCTGACGGTGCGGCGCGACTTTGTCTCCCCGCCCGAAAGCCCGGCCTATTATAACGGCCGCCCTGCGGTGGTGGTCAGCGTGCAGATGCAGCCGGGTTTCGACATCGGCCAGGTGGGCCAGCACCTCCGTGAAACGGTGACCGAATTCGAAAACCAGTTGCCCATCGGTTTCGAGCTGAATTTCGCCACCTTCCAGCCGGACGAGGTGAAACACACGGTCGACGGCGCCTTCTCGAACGTGGGCCAGACCTTCGTGGTGGTGCTGATTGTCGTGCTCGCCTTCCTGGGCCTGCGCTCGGGTCTGGTGATCGCGTCGATCGTGCCCTTTGCGGTGATGTTCGCGCTGATCGGCATGAAGATGCTGGATATCGCGCTTGAACAGGTATCTATCGCGGCGGTGATCATTTCGCTCGGCCTTCTGGTCGACAATGGTGTGGTGATTGTCGAGGATATCCTCAGGCGTATCGACGAGGGCGCCACGCGGCGCGAGGCATCCATGGCCGCCGGCAGCCAGTTTGCGGTGCCCTTGCTTGTGTCGTCGCTCACCACCATTTTTGCTTTCACGCCGTTTTTCATGCTCGATGGTTCGGAAGGCGAATATGCCTTCTCGCTGGGTGCCGTGGTTACCCTCACCCTGATCGGCTCCTGGATCACCGCCATGTATTTCCTGCCGCTGATTGCCGCGCGCATCCTGAAGCGCCGCGCCGAAGGTGACGGCCCGTCGGGCAGCGACATGATCCCCGGGTATGCGCAGGCATATGAACGCATGCTCCGCCCCGCGCTCGGGGTGTCGCTTCTGGTGGTGATCGTCTGTTACGGCATTGTGGTGGCCACGGGCGCCATGTTCGCATCCGTGCCCAAACAGATGTTCCCGGAAAGCGATCGCAACGAAGTGCTTGTCTATATGGATATGCCCAGAAGTGCCCATATCACCGCCACGCGCGACACTGCGCTGGCGGTCGGGCGCTGGATCGCCGACAAGTCGGTGAACCCGGAGGTCACAAGCCAGATTGCCTATATCGGCTCGGGCGGGCCCCGCTTCTACCTCAGCCTCGCGCCCATGGACCCGTCACCTGCCAGCGCCTTCATCCTGGTGAATGCCGGCAACCCGGAAGACGCGGTCAGGTTCGCGACCCGTGCCAAACGCTATTTCTTCGAAAATGTGCCCGAAGCCCGCTTCAAGGTGAAACGCCTGTCGATGGGGGCCAGTGAATCCGGTCAGGTGAAGATCGAGATTTCAGGCCCCGACATGGAACGCCTGCTGGTCCTGGGTCGGCAGGTCGAAGCCATCTTTGCCGACGCGCCCGCCATCCAGCAGAACGAAACCAACTGGGGCGAAAAGGTCGTCAAGTTCATGATCGATATCGACCAGAACAAGGCCCGGCGCCTGAATATTACCTCGCAGAAACTGTCCCAGACCCTGAACACCTATTTCGACGGCTATCAGGTGTCCGAATTCCGCGACAGCGACCAGACTATCCCCATCGTGCTCAGGGCATCAGAGAAGGACCGCGACAGTATCGAGGACCTTCTCAACATCATCCTGCCGGGTGACGAGGCGGTGATGGCGCTTGAACAGACCGCAAGCCTCCGCCCCACGCTCGAATTTTCACAGGCCTGGCGCAAGAACCAGGTGCTGACCGTCACCGTCACCGCCAAAAGCGACCGGCTGACCGCGGCCGAACTGTATGCCTTCGCAAAAGACAGGATCGACGCCCTGGAGCTGGCGGACGGCTACAAGGTCGCGGTGGCGGGGGAGCTGAAGGACTCGCGCGAGATTTATGGCAAGCTGGGCGCCGGCCTGCCGTTCGCCTTCCTTCTCATGATCATGGCGGTCATGTACCAGTTCAACAGCTTCCGCCGTACCCTGATCATTTTCATGAGCGTGCCTTTGGTCACCATCGGTGTGCCCATGGGCCTGATGCTGACCGGCGAACCCATGTCGTTTTTTGCCACCCTGGGGCTCATCAGCCTGGCGGGCATCATCATCAACAATGCCATCGTGCTCGTCGACCAGATCGATATCGAGGCCAAGGCGCATGAAATCACGGATGCCGTGGTCATGGCCTGCGGCAAGCGGCTGCGGCCGATCATGCTCACCTCCATCACCACGGTCATCGGCCTGCTGCCGCTCTATCTGTTCGGCGGGCCTTTGTGGGAACCGCTCGCGGTGGTCATGATGTTCGGCCTGACCGTGGCTTCGGTCCTGACCCTGTTCTTCGTGCCGGCAGCCTATATGCTGTTTTTCCGGCGCGCGCGCAGGTCGAAGGCAAGCTGACGGGACGTGCAGCCAAGCAGGTTCCACCCGGGCGCCTGAGCTGCTAGGCTGCAATCTCATGCCGCATAGGGCCGTCACATAGCGCATTATTGTAATAAAATTCGCTAAAATGTCTGAAATGGGACATTTTATTATGTGACATTGTTGCGGCTTCTGTTACAAAGCAGCCGAATTGACAGCGCTATCAACCAAGTACCCGGAGTGAAAAGCCATGTTTGACCATGCCGATCAGGGCAACGGCGAAGCCCGCCGCCAGCATCTTTCCGCAGCCTTCGACATTGCGTCGGGCCTGATGGACGGCCGCAAGGCCCTGAGCGATATCCAGTCGGACCTGAAGGCTTTCGCGAAACCCTGCCTTGAAGGCCGGCTGAAGCGCCTGGCGGTCCAGTGGCAAAGCCTGTCATTGGACGAAAACGAAGCGCGCCTTGCGGCCCTGATCGAGGGTTTCGCCAAGGATGCCGACGGCGAACTGCTGCCGTTCCAGGATTTCAAGGCCAAGATCGCCGACGAGGTGGCGGGCCTTGTGTTCACCGCGCACCCGACCTTTTCTTTCTCGGACAGCGCCTGGACCTATGCCCGCGCCTATCTGGGCGCGCTGGCGGACGGCGAAGCGGCGGCAGAGGCCGCAACCGCGCATGTGAATGTGGATACGGTACACCCGACCCGGTCGCCGACCCTGCATGAAGAACTGGAATATGCCGCCGTGGCCGTGGGCAACACCCGCCGCGCGATCCGGCGCCTTTACCAGATCATCTTTGATGTGGCGGCCAAGCTGTATCCGGATGACTATCGTGCGCTGCGCCCGCGGCTCGCGACCGTGGCAAGCTGGGTCGGCTTCGACCTTGACGGCCGTACCGATATCGACTGGTCCCTGGGCCTGTTGTTCCGCTACCGCTCGGCCATTGCCGGGCTGGATGAATGCCTGGGCATCGCGCGTTCGCTCAGGTTCGATGGCGCCGACGCGGCGCGCGAATGGGCGGTGGTGCGCGCGGGCTTCGAAGACCTGCGCGACTGTTTCACCATCGGAGCCCGCACGCTGGAGGACCACAAGAATTCGCCGACCGGGCTTGGCAAGCTGAACCAGGTTGCGGTCGAAAACAAATCCCGCAAGGAAGAAGCCAGCAAGCGCATCAATGGTGCCTTTGAAAAACTGCTGGCCCAGAAGCTGGGGCACGCGGAATGGCGTGGTGCCGCCACGCTTTATAGCGAATGGCGCGCCATCGGGGTTGGCCTCAGCCATATCCATTTCCGCCTGAACGCGGCGCAGCTTCACAACGCCATCGGGCCGGAAATCCACCTGACCAAGTCGCCCGACCAGTCGGCGACGCGCCGGCACTTCCTGTCCGCGATTAGCGAAAAGCTGGAGAAGGTCAAGACCAAGACCATCCATTATGGCACCCTGTCGCGCGAACAGACGACGGCCAAGCGTGTGTTCATGATGGCGGCCCAGTTCAAGAAACATTTCGATGCCGAAACCAAGATCCGCATGCTGGTTGCGGAATCGGACACGCCCTTTACGCTTCTGACCGCGCTTTATTATGCCAAGCTGTTCGGGGTCGAGGATTATGTGGAAATCTCGCCACTGTTCGAGACCGCCATCGGCCTCGAGCGCGGCGACAGGGTGATCGCGGAGCTGATCGATAACCCGCATTTCCTTGACTATATCAAGAAGCAGGGCCGCTTCTGCCTGCAGCTCGGTTTTTCGGACAGTGGCCGTTATATCGGCCAGCCGGCGGCGACTTTGGCCATCGAACGTTTCAAGATCAGGGTCATCCGCCTGTGGCGCAACCGGGGCCTGGGCGATGTGCAACTGCTGTTCTTCGACACCCATGGTGAATCGGTCGGTCGGGGCGCTTATCCGGTCAGCCTCAAGAAACGCTTCCTCTATACCCAGTCGCCGCGTGTGCGCGAACAGGTGGCAACCTTGGGCCGGGCCGAAAAACACGAGGTCAGCTTCCAGGGTGGTGAAGGTTTCCTGTGGTTCCTGGCTGAAAGCACGGCTTTTGCGACCCTGACCGACTTTCTTGAGGTACGATTCGACAAATATTCGACCGAAGGGGACCGGCTTTATGAAGAAAAGGGCTGGTCGCTCGATTTCTTCCTCACGCTCGTCGAATACCAGAACCACCTGACCGACCATAAGGGTTATATCCGGCTGATCGACAGTATCGGCCGTGCCATGCTGTTCCCCACGGGGTCACGCTCGCTGCGCCGGCAGGGTGGGGGTGCCGTACACCAGCGGCTGGAACGTATCTCGCAAATCCGGGCCATCCCGCACAATGCGGTGTTGCAGCAGCTTGGCTATCTTGCCAACAGCGTCGCGGGCCTGGGTACCGCCATCTCGCGTTCGCCCGACCTGTTCAACAGCATCCATGCCAGCTCCGATCGGCTGCAGACCGTGACCAACATGGCGGTCAACGCGCTCGAGCGTTCGGACGTGGGTGTGATCGAAGCCTATTCCAAGCTGCTGACCCCGAGCTTCTGGCTCGACCGGTCGGACGCCGAAAAGAACCCGGACCGGCGTGCCCAGCTTCGGCGCCTGTCGCGCATCATGGAAGGCATGTTCGACAGCGACGAGGTGGAAGCCTGCATCCGCAAGCTGCGCCGCGATGCCGGTACGCTCACCGACGCCTTGGCCGAAAATGTGCTGGACGGGTATCAGTCGGAAGGCGACAGCGAAATGCGCGCGCTGCACCAGCTTCGGCTGGGGCTTATCCAGTATATCTATCTGATGGCCATGGATATCCCGCGCTTCTCCACCCGTTTCGATTTTTCGCTTGAGGAGCTTCTGGTCGAACTGTTGCACCTTGAGGTGCCGGATACGGTGGCGCAGCTTCGGAAAATCTTCCCCGAAGCGCCGCTCACCAACGACGACGAGGTTTACGGCGAAGAAACCACCTACGAAGGTGGCAGCATCGCGGGCTATCACGAGGTACACCGCAAGATCCTCGACAAGCTCGACCTTGCCTACAAGCTTGTCTTGCAGATCAGCGGGCTGATCGCCCTGAAGGCCGGCGCCTTCGGCTAAGGATCGGAAGGGCGGGCCTACGCTGTGGCGGGGCCCGTCGACGGACGCTCGATCAGTTCCGGAATAATCTCGTTCACGGTGGCGGTGCCTTCCTGGCCCGCCTGCGGTCGCATGTCCGCGACCAACAGCAGCATCGCCTGGCGCGCCACATCGCCGATCGACTGCGCGGCGGTGGTCAGGGGCGGTTGCGCCTGTTTGGAAAACGGGCTGTTCTCGAAGCCGGCGATGGACACATCAGCCGGCACCGACAGGCCCATGGATTTCACGGCGGCCAGCGCGCCCGCGGCAATTTCGTCGTTACAGCCAAAGATGGCCGAAGGCCGGTGCGGGCCTTCCATCAGTGTGAGCGTGCGGCGGAAGCCGCTGTCGAAACTATATTCACCCTTCAGGATCAGGCCGTCGTCGACCGGGATGTCGTGTTCCAGGAGCGCATTGCGGTAACCCGCAAAACGTTCGCCAGACGAATGGTGTTCTTCTTGCCCCCACAGGAAGGCGATGCCCCGGTGGCCAAGGCCGATCAGGTGTTCGGCCACGGCGTGTGCCGCCGCGCGGTCATTGATGAACACACAGGGGATATCGCCCTTGGGGGCCTTGTCGGCCGAAATGATGCGCACCAGATGAATGCCGCGCGCGTGCAGGGCATCGACGATGGCGTCATCCTCCGATATCGGCGGCGCGATCACCAGGCCCGCCAGGCGCGAATGGCGCACCAGGTCGGCCAGTTCCTCGACAATATTGGCGCTTTCGGCGTTGCAGGGATGGATCTGCAGGCTGTAGCCCAGCTCGCGGCAGGCGGCCAGCACACCCTGCTGGACCTCGACCACATAATAGGGGTTCGGGTTATCGTACACGAGGCCGACGGCGTAGGATTTGTTGCCACGCAGGTTCCGGGCCGACATGTCGGGCTGGTAATTCAGCTCCTCGATCACCGCCAGCACCTTCTGGCGGGTTTCGTCGCGGACCGTCGGTTCATTGTTGATGATCCGGGAAACGGTTTTCAGCGATACGCCGGCGACACGTGCCACGTCCTTGATGGTGGATTTAACCAAGTGCCGCCCTTTCCCCCGTGGTGGGTGCCCGGCCAGTCGCCTGTGTGGCGGGCCTGAGTCTGTGCCCTGAAGTGCTGTTTCTGTTTATGGCGCGCACGCGCCGCTTCGTCAACGTTGTCATCCTGCCCGTTCGGTCAGGATTTCCGGAATGGCCAGAGTTTCAATCACTTAAAATGATAACGTAGTCATATGTCATGACAACGTGAACATTTTTTTAAAAAAGTCCTAGACAACGTTGTCATTGCAAGATTATGACAAAATAGCTCTCTGGAACAATTTCCCGTTGGGTGTGGGCGACCACCCGCTCCCGTGTGTTCTGAGTAGGCGGAAGGGGCATGGCGTTCCCGACCGCAAGCTTCGAGTAAGCTGATGGACGGGCCCGCAGTCTCGTCCATCCTTTTCGGGAAATGGCCCTTCGGGGCACCCGCCGGGGGGCGAGGAGGAAGTGAAATCCGGGACGGCATGCGCCAGTCCCGCAGATGTGCCGGGGAGGCCCTGTGTTTGAGTGTCGGATTGAATATTGCCCGCGAACCTGTTTGGAGGCCTGTCATGGCTGATCTGGCGCCTGTCCTGGCCGCGGACATCGGTGGCACCCACTCCCGGCTTAGCATCGTGGCCCGTGCCGACCGCACGGCGCGTCCGCTGTCGGTGCTCAAGTATCACAAATATAAAAACGCCGAATATGCCGGCCTTGGTGACATCATCGAGGACTTCCTGTCCGGCGTGAACAAGGCTGCGCTCAGGGGCGCCGCGATCGCCAGCGCCGGCTATTTTGTCGGCGACGACCTGATCGCGTCCAATATGCCCTGGCGCGTGACCCTGAAGGATGTGCGCGCCCGCCTCGGCTTTGACGAGATTTGTGCGATCAACGATTTTGTCGCGGTCGCTTATGGCACCCAGTATCTGAACCCGGCCGATGTGGTGATGATGAACCGCCGCGCCGTGCGCCCGGAACGCGGTGCCGTGGCCGTGCTCGGCCCGGGTACCGGCCTTGGTGCCGCCGTCTTGATGCAGGGCCCGCAGGCGCCGGCTGCCCTCAATACCGAAGCCGGCCAGGCCGCGCTGGCCGCCGAAACCGACCTTGAGATCGAAATCTACAAGGTGCTGAAGGCCAAATTCGGCTTTGTACCGGTCGAGCGTGTGCTGTCGGGCCCCGGCCTACTGAACCTTTATGAAGCGCTGGCGGTGGTGAACGACCGCCCGGCCGGCCTTTCAAGCCCCGAAGCCATCAGCGAAGCCGCCATGGGCGCTGGCACGCCCGATGCGGTTGAGGCGCTGTCCCTGTTCTGTGAAATGCTGGGCAGCGCGTCCGGCAATTATGCGCTGGCTTACGGCGCGCGCGGCGGCCTGTATCTGGCCGGCGGCATCCTGCCGAAAATCAGGGAATTTCTGCTCGAAAGCCGGTTCATGGACCGCTTTGTCGACAAGGGCGACATGCGCCCTTTCCTCGAAGCCATCCCCGTGAACCTGATCGAGCACGGCCAGTTGGGCGTCATTGGCGCTGCCGGCTGGTACATGGATTCGCTCAGCGGATCGGTTCACGGCACGGGAGAGCTGTGAGCCCCGACGGGCGATAGGACAAGTGGGTGTTCAGCAAACATTGGCCGGCTTGGAGTGCAACTGACGGCCGCAGCAAAAAGGGAACCAGGAGGAAATAATGCGACCCAACAAACAAACATTCTACCGTTCGGTCAGTGCGACCGCGATGCTGCTCAGCGTCGCCGGCACCGCACAGGCCCAGGACAGCGCGGCCGGTTCGGACGCCAATACCTTTGAAGAAATCGTTGTCACCGGCATTCGGGGCAGCCTGCGTGCCAACCTCGACATGAAGCGCAACAACGACGCGATCGTTGATGCCATTTCGTCGGAAGACATCGGCAAATTCCCGGATAAAAACGTGGCAGAATCTCTGCAGCGTGTGCCGGGTGTGACCATCCAGCGCCAGTTCGGTGAAGGCGCGGGTGTGTCGATCCGCGGCGCCGGCCAGGACCTGACGCTCACCACGCTCAATGGCCAGAACGTGGCCTCGACCGGCTGGTTCGTGCTCGAGCCCGCCAAGCGCAGCTTCAACTATGAACTGCTGCCGTCCGAGCTTGTCGGCAACATCCAGGTGTACAAAAGCGCCCAGGCCGACCTGGCTGAAGGTGGTGTCGGTGGTACCGTCATCATCAACACCCGCAAGCCGCTCGAGATGGACAGCCTGTCGATCTATGGTTCCATCGAAGGCTCCTACCAGAATGACAGCGACCAGGTAGACCCGCAGTTCTCGGGCCTCGTAAGCTGGAAAAACGACAAGGAAAACTTCGGTATCCTTCTGTCTGCCGTGCGCCAGAGCCGCCACCTGCAGCGTCAGGGTAACGAAGCGTTCTGGGAATGGGGTGCAGGCCCCGTAGGCTTCGAACAGGACCGCGTGCGGACCGCCTTCACCGGCACCGTGCAGTTCAAGCCGACCGAAAACCTCGACATCGTGTTCAACGCGATGGAAATGAAAATGCGTGCGGACAACACCAACTATGCGCTGTGGCTGACCCAGGGCAACACGTCCTGGTCGGGTGTCGATGTGCCCGACAACTGCCTGCAGAACGGCACGCCGGTGTGTGGCCCGATCGGGCTGGCCTATTATCAGGCGCGTCCGCGTGAAGCGACCATGAATTCCGACGTTTACGACATGACCGTGGGTTACACGGGTGAGGGTTACCGCCTTGAAGTTCAGGGTGGCCGCACGTCGTCCACCGGGGGCACCGATTTTGAAATGGTGGTGGACGACGGCGCCGGCGGTACCGCAGTTCCCGGCGGCACCTACGATTTCACCGATGGCACCCAGACCTGGGATACCAACGGCTTCGATATCTCGACCTATGACCCCGGTTCACTGGTCATGGGCACGGGTTCGGCCTTCAACCGGACACCGAAGACCGACAAGGAAACCTACTTCCAGGGCGATCTGGAATTCGACGTCGACTATGGTGCGATCAACATGATCAAGACCGGTGTTAAATATGCCGATCACAACACCACCAGCCGCCGCTATGAATATGTCCAGGCAGCCGGTTTCAATCCGGTAATTTCGACCGCCAGCCTGATCGACGGCACGTTCGACGTCGGTTCCGGCGACTATCAGATGCTGCATATCGATGCCGACGCCCTGAAGGACTGGGCGAAAGCCAGCATCACCGGTGAAAACGAAGACCTGGGCGCCTACAGCGAAATCGACGAGAAAAACTTCTCGGCATACGCCATGGCCAACTTCGAAGGCGAAGGCTACCGCGGTAACTTCGGCGTGCGTTATGTGCATACCGATGCCACCTCAACCTATTATGTTGGTGGTGCGCAAACCGAAGCCGATGCGTCCTACTCGGAAATCCTGCCGAGCTTCAACGCCGCCATCGACCTGTCGGAAAACGTGATCCTGCGCACCTCGGCTGCCCGCGTTATGGCGCGCCCGCAGTATGTGGACATGTATGTGAACCCGAACGTCGTGGGCACCAACGACGACCTGCCGAACAACCAGTACTGGATTGTCGGTAACGTCGGCCTGAAGCCGTTCGTGGCCAACCAGTTCGATATCGGCCTTGAATATTACTTCGCTGAAGGCTCGCTGTTCTCGGTTGGCCTGTTCATGAAAGACGTGAAGAACTTCGTGAACTTCACCGAATATCATGCAGACGATGCCGATGTTCCGTTCCCGGGTGTCCTGCGTCCCGACGAAGTGGCCGCCGGCTGGACCGTTCAGGAAAAGATCAACGGCAAATCCGCCACGATCAAGGGTTTCGAAGCCCAGTACCAGCAGGACTTTGGTAACGGCTTCGGCACCATCCTGAACTATACCTTCACGGATACGGGCACCGACGCTGACACCTTCACCGACGGCAACCCGTACCTGAGCGACAGCTCGAAGCATGCCTTCAACGTCACCGGCTATTATGAAAGCGACCTGTTCCAGGTGCGCGCGGCCTACAACTGGCGCTCGAGCTACATGCTGCGTGAAAGCGGTTCTTACGGCAACCGCCTGCACGACGACTATGGCAGCCTGGACCTGACCGCAGCCTGGTTCGTCACCGACAAGATTTCGGTGAACCTGGATGTGAACAACCTCCTTGAAGCCAAGTCGAAGCAGTTCGGCAACAATGTTGAAGACACGCCCAACAGCGGCTTCACCGGTGGTTTCCCGCTCTATGAGTATGAAATGGCCCGCCGCATCACGCTCGGCGTCAGCTTCAAGCTCTGAAGGCTGATAAAAATTGGAAAAGGGGAGAGCTTTTCTCCCCTTTTTCCCGAAAGCGGTATAACAAGGGTTACCTCAATTCAGTGATTACGGAGCAACCCATGTCCAACCAGATTGCCGCCCTGCACCCCGAAAAACACGGCCATATCAAGGTCGTCGACGGTGTCGATATGTCCCGCGTGCATGACCAGCAGATCCTGCCCCTCGTGGCGCATGAATTTGCCGCGGCCGCCTGTGCCATGCCTGTCATTTTCATCAAGAATTCCGAAAATGGCCAGTTCCAGGCTGCCGGTCTCCTGGGCTTCAAGCCCGGTGAAAACCTGTATGTGCAGGACGGCAAATGGACGGGCGCCTATATGCCTCGCATTCTGGAGCAACAGCCTTTCGGCCTGGTGCCCAGCCCGCACAACCCGGAACAGCTTATGCTGGCCATTGATGAATCCAACACCCGCGTGCAGGCAGATGGCCACGCGCTTTATGAAGGCGGCAAGGAAACCGAATATCTGGCCAAACGCCGCCAGTCGATCATCGACTATTTTGAACAAAGCCGCGTCACGTCTGCGTTCGCGCAACTGCTCAGCGACCTTGATGTCCTGTCGGCGCGCACCCTGTCGGTCGATGTGGGCGGCGACAAGGTCAATCTGAACGGCCTGTATTTCATCGACGAAGCCAAGGTAAACGCGCTGCCGGACGACAAATATCTCGACCTGCGCAAGCGCGGGTTCATCGGCGTGATCTATGCCCATCTTGTGTCCCTCAATCAGGTGCGCCATCTGGTGCAACTGAAGGCCGACCTGGCCCGCGCATGACAGGCGCAGCCGGCATAACGGCGCCAGCCGCCGCGAACGCGATCCGCCATGTGCTGGTCGTGGGCGGCGGCACCGCCGGCTGGCTGACCGCCTGCCATCTGGCAAAAAAACTGGGTGCCGGGCGCCCAGACGGGGTGAAGGTCACCCTGATCGAAAGCCCGGATATCCCCACGATTGGGGTCGGTGAAGGCACGGTGCCGGCGATCCGCCGCACCCTGGCCGACCTTGGTATCCGCGAGACCGACTTCATCCGCGCGTGTGATGTGACGTTCAAACAGAGCATCCGGTTCGACGGCTGGGTCGATGGCACGGCGGATGACCGCTACCACCATATTTTCGACTATCCGGCGGTGGGCGAGGTCGACCTGACGCCCTATTGGCTGCTGGGTGAGGCCGGCAATGTGCCGTTCGCCGACGCCGTGTCGGTGCAGGCTGCAATCTGCGAGCGCGGCCTTGGCCCCAAGACCATGGCGCATGCCGAATATGACGGCGCCGCCAGTTATGCCTACCATCTGGATGCCGCCAAATTTGCGGCTTTCCTGACCCGCCATGCCACCGAAAAGCTGGGCGTGACCCATCTTCTGGGCCATGTGGGTGATGTACGGGTGGCGGACGACGGCCACATCAGCGCCGTGGCGACCGACCGGCATGGCACCATCGAGGCCGACCTGTTTGTCGACTGCACGGGTTTTGCCGCCCGGCTGGTCGGTCAGGCGCTCAAGGTGCCTTTCATCCCCAGGAACGACATCCTGTTCTGCGACCATGCGGTGGCGGCACAGGTGCCTTATGCGAACGCCGATGCGCCCATTGCATCCTCGACCATCGCCACCGCGCGCGATGCCGGCTGGATCTGGGATATCGGCCTCACGGGCCGGCGCGGCACGGGCTATGTCTATGCCGAAAAATACACCAGCCATGAAGACGCCGAAGCCACGCTCCGCGATTACCTGCGCCCCACCGTCGGCGCCGTGGCGGACGAAGTGGCCTGCCGCCGCATCCCCATGCGCGTGGGCTACCGTGAAAAATTCTGGGTCGGCAACTGTGTCGCCATCGGCCTGGCACAGGGGTTTGTCGAACCCCTGGAAGCCACCGGCCTTCTGGTCTATGACGCCACGGCGCGTATGCTCGCGGACCAGTTCCCGCCTTCAAAACAGGCAATCAATACGGTAGCGGAACGATTCAATGCCCGTGTGCGCCACGCCTGGGACAAGGTGATCGATTTCATCAAGCTGCATTATTGCCTGAGCCAAAGGTCCGACACCCAATTCTGGCGCGACAACCGCGATGCAGCCGGCATTCCGGACAGCCTGCGCGCGAACCTGGAACTTTGGGCGCACCAGCCGCCGCGCGATTATGATTTCCCGAGCCGGTTCGAGATCTTCAATCTCGAGAACTATCTTTATGTGCTGTATGGCATGCGGTTCGAGACCAGCATGGCGCCCATTCGCTATCGTTATGGTGCGCAGGATACCGCGCGCGCCATGTTCGCGCATCTCCGGCAGGCGACCGAACAGGCCTGCAGCCAGCTTCTGCCCAACCGCGCGCTGATCGACCGCATCCAGCGCCATGGCCTGCAGCGGGTGTGACATGACGGATGTTCGCACAAGATCGATGGTGATCGTGGGTGGCGGCTCTGCCGGCTGGATGACCGCCGTTTACCTGAACAGGCTTTATAACCACAGCGGCAAAAACCTGGATATCACGGTCATCGAAAGCCCGGATATCGGCATCATCGGGGTCGGTGAAGCCACGGTGCACAGTGTGCGCTTTTTCTTTGCGGCCATGGGCCTGGATGAAGCCGAACTGCTGCGCGAAACCAACGGCAGCTACAAGACCGGCATCCTGTTCCGCAACTGGATGAAGCCTGTGGGTGGCAAGACCCACGAATATTTCCATCCGTTCGAACACCAGCGCCTTGGCCGCACGCTCGATATCTCCAGCCTGTGGTTCCTGAACGAACGCTTCAAAACCGAACGCTATGACGAAGGTGTCTGCCTTTCGACCGCACTGTTGAACGCGGGCCATGCGCCCAAGGGGGCGGGTTCGCCGCCCTATCAGGGGGTGGTGCCATACGGCTATCATATCGACGCGGTTTTGCTGGCGCGCTTTCTCAGGCGCAAGGCGGTTGAAGCCGGGGTGCGCCATATTGAAGGCACGGTGACGGATGTCGAGGTGGCGGACGGCAATATCCGGGCCGTTTCGACTGCGGATGCGCGGCATGAGGCCGATATCTTCATCGATTGCACCGGTTTCCGCGGCCTGTTGATCGACAAGCTGAAGGCCGACAACTGGGAAAGTTTCGAACATGCCTTGCCCTGCAACCGCGCGGTCGCGATCCAGCGCGAACTGGCGGAAGGCGAGGAACCGAAACCCTATACCACCGCCACCGCGCTCACGAACGGCTGGGCCTGGCAGATCGACCTCGTGAACCGGCAGGGCACGGGCTATGTCTATGACGGCAACCGTATGTCCCAAGACGAGGCCGAAGCTGAATTGCGCGCGTTCCTGGGGCCCCAGTCCAGCATCCTCAAATGTACGCACCTGAAAATGAAGGTCGGCTGCCGGCGCGATTTCTGGGTCGGCAACTGCATCGCCACCGGCCTTGCGGGCGGTTTCATCGAACCCTTGGAATCGACCGGCCTGCACCTGATCAACCTGGCGGCGGGCCTGATGGGCACGCATCTGGCGGCACCCGAGATCACGCCCGGCGCGCGGCACAGTTTCAACCGGCTGATGCGCGGCTTTTACCAGGACCTGAAACAGTTTGTCGTGCTGCATTATTGCCTGACCGACCGGGACGACAGCGACTTCTGGCGCGCCGCGCCGGCGACGGTCGACCACTGCGACTGGCTGAAGGCCCAGCTTGAGGTCTGGAAACACAAGGTGTGTGAATTCCACGACCTGGCCGGCAGTTTCTCGACCACCTTCTCGGACGAAAATTACCGCTACATTCTCTATGGCATGCAGCATTACCCCGAACTTCGCATGGCGCTGGCCCCTGATGAGGGCGCGCGCGTGTTCGCGGACCTGTCGCAGATGCAACAGAATGTGGTGGCACTGACCTTGCCGCACGGGGAAGCCCTCCGTCGGCTCAACAGTTAGCGCGGGGACCGCCCCTCGCGCGACGATCTTGGCAGCGGACCCGGGACCAGCTTACCTCCCGGACCCGGGTCCACCTCCAGGCTCAGTCGATCCTTCGGCTGATTATTGGGGAACTGGGCGGTGCACATTGCGGCACCGCCCTTTTTTTTGCCTGTTATTTTCCGGGGGGACAGTGATTTCAGGGGAGGGGCAGCCAATGCCGATCAATATGCGTTCATCCATGGTTTTTGTGCCGCTGCTGTTGCTGGCGCTGGTGTTCTGGCTGGCCGGCTGCGCGCCTGAAGGCAAGCAGGAAGAAGCCGCAGCCCCCACGGCCATCCTTGTGGAACCGGCGCTGGTGCCCGCGCCCGCCAGCCTGGTGCGCGGCGATGGCGATTTTGAACTTTCCAAGGATACCGGCATCCTGATCCCCGAAGGCGACGAGGCCGCGCGCGCGATCGCGGTGGCTTTGGGCCGGCGCATGGCCGATACGGTTGGGCTGGCGCCTGCCGTTCTGCAGGGCGGCGAACCCGCGGGCAATATCAGCCTGAAGCGTGGCGGCCCGTCGGGCGAAGCCTACAGCCTGACAGTTGCCGAAGACGGCGTGACCATCGAAGCGCAGGACGATGCCGGGCTTTATTACGGCGCCACCACCTTCTGGCAACTGGCCGGCAACCAGGGCGCCGCCCGCATCCTGATCCCGGTTCTGCAGATCGAGGACAAACCCCGGCTTCAGTGGCGCGGTGCCATGCTGGATGTCAGCCGCCATTTCCGCGACACCGATTTTGTGAAACAGTTCATCGACTGGATGGCCACCAACAAGCTGAACACCTTCCACTGGCACCTGAGCGACGACCAGGCCTGGCGGCTTGAAATCAAGAAATACCCCAAACTGACGGAAGTTGGCGCCTGGCGTGTGCCGGCGGGTGATGCCGCGCGTGCGGATATCGACCCCGCCACCGGCCAACCGCGCCTGTATGGTGGTTTTTATACCCAGGATCAGGTGCGCGACGTCGTGGCCTATGCCGCCGCGCGTTTCATCACCATCGTGCCGGAAATTGACCTGCCGGGCCATGCCAGTGCCGCCGTGGCCGCCTATCCGGAGTTGGGCACCGAACCCGTGGGCGCCGTGCCGTCCGATTGGGGCATCTACTACAGCACCTTCAACCTCGAAGCCGGCACCATGACCTTCCTTGAAGATGTGATGGACGAAGTGCTGGCCCTGTTCCCCGGCACCTTTGTGCATATTGGCGGCGATGAGGTGGCCACCGACCAGTGGCAGCATTCTGCCCGCATCAAGGAACGCATGGCGGAACTTGGCCTCAAGGATGTGCATGACATCCAGCCCTATTTCACCAGCCATTTTTCCGACTATCTGCGCGCACGCGGCCGCCGGCTGATCGGCTGGGATGAAATCCTGGAAGGTGGTGCCACGGGCGAAGCGGCCATCATGTCATGGCGCGGCACCGCGGGCGGTGTTGCCGCCGCCAAGGCGGGCCGGCAGGTGGTGATGGCACCTGCGCCCATCTATTATATGGATTATCGCCAAAGCGATCTGCCGGACGAACCGCCGGCGCGCGACCATATCCAGACCCTGAAGGATGTTTATGACTTCGAACCGGTGTCGGACGAGCTGACGGCGGACGAAAAATCGGCGGTGCTGGGCGCGGAATTCACCATCTTCACCGAACATATGCGGCTGGCGGAACAGGTGGAGCATATGGCCTTTCCGCGCGGTTTTGCGCTGGCGGAAACCGTGTGGTCGCCGCCGTCCGCCAAAAATTTCGATGATTTTGTCCAGCGCCTGATGCCGCATCTGGCGCGCATGCGGGCCCTGGGCCTGCGCCCCGCCGACAGTGCCTTTGTGCCCAAAATCACGCTGGGCGAGGCGGCGGATGGCCAGATCGTGGTGTCCCTGTCGAAACAGGTGGCGGCGGGTGCGTTCCGCTACACGCTCGACGGCGCCCGCCCGACCAGCGATTCCGCGCTGTATGACGCCCCGTTTGCGGCGCCAGTGGGCAGCACGCTGAAGGTCGCCACTTTCAACGGCGACCAGATGCTGGCGGCGGTGCGCACCAAGGCCCTGGACCAGAACAGCCTGCGTTTCCGGGCCGAGGACGAGCTGAGCCTGTGTTCCAGCACGCTCGCGATCAAGCTGGTGGACGATGCGCCCACCGATGGCCCGCGCGAAGGCTATCTGGTCGATATCGTCGAACCTTGCTGGATCTATGACGCGCCGCTGATGAAAGGTGTCACGGCCATCGATATCGCGGTTGCGAACCTGCCGTACAATTTCCAGATCGGCGACCTGATCAAGAAGGTGAAGCTGGGCACACCCGAAACCAGGGACGGCGAGATCGTGGTCTACAAGGACACCTGCGACACCGGCGAAGAACTGGCACGCCTGCCGCTTGCGCCCGCCACGCAAAGCTTCGGCATCACCAAACTGCATGCCAGCCTGAAGCCGGCGTCGGATGCCAGGGCCCTGTGTTTCCGCGTGGCGGCCAGCCATTATGAACCGCTGTGGGCCATTCATGAAGTGCAGTTGCTGACCGGGGAGTGATCCCCGGTCCCTTAGGGGGCTCTGCATCAGGCAAACAAAAAAGCCGCAGGGTTGATCCTGCGGCTTTTCCTTTGGGTGGGACGGTGTGCCCGTTTCCCCTTTACCAGCTTCTGAGCTTGTGGCCCTTCAGCGCGTAAAAGAGGATGTACAGATAACAGGGTGCGCCTAGCCAGTAGGCGGCCTGCATGTCTCCCAGCACGTCGGACAGGTGCCCGAACGCGAGCGGCAGCAAGGCGCCACCGGCAATGCCCATGATTAGGAGCGCCGAGCCGTAGGCCGTGTATTTGCCAAGGCCCGACAGGCCCAGCGGCCAGACGGCGGGCCACACGAGCGCATGCGACATGCCCATCATGGCAACAAAGAAGATCGGGTTCGGCACGGTCGGGATACCGCTCCAGCCCCACAGGGCTTCGGAAATACCGCTGTTGTCCACCGATGTCAGCACGATGCCGAGCACGGACAGGGTACCGGCGATGGCCGAGCCGATCAGTGCCGCCTGCTGGCTGAACAGACGCGGGATCGCGAACACGCCGATGGTGTAACCGATCACCATGCCGGCCATGGTGTAGGAGGTGAGGTAGGCGTATTTGGCAAACCCGATCTTGGAGCCGAACAGGCCGATGGTGTCGCCCGCGATGGTTTCCACGCCCACATAGGCGAAGATGGCCAGGGTACCCAGCACCACCTGCGGGAAGCGGAACACGCCCAAGAAGTCGGCGGCTTCTTCGCTTTCATGGTCGTCGGCATGAATGTCCGGCAGCGACGAGAATTTGATCAGGCCAATCAGCAGTACCAGCACACCCGCCATCAACAGGTAGGGGGTGATCAGCCGGTGGGCCAGCCCCTGGATTTCGTCGGCGCTCATGTCCGCAAGGTGCGACGTGTCGCCCAGGTCGGACAGGATCACTGCCGCGAAAATCAGCGGTACGACAAAACCGGCGGTCTTGTTGATGATGCCCATGATGCTGATGCGCGTGGCCGCACTTTCTTCCGGCCCCAGCAGCACCACATAGGGGTTCGATGCCGTCTGCAGGATGGTAAGGCCGGTGCCGATCATGAACAGGCCCAGAAGGAACAGGGTGAAGTTGGCGGCAAGTGCGGCGGGGATGAACACCAGGGCCCCTGCCGCCATGATGGCCAGGCCCAGGGCCATGCCGTTCTTGTATCCCGTGCGCCCCAAAACCCAGGCCATGGGCAGGGCCATAACGGTATAGGAAATATAAAAGGCGAAGGTCACGAACAGCGCCTCGAAATCATTCAGGTCGCATATGACCTTCAGGAACGGGATCAAGGACCCGTTCAGCCAGGTGACAAAACCGAACACAAAGAACAGAAGCCCGATGATCGCCATCGGCCCCCATGTGCTTGCGGGTTTTTGTTTCTCAGCAACAGCCACTTCCATCGGTTCCTCCCTTGATGACCCCTGTTGTCAGATTGCTTGTTCGGCGCCGTCTATCCAGACGCGCCGCACGTTGATGTCCTTGTCCACGAGCACAAGGCTCGCGCGTTTGCCGACGGCTATGCCGCCCAGCCTGTCCTGAAGTTTCAGGAAACGGGCCGGGCTTTGGCTTGCCATGTGCGCGGCTGTCTCCAGCGATACATCCAGCATGGCCACCGTGTTCCGGACCGCGCCGGCCATATCGAGGTCCGAGCCGGCCAAGGTGCCATCCGGCCCCGTGCATTTGCCGTCCACCACCGCGATCGGCATGCCCTGCAGCAGGAAGCTTTTGTCTTTCATGCCGACGCTGGGCATAGCGTCGGTCACCAGCATCAGCCGGCCCGGTCCCATCGCGCGCAGGGCAACCTTCAGGGCACCCGCATGCACATGGTGGCCGTCGACAATGATGCCGGCGAAGGCATGCTCGTCTGCCATGGCGGCGCCCACCACACCGGGTGCGCGGCTGTTCAGCGGCGACATAGCGTTATAAAGGTGGGTGAAACCCCGTAGGCCGGATGCCAGCGCCGCTTCGGTTTCTTCGTAAGTTGCGTTCGTATGCCCTGCCGAGATGACCACACCCGCGTCCGCCAGCCGGCGCACCATGTCGGGCGTGGTTTTTTCGGGTGCGATGGTCACATGAGTGACACCGTTTTGCAGCGAGGTCAGAAGCCGGAAGGCGTCCTCGTCGATGGCGCGGAACTTTTCCGGGTTGTGTATGCCCTTTTTGTCCGTATTCAGGAACGGACCTTCGATATGGATGCCCAGCACCCCGGGCACGCCGGCTTCGATGGCGGCCTCGACCGCGCGCATGGCACGCTCGACCACAGCCAGATCATCGCTGATCAGGGTCGGCAACAGGCCGGTGGTGCCATAAGCCGCGTGGGCGGATGCAATGGCGCGGATGCCGCCCACGGTCGGTTCGTCATTGAACAGCACACCACCGCCACCGTTGACCTGCACATCGATGAAACCGGGCAGCAGGTTGCTGCCTTGCAGGTCGACCATATCCGCGCCTGCGGGCACGTCCTCTGCCGGCACGATGGCGGCAATATCGGCGCCGTCCACAAGCACGGCATGGCCCTGAAGCCAGCCGTCTTCGGTCAGGATGCGGCCATTTGTCAGCGCGGTGGTCATACCGTCTCCGTAACCTTCTTGAGGTGCGGGGGTTCGTCCGGATTGAAGCCGCGCGCGACCGACAGGCCCGCCGCCATGCGGTAGAAGCTTTGCACCATCAGGATGGGTTCGATGAAGGGCGACGCGCCTTCGACCACCGGCAGGGAAATGCCGCCCTCGATGCCGGCGCCAGCCACAAGGACGTTGGCGCCGCGCGCGGCAAAGTCGGTCACCAGATCGTCAATGCCGGCGCGGGTCTGGTCGTTCTGGCTGAAAATCAGCACCGGGAAGCCTTCGTTCACGATGGCCATGGGGCCGTGTTTCACCTCGGCGGCCGAAAAAGCTTCAGCATGCAGGCCGCAGGTTTCCTTGAACTTGAGCGCGGCTTCCTGTGCGATGCCGAAGCCGACACCCCGGCCAACCACAAAGAAGTTGCGGGCATCAAGAAGTGCGGACGCCGCCGCTGACCAGTCCATGGTCCACGCCTTGGCAAGATTGCCCGGCAGGCTTTCGACCGCATCCAGCAGGTCCCGGTCCTCGGTCCAGTGGGCGACAAGCTGCAGGATGGCGCTCAGGGACGCGATATAGCTTTTGGTGGCGGCGACGCTGGTCTCCGCCCCGGCGTGCAGGGGCACCACATGGTGCGCGATGGCCGCAAGCGGCGAGCCTTCCACATTCACAAGCGCCACCACGGTGGCGCCGGCGTCCTTGGCGAATTGGGCTGCGCGCACCAGGTCCGGGCTTTTGCCGGATTGGGAAATGGCGATGAACAGCGTGCCTTCCATCATCTGGCGCGCGGCATAAACCGAACTGATCGACGGGGCGGCGGACGACACCAGAAGCCCGGCTTTGGTCTCGATCACATATTTGGCGAAGGTGGCGGCATGGTCGGAACTGCCGCGCGCGCAGGTAACCACCGCACGCGGGTTCAACAGGCGCAGTTTCTGGCCGACCTTCTTCAGAAGCGGTTCGTTGGCGGCAAGCTGGCGGGCAACAACGTCCGACGCTTCATGGGCTTCCGCATACATGCGGGTCTTGTCGGCCTTGATGGTAACCTGGGCATTCATGGTGTTTATCAACCTCTTTGTCAGGCATGCAGTTCGGCGACAAAGTCGTAACTGTCGCCGCGATAATAGGAACGGGTGATCTCGACCGTGGCGCCGTTGGCCAGGAAGCCGCGCCGTTCGATCAACAGGCCGGGGTCGCCTTCCTCCACGCCCAGGCTGGCCGCCTGTTCGCGGGTAAAGACCACGGCGCGAAGGCGCTGCAGCGCGCGCACCGGCCGGTTGCCGGTTTTCTCGAGCGCGGTATAAAGCGACGGTCCGACATTCTCGATATCCGGCAGCGCCTGCGCCGGGATGATCGAGGTCTCCAGCGCCATGGGCGTATCGTCGGCATAGCGGATGCGGGTCAGCCGGTGTACCGGCGTGCCGGGCCCCAGGCCAAGGTTCAGGCTTTCTTCGGGCGTGATGACCCCCTGCACCCGGTCCAGCCATTCGCTGCGCGCCTTCCAGCCGCGCCCGGCCATGTCTTCGGTGAAGGACGAAAGCCGGCTCAGCGGTTTTTCAACCCGCGCAGCCACAAAGGTGCCGGCACCCTGCCTGCGCGCCAGCAAGCCAAGCTCGACAAGGCCGTCCAGCGCCTTGCGGACCGTGATTCGCGATACCGCCATGTCGGCGGCAATGTCGCGTTCCGCCGGCAGCGCATCATGCGCGGGCAGGGCGCCACGCTCGATCGCGCGCTGGATGGCACGGGAAAGCTGCTGATATTTGGGCAACGGATTGTCGTCGTTCAATTGCCCGATAACGTCGGAAAGGCGCATGGCGCAATCATCCTTCTTGCACTCTCTGGCCCATTGGTAGCATGTTTATAATACCAATTAAATACCAAAATATAATCTATCGCTGACCTATGTCTGGATTTTTGTGCTTTTTTGTAGTTTTATTGCGGGAAAGGCGCATGATGCTTTTCGAAAATTGACAGCGATGTCAATTGTGCGTAGGGTCCAGCGCCGTAGCGTATTCGAGGGAAAATGACCATGGCAGACGGATTTGATCTTGTAATTTTCGGTGGTACCGGCGACCTGTCGCGCCGCAAGCTCCTGCCTGCACTTTTCTCCGGTTATGTGGCCGGTGTGGTCCCGGCGGGCAGCCGGATTCTGCTCACCTCGCGCTCGGGGCTGGAGGGCGAAATCGCGCCCTGGCTCAAGACCGTATTTGACGAAACCGCGCCCGCGTGCGGCATGGACGCCAAGGCTTTGGCCGACTTTGCGCAGATGGTTCAGGTTATCGAACTGGGCCTTGTGAAAGGCGGTGCCGACTGGGATGCGCTCAGCGAAATCCTGAACAGCGAACCCGAACGCCCGATCGTGCATTTCCTTGCGATCCCGCCGGCTTTGTTCACCAGCACCTGTGACCTTCTGGGCGCATACGGCCTGAACGGCGATCGTGCGCGCGTGGTCCTGGAAAAGCCGCTCGGCAACGACCTCAAGTCCGCCCAGGCGATCAACGAGGATGTCGGCCGCACCTTCGGGGAAGACCAGACCTTCCGCATCGACCATTATCTCGGCAAGGAAGCCGTGCAGAACCTGCTGGCGCTCAGGTTCTCCAACATCCTGTTCGAGGAACTGTGGAGCGGTCGCACCATCGACCATATCCAGATCACCATCGCCGAAAGCCTGGGTGTGAAGGGCCGTGGCGGTTTTTATGAAGGCACTGGCGCGCTGCGCGACATGGTGCAGAACCACCTGCTGCAGCTTCTCTGCCTTGTGGCCATGGAGCCGCCGGCACGCCTGGACGGCGACAGCATCCGCGAAGAAAAGCTGAAGGTACTGAAATCGCTGAAGCCGCTGGAAGGCGCCGATATCGACCGCAATGTGGTGCGTGCCCAATATGGTGCCGGCGCCATGCATGGCGAGGCCGTCGGCAGCTATCAGGAAGACCTGCAGCTTGATGCGCCTTCGACCACCGAAACCTTCGTGGCCATCAAGGCCCATATCGAAAACTGGCGCTGGGCGGGTGTGCCTTTCTACCTGCGCACCGGCAAACGCCTGCCGGACCGGTTCGCCGAGATCGTGATCCAGTTCAAGAATGTGCCGCATTCGCCGCATCCGGCCTGGGGCAGCAACCTGAGCCCGAACCGTTTCATCATCCGCCTGCAGCCCGAAGATCACCTGGCGCTGCGCATGATGGTGAAGAACCATACCGCCAAGGGCGAGGCGCTGAGGGAAGTCGAGATGAACCTCGATGTGGTTGGCGGCGGCGATGCCGTGCGTATCGGCCCGTACCTGCGCCTGATCCTCGATGCCGTGGCGGGGGACCAGAGCCTGTTTGTACACCGGGCCGAGGTTGAACACGCCTGGCGCTGGGTCGACCGGATCATCAACCACTGGCAGGACAGCGGCAAGGCGCCGCTCAGCTACCAGGCCGGTACCTGGGGCCCCTATGAAGCACATGACCTGATGACACACGACCGTCGTCAGTGGTTCCATGAATCCGGTGGTCGTCGGAACGGCAAATGACTGTCTGGCACTGTTATGACCGCCGCGATATGATGGTGGATGCGCTGAAGGAAGCAACCCTTGCCCGCATCCGCCAGACCCTCGCGCTCAATGGTCGCGCCAGTTGGGCGGTGTCGGGCGGTTCGACGCCGGCGCCCCTGTTTGAAGCCATGTCCGGCGAAAGCCTGGACTGGGCCAATGTGAATGTGGCTCTGGTGGACGAACGCTGGGTTGATATCGAGCATCCGCGCTCGAACGAGGCCTTTGTGCGCCGCACGCTGAAGAAAGGCCGGGCCGAAAAAGCCCGCATCATCGGCATGAAAACGCCGCATGCGCACGCGGCCGATGCGGTCGCGACCGTGAACGCGCGTTATGCCTTGGTACCGCAACCGTTCGACAGTGTGCTTCTGGGCCTGGGCCCCGACGGGCACACGGCGTCCTTGTTCCCAGGTGCCGAGGGGCTTGACGAAGCCTTCGACCCCAAGGGCAACCGCATCTGCGCGGCGCTGACCGCGATCAAAAGCCCGGTCACGGGCGACGAGGTTGAACGCATGAGCCTGACGGCGGTTGCCATCAAGCGCGCCCGCCATGTGGCCTTGATGATCACGGGCGAGGAAAAAAGGCAGACCTTGCAGGACGCCCTGTCCGCCAATCGTCACCTGCCTGTGGCACGTTTGGCCGACATGGTGGATATCGAAGTTTATTGGGCACCCTGAGTTGCGGGGTGCAGGGAGTTTATCATGACGCATCCGGCACTTCTGGAAATCACTGAACGCATCCGCGAAAGGTCGAAAGACAGCCGCGCCACCTACATTGCGCGTGTGCAGGCCATGCGCGACCAGGGCCGGTCGCGCCCGCGCCTTTCGTGCGGCAACCTGGCCCACGCCATGGCCGCCTGTTCTGAAGCCGACAAGGCCAAATATAACGCCGACGGCATGGTCAATATCGCTATCGTCAGCGCCTATAACGACATGCTGTCGGCGCACCAGCCCTATCACAAGATGCTGGACGAAGTGAAAGAAGCGGTCCTGAGCGCCGGTGCCGTGGCCCAGATGGCGGGCGGCGTGCCGGCCATGTGCGACGGTGTCACGCAAGGCCAGACCGGCATGGAAATGTCGCTGTTCAGCCGCGACGTGATCGCGATGGCGACCGGCATTGCCATGAGCCACAATGTCTTCGACGCGGCACTTCTGTTCGGCATCTGCGACAAGATCGTGCCGGGCCTGTTGATCGGCGCGCTGGCGTTCGGCCACCTGCCGTTCGTGTTTGTGCCTGCGGGACCGATGCCGACCGGTATTTCCAACTCGGAAAAAGCCAAGATCCGCCAGCTTTATGCCGAAGGCAAGGTCGGTCGCAATGAACTGCTGGAAAGCGAATCCCGCGCCTACCACAGCCCGGGCACCTGTACCTTCTATGGCACCGCCAATTCGAACCAGATGATGCTGGAGATGATGGGCCTGCAACTGCCGGGTTCAAGCTTCGTCAACCCAAGCGACCCGCTGCGCCGTCCGCTCGATGACGCCGCTGCCGTACAGGCGGTCAAGCTCGCGGAAGCGGCAAGCCCCATCGGTATCGGCGACATGGTCGATGTGGAATCGGTGGTGAACGGGATTGTCGGCCTGCTGGCCACGGGCGGGTCCACCAACCATACCCTGCATATTGTCGCGATCGCGGCGGCAGCCGGTATCAAGGTCACCTGGCAGGATTTCTCGGACCTGTCGAAAATCATTCCGCTTCTGGCGCGGGTCTACCCGAACGGCACGGCAGACGTGAATGCCTTCCATGAAGCCGGCGGCACGCCCTTTGTGATCCGCGAACTTCTGAAAGAAGGCTTGCTTCACGAAGATATCGACACGGTCATTGGTCGTGGCCTGGCGCCTTTTGGCGAAATGCCGGCGCTGGAAGACGGCAAGCTGGTCTGGAACCCGTCGCCGGTCGTTGCGGGCGACGACATGATCATCCGCACCATCGACCGGCCGTTCCAGGCTGAAGGTGGCCTTGCCGTGCTGCATGGCCAACTGGGTGAAGCCGTGATCAAGATTTCGGCCGTGAAGCCCGAGCACCGGTTTGTCGAAGCCCCGGCCATCGTGTTCGAGGACCAGGACGACATGCTGGCCGCCTACAAAGCCGGCGAGCTGGAGAAAGATTTCATCGCCGTCGTGCGTTTCCAGGGGCCGACCGCCAACGGCATGCCGGAACTGCATAAACTGACACCGTCCCTGGGTGTGCTGCAGGACAAGGGCTTCAAGGTCGCGCTGGTGACCGATGGCCGCATGTCCGGCGCGTCCGGCAAGGTGCCGGCTGCCATCCATGTGACGCCCGAAGCGGCGTGCGGCGGCGCGATTGCACGGGTGCAAAATGGCGATATGATCCGTCTGGACGCCGAAAAGGGCGAACTGACCCTGCTGGTGGAACCGGGCGAGATGGACAAGCGCGAGCCTTCTGCGGGGCCAGTGGTGCCCGACACGTTCGGTCGCAACCTGTTTGCGGGCTTCCGCAAGCTGGTGGGCCCGGCCGGTGAAGGCGGTTCGGTATTCTAGAAGGCCGCGCCACGCGGTCCATAAGGGACAAGACAATGGATAAAGTTGAACAGGTTCTGCGCGCCTGCCCGGTGATCCCGGTTCTGGCTTATAAAAGTGTCGAAGAAGCCGTGGCGGTCAGCCGCGCACTCTATGAAGAAGGCCTGCCGGTGCTGGAAATCACCCTCCGGCACCCGACCGCGCTGGACGCCATCAAGGCCGTGAAGGCCGACCTGCCAGCCGATGCCTGTGTGGGCGCGGGCACCGTGCTGACGCCGGAGCTCGCGAAGGCCGCCGTCGATGCGGGTTGTGCTTTTGGCGTGAGCCCCGGCCTTACCCAGTCGCTGGCGGATGCCGTGAAGGCGCTGGATTTCCCGTTCCTGCCGGGTATCGCGACGCTTTCGGAGGCCATGCAGGCCCGCGAGTGGGGTTTCAAGGCGCTGAAGTTTTTCCCGGCATCCATTTCGGGTGGCCCGGCCTTCCTGAAAGCCGTGCACAGTGTGCTGCCTGACCTGGTGTTCTGCCCGACGGGTGGCATTTCTGCCGGCACTGCCGCCGATTACCGTGCCGTGCCCAATGTGGCCACGGTCGGTGGTTCGTGGCTCACGCCGAGGGGCACCGATGGCAGCATCAACCTGGACACCGTGCGCGACCTGGCGCGCGAAGCCATGAGCGCCGCCGACGCCCGCTGAGGCGCCGGCACTATGCCTGGATAATCAGTAGCCTGTGGCGGGCTGGGCGATGACGTCCTGGCCCGGCTGCAGGCGTTCGCCGCCGCGCACCACCACCTGGTCGCCGGCTTCGACACCACCATCCAAGGCCACCCACATGCCAACGACGGCACCCACATTGGCGACCACCTGCTCGGCCTTGTTGTCACCCCCGACGCGGTAGACAAAGCGGGTGCCGCCTTTCAGGATCAGGGCATCGCGCGGTACCGCCACACTTTCGCTGGCTTCACCCTTCGGCAGGTCCACCTTCACGGACGAGCCGATGACCCAGGTGCCGGCTTCCGCCGACAGGCGCACTTCCACCATGCGCGAAACCATGTCGCCCACCGGCACCACGGCGCGGATCGGCAGTTCGGCACGGCCATGGTCGTTCTGCACCAGCACCTTTTCACCCACCTTCAGGAAGGGGGTGATGGCGATGGGGGCGGGCAGGGTCACTTCCACATGGCCGGTGTCCACCAGCCGAGCGACATCCTTGCCGACAGTCAGATATTCACCCACATTGGCCAGCCGGGCCACCACATGGCCGGGGAAGGGCGCGCGGATGGTGGCGCGCTTCAGGTCGCCTTCGGCTTTCTCGAGAAGCGCCCTGGCGTTGGCGACATCTTCTTTCAGCATGTCGCGGGTCGCGGTCACTTCCTGCAGGCGGGCCTTGGATGCGGCATCCGAAGACGCCAGGTTCTGGTAACGCGCTACATCCTGTTCGCGGAACAGAAGGTCGGCTTCCAGCCGTTTCACATTGGCTTCGGCCTGCCGGCGCGCAATGTCGAACAGGCGGCCATCGATGCGGGCGATCATGTCGCCGGCCTTCACGTCGGTGCCGACCTCGGCCACCCATGCCAGCGGGCCTTCGACCTCGGCGGCGATGCGGCTGTCATTCAGGCTGATCACCGTGCCGGGCACATTCATTTCCGGCGCCATCATGCGGGTCTGGGCCGTGACTACCTGCACCTGTGCCGGCGGCATCTGCATGCCTTCCTGGGCGTGGGCGGGCAGGGCGGCACCGGCGAACAGGCCGGCGGCGAGTATCAGTTTCCGGGAAATATGGTTGCTTTTCATCTTCGCTATCTCTGAAAAATTCATTCTGCCACCAGCGCGCGCGGGGCGGGTTCCTGTTCCTTGTCGCCGGATTGCTGGCCCGACGACGGCATGATCTCGCCGGCGAGCTGCAACAGCGCCGGCATCAAGACGAGGGTAAAGAGGGTCGAGACGCTCATACCGCCCACAATGGCGGCGGCCATGCCGCGATAGATTTCGCTGCCCGAACCCGGGAACACCAGAAGCGGCAGCATGCCAAACAGGCTGGTCAAGGTGCTCATGAAAATGGGCCTCAGGCGCAGGCGCAACGACTGGTGGATGGCCTCGGTGCGGCTCAGGCCCTCGGCCTCGCCCATGCGGGTGCGTTCGACCAGCAGGATGGCGTTATTGACCACAAGGCCCAGAAGGATGATGAAGCCGATCATGCCCAGGATATCCAGCGGCTGGAAATTGATCATGTTGACGATGGTGATCATCAACACACCGCCCACACCCGCAAGCGGGATCGACAGGGTCACGACCACGGCATCCAGGATCGACCGGAACAGGGCCGCCATGATCAGGAACAACAGGCCGGCCGCCAGAAGGAAGTTCTTGGCCAGCGAGCCCATGCCTTCTTCGAGGTCCCGCGCGCTGCCGGCGTAGGTGACGGCACCGTCGGCGGGCAGGGCGGCACGGAGGCCCGGTTCGACCTTTTCCTTCAGTTCATGCAAAAGCTGTTCAAGCGACATGCCTTCGGGCGGGTTCACGACCAGGCTGTAGCCGCGCACACGGTCGAACCGGGCGATGGCGCTGGGCGCCAGCCGCGACGACAGGGTGGCAAGGCTGCCAAGCGGCACCCGCCCGCCCAGCGGGGTCATGACCGGCAGGTCCGCCATTTCTTCGGGCGTTTCGAAGCGGTTGGTCTTCAGGTAGATATCCAGCCGGTTCGAGCCGGTGAAATATTCACCCAGCCATGTGCCCTGACCCAGTTCCAGGATCACCTGCGTCAGGTCGGCGCGGGTCCAGCCCACTTCGGCCAGCCGCTCGTCGTTGGGGCGGAAGGTCAGTTCCGTGGTTTCGGCAAACGGGTCCGGGTTCGGGTTGGCGCTGGCGCCCGGAATGGCGCCCATCACCAGCCCGAAACCCTGGATGGCGGCATTCTTCGTGGCCTCAAGGTCCACGGATGTCAGGCGCATTTCCACGCTGTTGGTATCGTCGAAACCGCCAAACAGGCTGCGGCGCAGGGTGAAACCGAACATGTCGGGGATGTTGGCGGTAATTTCCATCTGCACCAGATTCTGCAGTTCCTGCAGGTCGACGCCGTCTTCGCCGTTCACCGCCAGCCAGCCGCCGGTCGCACCCGGGAAGGACCAGAAATAATAATCCCTGATCCTGGGTTCCTTCTCGCCCTTCAGATAGGGCTGGATACGGCTGTCGATCAGTTGCGCGATTTCGCGGTCCGCGGTTTCCACATTGGTGCCCGGCGGGAAGAACAGGAAGCTGTCGATGGAATCGCGTTTCACGGGCGGCATGAAGTTGCTTTGCGGCCACAGGATAACGGTCAGCCCGATCGACAGCGCAAACAGGCCCGCCGTCCAGGAGATGCGTTTGACATTATTGTCAGTCATGCGCATCAAGGTATCGGCCATACGGTCCCAGACCGTCACTTTGGCGACATCGGCAGGCGTATGCCGCATCCAGCGCCGTGCGGCCACCGGCAGGATGGTGACGGCAACCAGAAGCGACACGCTGACCCCGATGGCGATGGTCAGCGCAAGGTCTGCGAACATCTGGCCGATAGAACCCTTGAGGAACATGATCGGCACAAAGGCCGCGACCGTGGTGGCGGTGGATGCAAGGAGCGCGCCCCACATCTGTGTCGCGCCCCGGTCGCTGGCTTCCGACGGGTCGTCACCACGTTCCCTGAGCCGCACGATATTTTCCAGGACCACAATCGCCGCGTCCAGCACCATACCGGTCGCGAATGCGAGGCCGGCGAGCGAGATCACGTTCAGGGTGCGCCCCGTAAGGCCCAGCACCACGAAGGTGGCCAGCAGGGATACGGGGATCGCAAGCGCGATCAACAGGGTCGCGCGCCACTGGCGCAGGAAACACCACAGGATGCCCACGGCCAGGATAACGCCCAATATCAGGTTGCTGCCCAGAAGCCCGATGGAGCGGTTGATATAGAGGCCGGGGTCGAAGCTGTATTGCGCCTGCATGCCGCGTTCCTTGAACACGGTGGCGTTCAACTGGTCCATCTTGCCCTTAACGGTATCCAGCGCCTCAAGCACGTTGGCATCGTTGGTTTTGGTCACCGACAGGCGGAAACTTTTGTTGCCGTTATGATAGATGAACCCGTCGGCACGACCGGGCGCGATCTGCACCATGGCCACATCGCCCAGCCGGATCGGCTGGCCGTCCCGCCATTCCAGGATCAGGCTTGCCAGTTCGTCGGCATCGTACCGGCCTTCAAGGCGCAGGGTATATTGTTTACGCCCGACATCGACAAACCCGCTGGAGATATCGACCGAACGGCCGATGCGCGCCGGTACACGGGCGATGTCGATGCCCAGTTCGGCGGCACGATAGGGGTCGAACACGATCTGCAACTGTTCGCCGTCACCGCCGGTGCCATCGTCAAATTCGATGCGCGAAACGCCATACAGGGATTGCAGTTGCGGCAGGATGAAATCGCGGATGTAACGCGCATTGTCCTGCGGGTCGCTGGTGCTGCCAGGCAGTTGTTCGACATAATATTCGATCAGGCTGTCGTTGGCGTCGCCCCATTCGCCCATGCTGATCTGCGGCTTTTCGGCGTTGGCCGGCAAGGGCCGCAGGCGGTTCAGCCGGCTGATCACTTCAATGAGCGCGTGGGTCATGTCGGTCTCGAGCGAAAATTCGAGCTGCATGAAAGCGAAGTTGGACATGTTCCAGGAAATCATCTCGGTCATGCCCGGTGTGCCCTGCAGCACTTCTTCGACCGGCACGGTGATTTCCGATTCCATTTCGGCGGGTGACGCACCGGGCCAGGCGTTGACCACTGTCATGATCGGCTTCTGGATCGGTGGCAGCAACTGGGCCGGCATGTTCATCATGCTGAAGACGCCAAACAGCATGACCGCCAGGGTTATCACCGCCACGGCAATCGGGTATTTCAGGCTTTGGCGTGTCAGCCGCATCACTATCCTCCGTCGCGCCCCGCCCTCGCGGTGGCGCCTCAACATGCCTCATTGGGCCACAAGCTTTGGTGGGTGCCGCTGCCGTTCCGGGTTTTCCCGGTTTAATGGCGGTGCGGGTGTGCTTGTAGCCCTTTTGTTCTCATTTGACGTCACCTTAGGACCGACCGCGCGTGGCGTCCCTCAAAGAAAATCATACCAAATAAATTTGCGCGGGAATTTTTCCCGAGGTGTGGCAAGAATACACGCACTGTTATAGCACATGCCGAATGCCTGCTTGACCCCCTGCCGCCTTCGCCCCTAGTCTCGCCCCATAACGCGGGGGAGGAAAGCGCGTGAAACTGATCCATGTCGTCTTCGGGCTATTGCTCGTGGTTGCCGGCATTACCGGCTATGTGCTTCTGTCCGTGCCGCCGGAAAACGCGGTTGGTCTGGCGCATCCCACCATCGCCGGCATGCGGCTGGGCGGTGATGGCCTTGCCCGGCTTGGCAGCATCGGCGACGCGCCTTTCTATTTCCAGATTGCCGTGATCTTGCTGGCAACCTTCATGCTGGCGATGGGCGTGGCGCCCAAACGGCGCACCCGCGGTTTCTGGCTGTTCCTGGCCGGCGGCGCCCTGATTGCGTTCATTGTCTGGGCCAGCCTTTACCTGGGCTACAAACACTATCTGCTGACCGGCGAGACCGGCCTTTTCTTCGGCGTGCCTGTCCCCACGGCCTGGATGCTGGGCGGTGTCTGGGGCAGCTTCGCGCTTTTCGACATTTTCTATGCCGTCGCCTTCCGGCGCTATTTCCTGCATCCCGACGATGAGCGGGACTTCGAGGCGCTGGTCGCTGAGATGAAAGCGGGCGGGGAGGCAAACTGATGGAAGAATATCGCCAGACCATCATCCTGGGTGCGGTCATGGCCTATATGGTCATGTGTATCGGCGTCGGTATCTGGGCCATGCGCCGCACCAAATCGGCGGGTGATTTTTTTGTCGCCGGGCGTGGCCTTGGTCCCATCGTCGTGTCGCTTGCGGTCTTCTCCAGCACCCTGTCGGGCTTCGGCTTCGTGGGTGGCCCCGGCCTCGTTTATGCCACGGGCATGAGCAGCATGTGGATGGCCATCTGTTCGGCGCTGGGTTATGCCACCGGCTTCTATCTTGTTGCCAAACGCATCCGCATGGTGGCCGAAGTCAGGGACACCATGTCCATGCCCGATGTGGTTTATGCCCGTTATGGCAGCCAGTTTGCGCGCCTGTTGACGGCGGTCACCATCATCCTTGGTGTGCTTGGGTACCTCGCGACCCAGATTCTGGCGATGGCGCTGGTCTTGCAATCGATCCTGTCGGCCACGGCCATGTTCGCGGACATCAGCCTGCTCGCGTGTGTGGTTGTCTCCTCCGCCGTGCTGATCTTCTACTGCGTGACCGGCGGCATCATCGCGTCCGTCTATACCGATGTGGTGCAGGGCCTGATGATGATTGTCGCGGGTGCGCTGGTGGTCATCACCGCCGCCCACGTGTTCGATGGCGGTTTTGCCGAGGTCAGCAATATCCTCCTCAAGGCGGACGGCGAGGATGTCATGCCCTTCGGCACCGTGGGGGCGATGGCCTCGCTGGCCTGGTTTTTCATGTTCGGGCTTGGCCTCGCGGGCCAGCCGCATGTGGCGACCAAGATGATGATGAACCGCAAGCTTTCCGACAACCGCCTGATCCTGCCGGTGGCGGTGTTCGGTTACGCGATTGCCGCCATGCTGTGGGTGTCGGTGGGCATTGTCATGCGTGCCTTGGTGCTGGGCGATGTGGCCATGCCGCTGTCCGCGCCCGACGAGGCCGCGCCTGTGTTCCTGTCCACCTATGCGCACCCCTTGCTGGCCGGCATCGTGTTCGCGGGGCTGTTTGCCGCCATCATGTCGACCGCCGACAGTTTCCTGAACATCGGCGCCGCCGCCATCATCCATGATATCCCCAAAGCGGTGCGGGGTCGCAGCCTCGATAACGAACTGATGTGGGCGCGTATTGCCACCATCGGAATTTCCGTGCTGTCGGCCATCATCGCGCTCGGCTCCGACCAGTTGGTGGCGCTCCTCGGCGCCTTTGGCTGGGGCACGTTCGCGGCGGCTTTGGTGCCCGTGGTCATCATCGGCCTCAACTGGAAGGGTGCGACCGCGCGGGCCGCGTGCGCGGCGATTATCGTCAGCCTCGCGATTAATTTCGCCGTCCAGATCTGGGGCATCAAGGTGCCTTATGGCATTTCCAGCGGATTCCTGGCCATGCTGACCTCGATGATCGTGTTCATCGGCTGGTCGTTTCTGGAGAAGCCAAAAGATCTGCCACGCGATATCGACCGTATAATGGACCTGTGACGTCACAATCATACGGAACCATTTGCTTTTATGATCGACCCGATCCTGGTCCTGATGAACGGCGGGCTCAGGCTGGATGACCAGCCGGCCCTGGCCGCCGCAGAACGCGCAGGCGTTCCCGTTATCCCCGTCTATATCCTTGACGATGCCGTGCATGGCGAATGGAAACCGGGCGCCGCCTCGCGCTGGTGGCTGATGAAGTCGCTTGAAGCGCTGGGCCGGTCGTTTGAGGCCATCGGCAGCCGCCTGATCCTGCGCGCGGGCGGCACTGTGCATATGGTCGAGGCGCTTCTGGAGGCCACGGGTGCCAAATCGGTCTTCATGCTCAGGGGCTACAGCCCCGCCGCGCGCTGGACCGAAGCCGCACTTCATGACATGTGCAAGGTGCGCGGCGTCACCTGCCGCCGTTTCGCCGGCAGCCTTTTACTGGAACCCGAACAGGTCGCCACCGGGGCTGGCACGCCCTATACGGTTTTCACACCCTTCTGGCGCCGCTGCCGCGAACTGATCGAGGATATCGAACCCACGCCGGCGCCCCTCCGCCTGCGCGCACCCGAGGTATGGCCCGAAAGTGCGGACATGGCTGAGCTGAACCTTGCGCCCAAGCCCGCCTTCTGGGCCGACCCGATCGCGGCATCGTGGGTGCCGGGCGAAAATGGTGGGCGCCTGATGCTGGACCGGTTCGTGGCCGACGTGATGGCCGGCTATCAGCGCACGCGCGACCTGCCGGGGCAGGAGGGCACGTCGCGCCTGTCGCCCTATCTGGCGTTCGGCGAAATCAGCGTGCGGCGGGTATGGCGCCGCTGCCGTGCCTTCGCCACCGCGTTCGAGACGGCAGAAAGCGGCGCGGCAGCGTACCTGCGCGAAATCGGCTGGCGCGAATTTGCGACCCATCTTCTGTTTCATTTCCCCGACCTGCCGGAACAGCCGCTCAGGGACCAGTTCAAGGCCTTCCCTTGGCGGCAGGGCCCGGGTGATGCGCTCACTGAATGGCAGAAGGGCCTGACCGGTTTCCCCATTGTCGACGCCGGCATGCGCGAGCTGTGGCAAACCGGCTGGATGCACAACCGGGTGCGCATGATCGTGGCCTCGTTCCTGGTGAAGGACCTTCTGTGGCACTGGCGCGACGGCGCCGCCTGGTTCTGGGATACGCTGGTCGATGCCGATCTGGCCAACAATACCATGGGCTGGCAGTGGGTGGCCGGTTGCGGGCCCGATGCCGCGCCCTATTTCCGCATTTTCAACCCGGTCACACAGGGCGAGAAGTTCGACCCCAAGGGAACCTATGTGCGCGAATTTGTGCCGGAACTGGCGGACCTGCCGGACGAGTATATCCACAAGCCGTTTGAAGCCCCGGCCCTGGTTCTGAAAGCCGCGGGTGTCACCCTTGGGGGAAACTACCCCAAACCGATGGTCGACCGGCGCCTGTCGCGCGAACGCGCGCTCGCGGCCCTTGGCAGCATCAAGAAAAATTGAGGCCTCAGCCCGCTGCGCCCGCCGCTTTCATGGCGGCGATGGTTTCGGCGTCGAAGCCCGCTTCCGCCAGCACCAGTTCGGTGTCTGTGCCCGCCTTGACGGGGCCACGGTTCACCATGGGTTCGGTGCGGGAGAATTTGGGCGCCGGCGCCGGCTGCATCAGGCCGTCCACCTCGACAAAACTGCCGCGCGCCTGGTTGTGCGGGTGCTGGTGCGCTTCCCAGAAGGGCAGCGCCGGGGCGAGGCAGGCATCGGTGCCGTCGAACAGTGCCTGCCATTCGTCGCGCGTGCGGGTCTTGAACAGGGCCGCAAGCTCGGCTTTCAGTTCGGCCCAGTGCGCCGGGTTCATGTGCTTTTCAAGCCAGCTTTTATCAAGGCCGGCTTTGTCGATGAACACCTGCATGAACTGGGGTTCGATGGCGCCAAGGGCCATGAAACCGCCGTCCTTGGTCTCGTAGGTGCCGTAGAAATGCGCGCCGCCGTCCAGGAAGTTGATGCCGCGACCCGGTGCCCAGCGGTAGGACGCCATCAGGGAATGGAACAGGCTCATCAGCACACTCGCGCCTTCGACCATGCTGACATCGACCACCTGGCCCTTGCCCGATGTGCGGGCCTCAAGGATCGCGCACACAAGGCCAAAGGCCAGCATCATGCCGCCGCCGCCATAGTCGCCCACAAGATTGAGGGGCGGAGTCGGCACGCTGCCGGCCGGTCCCATGGCATGCAGGGCGCCGGCAAGCGCGATATAATTAATGTCGTGGCCGGCGGTGTGCGCCAAGGGGCCTGTCTGGCCCCAGCCGGTCATGCGGCCGTACACCAGCTTCGGGTTCGCGGCCAGCATCTCGTCGGGGCCCAGGCCCAGCTTTTCCATCACCCCGGGGCGAAAGCCTTCAAACAGCGCATCGGCGCTTTCTGCCAGCTTGAGGAGTGCCGCCTTGCCGGCATCGGACTTCAGGTCAAGTTTGACCGAGCGTTTGCCGCGCCGGTTGATATCGACCTTCAGGCTCATGCCGTCCGCGCCCATGCGGTCAATGGCGATCACGTCGGCGCCCATGTCTGCCAGCATCATGCCGGCAAACGGCCCCGGGCCCATGCCCACCAGTTCGATGATCCGAATGCCCGTCAAGGGTCCCATACGCGCCTCCCGTGTCTCAGGGCATGATCTAGGCCACGGCGCGGCCGTGTCCAGTGTCACTTGTGACAGGGGTGTGCTTTGGGAGGCAGGGGAACGAGATTGTCAGCCACCATACTGCTGGGCCCGCCGATCAAGTCGGCGGGTGACGATCATTTGGTGTTTGATCTTTCCGTTCGTCATTCGCCGACTTGATCGGCGTTTGCGAAGCTGGGGCAAAGCCCCAACCCAGTAGCGCGGTGGCTGATCGCAAAGGCGGGGTGGCCCCGGTCCTTATTTGGGGGCCATGCGGGCGGCGGCATCCATGCGGATGGTTTCGCCGTTCAGGTAGGCATGCTCGACAATATGGCCGGCCAGCTTGGCATATTCGCCGGGCTGGCCCAGGCGTTTCGGGAACACCACTTGGTTGGTCAGGCTTTCAACGGCGGCTGGCGGCAGGCCGTCGAACAGCGGGGTGTGGATGAAACCGGGCGCGATGGTCATGACCCGGATGCCTTCGCGGGCAAATTCGCGCGCGGCCGGCAGGGTCAGCGCGGTGATGCCGCCCTTCGATGCCGCATAGGCGGTCTGGCCGATCTGGCCTTCGTAGGCCGCGACAGAGGCGGTGTTGATGATCACACCGCGTTCGCCGTCTTCGTTCGGTTCGTTGGTGCGCATGGCTTCTGCCGCCTGCGCCAGCACGTTGAAGGTGCCCACAAGGTTGATGCCGATCACCTTCTTGAAGTGGCCGATGCCATTGTTGTTGCCTTCGCGGTCCAGCACCTTGAGGGGCGTGGCGATACCCGCGCAGTTGACGGCGACATGCACACCGCCAAAGGCTTCTTTTGCGACCCGGATGGCGGCGGCGACATCGTCTTCGTCGGTCACGTCGGTATGCACATAGCGCACGGCTTCGCCCAGTTCCTTGACAGCCTTGTTGCCGGCTTCGTCATTCAGGTCCAGGATCACGGCGTTCGCGCCCCTGGATACAAAATAATCCACGGTCGCCCGGCCCATGCCCGATGCGCCGCCGGTTACAATCGCTGTCTTGCCCTTCAGTTCCACGGAAACTCTCCCTCAGGTAAATTGCTGCGGCGCAGCATAGGGGACAGGGCGGGGTGCTGCAAGTGTTACTGCGGCACTGCGAAAAACTGCCGCACGGCCATCAGCGCCGACGGGTGCAAGGTGGTGGCATGGCTTTCATCGTCAAGCCGCCTGACTGTGAGCTTGAGCCCCTTGGGCGGGTTGGCGGCAAGGGCTGCTTCGAGTGTATCGAGCGCGGCAAAGGTGTCTTCACCGTCGTCCTGCGCGGCGGTAATGAACAGGCGCCGGCCCGCCGGGAAACCGGGTTTGGCCAGCAGCTTCGGTGCGGCCTTGGCAAGTGCTTCCTTGTTCCACCACAGGGACGGGCTGACGGCCACATAACCTTCGAACAGGGTCGGCTCATGCAGGAAGGTTTCGGCAACGAACAGGCCCGCGAGCGATTCCCCCATCAGGACCGTTTCATCCGTGGTGCGGTAACGGCCCTTCACCCAGGGCACCAGTTCATCCCTCAGATATTTGCGGAAATCAGCGGCGCCGCCGTTGGTGGGCAGGCGTTTCTGTTCGAAATCCACGGATGTGGGCGAGGTCAGTTCATGATAGCGGTCGATCCCGGCGACGCCGACCAGGATATAGTCCCGGATGCCGCGCCAGTCTGCCGACAGGGTGGCGATACCGGCGATATGCAGGAAATCTTCGCCCACGCC
Organism: Alphaproteobacteria bacterium; assembly: GCA_006226495.1. Classification (GTDB taxonomy): domain Bacteria; phylum Pseudomonadota; class Alphaproteobacteria; order Sphingomonadales; family Kordiimonadaceae; genus Kordiimonas. The sequence continues at coordinate 42,358 of SBGU01000043.1, forward strand.
GCCGTCCAGCAGATAGAGGACCGGATAGGCTTTGTTGCCCTCCGCATAGCTGGGCGGGAGATAGATGTTGACCTGCCGGTCCTGGCCCAGAATGTCGGAATGGATGGTGAAGCTTTCCCTAATAGTGATGGGTTCGGCGCGCGCGGGCAGGGCGGCAAGGCACAGGATCAGCACGGCAAAAAGGCGGGTCATGGCGGTCATCCTTCCGTCAGGCATTCGAGGCAAAAAGTTGCACAGGTTTGGCGTCGGCGGCCAGTTGCACCAGCCCTTCGCGCTTGAGCCCCAGTTTGTTCAGAAGGCCTTCCGACCGCACATTGCCGGGGGAAACGATGGCGACAATGCGGCCGATGCCCAGGCGCTCGCGCGCATAGTGCATCATCGCGGCGGCGGATTCGTAACCATATCCCTGGCTGGTGTTGCCGGTCAGGAAGGCAAAGCCGATGTCGGGGTCATCCAGGGTCGGGCGCTGCACGATGCCGCAGATGCCGACGGGCCTGCCGTCTGCTTTCAGTTCGGTCACATAAAAGCCGAAACCATGCTCGCGGTAGCTGGCGGTGATGTTGTTTTCGATATAGGCCGCCGCATCCTCGCGTGTGCGCACACCCCGGTCGCCGATGAATTCGATGAAGGCCGGGTCGGTATAAAGGCTGAGGATAAAGTCGGTGTCGTCCGCCGTGCATTCCCTCAGGCGCAAGCGCTCGGTCTCCAGGATGATGGTCATAAAGTCTCCCCGCTTCATATGTTTGCGGGCGATCATAGCCATGTTTTCACGGGAACAAAATCACCGACTGGTGAAGGGCCAGCGGCAACGCCGGGCTGGACCTTGGGGCAGATCATATTATTGTGAAGCTTATAGGCCCTGCCTGCGCCTTGTGGCAGCGGCAGGGGCGCCCCAAATGGGCAGCAAGGAACAATTCCACGGCCACGGCCGGAAAGGCATGTATGAAGTACGATTATGATCTGTTTGTCATCGGCGCAGGCTCGGGCGGTGTGCGCGCGAGCCGGATTGCCGCCAGCTATGGCGCGCGTGTTGCGGTGGCAGAAGAATACCGGGTCGGCGGCACCTGTGTGATCCGCGGCTGTGTACCCAAGAAGCTGATGGTCTATGCCTCGCATTTTTCCGAAGATTTCGAATCCGCCAAGGGCTTCGGCTGGACAGTGGGCGAAACCAGTTTCGACTGGACCAGTTTCATCGCCGCCAAGGATCGGGAGATCGACCGGCTGAACGGCCTTTATATCCAGACCCTCAAGAATGCCGGGGTCGAGATTATCGATGGCCGCGCCACCATCACGGGGCCAAACCAGGTGCAGGTTGCCGGCAAGACGGTCAGCGCGAAACATGTTCTGATCGCCACCGGCGGCTGGCCCGACATGCCGGAGATACCGGGCATCGACCATGCCATCACGTCGAACGAAGCCTTCCATCTGGAAAGCCTGCCGGACCATGTGGTCGTGGTCGGCGGCGGCTATATCGCCGTTGAATTCGCCGGCATCTTCAAGGGCATGGGCGCGGATGTGACCCTTCTGTACCGGGGCGAACAGATTTTGCGTGGTTTTGACGACGACTTGCGGAACCGCCTTGCCGACGAAATGCGCAAAAAACATATCGATGTGCGCACCGAGACGAATGTGACTGCGATCGAAAAAACCGCAACCGGCGTGCGCCTGACCCTGACGGACGGCAGCCATCTGGACGCGGGTGCGGTGATGTATGCCACAGGCCGCAAGCCCAATACAAACGGCCTTGGCCTCGCCGAAGCCGGCGTGGCGCTGGATGATAACGGGGCCGTCATGGTTGACGGTTATGGCAAAACCAACATCGACAGCATCTATGCGGTGGGCGACGTGACCGACCGTGTGGCCCTGACCCCGGTCGCGATCAAGGAAGGCCATGCCTTTGCCCTGACCGTGTTTGGCGGCACCCCCACATCGCCGGAGCATGATGCCATCCCGACCGCCGTGTTTTCGCAGCCACCCATCGGCACTGTGGGGCTGACGGAAGCGGAAGCGAAGGAACAGTTTGGCGATGTTGCGGTTTATGTCTCGGATTTCCGGCCGATGAAACATACACTGGGGGGTGCCCCCGAACGGGCCTTCACCAAACTGGTGGTCGACAAGGTGACCGACCGGGTGCTGGGGGCCCATATGATCGGCGCCGATGCCGGCGAGATCATCCAGGGTATCGGTATTGCCGTGAAGGCGGGGCTGACGAAGGCGCAGTTCGATGCCACCGTTGCGGTGCATCCCTCAAGCGCCGAGGAATTTGTGCTGATGCGCACGCCGCGCGCCTGATGGCATCGGGTGGAACAGAATAAGGTCTGGTCATGAGTTGGAATGATATTCCCGATTAGGCGCATATTGGCGCCGATATTGGAAAATGCATTCCGTGGTTTCGAGTAAAGCCCCTATTGAAAGCCGGGGCAGACAGGAGCAAAGTTGAAGAAGGCAGGGAAGGCTGCCTTCATGGTGAGGGGAAGAAGATGGCGTCTGAAGTCCAGATACTCGAATCCGCCGTGGTACGCTTTGCCGGCGACAGTGGCGATGGCATGCAGCTTACGGGCAGCCAGTTCACTACCTCGACCGCACTCAGCGGCAACGACCTTGCGACCTTCCCCGACTTTCCGGCCGAGATCAGGGCGCCGGCGGGCACCACCTTCGGGGTCTCGGCCTTCCAGATCAATTTTGGCGCCAAGGCCATCAAGACCGTGGGCGACCGGCCTGATGTGCTGGTGGCCATGAACCCCGCCGCCCTGAAGACCAACCTCAAGAACCTGCGCCCGGGCGGTTTGCTGGTCGTCGACAGCGGCAGTTTCACACCCCGGAATTTGCAGAAGGCCGGCTATGACGCCAACCCGGTCGGCAGCCCGGGTTTGAAGGATTACCAGCTTGTGGAGCTGGATATCTCCAAAATGACGCTCGAGTCCGTCAAGGAATTCGGGCTTGGCAACAAGGAAGCCCTCAGGTGCAAGAATATGTGGACCCTGGGGCTGATGCTCTGGATGTTCAGCCGCAAGCGCGAACCGGTGATCGACTGGCTGAAGGCCAAGTTCGCCAAGGCGCCGGAACTGGCCGATGCCAACGTGGCGGCCCTGAATGCCGGCCACGCCTTCGGCGAAACCGCCGAACTGTCGGCCACCTTCAAACGCTACCAGATCGGTGCCACCCACACGGACCCCGGCATATACCGCACGGTGACTGGCAGCCAGGCGCTCAGTTGGGGCATTGCGGCGGGGGGTGACCTGGCGGAGCTTGATATCGTGCTGGGCAGTTACCCGATCACGCCGGCGTCGCCCATCCTGCACGCGCTCTCGGGCATGAAAGACCTGGGCGTCATTACCTTCCAGGCGGAAGACGAGATTGCGGCGGTGTGCGCGGCCATCGGCGCGTCCTATGGCGGCGCGCTCGGTGTCACCAGCTCGTCCGGCCCCGGCATTGCCTTGAAGACCGAAGCCCTGGGCCTTGCCATTTCAACCGAACTGCCGCTGGTGGTGATCAACAGCCAGCGGGGCGGCCCGTCCACCGGCCTGCCGACCAAAACCGAACAGTCCGACCTTTATCAGGCCATTTATGGCCGGAACGGCGACGCGCCCCTGCCTGTGGTCGCGACCCGCAGCCCGGGCGACTGTTTTGAAGTGGCGATCGAGGCCTGCCGCCTTGCGGTCAAATATATGACCCCCGTGATCCTCTTGACCGACGGTTTCATCGCCAACGCCGCCGAGCCCTGGAAACTGCCGGACCTCGATGCGCTTGAACCCTTCACGGTCGATTTTGCCACGGCACCCGACGACGGGTCGGAGTTCAACCCCTTCAGGCGGAATATGAAAACCCTTGCGCGCAACTGGGCCAAACCCGGCACGCCGGGCTGCGAACACCGGATCGGCGGCATCGAAAAAAGCTTCGACAGCGGCCATATTTCCTATGATCCCGAAAACCACCAGAAAATGACCGACACCCGCATGAACAAGATCGCGGGCATCGCCAACGACATTCCGCTGCAAACGGTGGAGGACGGGGAAGAAACAGGCACCCTGGCCGTGGTCGGCTGGGGTTCGACCTACGGGCCGATTGCCGAGGCGGTCAAATGTGCGCGGGCCGACGGCATCAGGGTCAGCCATATCCATATCCGGTATCTGAACCCGTTCCCGCGCAACCTGGGCGATCTGCTCAAAGGCTTCGCCAAGGTGCTGGTGCCGGAAATGAACGCGGGCCAGCTCAAGACCGTGATCCGCGACAGATACCTGATCGACGCAAAACCCCTGAACAAGGTCTCGGGCCTGCCGTTCAAGATCCAGGAAATCCTGGATGCCATCCGCGCCGAAACGGCCCAGTGAGGGAGGCTCGCCATGAATGACCTGAGCACACCGAAGACGGCCCTGACCATCAAGGATTTCACCAGCGACCAGGAAGTGCGCTGGTGCCCCGGCTGCGGGGACTATGCGATCCTGAAATGCATGCAGCGCACCCTGCCGGACCTGGGTGTGACACGCGAAAACACGGTGTTCGTGTCGGGCATCGGCTGTTCGAGCCGCTTCCCCTATTATATGAACACATATGGGTTCCACACCATCCATGGCCGGGCGCCGGCGGTGGCCACCGGCCTCAAGCTCGCGAACCCGGACCTCGACGTCTGGCTGATCACCGGCGACGGCGACGGCCTGTCGATTGGCGGCAACCACCTGATGCATGCGCTGCGGCGCGATGTCGATATCAAGATCCTCTTGTTCAACAACAAGATTTATGGCCTGACCAAGGGGCAATATTCACCGACGTCGGATGTGGGCACACGCTCGCCCTCGACCCCGCAGGGTTCGGTCGATCCGTCGCTGAACCCCATCAGCTTTGCGCTGGGCTGCGGCGCACGCTTTGTTGCCCGCACGGTGGATACCGCACTCAAGCATATGCCCGGCATCTTCACCCGCGCGCATGGCTTCCGGGGCGCGTCCTTTGTTGAAATCCTGCAGAACTGTATCGTCTATAACGATGCGGTCTGGGCCGGCATCACCGACAAGGCATCGGCACCCGAACACCAGCTTCTTCTGGAGCATGGCCGGAAAATGCTGTTCGGCAAGGACGGCAACAAGGGCATCCGCTTCAACCTGGACCGTTTCGCGCTCGAGGTCGTCACGGTGGGCGAAGACGGTATCACCGAAGACGACATCCTGGTCCATGACGAAGGCAACCTGCAGCTTGCGCGCATGCTGGCCGAGCTGGGTGCCCATCCGGGTGAGCCGGTTGCGATGGGCGTGATCTATTCCCATGTGGCCGACCATACCTATTCGGACGCTGTTCTTGGCCAGATCAAGGCCCAGAAAGGCCGGCGCAGCCTGAAGGACATGATGTACGCCGGACAGACCTGGAAGGTGGAATAGGGCCTATTCCATCGGCAGCCAGCGCGCGAGGAAGGCGGCACTGTTGCCGCCCATCACCTTGGCGATGGTCGCATGGTCCAGCCCTTGCCTGAGAAGCGCGTCGGTAAGCGCGGGCAGATCAGCGGGCGAAACCGCTTCCGGTACCGCACCATCCCAATCCGACCCCAAGGCGATATGATCCGGCCCCGCCAGCCGCACGCCATACGCAATGGTGGCGGCAATCGTATCCGGGTCCGTGCCACAGACCGCATCCTGCCACATGCCGATGGCGATCAGTCCGCCTTTGGCCGCGATGGTTTGCACCAGATCGTCCGGCAGGTTGCGGTCGCTTTTGCAGGTGCCCCTGAGGCCGGTGTGGGAAATCACCACCGGGCGCGTGGTCAGCGCCAGCGTGTCGCGCACGCTCTGTTCGGACGCATGCGCCACGTCGATGATCATGCCCAGGTCGTCCATGCGGTGGATCACCCCGTGGCCAAAGTCGCTGAGGCCCGCACCCGACTGGCCATGCAGAGAACCGCCGATTTCATTATCGAAAAAATGGGTCAGGCCGATCATGCGGAAGCCGGCGGCATACAGGCGGTCCAGGTTCATCAGGTCGCCTTCCAGCGGGTGGCCGCCTTCGGCGCCCAGAAGCACGCCGATAGGGCCGCCATGTCCGGCTTTTGCCCGCGCGGCCATCAGGGCCTGCAGTTCCTTCTGGTTGCGGACCCACATCATGCCACCTTCCGACCGCGCCACAGCGTCATTCAGTTTAAGGGCCTGGTAAAGTGCGCGTTCCGTCAGGCTGTTCCAACTGGCGACCGGCCAGCCGCTGATAACGGAAACGGCCGTGATCATGTCGCTGTCGGACGGGTTGTCGCGCAGCTCAATTTTCCAGGGCACCTTGGTCACGGTCGTGAACATCTGCAGCGCCATGTTGCCGGCCTGCATGCTGGGCAGGGTCACATAACCGCGGTCGCTGGGTTGCGTCAGGTCCCGGTTCCACAATAGGGCATCGGCGTGCCAGTCCATCACGGTCAGGCCGCTGTGCAGCGCCTTGGCTTCATCCGATACCTTGTAGGGGGCGTGGGGCACAGGCTTCAGGATTCTGGCCTCCAGCATCGGCGGCACGAACACCCGCGCGGCAACATAGACAGCTCCCAGCACCAGGCCGACGGCGGCCACGATCTTCAGTTTTCGATTTGCCATATATCCCCCTTGTTCCTCATGATTCCATATAGGGGCATTGCCGGCCCTGTCGACCTTTGGCCGGGCTGGCGGCCCAAAAAAAGGGGGCCGCGAACGGCCCCCGGCGGGAAACTTGTTGTGCCAGCGCTTCAGAAGCTGGTGCGCAGGGTCAGGCGGATGTCGCGGCCCGGCAGGGTGACCTCCTCCTTGTTGAGCGCGATGGCATTGTGCTGTTCGCTGTTGGTCAGGTTATGGCCCACCAGCGCGATTTCCATATCGGGCATCGAAGCGAAGGGCCGCACGCCGATGTTGGCATCGATCGAGACATAACCGTCGGTCGGCGTATCGCCCACCGGCACGTCATTCTGGGCGCCGGTATAGCGCACCATGAAGCCGGCATCGACCACGGGGCTGTGCCAGTCAAGGCCGCCACCGATATGATAGGCCGGGATGCGCGGCAGGTCGCCGCCGCCATGCTTGAGGGTCGCGCGCACATAGTCGGCCAGGATGATGGCATCCAGCCCGCCGCTGCCGGCTTCCCAGACATCGACGGTCAGCTTGCCTTCAAGGCCGCGGAACCAGGCGTCTTCGGCCTTGTAGAACATTTCCTTCAGGTCTTCGTCGCTGTCGGCGGCACAGTTGCCTTCTTCGTCACACAGGTTGCCGGTCAGTTCGCCATAGATGAAATTGTTGAAGGACACGGCCCAGGCGGCGCCTTCGAAATTCACCCGGCCCTTTTTGTAGCGGAGGGTCGCCTCCAGTGAATTGCCGCGCTCGATGCCCAGGTTCGGGTCCCCGGTTTCGTAGGTCAAGGGGCCTTCGTGCGCACCACGGGCATAAAGCTCGGTAATCGCCGGTGCCCGCGCGGTCGAGGCAGCGGTCAGGCCCAGCTTCAGGCTGTCCGTCAGGTCATAAAGCGCACCGACCGAGGCACTGAACGGCGTAAAGCTACGCTCAGTGGCCACATCCGACACCGGCGTGCCGTCGGCATCCACATGCTCGATACGGGCACCGAACTGCATGTTCACCCGGTCGCCCACCGGCATTTCGGTGAACAGGAACAGGGCGGCATTTTTGGTCAGGGTCGGCAGCAGATATTCTTCGCCTTCCCCGAAGGCCGCGAACTTGCGGTGCTGGAACTGCACACCGGCGGCAGCAGACGAGAAGGGGCCGATGGCGTCGAACAGGAACTCGGCGCGGGTGTCCCATTCCTTGTCGGTGAAGGTGGAGCCGATGTCGCCGGTCTCGTTATCGATTTCGCTGTGTTTATAGTCGGCATAGCCGCCATCAAGGGTGATAGTCTTCAGGGCCCCCTTGTCGATGGCGAGGGATGAACTGAACAGGCCCTTGGTCTGTTGCATGTCGATATGGGCTTCTTCGCCCGGGATGCCGTAATTGGTGTCATAGTGCACGATGGCGGCGCCGACGCGGCTGTCGCCAAAGAAATAGGACGTGCCGAACGACGCACCGCCGCCATGGAAATAGGAATTTTCCATGGTGCCGCCGGGGATCTTGTAATCGCCGGTATGGCGATAGAAACCATCGGCATGGAAAGCCATCTGGCCGGTGGTGGCGTCCATCATGATCGAACCCTGGCCGGTGTCCGAATTGCTGCCATAGCTGCCGCTCAGTTCACCTTCGAACGGTTCGTCGCCCAGTTCACGCGGCACGCGGTTGTTGATGGCGTTCACCACCCCGCCGATGGCCTGGCTGCCGTACCTGAGCGTTGCGGCACCGCGCACCACCTCGATCTCGCGGATCGACAGCGGGTCGATGGGCACGCCGTGATCGGGGCCGACCTCCGACACATCGAAGCTGCCGATGCCGTCTTCAAGGATACGTACACGGTTGGCATCAAAACCCCGGATCACCGGGCGGCTGGCGCCGGCGGCGAAGCCCGTGCCCGTAACACCCGGGGTGTTTTTCAGCACGTCGGCGAGGTTCGAGCCGCCGGCTTTCAGGATATCGTCGCGGTTCACCTGGCCGACGATGGTGGCAAAACGGTCCGACGCACCGGCAATGGGCGAGGCGGTCACGACAATATCCTCGACATCATCGCCCTTCTTGGGCGGATGCTGCGCTTCCATGGCGGCATCATCTGCGATGGCGACGGGACTGAGGGTGGTGGTGGCCATAAGGGCGGCCAGAAGCATATATTTATTCATGAGCTGCGCTCCCTGAGAAACTTGAGACAGAGCCGGCAGATTGGGGCCGGCATGCCAAACACTGCTCACCCCGCCCGCAGTTGCGGATTGGGGTCAGCCGGCTGGCTTCAAAAAGGTCGGTCTCAGGCTTTCGGGGGTGCGCGGCCGCGCCAGATGTGCCCGGGGGCGGCCAGGTGTGCGGCCAGAACACGCGGCGGCAGGTCGGCATGGTACAGCGATGCAGCCGGGATCGGCAGGCTGGCGGTCGGCGGTGTCAGGTAGGCGCCGGCGGCCGCGATGCTTTGGCAAAGCGGGCAGTTGGACCCGTGCGCGGGCCCCGGAACCTTGTCGCCGCCCATGCCGTTGTTGATGGCCTCGAGCTGCGGGGCGATCTCGTGCGTCTGCACAAGGTAGGCCTGGGTCGCAAACGAGAGGAAGGTCAGGAGCGCAAGGCCCGCCCACAGGCGCACAAAAAGACGCTGCCGCGCAGTCATGCGCGCCACCGGCCTGTCCGCCTGTCGGAAGAATCCCACCTGATCAATACTCCTGTCCTGTCAGTGCTATGAAATAACAATACCGCTGCGTTGAAAAGCAGTTTCTTGCGGCAGGCCGTGCAGGAAGCGCGACGAAGCGTGGGCTCAGTCCTTCACGCCGTCATGCATGCGGATGCGGGCCAGGAAGGTGGAAAGCGCGGTTTCTTCCGTATCCACAAAGGTTTCGCCTGTGGGCGCCGCGTCCTTCATGCGGTCCAGCCGGAAGGAGCGGAAGTCGTTCCGAAGCTCGCACCATGACGGCATCACCCACGCAGGCGCGAACAGCGCCAAAGCGAGCGGCCGCACCGTGCGTTCGGAATAGGCACCGGATTCGTCACCGTAGCGGATGAACAGTTTCTGTTTTTGCCGGATGGCGGTGCGCACCAGCGAAAACTGCACGACCTCCGCCGGGCGGAAGCGCGACGGCGGTGAAAACAAGGCGGTGCCGGCGAACAGCTCGCGGTCCCGGTCGCTCAGCACATTCTTGATCTTGGTCACCAGGTTGCGCGCCGCCCTGGCCATGTCGTCGTCGGTCCAGCTCGATACCATCGCCGCACCCAGCATCAAGGCCTCAAGTTCCGAAACGTCGAAGTTCATCGGCGGCAGGTAATAGCTTTTGTCCAGCATGTAACCGACCCCGGCCTCGCCCGAAATCGGCACGCCCGAGACAATCAGGTCCTGGATGTCGCGGTAGATGGTGCGCACGCTGACTTCATATTCGTCGGCCAAATCCTGTGCGGTCACCACCATGCGGCGGCTTCTGAGGTAGGTCACGATATTGTACAGGCGGTCTGCGCGTCTCATGGCACCAGTCTAATCATCACTCCTGACAGTTATTGTCAGTATGGTGCGACTATAAAGACCTCAGGCCGGTCCGCATACCCCTGGTACCGGCCTATCTTTCTTTACCCGAGAAACGACTGCGAGGGGGGCCATCAGTGCCCCCTCCTTTTTTCCGAATTCCTGTTCCGGTTGCCGCCATGGTGCATGCGGCCTATCCTCATGCCTGAACGGGTATCGGGGATGGGATCATGCTGAAAAAAGTCCTGCTGTGGTTTGTGGGGATCGTGCTGGTGGCCGTGGCTGGGCTCTGGCTGTTCTGGCCGAAGGAATATACGGTCAAGGGCCCGATGCTGGATTTCCTGACCGGCCGGCAGGCGCAGACGCCGGACGCGGGCATGGTGGAAAGCCGCTTCCACCTGCCGCCCGGTTTTCGCATCGGCATTTTTGCGACCGACGTGCCCCATGCCCGCATGATGCGTATCACAGGCGCGGGTGACCTTCTGGTCAGCAGCATGCGCGAAGGCAATGTGATCCTGTTGCACCGGGACGAAGACGGCGACGGCAAGGCCGATGGCCGCACGGTGCTGCTGACCGGGCTCAACGTCCCCCATGGCCTCGCGCTTTATGGCGAGTATCTTTATGTCGCGGAAACCGACCGGGTTGTGCGCGCACCCTTCAATGCCGCCGCCCGCACCGTGGGTGCGATCGAAAGTGTGTTCGAGGGCCTGCCCGCAGGTGGCAACCACCGCACCCGCACCATCGGTTTCGGCCCGGACGGCTGGCTTTATGTCACCGTCGGATCAAGCTGCAATGTCTGTATCGAGACCGAAGCCTACCGTGCGTCCATGCTGCGCATGCGGTCGGACGGCAGCGATGCCGAAACCTTTGCCGTCGGCCTTCGGAACACCGTCGGCTTCGACTGGCAGCCGGGCACGGGTGCCCTGTTCGGCACCGACAATGGCCGCGACCTGCTGGGCGACGATACGCCGAACTGCGAACTGAACCGGATCGAGGCGGGCGGTGACTATGGCTGGCCCGTGGCCTATGACGACCGGGTGCCGGACCCCGACTTTGGTGCTGGCCAAGGCGCACGCATCGCCGCGTCGCGCGGGCCCGCGCACGGTTTTGGCGCGCACCGGGCGCCCCTTGGTATGCGCTTCCTGAACGCGGGCCGGGAACCCGCAGGTTATGAAGGTGCGGCACTGGTGGCATTGCATGGCTCCTGGAACCGGTCCAGCCTTGCGGGTTACAAGGTCGTGTCCCTGCATTTTGGTGCGGACGGGCAGATCGAGGAACGCGATTTCCTGACCGGGTTCGAAAAGGACGAGGATGTGATCGGTCGCCCGGTCGATGTGCAGCAGGGGCCGGACGGCGCCATCTATGTTTCGGACGATTATGCCGGCGTTATCTACCGCATCGGCTGGGGCGATATGGCAGTGGGGGATATGGCGGCGGACCGCGCGCCGGTCGCTGACCCGCTGGCCGGACTTGATACAGCAGAGAAAACCCGTCTGGTGCTGGAGGGCGCCGTGCTGTTTTCGGAAAACGGCTGTGCCGCCTGCCATGTGGCGGGCCAAATGCCGGAAGGCGGCGCTGGCAAGCTGTTGAAGGACCTGAAGGCGCGTTATGACATCGCGGGCATCGAAAGCCTGCTCATTGCACCACCCGGCCCGATGCCGAGTTTTGACCTCACCGCCGAAGAACGGCGCGCGCTCGCGGTATATGTGCTCGCAACCTACTGAAGCTCCAGCATCCAGGTCTGGCCCACCAGTTCCGGGCCGAAGTCCCGGTGCTTTTTCTCGTCCACCAGCCTGAAGCCCTTGTTTTCATAGATGCGGCGGGCCGCGACCAAAACATGGTTGGTCCACAGGACGATGCGGCTGTAACCCGCGTCCCGGCAGAAACGGATGCATTCTTCGACCAGTTGCTGGCCAAGACCGCGGCCGCGCGCGGCGGGGTCCAGGAGCAGGAGACGCAGACGGGCGGTATCGTCGTCTTCCCTGACGATGAAAACACAGCCAAGCCGCCGGCCATTCTGATCGGCGATCCAGCAGCGTTCGCGTGCGGGGTCGAAATTGGCCAGGAAATCGGCGCAGATGCGGGCGGTCAGGCCCTCGGCATGGGAATTCCAGCCATATTCGCGGGCATAGAGTTCACCGTGCAGGCCGATCACCCAGCCCATGTCGCCGGCCCGGTGTGGCCTGAGCACAATGGTACCGTCACCCGCGCTGTTGCCGCTCAGAAGGGTTTCGGCGTCAGCCAGTGACGACAGGAGCCGGTCAATATCCGCAGGCGGCAGGGTGCCGATCATGCCCCGCACTTCGGCACGGGACCGGTCGGCCAGGTCGTCGGCGATGGTACGGCCCTGCGGCGTCAGCTCCACGATCATGCTGCGGCCGTCATGTTCGGCGCGCCTGCGGGTCAGCATGCCTTTGGTTTCGAACGCCTTGAGGATGCGGCTCAGGTAACCCGCGTCAAGGCCAAGGCTGGCCACCAGCATGTTGGCGGTCACGCCTTCGTTGTTGGCCAGTTCATAGATCACCCGGCCTTCGGTCAGGGAATAGGGGCTGTCCAGAAGTTGACGGTTCAGAAGGCCGAACTGGCGGGTATAGAAGCGGCTGAAATGCCGGACCCGGTCGAGCCGGGTATCGTCGATTTTGGTTTGTCCGCTGTGTGCCATGATCCTGTCTCCCTGCATATATTTGACAAAATCAAATAAATAGTTGCTTTTGTCAAATATAATTCGAGGGCGCCCGATTGGTCCGCTGGCGGCGCGAGCGCGTAGAAGGCTGGAACACCGTGTCAGGACAGCAAAAATCGGGCGTGCGGGTTGTCAATCAGCCCCGCGCCCTAAATTTACCTCAAGGGCCGTCCGGCCCGTCAGCATCAAACCCCGGGGGAGCACAGGCCATGATCAAGGTCCATCATCTGAACAACAGCCGGTCGCAGCGCATTCTTTGGCTGCTTGAGGAAATGGGGCTCGAGTATGAGGTCGTCGCCTATCAGCGCGACGCGGTCACGCGCCTCGCGCCCGACAGCCTGAAGGCGGTGCACCCGCTCGGCAAATCGCCGGTCATCGAGGACGGCGATATCAAGATCGCGGAATCCGGCGCCATTGTCGATTACCTGATCCGCACTTACGGCAAGGGCGCATTTGCGCCGGCGACCGACAGCGCGGCCTATAACGATTATGTCGAATGGCTGCATTTCGCCGAAGGTTCGGCCATGCTGCCGCTTCTGCTGGCGCTTTATGTTGGGCGGCTGGGCGAGGCCGGTGCGCCGCTTGGCCCCCGTATCAAGGGCGAGATTGCGAACCATCTGGGCTATATCGCTACACGCCTGGGTGCCAGCGACTATCTGGTTGGTGACGACCTCACGGGCGCAGATATCATGATCAGCTTTGTGCTCGAAGCCGCGAACGTGGGCGGCGGGCTCGCCAAAATCCCGAACCTGATGGCCTATATCGAACGCCTGCAGGCCCGTCCGGCCTATGTGCGCGCGCTTGAACGTGGCGGCCCTTACCGGCTGGGCGCCTGAGCCGCCACGCCGCCAGCCTGCGCCGGCAACCAGCGCACCAGGGTTTCATACAGGGCATCGGGCTTGAACGGCTTGCCGATATGGTCGTTCATGCCGGCCGCCAGGCACAGGGCCTTGTCCTCAGGGCTGTCGTTTGCGGTCATGGCGATGATGGGGATCTGCATGCCCTTCCGGTGCCGCCTCAGCGCCCGGGTAGCTTCCAGGCCGTCCATGCCCGGCATCTGCAGGTCCATCAGGATCATGTCATAGGCCTGGCTGGTGGCTTTCTTGAAGGCCTCGTTGCCGTCTGCAGCCGTATCGACACGCATCCCTGCGTCTTCCAATACCCGTATCGCCAGCATGCGGTTGACCGGATTGTCTTCGGCCAGCAGGACATGGATGCCCTCAAGCAGGCGCATGGCCGGTGGCGTGGCCCCGGCCTGCCCGATCGGTGTTACGGTTGCGGGCTCCGGCGCCGGCATGTCGGCCAGACTGAAGGGCAGGCTGAAGCTGAAGCAACTACCCTTGCCTGGGGTGCTTTCAACGGTAATCTCGCCACCCATCAGTTCCACAAGCTGTTTGCAGATGGCAAGGCCAAGGCCGGTGCCACCATATTTGCGGGTCACGGTTTCGTCGGCTTGCGCGAACGACTGGAACAGGTTGGCCATCTGGGTGTCGCTGATGCCAATGCCGGTGTCGCGCACGCGACAGGTCAGCAGCACGCCGTCGTCGGTCGCCGTTGCACTGGCCTCGATGCGTACCTCCCCGGTTTCGGTGAATTTGACCGCATTGTTGGCAAGGTTGATCAGCACCTGCCGCACCCGTGTCGGGTCGCCGATCACACCGGGTGGCAGGGTGTCGATGCCATCCGATACCAGGGTGATCCCCTTTTCAGCCGCCTTGGGCGCGATCATCGCCTCGGTCCCCAGGAACAGCTCCCTTGGGTCGAAGCGGATTTTTTCGATGGTCACCTTACCGGCCTCGATCTTGGAAAAATCGAGGATGTCGTTCACAAGGCTCAGGAGAATTTCGCCGGCAGTCTGGATATTCTGCACATAACCGCGCTGGCGGTCGCTCAGGTCCGTGCGCGCCGTCAGTTCACTGAGGCCGATTACGGCGTTCAGGGGCGTCCTGATCTCATGGCTCATGCGGGCCAGGAAATCGGACTTGGCCTGGCTTGCCGCCTTGGCCTGCTTGCTCAGGAGCCGGGCCACGTCCCGGTCCTTGCGGATCTGGATGATGCGGTCGGCGATACCGATCGACAGGATGATAGTCTCAAGCGCCATGCCGATCGACATGCCATATTCCACCAGCACCGTGTGGGGCACCATGTCAAGGCCACGCAGGATGCGCAGCATGACACCCAGCACCGGCAACAGCCAGCCGGCGGCATAGAACCAGGCGGCGCGGCTGCCGCGCGACAGCGCCAGCAACAGGGTCGACAGCACGGCCACAAGGCCAAGGAACGACGTGCCGTTGAAGATGAGGTCGATGGTATCGGCGTGCCAGCCGCGCGCGCTGACATACAGGATGGCGCTGGCCATGAACAGGCAGGCGACAATGCGCACGCCTGTGCGCCAGCGCCCTGGCAGGGCATCGCCTTCCAGGAAAGCGCACAGGAAAAACAGGCCGGACAGACCATTCAGGCCCAGGGACAGGATGGTGATATTCATCTGCTGCCCGACGCTCAACACGCCAGGCGCAAAGTGGGCGATAATGCCATAAGCGGTTATATTATATAGGAAAATTGAAAAGACGAACAGGCAGTACTGGAAGTGGAAATCGAAGCGCAGCACGGTTGCGAGGCTGATGTTGTAACAGAGCATGGCGAGCAGCACGCCGATGATGATGGTAACCAACAGCCGCCCCGAGGTTTCGATCTGGCTCCAGGCCCCGCTTTCAATCAGGTTGATCTGGCGGAACAGTTTCACCGACGAGGGGTTCTGGAGCCCGACCAGTATCAGGTCCACGGGTGCCGCGCGCGCCGGTGCATCGAAGGCGACAAAATTGCCAACCGACCAGTAGCGGTCGAAATCCTTCGGTCCCACGTCATAAGCC
The DNA here is from genome assembly GCA_006226495.1 of Alphaproteobacteria bacterium. GTDB lineage: Bacteria > Pseudomonadota > Alphaproteobacteria > Sphingomonadales > Kordiimonadaceae > Kordiimonas. The sequence continues at coordinate 57,928 of SBGU01000043.1, forward strand.
ATCATGAAACCGTCTGCATAATGGATCTGGACCACGGCGCGTTCGACCCAGTGGCGGAAAATGGCGAGGTCGTACCTTACCCCGGCCTGTGGCTGCACCGTATCAAGCGGCAGGGACAACCACACCATTTCGGGGCGCGGCTCGACCCCGCCGTCGCAAGCCTGGCCTGCGGCGGCATCGCGCATGCTGGGGAAATGGTCCTGGATGTCGCTATAGAAATAACAGGCGCCGGGCAGCAGGTTGGCAGGCGGCGTGTCGGCGGCGCGCGCGGGCAGCGCCGCGATCAGCAGCATCAGCCCCACGAGGACCCGGCCAGCAGCAGACAGAACAGGTTTACGGTGCCACCCCAACGGTCGGCTCTCCCCTAAACGTTGCTCGATCCCCACGGCAAAGTATGGGCGCATCGGCCCCTGAGGCAAGCAAATCCATCAATAAAATAAATACAGGCAGCCGGCATGCCCGGGTGCCATGCAAACAGGTTTCATACGGCCAGGCCGGTCAGTACCATTTGGCCAGGACGTCGTAAAGTTCGTGTGCCCTGAAGGGTTTGGCGACATGGTCGTCCATACCGGCTGCCAGGCATTGCATCCTGTCCTCGGCGCTGGCGTTGGCGGTGATGGCGATGATCGGTACCCGGAATTCGGTCTCTGCCGCCCGGATCAGCCGGGTAGCGGCCAGCCCGTCCATGCGCGGCATCTGCAAATCCATCAGGATCAGGTCGTAGCGCCTGTCCTTGCATCTGGTGACCGCCTCGACACCGTCTTCTGCCGTGTCGACCTCGGCGCCCGCGTCCGACAGCAGGCGTGTTGCCAGCATACGGTTGACCGGGTTGTCTTCCACAAGCAGCACATGGGCGCCGATCAGCACCTCGCGCCGGTTGCTCGGCGTGTTTTCCGCCTGGGGCACGGCATCGGCGGGCGGGCGGGCGAACGGCACTTCGAAGAAAAAGTCGCTGCCTTCACCGGGCTTGCTTTCCACCCCGATGCTGCCGCCCATCAATTCCACCAGTTGTTTGCAGATGGCAAGGCCAAGGCCGGTGCCGCCATATTTGCGGGTCACGGTTTCGTCGGCCTGGCTGAAGGCCGAAAACAGCTTGGCCTGTTGCGCGACGGAAATGCCGATGCCGGTATCGCTGACGCGGAAAATCAGCCGGATGCGGCCGTCGTCCATGTCCAGCCCGCGCACACTGATGGTTACCCGGCCACGGTCGGTGAATTTGACCGCATTGTTGGCAAGGTTGATCAGCACCTGCCGCAGGCGATTGGGGTCGCCTTCCAGAAGCGGCGGCAGGTCGTCCGTGCCCCGGATATCGAATTGCAGGCCCTTTTCGCGGGCGCGCGGGCCGACGACCGCCTCAAGGGTTGTCATCAGGTTTGCCGGGGCAAACGGGATGCTTTCGATGCTGAGCTTGCCGGCCTCGATTTTCGAAAAATCCAGGATGTCGTTGATCAGGGTCATCATGATGTCGCCCGACATCTGGATCTGGCGCAACAGGCCCTGTTGCTCGTCGTCCAGCCTGGTGCGGCTCGCGATATCGCTGAGGCCGATGATGGCATTCATGGGTGTGCGGATTTCATGGCTCATGCGGGCAAGGAAATCGGACTTGGCCTGGCTGGCTGCTTTGGCCTGGTCGCTCAGGAGGCGGGCGGTGTCGCGTTCTTTCCTGATATTGCTGATGCGGTCGGCGATGCCGATCGACAGGATCACGGTTTCCAGCGCCATGCCGACGGTCATGCCATAATCGACAAACACCGAGTGCGGCAGGATTTCGAAGGCGCGCAGCACGCGCACGGCCACGCCGATCAGCGGCAGGGTCCAGCCGACGATATAAAAGCGCGCGGATCGGCTGCCTTTCATCAGGGCCGAAATCAGCACAGCGGCCACCACGACAAGGCCCACCGCCGACATGAAATTGAAGAACAGGTCCACCTCTGCGGCATGCCAGCCGCGGGTGCCGACATAAAGGAGCGATGCGGCAATGAAGATGCCTGCAAGCCAGCCCATGAGGTGCCGCACGCCCCTGGATACCATGCCCTTTTCAAGGAACGAGCCCAGGAACAGCATGCCGGCGGCGCCATTGACGCCAAGGGCGATGATCGCAATATCCATCTGCGCCGGCAGGCTGAACATGTCGGGCAGGAAATGCGAGACCATGCCGTAGGACACCAGGCAAAAGACCGTGGCCGAAAAGATGAACAGGCAATAATGGAAGTGGAAATCGAACCGCAGCACCGCCGCCAGCACGATATTGTAACAAAGCATGGTCAGGAACACGCCCGCGACCATGGCAATCAACAATCGGCCATTGGTTTCCGATTCCTGCCATTCTGTCGCCGGCAAAAAATGGATCTGCCGGAACAGCTTTACCTGCGAAGGGTTCTGCAGGCCCAGTAGCACATGGCTGACCGCTACCGAACGCGCGGGTGCATCAAAGGCGACATAGTTGCCGACCGACCAATATTGGTCGACCCCGTAGGGCCCGGTGTCATAACCGGTCATCCGGCCGTCGGCATAATGGATTTGCACCACGATGCGTTCCGCCCATTCGCGGAACAGTACCAGCCTGTAGGCCTCATCCGCATGCGGGTGCACGGCACTCAGGTCAAGGGACAGCCAGACCATCTCGCGGCTGGGCGCGACATTGCCATCGCACTTTTGGGTCGCCAGGCGGTCGAGCATGCTCGGGAACCGGTCTTCGATGCCGGAATAGAAATAACAGGCGCCAGGCAACAGGTTCAGGGGGGCATCCGCAGCCCGCACGGGCGCAAGGCCCGCCAGCACCAGCCAGAACAGGGCAATCAGGCCGCCGGCAAGGCCGCGGCATCCGCCTTTCGGCGGCTGACTGACGATGTGCATGGCTACGCTCCCCCATGCGCTTGTCGCGCCAGGACCCCCAGGTCCGAGAATAGGGCCTCAAGGGGCGGTTTAGCAAGTGATTCCGGGGGCTTGTTCCCTGAGCGCGTGTGATGGCACACGGTTCGCCGGGGGCTGAAATGCAAACGGCCGGGGAGGTCCCCGGCCGCCGTGCCACGCGCGGGGCGTGTCAGATATAGTAGGATTTCAAGGGCGGGAAGCCGTTGAATTCGATGGCGCTGTAGCTTGTGGTATAGGCACCGGTCGTGAACCAGTAAAGCCGGTCGCCGATCGCCAGGTTCAGCGGCAGTTCGTATTTGTAATCCTCATACAGGATGTCGGCGCTGTCGCAGGTCGGGCCGGCGATGATCACTTCCTCGACCTCGCCATTCTTCTCGGTATAGATCGGGTATTTGAGCGCCTCGTCCATGGTTTCGATAAGGCCGGAGAACTTGCCGACATCGACATAGATCCAGCGGTGCAGCGAATGCCGTGCCTTGCGCGAGATCAGCACCACTTCAGAAACCAGCACCCCGGCGTTGGCCACCATCGAGCGGCCGGGCTCGAGGATGATTTCCGGCATGTCGTCGCCGAAATCTTCCTCAAGGTAACGGATGATTTCTTCGGCATAGGTGCGCAGTTCGTTGGTGCGCATCACATAGTTGCCGGGGAAACCGCCACCCATGTTGATCATCTTCAGCTTGATGCCGTCTTCTTCCTGCAGGCGTTCGAATATGCCTTTCACCTTGGCCAATGCGGCATCCCAGGCGCCGATGTCGCGCTGTTGCGAGCCGACATGGAAGCTGATGCCGTAGGGTTCGAGGCCCAGGTCGCGCGCCAGCACAAGCAGGTCCATGGCCATGTCGTTGGTGCAGCCGAACTTGCGGCTCAGGGGCCAGTCGGCGGTATGGGTGCCTTCCGTCAGCACGCGGGCATAGACCTTGGACCCCGGCGCGGCCTTGGCGATGTTGCGCAGGTCGGCTTCACTGTCGGTCGCGAACAGGCGCACGCCGCGCTCGTAGAAATAGCGGATGTCCTTGGCCTTCTTGATGGTGTTGCCATAGGAAACACAATCGGGCGACACGCCGGCGGCCAGCACACGGTCCAGTTCGTAGATGGACGCGATGTCGAAATTCGAGCCTTTCGCCTTCAGGAGGTCGATCACTTCGGGCGCGGGGTTGGCCTTGACCGCATAAAAGACTTTCGCCATCGGGAAGGCCGCGACCAGTTCGTCATAGGACCGGTCGATCAATTTGGTGTCGACCACCAGGAACGGTGTTTCATGGTTGTCGGCAAAGGCCTTGATTCGGGCGAAGGTTTCGGGCGGGTAATAATCTTCGATCTGTGCTGTCATTGGTCGCTCTCGGCAGTGTCACTGAAGGGTTATGGGCTAAACCGGCAACAGGGTCCCCTGCGCCGCCGAAGGTGCCGCACCATATCATGGACCGCCACTGTCCTTCCAATAGAAATCCTGTCAGGACTTCCCCTTCCGCCTGCGACGACATGGCTCATGGTGCGTAATGGATGGTGCGCATAAACTGTCTTCACCCAAAAGAAAAGCGCAAAGAAAGGCGGAAATGGGGAATTGGCGATGAACAGCTATTTTTTGACCGCCGGACTTTTCAGCGCTTTGACCGCCTTTATCCATATGCGCTTTGGCGGTCGCGAAATAGCGGGGCCCCTGCTGGCCGCGCGCGACCTGCATCCTGTTGCCAAATATACCAATTATTTCTGCTGGCACATGGTCAGTATCGTCATTGTCATGATGGCGGGTTGTTACCTGTATGCGGCGCTGAAACCGGGTGCGGTCGAACTCGCGGGCCTGGCCACCTTGCTCGCCTTCGCCTTCGCATTCTGGAACCTGGCCCTGATCGTCTGGAAGCAGCAGCGTTTCGATTATATGCCGCAATGGGCGCTGTTCCTGGCCATCGGTTTCGCCGGGGTCATCGGATTCTTCATCTGAACACAGCGCCTGCGGGTGAATGGCTTTAACCGTTTGTTGAGGGTGTAATCCTAGAATGGCTGCATCGTCCAGAGAGGGCGATGTTGCTTGGAATGACCATGTGCACTTCGGTTTTGAAGACGATTCTTGCACTTGGCTTGGCCCTGTTCGCAGAGGTTGCGGGCGCCGTCGAAGCCGAGGTGACGGTCTATACCGAAAATTTCGCACCCTATAATTACGAAGCCGAAGACGGCACGGTCCTGGGTCTGTCCACCGACAATGTGCGCCTGGTGCTGGATGAAGCCGGGCTTGCATACGAGATCAAGGTCCTGCCCTGGACGCGGGCGCTCAGACAGGCGCGCAGCGACGACCATGCCCTCATTTACACCATGGCCCGCACACCGGCGCGCGACCCGGATTTCGACTGGCTGGTGCCGCTGTTCCGTTCGGAATTCTACCTGTTTGCCCGCGCAGACGATCCACGTGCCGTTACGCGCGATGCGCTGGCACAAGGATCGTTCACCGCCGCTTGCGTGGTGGCGGATGTGGCCTGTGAATTGTTCGAATGGCTGGGTGTGCCGGCGGAAAATGTCACGGTCATGCCCAACCAGGGCGCGCTCGATTTCCAACTGGTGCTGGCGGGGCGGGCAGACCTCTATCTCAGGGACAAGGCGGCCAATATTGAACAGTTGAAACTGGCGGGCGAAAATGCCGCCGTCATCCGGCAGGCCATGCGCGTTGGCTATGATGGCGGTTTTTTCCTCGCGGCCGGGCACCATGTCGATGCCGCCGTGCGGGCCCGCGTGCGCGCGGCTTATGAACGTCTGCTGGCTGAAGGCCGCTACCATGTGTTGGGTGACGGCGGCGACGGCCGTTAGGCCTGCGTCCAGCGTTAACCATTTATTCAAACCGGGCAGTCTAGAATTTCTTTGCGGCGTGCAGCCGGTCCGGGTGGTTCGGCAGGGGCGCTGCAAAGGGTGATGTATGAAATCTGGATCGGGGATCGGGCGGCGCTTTCTTGCGGCGTTTATTGTTGCACTGGCGGGCGTTGCGCGGGCCGGGGCGACGGATTTTATTGTCTATACCGAAGAATATCCCCCCTATAATTTTGCCACGGAAGACGGCGGTGTCGCCGGCCTGTCGACCGATCGGGTGCGGCAGGTGCTGGATGCCGCCGGCCTGTCCTACAGCATCCAGCTTGTGCCCTGGGCGCGGGCCATGCGCAATATCGCGAACGACGACAATGCCTTCATCTTCAGCATCACCCGCACACCGGGGCGCGAGGCCGGGTTCGACTGGCTGGTACCCTTGGCGCCGTCCAACTATTACCTGTTTGTGCGCACTGACGAGACCCGGCCGGTGACCGAAGAAAACCTGAAGGCGGGCATGTTCCTGGCCGCCTGCGTGTCGGGCGACCTGGCGTGCGAGATGGTGCGCTGGACCGGCGTGCCGGAAGACAGGATCGTCGCCATCGGCAACAATATCACCAGCGACTTCCGCATGGTGATCGCGGGCCGCGCCGACGTCTATATCAGCGACCTGTCGGCGAATGCGAACCTGCGCCGGCAGGAAGGCTATGCCGACAATCTGACCCGCCCGGCGATGCGGCTGGGCGGCAAGGCCGGTTTCTACCTGGCCGCGGGCCTCAATGTGCCGGCGGATGTGCGTAACAGGGTGCGTGCCGCCTATGAAGCGCTGCTGGCGACCGGCAATTATGAAATGATCGGCGACCAGGCACCGGCCCATTAGGCCGGGCCTGGCGGGCAGCCCTTTCAGGCAACCATGCTTTCTTTGGCAATCAGATAGGCTGTCAGGTCCGCGATCGTGACCACGGCCATGCCATGAGTGCGCGCAAATACCAGAATTTCCGGCAACCGCGCCATGGTGCCGTCGGGGTTCGTGAGTTCACACAGAACCGCCGCCGGGCTGTGGCCGGCCATCGTAACCATCTCAAGCGATGCTTCGGTGTGGCCGCCGCGCGCCAGCACACCGCCCGGGTGTGCCCTCAGTGGGAACACATGGCCGGGGCGCGCCAGGTCGTCGGGTTTGGCGTCGGGGGCGATGGCGGTGCGGATGGTGGTCACCCGGTCGGCGGCGGACACACCGGTGGTGACACCGCGTTTGGCCTCGATCGACACGGTGAAGGCCGTGCCCATGCTCGAGCTGTTGTTCGCCACCATCTGGGGCAGTTCCAGCGCCTTCAGCTTTTCGTCCGGCAGGGACAGGCACACGATGCCGGTGCCTTCGCGCACCAGCAGCGCCATCTGTTCGGGGGTAATGGTATCGGCGGCGAAAATGATATCGCCTTCGTTTTCCCGGTCTTCGTCATCCATCACCAGGATGCCAAGGCCGGCACGCAATTGTTCGACGGCGCGTTCAACCCGTTCGAACGGGTCGCCAAAGGCCGCAAGGTCGAGGGGGATATTGGTCTGATTCACTGTATGTCTCCAACGTTGACAGCAGGAACCAGGGCATTGACAGAGTTTGCCGCCGTGCCCCATGGGGTGCGCGGACGACAAAAGGCAACCACCGGCCAAAGCCGGCGCTGCCGCTTACACTCTCCCATCCGGACTATGACCGTCGGCTCCGGTTTCTCACCGGATCTGCTGACCCTGCCGCCAATTGGCCACAGGCGCTCGCGGGCTTTTCCCGAAGGGAATTACCGCCGGTAGGGACTTTCACCCTGCCCTGAGTACAAGCATATTCAAGGCCCCGCCATCATGGCAGGGCCTGTCCTGAATATAGGGCCGTGAAGCTGATTTCAAGGGGCTGGCTTACCAGTCCCAGCCGTCGTCGTCGCTTTCGTCTTCGGCGATCAGTTCGCCGTGAAGGTCGTAATCGTCGCTTTCGGTGATCAGCGCCATGACCATGTCGCCGGGGCTCAGTTCACTGGCGCCCGGGATATGGACCTGGCCGTCGATTTCGGGTGCGTCCGCATAGGTGCGGCCAATGGCACCTTCGTCCGTGACCTCGTCGATCAGCACGGCCATTTCCATGCCGACCCGGTCTTTCAGTTTGGCAGCCGAAATTTCCTGCTGCACCGCCATGAAGCGTTCCCAGCGTTCCTGTTTCAACTCCTCCGGCACCGGGTTCGGCAGCGCGTTGGCGGCGGCACCTTCCACGGGCTCGTATTTGAAGCAGCCGACACGGTCGAGCTGCGCTTCTTTCATCCAGTCCAGGAGGTATTCGAAATCCTCGTCCGTCTCGCCAGGGAAACCGACGATGAAGGTGGAGCGGAGCACGATCTCGGGCACGGCTTCACGCCATTTGTGGATGCGTTCCAGCACCTTGGCTTCGTTCGCCGGGCGGCGCATGGCGCGCAGAACCGACGGGCTGGCATGCTGGAACGGGATGTCCAGATACGGCAGGATCTTGCCGTCCGCCATCAACTGGATCGCATCATCCACATGCGGGTAGGGATAGACATAATGCAGCCGCACCCAGACATCCAGTTCGCCCAGTTCGCGGGCCAGGTCGGTCATGTGGGCGCGGACCTCGCGGTCCTTCCATTTTTCGGTCTGGTGCCGAAGGTCAAGGCCATAGGCCGAGGTGTCCTGGCTGATGACCAGAAGTTCCTGCGTGCCGGCTTCGACGAGCTTTTCGGCCTCGCGCAGTACGGCGCGGATCGGGCGGCTGACCAGGTCGCCGCGCAAGGACGGGATGATGCAGAATTTGCAGCGGTGGTTACAGCCTTCCGAAATCTTCAGATAGCTATAGTGCCGGGGCGTCAGCTTCAGGCCGGCGGCGGGCACCAGATGGGTATAGGGGTCGTGCGGCTGGGGTGCGGCCTTGTGGACCTCGTTCACCACCTGCTCATACTGCTGCGGGCCGGTCACGGCCAGCACACCGGGCACAACTTCGCGCACCACGCCTTCGTCCACACCCAGACAGCCGGTCACGATCACCTTGCCGTTTTCCTTCATGGCTTCCTTGATGGCGCTGAAGCTTTCTTCCTTGGCGCTGTCGATAAAGCCGCAGGTGTTGACGATCACCACATCGGCGCCGTCATAGTCGGGGGCGATTTCATAGCCTTCCGAACGCAGTTTGGTGAGGATGCGTTCGCTGTCCACCAGCGCCTTGGGGCAGCCGAGGGAAACAAAGCCGACTTTGGAGGTATGTGTATTCATCTGTGCGTTTTGGCCCGTAAGTTACCCGGCACAGCCGTGCCGTTTGGCGCGGCTTATACAGGGAACGGCCCGGAAAGGCGAGTCAGAAGAAAGCCCGCCCCTCAGCGCCGCGAGGTGATGGCATCCACCTGGAACAGGCTCAGGTTGCCGCCGATATAGGCGGTCGACGGTTTTGCCTTGTTGTCCCATGCCGGGTTCGCCACTTCCTGGCCAAAACGCACCACGCGCAAGGCCCAGTTGGTCGGCACGTCCCAGCCGGCGCCGAACGCCTTTTCCACATTGGCATAAGGGTTGGCCTTGGTGGGGACGACGCAGCCCAGCGCCGGTTCGCGCTTGCAGGCCATCTTGGTCATCAGCCTGAGCGTTTCCTTGAAGTTCTTCCAGGAAATTTCATAATGGAAACGTGTGGTGTCGAAGGGCCGGTTCAGGGTCGACATGCCATAGGATTCCCACACCGGGGTGCTTTCATTCTCGATGGTCAGGATGGTGGCGCTGCCACCACTTTTCATGGGGCCGCCGACAAAATAGACCTGGGTCGCGCCGTCGAACGAGGCATTCACCTTGTCAGAGCCGCAATTGATGCCGGCACACAGGGTATAGGGTGTGATCTCGAGGCGCGATTGCACCTGAACGCCGTTTTTCATGCTGCTGGACGCCAGGTTCACCAGGACCATGGCCATCTTCTGCTGGGTCTGCGACTGGGCGCTGTTGGCCACGGTCGCGACCGACTGGTCGGCCCAGGCACGCAGGCGAATGCGGTCGTCACAGTCAGGCCCTGTGCAGGGCGAGGAGAAGGGCAGCATCTTGCCCTTGGTCGCGGTCGGGAAATTGGCATAAAGGCCCTGGATGTTTGCGCTTGGCAAATCGGCCTTGGCGCTGTTCTGGGTCGCCCCCGCGGCTTTCGGGTCGGTGCTTTTGTAGCGCGGCTGGAAAAAGGCGACCGTGCCGTCCTTCTGTGGCCCGGTGTGGGTATAAAGCCCGATGCCGGACGTGCCCTTCTTGCTGAGGCTGGTGGTCGCGAACGAACTGCCCCAGCGGCCGTTCGACGGGCACTTGGGCGACCAGCTTACCGCATTGTCCTGGCCCAGGCCGGTCATATGGTCGACATAGTCGGCATCATTGTTGATCGCGGGCGGGTTTTCCTCGAACAGGTTGCCGTTTGCCGTGGTGGTGCAGCCGGAATTGGGGTCGATGAAGCCACTGAAATAAAGCGCGATATCGCGGGGCGGCGGCGCGCTGGTCGGGTTCCACAATTTCAGGGGCAGGGGGCCAAAACCGTTTTCATGCGGATCGAACCGGAAGCGGCTTTCCGTCACTTCAAAGCTTTGCGCCAGCGCGGGCGCAGCGGTGGACAGGCACAGAAGGATGGCGAACAGGCTGCGGATAGTCATGGATGCCCCCGGTTAAAAGTCGTCTCCAGTTGTTGCCCCTTTGTCGCCTGCCGGTGTGACAATATTGAGGCATGGCCGCACGTGTCATATCTCCGGCATGGCCAAGGCGCGCCATTCCATCCTATAGATAACCGGACGTGGAAAAAAGCCTGCGGGGGAAACTATGGACAGCAGCGAATTCAGGAAAAACGCCTATGCCGTCGTCGACTGGATCGCCGACTATATGGACAGGGTCGAAGACTTTCCCGTGCGCGCCCAGACCGCACCGGGCGCCATTCGCGCCCAGTTGCCGACCACGGCGCCCGAGGCAGGGCAAGGCTTCGATGCCCTGATGGCGGATTTCGAGCGTATCATCCTGCCCGGTGTCACCCACTGGCAGCATCCGCGCTTTTTTGCCTATTTCCCCGCGAATGTCACCCCGCCGTCGATGCTCGCGGAAATGCTGGTCAATGCCATGGGGGTCAATGGCATGATGTGGGAAACCAGCCCCGCCGCCACCGAGCTTGAGGAACAGATGATGGCCTGGCTCGGCGGCATGCTGAAGCTGCCGGCAGAATGGTCGGGCGTCATTCAGGATACGGCGTCGAGCGCCACCTTCTGCGCCGTGTTGATGGCGCGCGAACGCGCGACCGGCTGGCAGGTCAATGAAACCGGCTTGAGCGAGGCGCCGCCCTTGGCTTTCTACACCAGCTCGGAAGCCCACAGCGCGCTGGAAAAGGCGGTCAAGATGGCCGGCCTTGGCCGTGCCGCCATCCGGTTTGTGCCCACGGACGTGAACCATGCGATGCAGCCCACCGCGCTTGCCGCCATGATGGCCGAAGACCGGGACAAGGGCATCATCCCCGCCATGGTGCTGGCGACCGTGGGGTCCACCAGCGTCGGCGCGTCCGACCCGCTGGATGCCATCGGCATCATCGCGCGCGCGAACGGTGCCCTGTTCCATGTCGATGCGGCCTGGGCCGGCAGCGCCATGATCTGCCCGGAATACCGCCACCTTCTGGACGGTATCGAAACCGCCGACAGTTTTGTCTTCAACCCGCACAAATGGATGGGTGTGCAGTTCGACTGTTCGGCGCATTTTGTGCGCGATCCCGAAAGCCTGATCCGCACCCTGACCATCCTGCCCGCGTTCCTGAAAACCCGCGACGGCATCACCAACTACCGCGACTGGGGCATCGCCCTTGGCCGCCGCATGCGCGCGCTGAAGCTGTGGTTCGTGATCCGCTCCTACGGGGTCGAGGGCCTGCGCACCATGTTCCGCAACCATGTTGCCTGGGCCGGGGACCTGGCGCAGGCCGTCAGGGCCACGGACGGTTTCGAGCTGGTCACCGGCCCGAACCTGTCGCTGATCAGCTTCCGCTACCGCCCCGCCAGGCTTTCTGACGCAGAGGTCGACATCCTGTCCGACCGGTTGCTGAATGCGGTCAACGACGACGGCTATACCTACCTCACCCGCACGCAGGTGCAGGGCCGCCCGGTGATCCGCATCCAGGTCGGCGCCGTGCAGACCACCCGCGACCATGTGCTCGCCGCCTGGGCCCACGTGGTCGAGATTGCGCGTGGCCTAACACTGAACTAGGGCGCAATGCTGCCGCATTCGCCCAAATTCGGCTGGTTTGCGCCTGAAAACCGGCAAATTCGCCGCCCAGGCTTCCTTCTCCCCATTTGGGAGGAGGAAAAATCATGTCGGATATGGAAACTGCCGTGGGCGGGGGCCCGCGTTTTTCGCTCGGCGGTCCGGGCGTCAAGGCTGCGCTCGTCGGCCTGTTGTTGCTGGTGCTGTTGATCCCGCTCAGCATGATCAATGGCCTGATCGGCGAACGATCGAACCGGGCGATTGAGGTCATGCAATCGGTCGGGCGCACCTGGGGCTATGAACAGACCGTGGCGGGCCCCTTGCTGGTGCTGCCCTATGATCATGTGATCAGCCGCACCACGTCGGGCGAAGAGCGGCTGGAACGGCGCCAGCTTGTGCTGTTGCCGGCCTTCCTGAAGGCCGATGGCAAGGTCGATGTCGAACCGCGCCAGATTGGCCTTTATGAAACCAAGGTCTATACCGCCCATATGACACTGGAGGCCCGCTTTGATGTGCCCGAGCTTTTCGACGGGGTCGACCCCGGGCGCCTGCACTGGGACGAAGCGGTCATGAGCCTGGCGCTCAGCGATCTGCAGGGCCTACAGGGCGACCTTGAGCTGGTGGCTGCGGGGCAGTCCCTGCGCATTGCACCCGGTGTCGGCTTCGAAGGCGCGCGTTACGGGGTACATGCACCCCTTGCCGGCAAGGTGAAACCGGGCGAAGGCATCAGCCTTGGTGCCAGTTTTTCCCTGCGCGGCAGCAGCATGCTCAGCATCTGGCCGTCCGGCGAAAAGTCGGAAATCAGCCTCACGTCAGCCTGGCCGTCGCCCGGGTTCGGCGGGCGCTTTTCGCCGATCAGCCACACGATCACGGATGCGGGTTTTGACGCCAAGTGGCAGACCCTCCGGCTCGCGCAGGGCATCGGCCCGGTACTGGCGGGCGACAAGTCCTTGCCTTATGACCAGGCGGTCAGCGTGCGGTTTGTCGATCCCGTCAACCGCTACAGCATGGTCGAACGCAGCGCCAAATATGGTGCGCTGTTTGTGCTTCTGACCTTCTCGGTCCTGTATCTGTTCGAGGTGATGTCGAAATCGAGGGTGCACCCGGTCCAGTATATGCTGACCGGGCTTGCTTTGTGCCTGTTCTTCATGGGGCTGCTGGCGCTTGCGGAACATATGCCGTTTGCGGCGGCCTATGCGCTGGCGTCCGTGCTGGTGATCGGGCTGGTGACAGCCTATGCCCGGTCGGTCACGCGCTCGGCACGCTGGACGGGTTCGATCCTCGCCACACAGGTCGTGTTGTTCGGGTTCCTCTACAGCGTCCTGAAGATGGAGGATATGGCGCTCCTCAGTGGCACGGTTCTGCTGTTCGCGGGTCTCGCGGCCGCCATGTACCTGACCCGAAGGGTGGACTGGTACCGGATTGGCGCGCCGTCATGAGCTGCGACCATGTGCTTGCTGTCTGGAACCGGGGGTGAGAGCGCCAGAAGTCTTATCACGACATGACCACAATCAATTGTTGCCACAAAGGGTCGCTGCTAGGCTTGCCGTAACAGGGGCAGGCAAAGGAGTGACCCGTCATGGCCATGCTGAGTGATAAAAACGGTTACGGAACCGCAGCCAAGGCGCTGCACTGGCTGATTTTCCTCATGCTGCTGGGCATGAGCATCGTCGGCCTGATTTTCGCGGACATGCCGCGCGGCGAGGACAAGACCGCGCTCATGAACATGCATGCCTCCACGGGCCTTGCGCTTCTGGTGTTCATGCTGGCGCGGCTGGTGGTGCGGCTGAAGGGCACGGTGCCTGATCCGCTGGACCCGTCGGCCCGCACCCTCAACCGTGTGGCCGGGCTTGTGCACTGGCTTTTGTACCTGATCGTGTTCGCGATCATCGCCGCCGGCATGCTGACCATCATGACCGCCGGGCGCGGTGTGCCTTTCTTCGGGCTGTTTGAAGTGCCGACGCCGTTTGTGCGCGACATGGACCTGCATCATCTGTGGGAAGAAGTGCATAAAACCGGCTGGTGGGTGCTGGTCGGCCTGTTTGTGCTGCATCTGGTGGCGGTGGTGTACCATGGTTTCATCAAACGCGACGGCACCATGGGCCGCATGACTGGCCGCTGACGGCGCCCACGAAAAACGGGGCCTGACGTCATGACGCCCGGCCCCGTGACCTTGTGAACAGGAAAATTCGCTTCAGCGGCCTTGCGCCAGCTTTTCGGCAAGCGTGGCAAGGCGTGCGTCGGACGCGGCCAGCACAAGCGCCATCTTGCGGGCGCCGTGCCGCTGGGTCTTGTCGTCTGATCGTTCTTCGATGGCCTGCACAACCGCTGCATATTCCGTGCTGTAGCGCGACGCCACGTCGGACAGGCGCATCGCCATATCCTTCCAGAGCCCGGCATCCAGTATATGCGGCGATGCCAGCAGGTCGTTCAGGCGTTTCAGCTTGGCAGGCGTCGGGGCTGCCATCACGCCTTTCAACATGTTCAGAAAGCTGGTCGAGAAATCATAGAGTTCCTGCGCGGTCGGCGCCCCAGCGGCGGCGGGCGCAACCGGCTGCACCCAGTCGGTCTCAAGGATCACGCCGGCGGTCTGTTTGCTTTCCGAACGGTCCCAGTATTTGAAAAACAGGAAACCAAGGAAGGACAGGATGCCGAAACCGGCCAGATAATAGAACAGAAGCATCAGCATGACATGACCCCCATCCGGCCGTTTGCCGGCCTCTCGGCAAATTCCACGGCCCGCAGGCCGAGCTGATTAACGTTCCAGCCCTACCAGCGCGCGGGCAAAGTCGCGGGCCGAGAAGGGCTGCAGGTCGTCGATGGCTTCACCAACGCCGATGGCATGCACCGGCAGGCCGAATTTTTCGGCACAGGCCACCAGCACACCGCCGCGGGCAGAGCCGTCCAGCTTGGTCATCACAATGCCCGAAATGTTGGCCAGCTTCTGGAACACTTCCACCTGGTGCACGGCATTCTGGCCGGTGGTGGCATCCAGCACGATCACCGTATCGTGCGGCGCGCCGTCGACCTTCTTGCCAATCACCCGCACCACCTTGGCCAGTTCGGCCATCAGTTCCTCGCGGTTCTGCAACCTTCCGGCGGTGTCGATCAACAGCACGTCGGTGCCTTCCTTCTGCGCGCGGTCCACGGCTTCATAGGCGAGGGCGGCGGCATCGGCGCCGATTTCCTTGGTCACGACCGGTACGCCGTTCCTGTCCCCCCACACCTGCAACTGTTCAACGGCGGCGGCGCGGAACGTATCGCCCGCCGCCAGCATCACCGATTTGCCCTCGGCACGGAATTTTTTCGCAAGCTTGCCGATGGTGGTGGTTTTGCCCGCACCATTCACGCCCGCCATCAGGATGATATGGGGTTTGTTTGCGTGGTCGACGGCCAGCGGCTTGGCCACGGGTTCGAGCATGGCTTCGATCTCTTGGGCCAGCACGGACTTCACTTCCTCGCCCGAGATTTCCTTGTTGTAACGACCCTTGGCAAGTGCTGCGGTCAGCTTGCCCGCGACAGCCACCCCGAGGTCGGAGGTGATCAGCAGGTCCTCCAGTTCCTCAAGCGTGTCGTCATCCAGCTTGGCCTTGGTGAAAATGCCGCCAATGCCGCCCGACAGCGCACTGGTGGATTTCCTGAGCCCGTCGCGCAGGCGCTGGAACCAGTTGCGCTCGGCTTTGGGTTCGTTGTCGGTGCTCGCTTCGTCGTCCAGCGTGTCCGCGTTGGCGTCGGCCAATGCCGGTTCGGCGTCGGGTTCGATCTCCGGCGCGACTTCGGGTTCCGGCTGAAGGGCGACAGGTTCCAGCTCCGGTTCAGGCAGGGGCTCTTCGACCGGCACTTCGACGACAATCGGCTCGTCCGCGACCACGGGGACGTCCTCAATCGGCGCCTCAGCGGTCAGCTCTTCGGGCTGTTCTGCGGTAATATCGGCAACCGGTTGTGCCTCCGGTTCGGCCTTTTTGCCACGCAGACGTTGGAACCAGCTTCTTTTTTCTTCAGCCATACTCGCTCAGTCTCTTTTATCGTCACTCGCCGACCTGATCGGCGAGTCCGGCCTGTCAGCCGACCGCATTCCTGGGTTCGCCGGTCGGGCCGGCGAATGACGAAGGTGGATATCTACCGGGTCATTATCCCCATCATGGCGTTTTGATCGTGGGCCGCAAGGGTTACGGGCACGATGTCGCCGGGTTCGGCGGGGCAGTCCACCACCACCGGGATGAATTGTTCAGAATGGCCCACGGCCTTGCCGTCATGGCCGATGCGTTCGATCAGCACATTCGCGGCCTTGCCTTCCGACGCCTTGAACAGCCTGGCCACCTGCTGGTCGCCAATCGCGCGCAGGCGGGCGGCGCGTTCCTTGCGGATGGCTTTCGGTACCTGGTTCGGGATCTTGGCGGCGGGTGTGCCCTCGCGTTCCGAATAGGGGAAGACATGCAGCCAGGTCAGGTCGCATTCTTCGACCAGCTTGAGACTGTTTTCGAACATCTCTTCGGTTTCCGTCGGGAAACCGGCAATGATGTCGGCGCCGAACACCATGTCGGGGCGTTCGCGCTTCACGCGGGTCGCAAATTCGATGGCCTGTTCGCGCAAGTGCCGGCGCTTCATGCGCTTCAGGATCATGTTGTCGCCGGCCTGCAGGGAAAGATGCAGATGCGGCATCACACGCGCGTCGTTGATGATCGCGTCATACAGCGGCTCGTCCACCTCGATACTGTCGATGGAGGAAATGCGAAGGCGTGGCAGGTCCGGCACCAGCTTCAGGATTTTCTGCACAAGGGTGCCCAGGGTCGGTGTGCCCGGCAGGTCTTCGCCAAAACTGGTGATATCGACCCCGGTCAGCACCACTTCCTTGAAGCCGCGGCCGACCAGCGCCTTGATCTGTTCCACCACCTCGCCCATGGCGACCGAGCGGCTGTTGCCGCGGCCATAGGGGATGATGCAGAAGGTGCAGCGGTGGTTGCAGCCGTTCTGGATCTGCACAAAAGCACGGGCGCGTTCGCCGAAGCCATCGATCAGGTGCCCTGCGGTTTCGGTGACCGAAAAGATATCGTTCACCGCCACCCGCTCGACGCCCTCGAGGCTGAGGCCGGAGAATTTCATGTCCTGGAAGCTTTTGGCCTCCAGCTTTTCCTGGTTGCCGATCACCTTGGCAACCTCGGCCATTTTGGAAAACTGGCCGGGGTCTACCTGTGCCGCGCAGCCAGTGACGATGATCGGCGTATCGGGCCGCTCGCGCTTCAGCTTGCGTATGCTCTGCCGCGCCTGGCGCGTGGCTTCGGCGGTCACCGCACAGGTGTTGACGATGATCATGTCATCCAGCCCGGCTTCCTCGGCATGGCGGCGCATGACCTCGCTTTCATAGGCATTCAGCCGGCAGCCGAAGGTGATGATATCCAGTTTGCCGGTCATACCGCGACCTCGCCGGTGAACGACAGGGTCGCGCTGCCGGCCATCTGGACCGTGCCGTCCTCCAGCCACTCGATCTTCAGGGGGCCGCCGTCCAGGAACACGGTCGCCTTGCGGCCAATCAGGCCCCGGCGGCTGGCGGCCACGGCGGCGGCGCAGGCGGCGGTGCCGCAGGCGTCGGTGATGCCGGCGCCGCGTTCCCACACGCGCAGGCGGATGGTATCGCCCGACACACTGGCGACCGACGCATTCACCCGTTCCGGGAACAGGCGGTCATGTTCGATCTCGGGGCCCATGACCGCGAGATCGATCTTTTCGGCCTCGGGCACAAAAAACACCGCATGCGGGTTGCCCATGTTCACACACACGGGGTCGGCAAGGTCAGCCAGTGCAAAATCCACATGCAGGGTGTCCATCTCTTCCGCGAGCGGGATGTCCTGCCAGCCGGTCCGTGCCGGGCCCATGTTCACGCTGATGTCTTCACCGTCCCTGACCGCGCTCAGAAGCCCGGCTTCGGTTTCGATGCCGATCTTGTCCTTGCCGGTTTCATCGAGGAGGAGCTGCCCCACGCAGCGGGTGGCGTTGCCGCAGGCACCGACACGGCTGCCGTCTGCGTTCCAGATTTCCATGAAAACGTCGGTCTGGTCGGAGGGCTTCAGCACGATAAGCTGGTCGCAACCGATACCGCGCTTGCGGTCGGCAAGATGGCGCACGGATGCTGCCGCCAGCGCAAGCGGCTGCTTGCGGGCGTCGAAAATGACAAAGTCATTGCCCAGCCCCTGCATCTTCAGGAACGGGCGTTTATCAGGGCGCGTGCTCATGCGCCGCTTATATGGGGTCTCGGGGGGCAGAGTCCATGCCCAGTTGCGGGCGAAGCGCAGATTTCTGGGCATGGACAAGGGGCACGGTGTCCGTTACTAGGCAAGCATGACGAAGGGGCCGGCATGAAACAGTTGATCGTGCATATGGGGGCGCACCGCTGCGCGTCTTCCGCCGTGCAGGCATTGCTCAGGCGCAACCGCGCGACGCTTGAAGCCGCCGGCGTGGCTCTCTTTTTGCGCGCCGACATGGAAGAGGCCGATGCCAGGGTCGATGCGCGTGGCCTGTTCCGGGCGTCGTGGCGCAACCCGACAGCCCTGTGGCGTGCGCACAGGTTTCGGCAAGCGGTCATGGCGTTGCCGCACGACCGGATCGTCATCAGTGAAGAAAACCTGATCGGCACCATGCCCGGCCAGTATGACGGGCTGTTCTATCCCGGTTTCAGCCGGTTTCTGAACGCGCTGGTACCGCTTGGCGCGCAGCTTGACCTGGTGCCGCGCATGATCGTGCGGCGGCAGGACCGCTTTGTGCAATCGGCCTATGCCTTTCGGGTGGCCTTCGGCCTCGCGCAGGCGTTTCCGGCTTTTGTGAAAGACCTGGACCTTCAGGGGCTGTCATGGTTGCGTCTCGCGACCGGGGTGGACCGCACCGGCCTTGCCGACCGTTTCCGGTTCCAGCCGCTTGAGGCCTGGCCCCGGGCAGAAGCCGCAGCACGGGCTAGCGCTTTCCTGGGCCTTGCCGATGTGTTGCCGGCCGCGGACGAAACCCTGAAGGGTAATGCCAGTTTCCCGGAGGACGACCTGAGGCTTATGCTTTCGCTCAACCGCGCCGGGCTGGGGCTTGACATTATGTGGCGGCGCGAAAAACTGTTCAGGGCGCTCAGGAACAGGGACGGCGAAAGCGATATGGACATTCTCCAGGCATGCGGGCTGAAACTCGACCGCGCGGCACGGCAGGCCCTTGAAGGCGCTCTGGCGTCGCCGCCCGCGCTGACCATGGACAGTGACCTGCGCGCCTGGATGGTGGCGCATTACCGCGACGAAAACCGCGCGTTCCTGTCCCACACCACAGTAGCGGCCGACCCGTCCTTGTGGGAGGACCGCGCCGATGGCTGACGATAACAATCCACCGCGCCAGCGTATCCTGTTGCATTGTGGCGCCCCCAAGACCGGTACCACCAGCATCCAGCACTATCTGGACGACAATGATGCCCTGTTGCGCGCACAGGGGGTGGTATGCCCGCCGCGTTTCATCAGCAAGGGGCGGGTTGACCCGCTGCATAAGGCGCTGGTGTCGCTCCGGAAAGGTCGGGTCGAGGAAAAGGCCCTGTCGCGTGCGCGGCTCCGGCTCAAGGAACTGTTCGAGCATGACGATATCCATACCGTGCTGGTCTCGAACGAATCCGTGCTTGGCGAACCCTTCATCCGGGGCAGCGACAAGTTTTTCCCGGAAGCCAGCCGCGCCATGGGCCTTTTGGCGCAATTGTTCGAAGGCTTCGATGTCACGGTTGTCTATTTCGTGCGCGATTTTTCGACCTATGTGCCGTCCTATTATGTGCAGGAAGTGCGGCGCGGCCTTTCCTGGTCGCTGGACCGCTATTGCGCCAGCTTCGATGGTGCCAGCCTCACGTGGCAGCCGGTCGTGAAATCGCTCAGGAAGATATTCGGGGCCGACCATGTGCGCGTGTTCGACCATGCGGCTCTGGTGCGGGCGCCGGCCCATACAGTCGAACGCGCGTTCGACGGGTTCATGGACGGCCTGCCGTCCTTTGATGCCGACAATTACCAGCGCAATGCGTCGGTGGGCGGGCCCGTGCTGTTTGTCTACCGCCTGTTCAACATGCTGTTCAGCCTGGTGGTGCCGGGCGACGCCCAGCGCGAGCGGCGCAAGCAGATGCGCAAGTTCCTGTTCACCCCGCTCGGGCAACTGCCGTTCCGCAAGCGCCCGTCCTTAAGCGCGCGGCATGAGGAAGACTTTGGTGCCGCCTTCCGCCGCGACAAGGAAACGCTGGGGCTTTAGCAGACCAGCCAGCAGCCTTCAGCCGAACACCAGCGGCAGCAGCAAGTAGCAGAGGCTTGCCACCACGAAGGTGCCGATGACATTCAGCCACAGGCCGGCGCGCACCATATCGGGCACATGCAGATGGCCGGTTGAAAACACCACGGCGTTCGGGCCGGTTGCGACCGGCAGCATGAAGGCGCAGCTTGCCGCCATCGCAGTGGGTGCCGCCAGCATGATCGGGTCGATGTTGGCACTGGTGGCAAGGGCACCCAGCACGGGCACAAGGGCTGCCGTGGTGGCGGTGTTGCTCGTGAGTTCGGTCAGGAAAATCACCATGCCGACAACCGCCAGCACGATCAGGAACAGGGGCGCTGCCGCCAGGCCGGACATGGCTTCACCGAGCCACAGCGCCAGCCCGGTTTTCTGGATCGCCGCCGCGACGCTCAGCCCGCCGCCGAACAGCAGGATCACGCCCCAGGGCATGCGCACGGCGCTTTCCCAGTCCAGCAAGGCCTGCCCGCGCACCCCGGCACCGGCTGGGATCAGGAACACGACCACCGCGGCGCCGATGGCCACATGCATGTCGGTCATACGGGCGATGAAGGGCAGAAGGTCCACCAGCGGTTCAAATTCCACGATTACCTGCCGGAAGCTCCAGAGGAAGGCCATGGCGCCCATGACCATCGCCACGCGTTTTTCCGCCGTGGTGATTTTGCCCATGGCGGCCAGTTCCTCGCGCACCACTTCGGCGCCGCCGCGCGCCAGTTTGGCGTCGAACGGGAAACAGATTTTGGTCAGGACCAGCCACGCCAGCGGCACCATGCAGGCCACCACGGGAATGGCGAAGGCCATCCATTCGATGAACTGGATGTCACGCCCGGTCTGCTGCAGGATGAAGGCCTTCACGAACAGGTTGGGCGGCGTGCCGATATAGGTACCCAGCCCGCCGATCGATGCCGCCCAGGCACAGCCGATCAGCAGTGCGATGGTGAAACGGTGGCCTTCGGCCCGTTCTTTCAGGATGGTGTCGGCGACCGTGATGGCGATGGGCACGATCATGAGCGTGGTGGCCGTGTTGGAAATCCACATGGACAACAGGGCACTCGAGGCCATGAAACCGCCGATCAGCGCTGCCGGATGGTCGCCAACCCGGGCCAGGATATTCAGGGCTATGCGCCGGTGCAGGTTCCATTTCTGCATGGCCATGGCGGCGACAAACCCGCCCAGCAGCAAGAAGATCACCGGTTCGGCATAGGGGAGGGACGCTTCCTTCGAGCTGTTGATGCCCAGAAGCGGCAGCAATATCAGCGGCAACAGGCTGGTGGCCGGTACCGGGATTGCCTCGGTCGCCCACCAGGTGGCGATCAGCGCACAGGCGGCAACGGTTTTCCAGGCCAGGTCGTTCATGCCGGCAGGGGCATCGAGCACCAACAGGAGCGCCATCAGAAGCGGCCCCAGGAACAATCCGACGTCCTGATAGCGTGCGCGGCCCCTGGGGCCGCTGGTGTCATAGTCCCCCATAGTGTGTCCTCCCTCTTATGCGCTAGATACCGTGCGGGGCGCAGCCTGTGAAGCCCTAATGGTTTCCCGGACCGGTTGTTGCCCTCAAACAGGGCTTGCGTGCCACTGCAGGAGGATTATCCTTCGCCCCTTATAAAACAGATACAGGGAGCGACACATGTCGA
This sequence comes from Alphaproteobacteria bacterium, assembly GCA_006226495.1. GTDB lineage: Bacteria > Pseudomonadota > Alphaproteobacteria > Sphingomonadales > Kordiimonadaceae > Kordiimonas. Next base: position 79,731 of record SBGU01000043.1, read on the forward strand.
TCAAAAAGGGGGTTGGCATCCTTCTGGCGCTGGTGGTTATCGGCGCCGGCATCTGGACTGCCAAGCTGGTCTGGTTCAAACCGTTCAGCTTTGATCATTTTCTCACGCGCGTGGTGGTGGAACAGGGGCTCGACAGCCCGGAAGCCCTGAGCTCGATCCGCATGCTCGAACCTTACGGCATCACCGGCCATAACGGCGAACTGGATGATTTGTCGCTGGCGCACGACGCCAGGGTGCTCGAACGCAGCAAACGCAATCTCGATATCCTGATGTCCTATGACGACGATAGCCTGAGCGACAGCCAGCGTTTCAACAAACGCCTGATGGCCTATTCGCTGCAGCATGATATCGCGGGTGAAAAATACGAATATTACAATTACCCGCTGACCCAGCTTTATGGCTGGCACAATAATTTCTCGAGCTTCATGACCGGAACCCATTCGGTGGCAGACCTTCAGGAAGCCGAATATTATGTCGAGCGCCTGAAGAAAGCCCGCACCCAGGTCGACCAGTTGATGGAACAACTGAAGAAGCGGGAAGAGATGGGGGTCATCCCGCCCACCTTCATCCTGAGCAAGGTCGAAGGCCAGCTTGCCGCCTTCATCGAAAACCCGGACGTTGAACAGAATGCTTTCTATGTGGCCTTCAAGGCCAGGTTGGACGACCTGAGTGATGTGTCGGACGCGGACAAGGCCCGCGTGCTGGCGGAAGCCAAGGCCACCATCGAAGGCGTCATTATTCCGATCTGGCGCGAGCTTCTGGCCTATACGGCCGAACTGAAGACCAAATCGACCGATGATGCCGGTGTCTGGAAATTCCCGGACGGCGCGGCCTATTACCAGAGCCAGCTTGAGCGCCACACCACCACCAAGATGACCGCCGAGGAAATCCATGCGCTCGGCCTTTCGGAAGTGGCCCGTATCCAGACCCAGATGCTCGCGCTTTTTGAAGCCGAGGGCTATGACACCACCAGGCCCTTCACCGAGCTGATCGCGGCCTTTTCGGAAGACCCGAAATATTATTATCCGGACACCGACGAAGGCCGGCAGCAAATCCTCGATGACTATAATGCCCTCATCGCCGAGATCGAGCAGGGCCTTGCGGGCCAGTTCCGCCTGAAGCCGAAGGCCAAGGTCGAAGCCGTGCGTGTGCCCACCTTCATCGAACAGGGTGCGCCGGGCGGTTATTATGAACAGCCGGCCATGGACGGGTCCCGCCCCGGCCGCTTTTACGCCAACCTGTATGATATCAAGGCCACGCCCAAATTCGGCATGCGGACCCTGACCTACCATGAGGCCGTGCCGGGTCACCATTACCAGATTGCGCTGCAGCTCGAGCAGGAAGACCTGCCGCTGTTCCGCAAATTCTCGGGTTATGGCGCCTATGTGGAAGGCTGGGCGCTGTATGCCGAACGGGTGGCCATGGAAATGGGTTTCGAACCCACCAATGCCGACAAGATCGGCGCCTTGCAGTCGGAACTGTTCCGTGCCGTGCGGCTGGTGGTCGACACCGGCATCCATGCCAAGCGCTGGACCCGTGAACAGGCGATCGACTATATGGCCCAGAATACCGGCATGGCCATGAGCGACGTGGTGACCGAAATCGAGCGCTATATTGTCTGGCCGGGTCAGGCATGCGGCTACAAGATCGGTCAGTTGACCATCCTGCGCCTGCGCGACAAGGCACGCACGGAACTGGGCGACACGTTCGATGTGCGCGATTTCCACGATCTGGTGCTGAAGGGTGGTGCGGTGCCGCTCACCATCCTTGAGGAACAGGTGGATGCCTATATCGCCGCCAACAAATAGGCGCGTGCCCTGAAACCATTCAGCCGGGGGCGGTTTTTCCGCCCCCGGTTTCTTTTTGGACGCCAGGGCTGTATTTTTTCGATTCCTTTACACATGCCGTTCTAGGCTCGCGGAAGCGGGTACCTGGGATCGGCCTGCAAATGGAGGGGAGGGAAGGTCGGTGCGTACACCGCCGCCAGCGATGGAAAAAGCCAAGCCGCAACAGCCGGCCCGCCCGGACAGGCGGCTGGTTCAGGAAGCTATGGACGCACTGTATCTGGGCCAGCTCGGCGCGATCAGCGCGGTGATCGCCGGCTATTATCTGTTCCTTGCCATTTCCCACAGCTTTTTCCTGGCGCCCGATATCAAGGCACCCATGATCGGTATCGCGCTTCTGACCACCCTGGTCGGGACGGCGGTATCCGTGCTCAGCCGCACCGGGCGCATCAGTGCGCGCCACAGCCATGTGGCGCTGTTGCCGCCTGCGCTGCTGTCGGCCCTGAATGTGTTCATGCACGCCTGGTTGTCGGGCGACCAGTTGCAGCTTTCCAACAGCGTGCTGATGTTCCTGGCCTACGGGGTCATTACCCTGTCGCCGCCGGTGTTCGGCATTTTGCTGGCGGCCAGCGCGGCGGGCACTTTTTTTGTGCTGTTTGCGACGCCCGGCGCCAATACCGTGCATCTGACATTCCTGTTGGTCGGCGGGCTTATCCTGTCGGTCCTGTGCTTCACCCAGCGCTACCGCACTTTGTGGCGCGTGCAACAACTTTCGATCGCGGACCGGGACAAGGCCGGTGTGTTGGAAGCGCTCAACTGGGCGATCAGCGAGCAGGTGAAAGAAGCCCGCGAAGCCGCCGAGGAAGCCCGGCGCGCCAACGAGGCCAAGGATATTTTCCTCGCCAACACCAGCCACGAACTCAGGACCCCGCTCACCGGGGTGCTGGGCATGCTTGAGGTGCTGTCCCTGTCGGGCCTCAGCCGCGAACAGCGCGAAGCGGTGGACGCCGCCCAGTTCAGCGCCCAGACCCTTCTGGCGGTCATCAATGACGTGCTGGACCTGGCCCGCATGGACGCCGGCAAGCTGGAACTGAAGATACAGCCCTTCAATCCGGTTGAACTGGTGGTCACCGTGGCCGGGCTTCTGGAGCCGCGCGCGGACGAAAAACACCTCAATCTCGAACTGCAGATGCCGAAGCGGCAGATCCCGACCCTGATGGGCGACCCGATCCGCATCGGCCAGATCCTGTTCAATTTCCTGAGTAACGCCATCAAGTTCACCGACACCGGAACTGTTACCGTGCAGTTGCAGGCGGTGGGCGACGGTGATCTCTGCCATATGCGCCTGGGTGTGCGCGACACCGGCGTCGGGTTCGACCAGGCTGAAAAGGACCGGCTGTTCGAACGGTTTTTCCAGGCCGACGGCTCGGCAAGCCGGATGCAGGGCGGAACCGGGCTCGGGCTCGCCATATGCCGGGAACTGGCCGACCTGATGGGCGGTGAAATCGAGGCCGAAAGCAGCCCCGGCGCCGGCGCGGACTTCAGCCTGACCGTCAGCCTGCCAAAGGCCACACAGCCTGTGGCCACCGAAGACAAGGCCCAGGCCCGGCACCAGACCGAACCGACAGGGCCGCTGGCGGTGCTGGTGGCCGAAGACAACCAGATCAACCAGATGCTAGTCCGCAAATATGCCGAACGCCTGGGCTGGCACCTGACGATCGTCGACAATGGCGAAAAGGCCGTTGAAGCGGTTGCCGGCGGCGGCCTGTTCGACCTGGTGCTGATGGATGTGCGCATGCCGGTCATGGACGGGGTTACGGCCACCCGCGCGATCCGGGCGCTGGACGGCCCGGTCGCAAAGCTGCCCATTGTCGCCTTGACGGCCAACACCATGCCGGAAGACAAAAAGGCCTATGTGGCCGCCGGTATGAATGCGGTGGTCGGCAAGCCGGTGCAATTGCACGAACTGACGTCTGCAGTTCGGCAAGTGCTTGCTCTTAAAGCCGGAAAAGGCGCCTGAGCATGTGACTTCCCTATGGATTTGTCTCCCGTTCCCGGCGATAGTGGCAGGGCGGAGATGTAAAGGGGACAATAGTGACGGCGGCAGGTGTCAGCGCGCTGTCCGAAAAGGACGCCGAAGAGGAACAGCAGATCGCCAGCGAGATGGCGCGTCTGGCGCGCGGCTATCTCAAGATTTTGGGCATTGCTTTCGCCTTCTATTTCACCCGCCGCGCCGTCGAAGCCTATTTCACCTACGAGGATGGCGCGCATCTTGTCTCGGTCCTGCATTTATTGTCCGGCCTCACCGGTGGCGTGATCAGCATTCACGCCTGGCGGGGGCGTATCCGCGACCGGCTGGTTGAACCGGTGCTCGTTGGCTACTGCGTGCTTCTGGTCGTCAATGTCTATGCCAACCTGTATGTGACGGAGAACCAGGAACAACTGATGAACGCCAGCTATGCCATGATCGTGTTCGGGCTTGCGAATGTGACCCTGCGGGGCTGGTTGGTGACCATGATCCTGTGCCTGATCGGCCTTCTCTGGGGGGCGTCCTATGTCAATGCGTTCGAGCTCTTCAAGATTCTGCCGCTGCTGGCGGGCGGAGTCGGCTTGTCGACTGTCGCCTTTTTCACCCGTGTGCCGGTGATGCGCCGCCGCATCGAGCTTGAGGTCAAGCTGGGGGGCGAAACCGAAAAACTGAGGGCGGCCAGCATCGCCAAGGACCGTTTCCTTGCGAACATGACCCACGAGCTCAGGACCCCCATGACCGGGGTCCTGGGCATGCTGGACCTGATGGGCGATACGAAGCTGGACCGGCAGCAGCGCGAAATGCTGGAGACCGCACAGTCCAGCGCCCGCTACCTGCTGACCATCATCAACGACATCCTTGACTTCGCGAAGCTTGAGGCCGGCAAGATCAGGTTGCGCCCGGAAGCGACCGACCCTGTGGTGTTGACCCGCGATATCGTGGCCCTGTTCCGGGGTGAAGCCACGGCCAAGCGGGTGCGCATCGAGGTCGACCTGCCGGCGGAAGGCGCCCTTGTGGCGGCGTTCGATCCGGTGCGCGTGGGCCAGGTGCTCCTGAACCTGATCAGCAATGCCGTGAAATACACGGGTGAAGGCCGCGTGCTTGTGCGCCTGCGCATGCATGGGCAGGATGGCACCCAGCGCCTGTGCTGGGACATTTGCGACACGGGCGCCGGCATCCCGCGCGAGCGCATCAAAACCCTGTTTGAACGTTTTGAACAACTGGACAACAGTTCGGTGCGCCCGCAGGGCACCGGGCTTGGCCTGGCCATCATCCGGGAACTGACAGTGCTTCTGGGGGGCGAGGTATCGGTCGACAGCCAGCTTGGTGTCGGCTCGACCTTCCATTTCCGCCTGCCCTACGAAAAGGCCGAACTGCCGGACGTGGCACAGCCTGTGCTGCCTGCGACGAAACAGGACGATACGGCGCGTGTGCTGAAGGTGCTGGTGGTCGAGGACAATCCGGTCAACCGCGCCATCATCCAGCGCATGGCCCAGCGCGAAGGCTGGGACGTGGCGCTGGCGGCGGACGGCGCGGAAGCGGTCGATCTTGTGCGCCTCAGGCCCGATGTCTATGACGTGGTCCTGATGGATATCCAGATGCCGGTCATGGACGGGGTGACGGCCACACGCACGATCCTTGAAACGGTCGCGAACCCGCCGCCCATCATTGCGCTGACGGCCAACACCATGGACAATGACCTCGAGACCTATTTGCAGGTGGGCATGAAGGCCTGTGTCGGCAAACCCATCAACCGGACCGAACTGTGCCGGGCGGTATCAGAGGCGCTGGCGGCGGGCAGGGCGGCCCAGCACCCCAGTTTCGTCTGAGGCCAAAGCGTCGCTTTTGCTTGACTCCGGCCCCCCACGCGCGTAAACAGCGCTCGCTTCCCATGGAAGATGACAATTGAACAGCGTCCTGTCGGCATGTGCCGGGATGCCCACCAGTCAGCGAAGGTTCGCCCACTGGTGCCATTCTTGTTTGTTCAAAAGTCTGTCCCCGGGAAGCGCTGAACTGAACCCGATGCAAAGGTGAAATTGCATATGTTTGACAGCCTGTCAGATCGACTGAGCGGCATTTTTGATGGCCTGAAGCGCCGTGGCGCCTTGCGGGAATCGGATGTATCCGAAGCCCTCAGGGAAGTCCGTGTTGCGCTCCTGGAGGCCGATGTCGCACTGCCGGTCGTCAAGGATTTTGTCAAGAAGGTTCAGGAAAAGGCCGTTGGCCAGTCGGTCCTGAAGTCGGTCACCCCCGGCCAGCAGGTTGTCAAGATCGTCCATGACGAACTGATCGCCATGCTGGGGTCGGAACAGACCGGCATCAACACCGTCGGTGTGCCGCCGGTCGTGATCCTGATGGTGGGCCTGCAGGGTTCGGGTAAAACCACCTCGACCGCCAAGATCGCCAAGCGCCTGACCGAGAAGGACCGCAAGAAGGTCCTGATGGCGTCCCTGGACGTGCGCCGCCCGGCTGCGCAGGAACAGCTCAAGATCCTCGGTGAACAGATCGGTGTCAAAACCCTGCCGATCATCCCCGGCCAGATGCCGGTCGACATCGCCCGCCGCGCCATGGATGCCGCGAAGCTGCAGGGCTTTGATGTCGTGATGCTGGATACCGCCGGCCGCCTGCATGTGGACCAGAGCCTGATGGCCGAGGTTGTGGCGGTTCGCAATGCCACCATGCCCCTGGAAACGCTTCTGGTTGCCGACAGCCTGACCGGCCAGGACGCGGTGAATGTGGCCAAGGAATTTGATGCCCAGGTCGGTATTACCGGCGTGGTGCTGACCCGTATGGACGGTGATGGCCGTGGTGGTGCCGCGCTGTCGATGCGTGCGGTCACCGGCAAGCCGATCAAGCTTGCGGGTACCGGTGAAAAAATGGACGCGCTCGAGGACTTCCATCCTGAGCGTGTGGCTGGCCGTATCCTCGGCATGGGCGACGTTGTCAGCCTCGTGGAAAAAGCCGCCGCCACCATCGAGAAGGAAGACGCCGAAAAGATGGCCAAAAAAATGGCCAAGGGCGAATTCGATCTCGAGGACCTGCGCAGCCAGTTGCAGCAGATGTCCAAACTGGGTGGCATGAAGGGTGTTCTCGGTCTGTTGCCCGGCATGGGCAAGATCAAGTCGGCCATGAAGGGCGCCCAGGTGGATGACAGGGTATTCAAGCGTCAGGAAGCGATCATCGGCTCCATGACGCCCTTGGAGCGCAAGAAGCCGCAGGTTATTGCGGCGTCGCGCAAGAAGCGGATCGCAGCCGGTGCCGGTGTCACCGTCGCGGACGTGAACAAGCTCCTGAAGATGCATATGGAAATGGCCAAGATGATGAAAAAAATGTCCAAAATGGGCAAAAGCGGCCGGCTCCCGATGATGCCCGGTGGTGGCGGCATGCCCCCCGGCTTCGACAAACTATTCTCCTGATCCAGGCGAATTACCAATCAACCAAACAAGACCGAACTACTAGTCAAGGAACCAAGAAAATGGCAATTGCAATCCGTCTCGCCCGTGGTGGCGCCAAGAAACGTCCGTACTACCGTATCGTTGTTGCCGATACGCGCGCTCGCCGCGACGGCAAGTTCATCGAAAAAGTAGGCACCTACAACCCGATGGTTGCCAAGGACAGCGAAGACCGCATCCGCATGGATGTCGAGCGCATCCAGCACTGGATCGGCCAGGGCGCCCAGCCGACCGACCGCGTCGCCCGCTTCCTGGAAGCTGCCGGTGTTGTCAGCGCCAAAACCCGCGCCAACCTGGAAAAAGGCAAGCCGGGCCAGAAAGCCACCGAGCGTGCTGAAGAGCGTGCGAAGAAAGCTGAAGAAGCTGCTGCCGCTGCTGCTGCGCCGGCTGAAGAAGAAGCCGCTGCCGAATAATCGGCGGGGCCTTCCGGCTTAACTCTGGCGCGGGCCCCGTCCCGCGCCCACGAGGCAGGCAACATGATCGATATCCGGGACGAACGGCGCCAGCACGGCGTTGAGGATGGCTGGATTGCTGTGGGCGCCTTTGCGGGCGCCCATGGTGTCAGGGGCGACGTGCGCCTGAAATCCTTCACCGAAGTCCCGGACGCGATCTTTGCTTATAAATCCCTGCACAAGGGGGCGAACGGTCCCCTGGTGAAACTCAAGAAACTGCGGGCCGACAAGGAAGGCTTCATCGTGCGGGTGGACGGCATCGCCGACCGGGACGCCGCGATGCTCCTGAAAGGCAAGCAGCTTTTTGTCGAGCGCGAAGCCTTCGCCGAAGAGGACGAGGACGAGTTTTACCTCGCCGACCTTATCGGCCTTGAAGCCCGCGATGAAGCCGGCCAGAAGATCGGTTTTGTGCGGGCGGTCGAAAACTTCGGCGCCGAAGACCTTCTGGAACTGATCCTCGACGCACCGCTGCCAGGCCTTGGCCGTTATGCCTTCATCCCGTTCCGCAAGGCGCTGGTGCCGGTGGTGGACATCCGCGCCGGTTTTATCGGCATCGCATTTGCCGACTGGCGCGATACCCAGGTCAGCGAACGGGAAGACGGCGAGGGCGAGGAGGGCGCGGAATGAGCGCGCTTCAGTTCACTGCACAGGTGCTGACCCTGTTCCCTGACATGTTCCCCGGCATGCTTGGACACTCCCTTGCCGGCAAGGGTTTGAGCGAGGGAAAATGGGCGCTAAAAACGCTGGACATTCGCGATTTTTCGAGCGATAAGCACCGGTCCGTTGACGATACCCCCGCTGGCGGTGGTCCGGGAATGGTGATGCGCGCGGACATTCTCGGCAAGGCGATTGACGCGGCACGCGCAGACGCCGGACCCGAGTGGCCCCTTGTATACATGAGCCCGCGCGGCCGTACCTTCGACCAGAAGGAAGCGGAACGCTGGCAGGCTGCCGGGGGTGTGACCATCTTGTGCGGTCGCTTCGAAGGCGTTGATGAACGTGTTCTGGAAGCCCGTGGGGTGGAAGAGATCAGCGTCGGGGATTTTGTCCTTTCAGGGGGCGAACCGGCGGCGCAGGTGATGCTGGATGCGGTGGTACGGTTGCTGCCCGGCATCATGGGTGCAGCGGAAACGCTGCACGAAGAGAGCTTCGGGTGCGGGCTCCTTGAGTATCCGCACTATACCAGGCCGCAGGTCTGGGAAGATCGGGAAATTCCCGAAGTGCTCCTGAGTGGGCATCACAAGCGAATCGCCGAATGGCGACGCAAAAAAAGTGAAGAGCTGACCCGTATACGCCGGCCGGACCTCTGGTCGACCTATGTACAGGGCAAGAATGAGAAAGAGTGAAAGCCATGAATATCATTCAGAAACTTGAACAAGAACAAATTGCCAAGCTGACCGAAGGCAAGACCATTCCGGACTTCGGCGCTGGCGACACCGTGCGCGTAGACGTTAAGGTTCGTGAAGGCGACCGTGAGCGTGTACAGGCTTTCGAAGGCGTGTGCATCGCGCGTTCGAACAAAGGTGTGAACTCGAACTTCACCGTTCGCAAGATTTCCTACGGCGAAGGCGTCGAGCGTGTATTCCCGCTCTACAGCCCGTCGGTTGAAGCCATTACCCTGGTTCGCCGTGGTAAGGTTCGCCGCGCCAAGCTGTACTACCTGCGTGGCCGTACCGGTAAAGCTGCCCGTATCGTCGAAAAGCGGGACTTCAAGCGGGAAGCTGCGAAGAAATAAAGTTTCAATTCTCGTCGGCAAACGTAATATTTTGTTGCGTAACGCCAGAGGTGAAGATAAGACGGGGGCGGGTCGCAGAACCTGCCCCCGTTTTTTCATTCAAGGCCGGAATCATGTATGGTTCCTGATCGACCGCAAAGCCGGTTCATTGGGCCCTGATGGTTCAGACGGCAGGGTTCGAACGACTGGAAAACAACCTGTATCGGAGCAATCAAATGCCGAAGACAATGTATGACAAGATCTGGGATATGCATGTTGTGGAAGACCACGGCAACGGCAACGCCCTTCTATACATTGACCGGCATCTTGTGCATGAAGTCACCAGCCCGCAGGCGTTCGAAGGCCTGCGTGCGGCCGGCCGCCGCATCCGCCGTCCCGACAGCATCATTGCGGTGCCCGACCATAACGTGCCCACGAAGGACCGGGACAAACCGAACCCCGATCCGATGTCGACCGAACAGCTTGCGGCCCTGGACGCCAACGCCAATGAATTCAAGCTCGATTATATCACCATGTCGGATATCCGGCAGGGCATCGTGCATGTGGTTGGCCCCGAACAGGGTTTCACCCAGCCGGGTGTGACCCTCGTGTGCGGCGACAGCCATACCTCGACCCACGGAGCCTTCGGCGCGCTGGCGTTCGGCATCGGCACGTCCGAGGTCGAACATGTGCTGGCGACCCAGACCCTGCACCTGAAAAAATCGAAAAACATGCGTGTCACCGTCACCGGCGAACTGCCGGTCGGCTGTTCCGCGAAGGACGTGGCGCTGGCGATCATCGGTGCCATCGGCACTGCGGGCGGCACCGCCCACGTCATCGAATATGCCGGTCCCGTCATCGAGGGCCTGTCGATGGAAGGCCGCATGACGCTCTGCAACATGTCGATCGAAGCCGGCGCCCGCGCGGGCCTCGTGGCACCTGATGAAAAGACCTTCGCTTACCTGAAGGGCCGCCCCTATGCGCCCAAGGCCGGGCAGTGGGAAGCCGCCGTCAATTTCTGGAAGGCGCTGAAGTCCGACGAAGGTGCAGTGTTCGACCGCGAGATCGTGATCGACGGCAGCCAGATTGTGCCGCTTGTTACCTGGGGCACCAGCCCCGAAGACGTGGTGCCGGTCACGGCCACCGTGCCGGCGGTTGCCAGCTTCACCGACCGCAACAAACAGGAAGCCGCCCAGAAGGCACTGGATTACATGGGCCTGAAGGAAGGCCAGCCAATCACCGACATCCGGGTCGACCGGGTGTTTATCGGCTCCTGCACCAACAGCCGCATCGAAGACCTGCGCGAAGCCGCCAATGTGATCAAGGGCCGCCATGTCGCGGGCCATGTGGTCGAGGCCATGGTGGTGCCGGGCTCGGGCCTTGTGAAGGCGCTGGCGGAAGAAGAGGGCCTGGACAAGGTGTTCACCGACGCGGGTTTCCAGTGGCGCGAACCGGGCTGTTCCATGTGCCTGGCCATGAACCCCGACAAAGCCGCCCCCGGTGAACATGTGGCATCGACCTCGAATCGCAACTTCGTGGGCCGGCAGGGGCCGGGGGCCCGCACGCATCTCGTGAGCCCGGCCATGGCGGCCGCGGCGGCCATCGCCGGCCACTTTGTCGACGTGCGCAATTTCTGAGGGCGGGAGAGAGATCATGGAAAAATTCACCAAAATCACCGCCACCGCCACGCCGTTCCCGCGCGTGAATGTTGATACCGACATCATCATCCCGGCCAAGCACCTGAAGTCGATCAAACGCTCGGGTTTTGGTGTGCATGCATTCGAAACCGTGCGCTTTAACGCCGACGGTAGCCCGATCCCGGACAATGTGTTCGACGGCCCCAAATACAAGGGCTCGAAGATCCTGATCGCCGGCGACAATTTCGGCTGTGGCTCGAGCCGCGAACATGCGCCCTGGGCCATTGCCGACATGGGGTTCCGCTGCATCATCGCGCCCTCGTTCGCCGACATTTTTGCCGGCAACTGCGTGAAGAACGGCATCCTGACCGTGGCGCTGCCGCAGGAAGCGGTCGACGCACTGGTGCTGGCGGCAGAAGCCGGCCACCAGATCACGGTCGACCTTCAGGACCAGACGGTCACCTGCCAGAACGCGCACTATGAATTCGACTATAACCCGGAGCACAAGAAGAAGCTCCTGGAAGGCCTCGATGAAATCGGCCAGACCCTCACGGCGTCGGCGGCGATTGCGTCGTTCGAAAGCAAACAGAAACTGATGATGCCCTGGCTTTACCGCGGCTGAGACGGCGAAGGAAAGACTTATGACCAGCTATAATATCATGCTCCTGCCGGGCGACGGCATCGGCCCTGAAATCACGGCTGAAGTGCGCCGGGTCATGGCCTGGGTCGAAGGCGCACACGGCGTAACCTTCAATGTCTCGGAAGGCCTGATCGGCGGCGCGGCATACGATGCCGAAGGCGTGCCGCTGTCGGACGCAACCCTGGCCCGCGCCAAGGAAGCCGACGCCATCCTGCTCGCCTGTGTGGGTGGCCCCAAATGGGATGGCAAAACCGAATATAACAAGCGCCCGGAAGCGGGATTGTTACGCCTCCGCAAGGAACTGGACGTGTTCGCGAACCTCAGGCCCGCCCTGTGTTTCGACGCGCTGGCCGATGCCTCGAGCCTGAAGCGCGAATTTGTCGCCGGCCTTGATATCCTGTTCGTGCGCGAACTGTCGGGCGGGGTCTATTTCGGCGAGCCGCGCGGCATCGAAGCCCTGCCGGAAGGCGGCCGGGTCGGTATCAACACCCAGCGCTACACGGACCGGGAGATCATCCGCATCGCCCGCGTGGCGTTCGAGATGGCGCGCAAGCGCCGCGGCCTGGTACACAGTGCGGAGAAAGCCAACGTAATGGAATCGGGCCTCCTGTGGCGCGAGGAAGTGACCAAGCTGCATGCCGCCGAATATGCGGACGTGAAACTTGAACATATCCTGGCCGACAACTGCGCCATGCAGCTTGTGAAGGCGCCCAAGCAGTTCGATGTCATCCTGACCGACAACCTGTTCGGCGACATCCTGTCGGACGCGGCGGCCATGCTGACCGGTTCCTTGGGCATGCTGCCGTCTGCCAGCCTTGGCGACGGTGGTCCGGGCCTTTATGAGCCCGTGCACGGTTCGGCCCCAGATATCGCGGGCAAGGGCATCGCCAACCCGTTGGCGGCCATCCTCAGCTTCGCCATGGCGCTCAGGTATTCGCTCGATATGGGCGATGCCGCCGATCAGGTTGAAGCCGCTGTGTCGAAGGCACTGAATGACGTGCGCACCGGCGATATCTGGGCCGAAGGTTTCGACCGGGTCGGCACCACAGGCATGGGCGATGCCGTCCTGAAGGCGCTGGCGCAAAGCTAAACTAACGCATTCCGCAAACTTATCCCGTTTGCATAACCATGGGGGCCGATGCGAAAAGGTGGCCCCTTGTTGAACCCGTAGGAGACTAAAGATGGGTTTTCGTGTCGCTGTTGTTGGTGCGACCGGTAATGTCGGTCGTGAAATGCTCAATATCCTGTCGGAACGCGAGTTCCCGGCTACCGAGGTTATTGCCATTGCGTCCCGAAAATCGATTGGACAGACCGTTGGTTATGGCGACAAGGAACTGAAGGTTGTCGCGCTCGACACTTTCGATTTCTCGACCGTCGATATCGCCCTGTTCTCCGCCGGGTCGCCGGTTTCCAAGGAATATGGCCCCAAGGCCGCGGCCCAGGGTGCGGTTGTCATCGACAATTCGTCCTTCTTCCGCATGGACCCGGATGTGCCGCTGATTGTGCCGGAAGTGAACCCGCACCACCTGGCCGGCTTCCGCAAGAAGAACATCATCGCCAACCCCAACTGTTCGACCGCCCAGATGCTGGTGGCCCTGAAGCCGCTGCATGACGTGGCCAAAATCAAGCGTGTTGTCGTCTCGACCTACCAGTCCGTTTCCGGCGCCGGCAACCAGGCGATGGACGAACTGTTCACCCAAACCCGCGCGATCTTCGTCAACGACCCGATCGTGAAAGAGAAATTCACCAAGCAGATCGCCTTCAACGTGATCCCGCACATCGATGTCTTCATGGATGATGGTTACACCAAGGAAGAATGGAAGATGATCGCGGAAACCCACAAGATGCTGGACCCCGATATCCAGTTGACCGCGACATGTGTGCGTGTGCCGGTGTTCGTCGGCCATTCGGAATCGCTGAATATCGAGTTTGAAAAGCCGCTCAGCGAAGCAGACGCCCGCAAGATCCTGCGCGAAGCCCCGGGTTGCCTGGTGGTCGACAAGCGTGAAGACGGCGGTTACATCACCCCCGTTGAATGTGTGGGCGATTTTGCCACCTTCATCTCGCGCATCCGCAAGGACCCGACCGTGGCAAACGGCCTCAACATGTGGGTAGTCTCGGACAACCTGCGTAAAGGTGCCGCGCTCAATGCCGTGCAGATTGCGGAATCGCTGATCAACCAGGGCCTCCTCAAGGTCGCTGCCTGAACGGCGCCTCGCTGAAGAAACAAGAAGCCCCGCGGCCTGCGCCTGCGGGGCTTTTTCTTTTCTTCTCTTTTCCGGGCGCCATGGCTGGTCAGATAAAGTCGCTGTCGTCCTCGGATACCAGCTCCTTGGGAAAGACAAGGCTGGCGACCGTGCCCTTGCCCTTTTCGCTTTCGATCTCCAGCCGGCCATGCTGGCGTTCCATCAGAAGCGCGGTCAGCGGCAGGCCAAGGCCGGTACCTTCCTGGTGCATATCATAGGCTTCGGCGAAGGCACCCAGGGGGCGGCTCGCCACCTCCAGTTCGTCGGGTGTCATGCCCACACCGGTGTCGCTGATCGACAGGCGCGCCGCACCGTCGCTATCGGTGCCCACCGTAATCTCGATCTTGCCAAGGCTGGTGTAGCGCACGGCGTTTGTCAGCAGGTTCATCATGGCCTTTTTTGTGTGGCGCGCATCTCCCTTGACCATCAGGGGGTCGACCCGTTCCACCGGCAGCAGGGTCAGTTTTTTCGCGGCGGCCTGCGCCTGCATCATGCGCCGGCCCGAGCGGGCGATGTCGCTGAGGTCGAATAGCTCGGTGCGGGCCAGTTCGTCCGAAATTTCCATGGTGGCGAGCGACAGGATATCGCTGATCAGGGCCAGAAGATTCTCGCCCGTCGAACAGATTTCGGCGGCATATTGTTTGACGCTGGCGCGGTCCAACTGGTGATCGCGCATCAGGGCGGCATAACCCATGATGGCGCTCAGAGGCATCCTGAGTTCGTGGCTGATGTTGGCCATAAACATGGATTTGGAATAATTCAGCAGCAGCGCCTGCGACAGCGCCTCGCGCAGTTGGTCCAGCATATGGTCATGCTGCAGTTCGATACGGGTGCGGGGCCCTGCAATTTCCATGAAATCCAGAAGGTTGTCGCCCGCCGTCATGGGCGTGCGGCCAAGTGCGGAGAACAGGCCGACGGGCTCGCCTTTTTCGTCGACCAGGGTGAAGCCGGCATAGGAGACAATGCCAAGGTCCTTCAGGAAATCGTCCCTGGGGAATTTTTCCTGCAGGCCGTCCGGCACAAAAAGCCGCCGGTCGAGAGACACAACGGCCTTGCCGCAGGGCGTGCCGTCCAGCGTGTAGGTGATATTGTCCTGAAGCGTGCCATCCACGCAGAAGGACAGGGTTTGCACACTGCGCCGGTCGTCCGACAGCCGGCCAATGACGGCAAGATCGGCCCCGAGGTCGGTGCAGATTATGCGCGTCAATGCATTAAAATAGGCCTTGCCGGAAACTTCGGCCATCGGCTCCAACAGCGCCCGGATGTCAATCCGGACGGCTTGATCGGTATTTTGTCCCATCGCACCCCCGTGTGCGCCGAAAATACCCGGCCCCAACCATTACAATTATTGCGAAAATGGTCCAAGATGCAAACGCCTATTCGCGGCAGGGCTCAATTGCTTCCATCCGTCGATGTTTCGTTGACAGAAAAGGGGCGATTTGCCAGACCGGGGCAAACCGGGCGTGCACCCGGCAGACAACCCAGGGGGAAGACAATGAGAAAATGGAAATCCGGACTGTCGAACATCGCACTCGTGACCGCGCTGGCCTTTGGCCTGGCCGCCTGCAACGAGAAATCCGCCGAGGCACCCAAGGCGCCGACCGCCGCTGACGCGGCCGCCTTCGTGAAGGACGCCGAAGAGCAGTTGTTCCGCGAAGGGGTGAGCCTTGAGCGCAAGGCCTGGGTACAGGCCAACTTCATCACCGTGGACACCAGCGCCATCACCGCAGAGGCCGACGAGGCCTATACCGCCCTTGGGGTGAAGCTGGCGAACGAAGCCAAAAAATATGATGGCCTGGCGCTGGACGGCGAAACCCGCCGCAAGCTCGACATGCTGAAGCTGGCCCTGACCCTGCCGGCCCCGGCCGACGCCGCCAAGACATCGGAACTGGCCACCATCAAGGCCAACCTCGATGCCACCTATGGCACCGGCAAGGTAGAGATGGACGGCAAAAGCCAGACCCTGGATGACATGATGGAAATCATGGCCAACGACCATGACCCCGAACGCCTGTTGGCCGCGTGGGATGGCTGGCGCAAGATTTCCATGCCCATGAAGGCGGACTATGCCCGCATGGTCGATATTGCCAACGAAGGCGCCACCGAACTGGGCTACAAGGACGTGGGCGCCATGTGGCGCGCGGGCTACGACATGGACCCCGACGAATTTGCCGCCATGGTCGACAAGCTGTGGGCCGACGTGAAGCCGCTGTATGACGCGCTGCACTGCCATGTGCGCGCCAAGCTGTCGGACTATTATGGCGACCGTGTCGTGCCCGACCAGGGCCCGATCCCGGCGCACCTGCTTGGCAACATGTGGGCGCAGGAATGGGGCAATATCTATCCGCTCGTGAAACCCGAAGGCGTGGAAGGCGCAAGCCTCGATGTGACCAGCCTTCTGGTCGACAAGGGGTATGATGCCAAAAAAATGGCGGCAACCGCTGAAGGCTTCTTTGTCTCGCTGGGCTTCGAGCCGCTGCCCCAGACCTTCTGGGAACGCTCGCTGTTCACCCGTCCGCAGGACCGCGAGGTCACCTGCCATGCGTCGGCCTGGGATATCGACGGCAAGGACGACCTGCGTATCAAGATGTGCGCGCGGGTGAATGCCGAGGATTTCGTGACCTTCCACCATGAACTGGGCCACAATTTCTACCAGCGCGCCTACAAGAACCAGGACCCGATGTACAGGACCGGCGCCAATGACGGTTTCCATGAAGCCATCGGCGACATGGTGGCCCTGTCGATGACCCCGGGTTACCTGCAGCAGATTGGCCTTATCGACACCGTGCCTGCGGGCGGCGACCCGGTGCCGGCCCTGATGCGCCAGGCGCTCGACAAGGTGGCGTTCCTGCCGTTTGGCCTGATGGTCGACAAATGGCGCTGGCAGGTGTTTTCGGGCGCGGTGCAACCGGCACAGTATAACGAAGCCTGGTGGAAGCTCCGCGAAGAATACCAGGGCCTGAAGGCGCCGAACGAACGCCCGGCCGACGCGTTCGACCCGGGTGCCAAATACCATATCCCCGGCAACACGCCCTATATGCGCTATTTCCTTGCACGCATCCTGCAGTTCCAGTTCTACAAGGCCGCCTGCGACCAGGCCGGCTGGACCGGGCCGCTGCATGAATGCTCGATCTATGGCAACAAGGAAGTCGGCGAAAAATTCAAGGCGATGCTGGAAATGGGGGCATCGAAACCCTGGCCCGAAGCGCTGGAAGCCTTCACCGGCAGCCGCGAGATGAGCGGCGATGCCATCCTGGCCTATTTTGCGCCCCTCAAGGAATGGCTGGACGAGCAGAACAAGAACCGCACCTGCGGCTGGTAAAAATCAGGAAGGGGCCTGGCACGCCGGGCCCCTTCGGTTATTGAGGGGAGGGGAGCATGGACACGATCAGGCCACGGCGCAGCATGCTGTTCATGCCGGCATCAAACGCCCGCGCGCTTGAAAAAGCCCGCGACCTGCCATGCGACGGTGTGATCTTCGACCTTGAAGACGCGGTCGCGCCCGACGCCAAGGCGGTGGCGCGCGAGCAGGCGGCCGCCGCCGTTGCCGCCCGCGCTTACGGGGCGCGTGAAACCGTGATCCGCATCAATGGCCTTGATACCCCCTGGTGGCGCGATGACCTGAAGGCCGCAGTAGCCGCCGGGCCAGACGCTATCCTGCTGCCCAAGGTCGAAGGCGGGGATGTGTTCCACCGTATCGAGGAAGAACTGGCCTGGCTGGGCCCAGGCGCCAATGCCGGCCTCAAGGTCTGGATCATGATGGAAACCCCGCTCGGTTTCCTGAACGCACGCGAGATCGTGGCGGCCAGCGACCGGCTGGACTGTGTGGTGATCGGTACCAACGATCTGGTGAAGGACCTGCGCGGCCGCCACACGCGCGAGCGGTTGCCGGTTATCACTGCGCTTGGCCTTGCGCTTTTGGCGGTACGTACAAAACCGGGCCTGACGGTCCTCGATGGTGTCTACAGCAATTTCCGCAATGTCGACGGTTTCCGGGCCGAAGCCCTGCAGGCCCGCGACATGGGCTTCGACGGCAAGACCCTGATCCACCCCGCCCAGATCGAAGCTGCCAACAGCGTGTTTGGTGCCGACGACGGCGAAATCGACGAAGCCCGCCGCATGATCGCGGCGTTCGACCAGGCCGCCGCTGAAGGCAAGGGTGTCGCCGTCCTGGATGGCCGCATGATCGAGGAACTGCATGTCGCAGAAGCCCGCCGGCTGGTGGCAATGGCCGAAGCCATCGCCGCCCTTGCCAAAGGCTGACCTATTTCCCCAGTTGTTCCTTGAGGAATTTTTCCAGCGGCTTCAGGAAAGCAAGGCGCGCCGCCTCCGTGTCCAGAAAATGGTCGCCGTTCGCGATGGCCACAAAGTCCACCGGCTTTTTCAATTGTTTCAGCTTCTTGTACATGCCTTGCCCCTGTTCAAACGGAACAACGGGGTCGTCCTTGGCATGCATGATCAGGACCGGTGCGGTGATCGTGCCTGCCTGATGGTATGGCGAAACCGATTGGATGCGCGCACCATCCAACCCGACAGTTTCTGCAAATTCCTTGAGGCCGAACAGGTTGCGGGCCCGCTTCATCTGCATTTCAAGGTTCGCGACACCGTTGATGGAAACCGCACAGCGGTAGAGGCCCGGTTCCTTCACGACGCCCATCAGCGCCGCGTAACCCCCGTATGAACCGCCCACGATGCAAATGCGCGCCGGGTCGGCGATACCCTGTTCGATGGCCCATTTGGTCGCGTCGGTCACATCGTCCTGCATCTGGCCGCCCCACTGGCTTTTCCCGGCATCCTCGAACGCCTGGCCGTAACCGCTGGAGCCCCGGAAGTTGGGCCTGAGCACAGCATAACCGCGGTTGGCCAGGAACTGTGTCCAATAGTCATAACCAAGGGTGTCGCGGGCGTGTGGCCCGCCGTGCGGCATGACCACAAGGGGCAGTTTTTCACCGGGCGCGCGGCCGGGTGGCACGGTCAGGTAGGTCGGGATCGGCAGGCCGTCCCGGGCATGTATGATATGTTTTTCGGTTGGCGCCAGCAGGTTGGCCGGAATTGGGGTCACCCGGGAAAAGGCATTGGCCTTTCCTGCCGCCATATCGAGGATATAGATGGTTTTTTCGCGGTCCGTTTCGTGGCTGATGATGTACAGCGACTTTTGCCGGTTCATCGACAGGATGGCATTGCTGCCCCCGGGCAACCACTGGTCAAGCTGGGTCTGCAAGGTCGCCAGTTCGGGGTCCATATAGACCGTGTGATCCATGTCGTCGGTATAGGAATAGCCGGCAATGGCGCCGGTTTCCGGGTGCCGGACCAGGCCGTCGACATCGACTTCGGGATGCTCGAAGATGACATCCTTTACCGCGCCGGCAAGAACGTCCAGGGTGACCAGCCGGCGCCGGCTGCCCTTGTAGGGTTCGAGTGCGTACACGACATGCGGGTCTGACGTGAAGGCAATCGGTTCGATGTCGGCCTTGGAAAACCAGTCGGTGTTGTTGAGCTCACGATGCCGGTTGGTGTCAGGATCAATATAGAGCACACGCAGGCCTTTGGGGCCGATGCCCCACCCCAGGCGGAACTGGTGCTGGTCGTCGGTTTGCCAGGTCCTGATCCAGTCATAGCCCTCTGTCAGCACGGTATAGGTGCCGGTGTTGACATTGACCCTGCGGATTTCCGCGCGACCGTCAAAATCGGAATCGATGGCGAGCAGGAAATAGTCCGGCTCGTCGGGCAGCATGTCGATGATGCGATCCCGGAATTGCGGGCGGTCATTCACATACGGGTTACGGTCGTGCTGCTTGGGTTCACGCGCCATGTCCACATATCCGGGTTCGCTGCGGTGGACGCTGAAAAGCGCGGTCCTGACATATGCCGACCCAATATCGTTGGTATAGCGGTAGGATATGACCAGCCGGTCGTTATTGACCCAGCGGAACCAGGAGATATCCGTTTCTTCGACCGACGGGATGGCTTCGGGTTTATCCGAGCCGTCCAGCGACGCGATCACCAGGTTGATACGCCCGGCAATCGGGCTCGTGTACGCAATGTGGGTGCCGTCCGGCGACAATAATATCTGCCGCACTTTGGGCAGTTGGGCAAAAACCTCTGCCGGGATGGTTTTTTGGGTCTCTGCCGCCTTGGCTCCCGTGCCGGCAAGAAGTGCTGCAGCGAGGATAAAAAGTTCGAAAAATTTTTTCAAAATGGACCTCGATAATTTCTGGTTGGGCAGTGGCCGGGCGCTTCGTCCGGGGATTTATGATCTCGAAGGTGGCGCCGAAGCCTTTGCCCGCCTGGTGGCGAAGGCCGAAGCCACCGCCGCCCTTGCCAAAAGCTGATCTATTTCCCCAGTTGTTCCTTGAGGAATTTTTCCAGGGCGGTCAGCATGGCCGCACGCGATTCCGCAGTGTCCATGGAATGGCCCCCGTCGTCGAGCAGCACGAACTCACCCTTTTTCTTCAGCTTGCGCAGCTTTTTGGCCATGTCCTCTGACTGGTGATAATCGACCGTGGCATCGTCCTTCGCGGCAACCAGCAGGACCGGTACCTTTATCTCGTCCGCGCGTCGGGCGGGCGAGACATCGCTGTCCGATGCGCCGGCAAGACCCATGGTCTTGATCCAGGCATAACCGCCGACAAAATTCTTCGCGCGGTCCTTGAGATCGGGGATGTCGGCGACACCGTTCACGGACACGGCGCACTTGTAGAGATCGGGTTCCTTGACCACCCCCATCAGCGCCGCATAACCGCCGTAGGAACCCCCGACGATGCAGATGCGCCCGGCATCGACACCGCCGTTTGCGATCAGCCATCTGGTGGCATCGGTCACATCGTCCTGCATCAGGCCACCCCACTGGTTTTCACCCGCCATGCGGAAGGCCGCGCCATAACCGCCGGACCCGCGGAAGTTCGGCTGCAGGACGGCATAGCCCCGGTTGGCCAGGAACTGCGCCCACCAGTCCCAGCCGGCAGTGTCGCGCACGCCCAGGGGGCCACCATGGGGCAACACGACCGCGGGCAGGCCCACGGCGCTGTCGTGGCCCAGCGGCAGGGTCAGGTAGCCGGGGATATGGCTGCCGTCGCGCACCGGAATGGAAACCGGCTGGACGGGTGCCTGATTGGCAGGGTCGATGCCCGCCATATAGGGCGCCAGCACATTCATCGATTTGGCATCGAGGTCGAGATAATAATAAACGCCGGGATCGCGGTCGCTGTCGGCCAGGACCAGGTAGGCATGCCGGCCCTTGGCCTTGCCGATGACGCCGTTCGATGTGCCTTTCAGGCTTTTGTCGACAATCTGCTGGATCTTGTCGAGGGTCGGGTCGAAATAGACAGCATGATACAGGTCGTCGGTGTAATAGTAGCCGACAGGCTGGTCGGTTTCCGGATCTTTCAGCACACCGCCGATATCGACCTTCTCATTCTCGAATACCGTTTCGATGATCGTGCCGCTGTCCAGGGCCAGTTTGTAAAGGCCCTGGGTGCCAAATTTGTTCGGGGCCCGCACATAGATGACATTCGGGTCGACCGAAAAGCCGGCGATGGACGCGCTTTCGTACCAGTCGGTTTTCCGGAGCGATACCCAGTTGCCCGCGCCGTCCAGCAGGATCGCGACCCGTTCGCTGCCGCTGTAGCCGATGCCGAGACGGATGGTACCCGTATGGTCCATGTACCAGTCTTGCACCCCGCGGGTGTCGTCGCGCACAACCTTGTAATTGCTGTTGAAGATATTCAGGCGCCAGACCTCATAGTCGCCGTCCCAGTCCGCATCCAGCGCCAGCAGGATATGTTCGGGGTCGTCCGGCAACAGGTCCAGGATATCGTGCTGAAACTGTGCCACCGGCTTGCGTTCCTTTGCGGTGCGCGACCCGACCTTGGCAAACAGTTCGCCCTTGACGATCCAGTCCATGTTGCCGCCGTCGCGGTCGACCGCCGCGAGGCGCGTCTGGCTCGACACCACACGACTGCCGGGGCGCTGCATGGAAAATTCGTACACCACGAGGATGCGGTTGTCGGTTGCCCAGTGGAAGGTGAAGATGCTGGCATCTTCCGCAGACGGGACCACCACCTGGTCCGTACCGTCCAGGTTCTCGAGCACCAGCACGGTGCGGCCCTTCCAGTGGGTCAGGTAGCCGATCTGCTTGCCGTCCGGCGACAGTTTGGCCCGCTGGTAGTTGGGCAGGCTCGCGAAGGTTTTGACCGGCACCAGTTCGGCGCCCTTGCCGGCGGCCATGGCCGGTGCCGCAAAAGAAACGGTGGCCGCCGCCAGGCCGGCAACACATAAAGTTGCCAGCTTCGACGGCACTTTCAGAAATTGCATAAGAAAATCCCCAATTAAAATAGTCCCCTGAACTTTGTGCCTAGCAAACAGGTTGCGTGTGTGCAACTGCGAAAAGGCTGCGATAAAAAGCGGGTGAAGGGTGTGTGCAATGCAATATCTTTCCTTGCAGGCGCGGGCCTCGCGGGTCTAAAAGTTGTTCGTGATTCAAAATGCGCCACCTTAAGGTCCTGTTCGGGATGTGGCGCAGGCCAACTTTGTTAACTTCTGTCAGGGGATTTTACATGGCACAGGGGAAACGGCCGCTCTCTCCCCACCTGCAGGTATATCGCTGGGGTGCAGCAATGGCAGTGTCCATTCTTCACCGCGCGACCGGATCGGCGCTGGCTGTCGGCACGATCATTCTTACCTGGTGGCTGGTGGCGATGGCGACGGGGCATGAATATTTCAACATGGTGCAGGAATGCCTGGGCAGCCCCGTCGGGCGCCTGGTGCTGTTCGGCATCACCATCGCGCTGATGCAGCATCTGGCATCCGGCATCCGCCACCTGTTCATGGACGCGGGCAAGCTTTACGACCTGAAGGCCAACACCGGCAGCGCAAAATTCACCTTCGTCTTTACCATTGTCATGACCCTGGTGATCTGGGTCGCGGCATATAAAGTGATGGGGAGGCTTTGATCCATGGCTGATTTCAAAACCCCGCTTGCCAAGGTCCGCGGCCTCGGCTCCGCCAAGGACGGCACCCATCACTGGTGGCTGCAGCGCGTGACCGCCGTTGCCAACATCCCGCTGGTGATTTTCATGGTCGTGTCGTTTGTCGGCAATGCCGGCAAGGACCACGCGGCCTGGGTGGCCTGGCTCAAGCAGCCCCTGGTGTCCGTGATCGTGATCCTGTTCATTGCCAACACGGTCTATCACATGCGCCTCGGCCTGCAGGTGCTCGTTGAGGACTATGTCCATGGCGGCACCAAGGTTGCGAGCATGCTGGCCATCAGCTTCACCTGCGTGCTGATTGCGTCGCTTGCCATCTTCTCCGTTCTTCGTATTGCGTTTGGGGGATAAGACATGACCACGAGCAGCTATCCCATTATCCATCACACCTATGATGCCGTTGTTGTGGGCGCCGGGGGCTCCGGCCTGCGCGCGACCATGGGCCTCGCGGAAGCCGGCCTGAAGACCGCCTGCATCACCAAGGTGTTCCCGACCCGGTCGCACACCGTTGCGGCACAGGGCGGCATCGCGGCATCCTTGGGCAACATGGGCCCCGATTGCTGGCAATGGCACATGTACGATACCGTCAAGGGTTCCGACTGGCTCGGCGACCAGGATGCGATCGAATATATGGTGCGTCAGGCACCTGCCGCCGTGTACGAGCTCGAGCATTATGGTGTGCCCTTCAGCCGCACCGAAGAAGGCAAGATCTACCAGCGCGCCTTCGGCGGCATGACCACCGAGTTTGGTGAAGGCCCCGCGGCCCAGCGTACCTGTGCCGCCGCCGACCGGACCGGCCACGCCATGCTGCACGGCCTTTATCAGCAGTCGCTGAAGTATGACAGCGACTTCTATATCGAATATTTCGCCATCGACCTGATCATGGAAAAAGGCGAATGCCGCGGCGTGATCGCCATGAACATGGAAGACGGTTCGATCCATGCCTTCCGGTCCCAGTCCGTTGTGCTGGCCACCGGCGGTTATGGCCGTGCCTATTTCTCCGCCACCAGCGCCCACACCTGCACGGGTGACGGCGGCGGCATGGCGCTCAGGGCCGGCATCTGCCTGCAGGATCTGGAATTTGTCCAGTTCCACCCGACCGGCATCTACGGCGCCGGTGTGCTGATCACCGAGGGTGCCCGCGGTGAAGGCGGCATCCTGATCAACTCGGAAGGCGAGCGTTTCATGGAACGTTATGCCCCGTCGGCGAAGGACCTTGCGTCCCGCGATGTGGTTTCGCGCTCCATCTCGAACGAGATCCGCGAAGGTCGCGGCGTTGGCCCGAACAAGGACCATATGTTCCTGCACCTTGATCACCTTGATCCGGCCCTCTTGCATGAACGCCTGCCGGGCATTTCGGAATCGGCCAAGGTATTTGCCGGTGTCGATGTGACCAAACAGCCGATCCCGATCATCCCGACCGTGCATTACAACATGGGCGGTATCCCGACCAACTATCATGGCGAGGTGATCAACCCCACCAAGAAGGACCCGGACGCCATCGTGCCCGGCCTTTATGCCGTGGGCGAAGCCGCGTGTGTGTCGGTACACGGCGCCAACCGCCTGGGTTCCAACTCGCTCATCGACCTTGTTGTGTTCGGTCGCGCCACCGCGCACCGTATCGCCGAGACCACCAAGGCGGGCGCCACGCAGGCACCGCTGCCGGCGGGGTATGAAGAGATGGCCCTTGGTCGTCTCGACGCCGCGCGTTATGCCAGTGGCTCGACCCCGACCGCCGAAATGCGCCTGAACATGCAGAAGGTCATGCAGTCCAACTGTGCGGTGTTCCGCACCGAAGAAGTGCTGGCCGAAGGTGTGGTCAAGATCGACGAGATCGCAGCCGGCTTCGACGACCTCAAGACCAGCGACCGTTCGCTGGTGTGGAACAGCGACCTTATCGAGACGCTTGAGCTCCAGAACCTCATCGGCCAGGCCGTCATCACCATGCATGGTGCCGCAAACCGCAAGGAAAGCCGTGGCGCCCACATGCATGAGGATTATCCCGACCGCGACGATGCCAACTGGATGAAACACACCGTTGCCTGGTTCGACGGCAAGAAAGTCAACCTCGATTACCGCCCTGTGCATGATTACACGCTCTCGAAAGAGATCGAGTATATCAAGCCCAAGGCCCGGGTTTACTAAGGGAGGGAATGAGACATGGCTGAATTTTCGCTGCCCAAGAACTCCCGCGTCGGCAAGGGCAAAACGGTCAAGGCCGAAGGCGCAAACAACACCCGCAAGTTCCATGTGTACCGCTGGAACCCGGACGACGGCCAGAACCCGCGCATGGACACGTTCGAAGTGGACATGGACAGTTGCGGCCCGATGGTCCTGGATGCGCTGATCAAGATCAAGAACGAGATGGACAGCACGGTCACCTTCCGGCGTTCCTGCCGCGAAGGTGTGTGCGGTTCCTGTGCGATGAACATGAACGGCAAGAACGGCCTTGCCTGCACCACCGCGATCGACGACTGCAAGGGCGATGTTTCCATTACCCCGCTGCCGCACCGCGAAGTGGTGAAGGACCTTGTGCCGGACCTGACCGATTTCTATGCGCAATATGCCTCGATCAAGCCCTGGATGCAGACCCAAAGCACCACGCCCGAAAAAGAGCGGCTGCAAAGCCACGAAGACCGGGCCAAGCTGGACGGTTTGTATGAATGTATCCTGTGCGCCTGCTGCTCGACCTCGTGCCCCAGCTACTGGTGGAACGGCGACAAGTATCTGGGCCCGGCTATCCTGCTGCAGGCCTACCGCTGGCTGATCGACAGCCGCGATGAAACCACGGGCGAGCGCCTCGACAATCTCGAGGACCCGTTCCGGCTTTATCGCTGCCACACCATCATGAACTGCGCCAACGCCTGCCCGAAGGGCCTGAACCCCGCGAAGGCGATTGCCGAAATCAAGAAAATGATGGTCGAACGCCGGGGCTGATGCTCTTTTTGAGCTTCGCTTTGGCGATGCAGGACTGAAAACCAAACCGGGCGGAACGGCATTCCGCCCGGTTTTTTTATGGGGCGCGGCCTTGTCGGTGGCGCCGCAGTCCTGCTATAGGCTGGCGAAGGCGAAACCAGGGCCCGGGCCCGGCAGTCGGAGGGCTGGCACATCATTATCCGCACGCTGTTGTTGATCCTGAGTTTGACCCTGTTCGTGGGTGCGCGCCCCGGCGTGGCCGATGACGCGCCGGTGCCGGCCAGCCAGTTGGGCGACAGTGTGTTCCGCGATGCCTGGCACGCCGTGCTTCAGGAAGCAAAGATCGAAATCGCCCCGGTGGCGGCCCCCCGCGACGTGCGCCGCGACATGTTTGTGCGTGGCGATATCCTGCTGGATTGCTGCTCTGTGCCGGAATGGCGCAACCGGGCGGACGAGCAGGCGGTGCAACTGTTTTCCGATCCGTTTTTCCTGGTGGTCGACCACCTTATTCTGCATGAAGGCAGGGACTATGGGCATCTTGACCCGGCGGACCTCAGCGGCTGGACCGTTGGGGCCGTGCAGGGCTTTTCGTTCCGGGACCAGCAGCATTTTGGCGGCCTGGTGACTGCCGTTTCGATGGGCGAGGTGTTCGATCTGGTGGTCGCGGGCAAGGCCGACCTCACGATCGCCAGCAACCAGGAATTCTATCGTCGCCAGCGGCTGGCGCCGCGCCCCCTGGTGCTGGGGCCGGAATATGATCGTGTGGTGCTGCGAATCCGCGTGCATAACAGCCGGCCCGACCTGCTTGTGCGCATCAATGCCGCCATTGCGGCCCTGAAGGCCGATGGCCGCATCAACAGGCTGACCGGCCAGCGCCTGCGTCCGGAGAAGGACTGAGGCCCGCCGGGCGCAGTTTGCTTGAGCCCGCGCGGCCGATTTCGTATAGACATCGTTGGGGGTGCATGCTGACGTGGCGCCAGCCGCGAAGGAGTTTAGTTTTGAGGCCAAACCGGACCCGGTTCCCGCACCTGATCCTTGGACTGCTGGCAAGCTGGTTCTGTCTGTTCACCCTGCCTGCGGATGCCGGTGCTGCGGAGCAACCCGCGCTGGTTGCCGCGCAAAGCGATTCCCTTGAATATACACGGGTCTGGGAAGCCATCCTGGCCGAGGCCGGCCTGACACCCGAGATGGTGGCCTTGCCGACCATGGAAAAACGCCGGCTGTTTGTGGCCGGCAAAATCCACCTGGACTGCTGCGCGGCGCCCATCTGGCGCGATGTGCCCGAAGAACGTTCGGTCCAGCTTTTCACCGATATCATTGCCGATTCGCCGGAATATTATGTGTTCCGCGCCGGGCAGGCCGTGCGCATCACCGATGCTGGCGTATTGGGCACCCTGCGTTTTGCTGTGGTGCGCGGCTTCACCTATGACGGTATCGACCGTTTCGGCAGTGTGTTGGCGGTCCGCGACATGGACGAAATGCTGGAAGCCGTGGCAACCGGCCAGGCGGATACCGGCATCATCAATATCAATGATTTCAACAGGCGCATGCGTGCCCATGCGTGGCCGCTTGAACTGGGCGATATCCATTATATCGCCGACCTGCGCGCCCGCGTGCATCGCGACCATGCCGCGCTGGTGCCGCGCCTCAATGCCGCGATTGCACGCCTGAAATCATCGGGGCGTATCCGGTCGATCCTGTCGGACCGCAGCGCCGACAATATTCGGGTCCGGGTCGGGCAAAGCGATTCAGTGGGGTTCCAGGCCGCCTGGCGCGCCATTCTGCAGGAAGCCGGCATCGATCCCGAATATGTTGTGGCCCCGCATGAACGCAAGCGCCGCCTGTTCGTGGATGGTGCGCTGCTGATGGATTGTTGTGCCGCGCCCATCTGGCGCACCCGGCCCGACGAGGTCGCGATCCAGATATGGAGCGACACATTCTATGTGACCCGCGAACAGTTCGTGTTTGCCAGGGGGCGCGTGGTGGATGTGTCCACACCCGAGGCGCTGGCCAGGCTTCGGGTCGCGGTGGTGCGCGGGTTCGATTATCTCGACCAGGACAAGTTCGGCGCCCGCATCCCGGGCCGGGATGTTGCCGATGTGCTGAAACTGATCGAAGCCGGCCGCGCCGACACCGGCATCATCAGCAATGTCGATTTCCATATGCTGGTGAAGGACCAGCCGGACCGTTTTGTGCTGGGCCCGGTGCGCGTGGCGGCGGAACAGAAAGTGCGCCTGCATGTCAATGCCGGCGGGCTGGTGGCCCGCATCAATGACGCGATTGCGCGGCTGAAGGCGGATGGTACCCTGGTGCGCCTGCTGGAAGGCGAGGCCGGCGCGAACTAGCTGAGGTACAGTTCTGCCAGCTTCTCGCGCCTCGCGGCATCAAGACCCATGGCGCCGCTCAGGTATGTGTCCAGGCTGCCATAATGTTTGTCGATGCTGCGGTAGGCAGCTTCCAGGAAATCGGCTTCCACGCCCACAAGCGGCAGCACATCGGCCGGTGCGATGGCACGGCCCGCGCGGCAGGACAGGCGCCCGGCCATTTCGGCACTGGTTTCGCCCAGGTCCACGGCTTCGTTGGTCAGCAGGAAATCGGCCATGATGTCGTCCCGCCCTACGCCCAGCGCATGCATCAGCAACGCGCCCGCCACACCGGTACGGTCCTTGCCGGCGGTGCAGTGGAACAGGACGGCATTGCCCTTCGAATGATCGATCAGGCCATCGAAAAACACCTTCAGGCCTGCGGCGTTGGCAATGGGGATGGTTTCAAACGCCAGGATGAACTGGTCGCGCAGGTCTTTGGCCGGGAACGGGCTGTTCGAAAGCTTGTCGAACAGTTCGCGTACCCAGGCCGCCGCATTGCCGCCGATGGGCGAGGGGCGATAGTCCGGTATCCAGCTTTTGGGCCAGCGCACCGGGTGGCGTTCCTTCTCGGCGTCCGAGCGGAAATCGATCACGGTTTCGATGTCGCGCGCCAGCATTTCGGTGCCGCAGTCGTCGGTCATGTCGGACAGGTGGCCGGACCGGAAGATGCGGCCCCAGCGCATGGTGCGGCCATCTCGGGCACGGTATCCCCCCATGTCGCGGAAATTCTTCACCCCGGCCAAAGGCACGATGCGGGTTTCGACAGTCATGTGTGGGGCCTTTCCCTTGCGGACGTTTGGAGACGGACGGGGGACATTGATGGCGCCCATCCGTGCCAAGCGCGTTTAACCTATTGTCATTACTAGGGCATGACGCTGGGGCGTCAAGCCGTCAGTGCCGCCTGCTTTCGCTTGGCCCCCGTTGCCGGGCCGTGCTAGAGCAGGACGAAACTGCTTTGAGGATACCCGTGAGCCAGTTGCAAAATGGTAAAGGCCCGCTTGCGGCCTATGACGACCTGATCGGGGCGGGCGAGGTGCGGCCGGACGCCGACCAGCGCCGTGTGCTTGGTTATCTGGACCGGCTGTATGAAGAACTGCTGGACTATCCCGAAATCGCCGGGCGCGGGCCGGGGCTGTCAATCCGCAGTTGGCGCCTGTCGCAACTGTTCCGCTGGTCTGGCGGCGACAAGAACCCGCCCAAGGGTATCTATCTATATGGCGGTGTCGGGCGCGGCAAATCCATGCTGATGGACCTGTTTTACGAGGTGGCGCCCGTCAAGGCCAAGAAACGGGTGCATTTCCATGAATTCATGCTGGATGTGCATGCCCGGCTGAAGGAATGGCGCTCGCTTGATGCCAAGGGTCGGGCCGCGCGTGGCGGTCGCGCCAGCGAAGACGACCCGATCCCGCCGGTCGCGCGCCAGATCGCGCTCGAGGCCACCTTGCTGTGCTTCGACGAAATGCAGGTCACCGATATCGCCGACGCCATGGTGCTCGGGCGGTTGTACAAGGAACTCCTGGACCGGGGGGTGGTGATCGTCGCCACCTCGAACCGGGTGCCGGACGATCTGTATAAAGGCGGCCTCAACCGCCAGCTTTTCCTGCCGTTCATCGACCGTATCAAGGAAGCGTTTCATGTGGTGCCGCTCGATGGTCCGACCGATTACAGGTACGACCGCCTCAAAGGCGTCGACACCTATTATGTACCGGTGAACGAAGAAACCACGGCGAAGTTGTCCGAAGCCTTTTTCCGCCTGACCGACCGCGATGTCGCCGACCGGGACAAGGTGCCGTCCGAAACCCTCACGGTGCAGGGCCGCACGCTCCTGGTGCCGAAGGCCGCGCGCGGGGTGGCGGTGTTTTCCTTCAAGCGCCTGTGCGCCAATGCCCTGGGCGCCGCCGACTATCTGGCCATCGCGCGGGCTTACCATACGGTCATCATGGTCGCGATCCCGCAACTGGGGCCCGAAAAACGCAACGAAGCCAAACGCTTCGTCACCTTCATCGACGCACTTTACGAGCACGGGGTGAAATTCCTCTGTTCCGCCGAAGCGCCGCCCGACCAGCTTTATCTGGCCGGCGACGGCCATTTTGAGTTCGAACGCACAGTCTCGCGCCTCATGGAAATGCAGTCCGAGGATTACCTGCACCAGGGGCACGGCAAGCGCGAGGAGTAGCGAACTGCAGCTTATGGCTGAAACCCGCTTGCGTTCCCGTATGCCTTCGGGGAAACTGCGGTCCTCAACCTTGGGGACATCGAGACTATCATGAAAAAATTCCTGTTTTCCGCCGCGGCCCTGTTGTTCGCGGCGATCCCTGCAACTGCGCAAGATCAGGCGGACGCGCCGGCTGAAGCCGCACCGCCCGAAACCGTGATCCAGTTGCCATTCGATATCGAGCTCAAGCGCCCGATGACGGTGGATGTGACCTATACCTATGAAAAGGCCGGGGCGTCCATCGAAGCCAGGGAACGCATCCGCCTGACTGCGCTCAAGAAAGCCGAGGACCATATGGTCTTCTCTGCCGTCTCGGAAGGCGGTTCGCTCGAGAAAGCGGAAGGCCTGCCGCCCTACCTGCAGGGCACGCTCGAGAAGATCACCGCCGACATGGGCGGCCTGTCCTATGAATATAAAACCGACCTGAGCGGGTTCCCGAGCGAGCTGACGAAAGCCAAGGATGTGCGCAAGTTTGTCGCCAAGCTGGGCAAGGCCATGGAAAAATGGGCGGGCAAGTTCGGCAAGGAGCAGAAACTGTCCGCGGACCAGATCGCCCAGGTGCAGGGTTTTGCCAAAGCCTGGGTCGAGCCTTTCTTGGCCGACGACCCGGCCGAGCTGTCGCGTCTTATCCTGGATGGCGGCCAGTTGATGTTTTTCGGCACGGGGCGCGAGCTTTATGTGAACTATTTCACCCTGTCGCAATCGACCCGCTATTTCGAGCCGGGCAAGGCCTGGTTCGAGGTTACCGAGGAATGGGAGGTGACCGAGCTCGATGAAGAGGCCGGTCGCGCCACCCTCTATTTCCGCCAGTCCCTCAGCCCGGAAAAATACCAGGCTTTCCTGGGCCGGCTTCGGGACATGCTGGTCAAACAGAATGGCGCGGACCGCCAGAAGGAAATCGACGCCTATGTGGCCAATTATGAAGCCCTGCAACTGAACCGCGAGGGCGAATATGTCATGGACCTGAAAACCGGCCTGCCGCTGTCGGGCCATGTGATCGAGGAACAGGTCTTCCAGGGCCAGCGCGAGCTGGAAAGCATGCGCTTCGCCCTCGCCTACTGACGGGTCCCAGGGGCGGCTATAAATCGCCGCCCTGCGCAATTGCCATGACGGGAACGATGGGACTCGCCCATGTTCCCGTTATTTTTTTGGGTCGCATTTGCAACATAATTACCCGAGCCATGACCTGAGCGCATGGCTGGTTCGCCAAAAATAGGGGACAAAAGCTGTCAAAACCCCCTAATGTCGGGATTCGTTAATATATGGCCCGTAAGGTAACGCATTCATGGCTTGTCTACAGGGGGTAAACGCGCTAGGTACCTCCCAGAATAACCTTCGTTTTTCAGTTTCGTGGTTGCGTTCTAGTAGCCCTAACACATGGCTGGAGCATTCTCATGGCACGTAAAAAAATTGCATTGATCGGCAGCGGCCAGATCGGTGGCACCCTTGCTCATCTCGCGGCACTCAAGGAAATGGGCGATATCGTCCTTTTCGACATTGCCGAAGGCCTGCCGCAGGGCAAGGCGCTTGACCTGGCGCAGTCCGGTCCGGTGGAAGGGTTCAACGCCAGCCTCAAAGGCGCGAACGACTATGCCGACATCGAGGGCGCGGATGTGGTGATCGTCACCGCCGGTGTGCCCCGTAAACCGGGCATGAGCCGCGACGACCTTCTGGGCATCAACCTCAAGGTCATGAAATCGGTTGGTGAAGGCATTGGCAAATACGCGCCCAATGCCTTTGTTATTTGTATCACCAACCCGCTGGACGCCATGGTTTGGGCGCTGCAGAAATTCTCGGGCCTGCCGACCCACATGGTTTGCGGCATGGCCGGCGTGCTGGACAGCGCGCGCTTCCGCCACTTCCTGGCTGAAGAATTCAATGTTTCGGTTCAGGACGTTACCGCATTTGTGCTGGGCGGCCACGGCGACACCATGGTGCCGCTGACCCGCTATTCGGCTGTTGCCGGTATCCCGGTTCCGGACCTGATCAAAATGGGCTGGTCGACGCAGGAAAAAATCGACGCTATCGTACAGCGTACCCGCGACGGTGGCGCCGAGATCGTTGGCCTGTTGAAAACCGGTTCGGCCTTCTATGCCCCGGCCACCAGCGCGATCGAGATGGCTGAAAGCTATCTCAAGGACAAAAAGCGCCTGCTGCCGTGTGCATCTTACCTGTCCGGCCAGTATGGCCTTGATGACATGTATGTTGGCGTGCCCGTTATCATCGGCGCCGGTGGTGTCGAAAAAGTGGTCGAAATCGAACTGCTCGGTGAAGAAAAGACCGGCTTCGACCACAGCGTGAACGCCGTGAAGGGCCTGATGACCGCCTGCCAGGGCATCGACCCGTCGCTCGCTTAATCACCCAACCGACCAGACGCTCAAGGAGTTGGTGGACAAATGAATATCCATGAATACCAGGCCAAAGGCCTTCTGAAGAAGTTCGGCGCGCCGGTTCTCGATGGTGGTGTTGCCTACACCGCCGCCGAAGCGGTCGACGAAGCCAAGAAACTCGGTGGCCCGGTTTGGGTTGTCAAAGCCCAGATCCATGCTGGCGGCCGTGGTAAGGCCGGCGGCGTGAAGGTCGTCAAGTCGCTCGACGATGTCGAGGCGGTTGCGAAGGAACTGATCGGCAAAGTGCTGGTCACGCACCAGACCGGCCCCGAAGGCAAGGAAGTCAAGCGCGTCTATGTTGAAGACGGCTGCCGGATCAAAAAGGAATTCTACCTGTCCATGCTCCTTGACCGCGCCACCGGCCGGGTCGCCATCATGGCGTCCACCGAAGGCGGGATGGACATCGAGGAGGTCGCAGAGCACAGCCCCGAAAAGATCGTCACCATTTCGATCGACCCGGCAACCGGCCTGCAGGCATTCCACTGCCGCCGCGTGGCCTATGGCCTGAAACTTGACGGTGCTGCCGCCAAGGAATGCCAGAAGCTGGTGGCGTCGCTCTATAAAGCCTATACCGAGCTCGATGCTTCGCTCCTCGAGATCAACCCGCTGGTGCTGACCGAAGACGACAAGATGGTCGTGCTCGACGCCAAGATGTCGTTCGACGGCAACTCGCTGTTCCGTCATTCGGACATCCGCGAACTGCGCGACGAATCGGAAGAAGATCCCAAAGAGATCGAAGCCTCCAAGTTCGACCTCAACTACATCAGCCTCGATGGCAACATCGGCTGCATGGTGAACGGTGCCGGCCTGGCGATGGCGACCATGGACATCATCAAGCTGAAGGGCGGCATGCCGGCCAACTTCCTCGATGTTGGCGGTGGCGCGACCAAAGAACGTGTGACCGAAGCCTTCAAGATCATCCTGTCGGACGACAATGTCGAAGGTATCCTCGTGAACATCTTCGGCGGCATCATGCGCTGTGACGTGATCGCAGAGGGCGTGGTTGCGGCTGCGCGCGAAGTGGCGCTTTCGGTGCCGCTGGTGGTCCGCCTCGAAGGGACCAACGTAGAACTCGGCAAGCAGATCATGGCCCAGTCCGGTCTGCCGATCATCACCGCCGACGACCTCAACGATGCGGCTGAGAAAGTCGTCAAGGCCGTGAAGGAGGCCGCATAATGTCTGTACTCGTAGGTAAAGATACCAAAGTCATCTGCCAGGGCTTCACCGGCGCCCAAGGCACCTTCCACTCCGAGCAGGCGATTGCTTACGGCACCAGGATGGTCGGCGGCGTAACCCCCGGCAAGGGCGGTTCCAAGCACCTCGACCTGCCGGTGTTCGACACCGTGGCAGATGCCCGCGAAAAAACCGATGCCAACGCTTCCGTGATCTATGTGCCGCCGCCGTTCGCGGCTGACGCGATCCTCGAAGCCATCGATGCCGAACTTGAGCTCGTGGTCTGCATCACCGAAGGTATCCCGGTTCTGGACATGGTTCGCGTCAAGCGCGCGCTCAAGAACTCCAAAACCCGCCTCGTGGGTCCGAACTGCCCGGGCGTCATCACGCCGGGCGAATGCAAGATCGGCATCATGCCGGGCCACATCCACAAGCGTGGCCATGTCGGCATTGTGTCGCGCTCGGGCACCCTGACCTATGAAGCTGTGGCACAAACCACGGCTGCGGGCCTTGGCCAGTCGACCTGTATCGGTATCGGCGGCGACCCCGTGAACGGCACCAACTTCATCGACTGCCTGGACATGTTCC
Organism: Alphaproteobacteria bacterium; assembly: GCA_006226495.1. Taxonomy (GTDB): domain Bacteria; phylum Pseudomonadota; class Alphaproteobacteria; order Sphingomonadales; family Kordiimonadaceae; genus Kordiimonas. The sequence goes on from SBGU01000043.1 coordinate 114,317, forward strand.
TCGGCGACGACGAAACCCAGGCCATCATCATGATCGGTGAAATCGGCGGTTCGGCGGAAGAAGAAGCCGCTGAGTTCCTGAAGCACAGCAAGGTGAAAAAGCCGATCGCAGGTTTCATCGCCGGTCGTACCGCCCCTCCGGGCCGCACCATGGGCCACGCTGGCGCCATCGTGTCCGGTGGCAAGGGCGGCGCCGAAGACAAGATCGAAGCCATGAAAGCCGCCGGCATTGTCGTTTCCGACAGCCCGGCAGCGCTTGGCACGACCTTGCTGAAAGCCATCAACGGTTAATTTTATGATCAGAGGGGTGTGGCGGAAAACCGCCACACCATTTTGCCCATGGGTGCAGATATGGACCGCATCGCCGCACTGGAAGGCGTCAGCCCCCAGTTTGTAGAATCGCTCTATGAACAATATAGCGCCAACCCTGGTTCGGTAGACGAGGGCTGGCGTGATTATTTTGAGACCTTGGAGGCCGGTGCCGCCAAGTCCGGACCCAGTTGGGCCCGTTCCGATTGGCCGCTGCGCCCCGAAGACGACCTGACCACGGGTCTCGATGCGTCGGACATGTTCATCGAAACCGCCAGGCCGCAAAAACCGGCTGCCGCCGCGTCGGCGTCGGATGTGCGGGCGGCCACCATCGACAGTATCCGCGCCCTGATGCTGGTGCGTACCTTCCGGGTACGCGGCCACCTGATGGCCAACCTCGACCCGCTCGGGCTCGAGGAACGTCCGGTCAACCCGGAACTGAAGCCGGAAACATACGGCTTTGGCCCCCAGGACATGGACCGCAAGATTTTCATGGACGGCGTGCTCGGCCTCGAGACCGCGACCATGCGCGAAATCCTCGTCATTCTCGAGCGTACCTATTGCTCGAACATCGGCGTGGAGTTCATGCACATCAACGACCCTGAGGAAAAGGCCTGGATTCAGCGCCAGATCGAAGGGCGCGACAAGGAAATCCACTTCACCGACAAGGGCAAGCTGGCCATCCTGAACAAGCTCGTGGAAGCCGTTCAGTATGAAAAGTTCCTGGGCCGCAAATATACCGGCACCAAGCGTTTCGGCCTTGACGGCGGTGAAGCCATGGTGCCGGCCCTCGAAGCCGTGATGAAAACCGGTGGCCAGTTCGGCCTGGACGAAATTGTGCTCGGCATGCCGCACCGCGGCCGCCTGAACGTGCTCGCCAACGTGATGCAGAAGCCGTACCGCGCCATCTTCAACGAATTTTCGGGCGGCAGCTTCAAGCCGGACGACGTGCAGGGGTCGGGTGACGTGAAATACCACCTGGGCACCAGTGCGGACCGTGAGTTTGATGGCAACAAGATCCACCTGTCCCTGAACGCCAACCCCTCGCACCTCGAGGCGGTGAACCCGGTCGTGATCGGCAAGACACGCGCCAAGCAGGAACAGAAAAAAGACACCAAACGCACCTCGACCCTGTCGCTTCTCCTGCACGGCGATGCCGCGTTCGCGGGCCAGGGCATTGTGGCGGAATGTTTCGGCATGTCGGGCCTTCGGGGCTACAACACCGGCGGCACCGTGCATTTTATCGTCAACAACCAGATCGGTTTCACCACCAGCCCGCAGTTCGCGCGCTCGAGCCCCTATCCGTCGGATGTGGCCAAAATGGTGCAGGCCCCGATCTTCCATGTGAACGGCGACGACCCCGAAGCAGTGGTGTTCGGCACCAAACTGGCGACCGAGTTCCGCCAGACCTTCAAGCGCGACGTGGTGATCGACATGATCTGTTATCGCCGCTTCGGCCATAACGAAGGCGACGAGCCGGCGTTCACCCAGCCCCTGATGTATGCGTCGATCAAGAACCACCCGTCGGTGGACCGCATCTATGCGGACCGCCTGATCGAGGAAAAGGTCCTGACCGCGGAAGAATTCGAGCGCATGGAAAACGAATTTGTCTCCTACCTGGAGGACGAATTCGAAGCCGCGCGCGATTACCGCGTCAACAAGGCCGACTGGTTCGAAGGCAAATGGGAAGGCCTTGGCCTCGCGAGCCGCGACCCCGAGCAGCGCCGCGCCGAAACCGGTGTCAGCGAAATCGCGCTCAGGCAGGTTGGCGAGCAGATCACCACCTACCCGGAAAAGTTCAACATCCACCGCACGCTGAAGCGCGTTCTGGACGCCAAACAGCAGATGTTCGAAACCGGCGAAGGTTTCGACTGGGCAACTGCCGAGGCACTGGCCTTTGGCTCGCTGCTGCGGGAAGGGTATGGCGTGCGTCTTTCTGGCCAAGACTGTGGTCGCGGCACCTTCAGCCAGCGCCATGCCGTGTTCGTGGACCAGAAGACCGAAGACCGCTATGTGCCCTTGAAGGGCATCAGCCCGGACGCGCATTTTGAAGTGCTGGACAGCCACCTGTCGGAGTTTGGCGTTCTTGGTTTCGAATATGGGTATTCGATGGCCGAGCCGCGCACCCTGACCCTGTGGGAAGCCCAGTTCGGCGATTTCGCCAACGGCGCCCAGATCATTATCGACCAGTTCATCTGTTCGGCTGAAGCCAAATGGCTAAGGATGTCGGGCCTCGTGATGCTGCTGCCGCACGGTTATGAAGGCCAGGGCCCCGAGCACTCGTCCGCACGGCTCGAGCGCTATCTGCAGCTTTCGGCGGAAGACAACTGGCAGGTGGTCAACTGTACGACCCCGGCCAACTATTTCCACGTCCTCCGCCGCCAGATGCACCGCAGCTTCCGCAAGCCCTTGGTGATCATGACGCCCAAGTCGCTGCTCAGGCACAAGCGCTGTGTTTCGACCCTGGCTGACTTCGGTCCGGGGTCGCAGTTCCACCGCGTCCTGTGGGACAATGCAGACAGCCCTGAGGGCGGTTCGATCAAGCTGAAGGCCGACGACAAGATCAAGCGTGTCATCCTGTGTTCGGGCAAGGTCTATTACGATCTTCTGGACGAACGCGACACGCGCGAGCAGGACGATACCTACCTGTTGCGGGTCGAGCAGCTTTTCCCGATGCCGGTTCAGGCGCTGAAGAACGAGCTGCAGCGTTTCAAGAACGCCGACCAGATTGTCTGGTGCCAGGAAGAACCCAAGAACATGGGCTCCTGGTCCTATATCCACGAACCTCTCGAAGAAGTTCTCATCGACCTTGGCATGAAGTGCACGCGGCCCAAATATGCCGGCCGCGCGGCCAGCGCCTCCACTGCCACCGGCCTTGCGTCCAAGCACGCAGCCGAGCAGGCCGCGCTGATCGACCAGGCACTGACGATTTAAGAAGGGTAGGAGCACACCCCCATGGCAATTGAAGACATCAAAATCCCGCAGATGGGTGAATCGGTCGCCGAAGGTACCATCGGCACCTGGCTCAAGAAGGTCGGCGACACTGTTGCCGTCGACGAGCCCATCGTCGAGGTCGAAACCGACAAGGTCGCAATGGAAGTGCCGAGCCACGTGGCCGGCACCATCGTCGAGCTTGTGGTTGCCGAAGGCGACACCGTCGAAATCGGCGCCCTGATCGCAAAAGTGGATACGGAGGGCAAGGCGGCTGCGACCCCCGCGCCCAAAAGCGAATCCACTCCGGCACCTGCTCCGGCTGCTGAAAAAGCCGTGGCACCGGCGCCCGCGCCGGCTTCGGCTCCTGCTGCCAGCGCTTCGGCAGAACTGATGCCCATGTCGCCGGCCGTGCGCCGCATCGTCGAGGATTATAACCTCGATGCCGCCTCGATCACCGGCACCGGCAAGGACGGCCGCCTGACCAAGGGCGACGTGATGGCCGCCATCGAAGCCGGCACCGCCCGCACCCTGTCGGCCCCGGTCGCAGCGGCTGCTGCCGCCCCGGCCGCCACCGGCCCGCGTGAAGAACGGGTGAAAATGACCCGTCTCAGGAAGCGCATCGCCGAACGCCTGAAAGACGCCCAGAATACCGCCGCCATGCTGACCACCTATAACGAGGTGGACATGACCGCGATCATGGAAGCGCGCGAGCGTTACAAGGACCTGTTCGCCAAGAAACACAGCATCAAGCTTGGTTTCATGAGCTTCTTCACCAAGGCCTGCTGCCTTGCGCTCAAGGAAGTGCCGGCTGTGAATGCCCGCATCGACGGCGACGAGATCGTCTATCACAACTATGCCAACATCGGTGTTGCCGTTTCGGCCCCGAACGGCCTGGTGGTTCCGGTCCTGAAGGACGCGCAGAACATGTCCTTCGCCGACACCGAGCTGGGGATTGCCAATTATGGCCGCAAGGCACGCGACGGCAAGCTGACCATCGAGGACATGCAGGGTGGTACCTTCACCATTTCGAACGGCGGCATCTTCGGCTCGCTGATGTCGAGCCCGATCCTGAACGCCCCGCAGTCGGCCATCCTGGGCATGCACAAGATCCAGGACCGTCCGATGGCCATCGGCGGCCAAGTGGTGATCCGCCCGATGATGTATCTGGCGCTGTCGTATGACCACCGCCTGATCGACGGTCGCGAAGCGGTGACCTTCCTTGTGCGCGTGAAAGAAGCGCTTGAGGACCCGACCCGCCTCCTGCTTGACATGTAAGGCGCACTAACGATTTGAGAACTGATATATGGGTGGGGGCGCGCGTTCCCGCCCATTGTTTCGAGAAGCCCAAGTTTCGAGAAGAAGGGACAAAAAATGTCTGACGCATTCGACGTAGTAGTGATCGGGGCCGGCCCCGGCGGTTATGTTGCGGCCATCCGCGCGGCCCAACTGGGCCTCAAGACCGCCTGTATCGACAAGCGCGACACGCTTGGCGGCACCTGCCTCAATGTCGGCTGCATGCCGTCGAAGGCGCTTCTGAATGCCTCGCACCATTATCACACGGCGGCGCACGACCTGGGCAAGTTCGGCATCACCACCAAGGGCGTTTCCTTCGACCTGGGTGAAATGATGGCGTCCAAGGACAAGATCGTCGACGGCCTGACGGGCGGCATCGCCTTCCTGTTCAAGAAACACAAGATCACCTGGTTCAAGGGCTCGGCCAAGTTCACCGCCAAGGACACGATCGAGGTTGCGCTCAACGACGGCGGCACCGAAACCGTGAAGGCGAAGAATACCATCATCGCCACGGGCAGCGATGTCGCGAGCCTGCCGGGTGTCGAAATCGACGAAAAAACCATCGTGTCCTCTACGGGCGCGCTTTCGCTGCCGAAGGTGCCGAAACATCTGGTCGTCATCGGCGGTGGTGTTATCGGCCTTGAGCTTGGCTCCGTATGGCAGCGCCTGGGGTCGGAAGTCACCGTGGTCGAATTCATGGACCAGGTGCTGCCGGGCATGGACGGCGAGGTCCGCAAGACCTTTGGCCGCGTGCTCAAGAAACAGGGCTTCAACCTGCATCTTTCAAGCAAGGTCACCGGGGTCGAGAAAACCAAATCGGGCGCCAAGGTGACCTTCGAACCGGTGAAGGGTGGCGATGCCACCACCATCGACGCCGATGTGGTGCTGGTTTCGATCGGTCGTCGTCCCTACACGGCGGGCCTCGGCCTTGAAACCGTGGGGGTCGAAATGGACGACCGTTCGCGCGTCAAGGTGAACCATGATTTCTCCACCAACGTGCCGGGCATCTGGGCCATCGGCGACGTGATCGAAGGCCCGATGCTGGCGCACAAGGCCGAAGACGAAGGTGTCGCCTGTGCCGAAAACATCGCCGGCCTGACCGGGTATGTGAACCATGACGTGATCCCGGGCGTGGTCTATACCCACCCGGAAGTCGCGAACGTCGGCAAGACGGAAGAAGACCTGAAGGCTGCGGGCATCGACTATGTCGCCGGCAAATTCCCCTTCACCGCCAACAGCCGCGCCAAGGCGAACCTGGATACCGAGGGTTTCGTGAAGATCATCGCGGACAAGAAAACCGACCGCGTGCTGGGCGTGCATATCATCGGCGCCGATGCCGGCAACATGATCGCACAGGCCGCCACCGCCATGGAATTTGGCGCATCGGCTGAAGATATCGCGCTCACCTGCCATGCGCACCCGACCGAAACCGAAGCCATGAAGGAAGCCGCACTCGCGGTTCACAACCGCACCATCCATATGTAAGCGGCTTCTGCTTCAAACGATCCCGAACCCCGGCCCCTGTGGCCGGGGTTTTTGTTTGCGTGCGGGCCGGTCGGGGTTCACAATCGGCATCCAATATAGTCGGGGGAAGGGCAGATCATGAAATCAATCAGACAGATGCAGCACGCGCTGGCGGGCCTTGCGGCCATCGCAACCATGGGCCTTCTGGCCGGGTGCGTGCCCCAGGACGCCCCGGCGAAGGTGGTGCTGCCCGGGCCGTCCGCGCCCGTTGCCATGATCGCCGTCAACGACATCTACCGCATCGAAGGCGTGGACGACAGCCGCCGGGGCGGTCTTGGCCGCATTGCCTGGCTCCGGCACCGGCTGGAGGCCGAAACCGGCCAGCCTGTGCCCCTGATGCATGCGGGTGATGCCCTGTCGCCGTCCCTCTACAGCCTGTCGAGTGTGGGTGGTTTCGCCGGCGAAGAAATGGTCGATGTGCTCAATCTGATGGACGGCAAGGCCAATGTCTTCGACCCCATCATGTATGTCGCCATCGGCAACCATGAATTCGACAATACCTATTGCCAGAAAAAGACCGGCCTGAAGAATTTTACCGACCGGGTCGCTCAGTCGGGTTTCACCTGGCTGTCCGGCAACCTGGATTATACCGACTGCAAGGGTGGCGCGGGCCTTGAAAACACGGCCATGTCCGACACAGGAATCTTTGTCGCGGGCGGCATCCGCTTCGGTGTCTTCGGCCTGACGGTCGATTTTGAAGGCGACGCCCCGGCCGACAGCCGCAAGGGCCCCTATATCGACCCCGACTATATCGCCAACGCCAAACGGCTGACCGCCGAACTTCGGGGCAAGGGCGCGGAATATGTCATCGGGGTCACGCACCTGGACTGGGCCTGTGACGTGTCTGTGCTCGCGACCCTCGGTGCCGAAGGGCCGGACCTGATCATGGGCGGGCACGACCATGTGCAGATGGCGCATTTTGCGCCCACGAGCCCTGAGCCGGGTCAAGACTTCCGCGCGGTCTACAAGGCCTCGTCCGACGCGACCGATGTGGCGGTTTATCATTTCTGGCGCGACGGGGCGGGCAAGGTGCAATACCGCTACAGCCCCGTGGACATGGATTTCCGCATCCCCGAAGACCCGACCGTGCTGGCCGCGGTGGAAGGCTGGGAACAGAAGCTCGCCGCCAAGGCCTGCCCGGCGGATAACCTCACCTGCCTGGAAACCGAGGTCGGCAACACCGCCTATGAATGGCAGTTGGCCGAGAATGTGAACCGCGAAAGCGAAACCCGCATCGGCAACTGGTTCACCGACCTGATGAAAACCGCCGCTGAAGACGACGGTACCTTCTGTGCCGGCAACAAGGGTGTGGTGGCGCTCATCAACTCGGGCACCTTCCGGCTGAATTACGATATCTCGAAAGGCAGCCTGCTGCGCCGTGAACATATCCTGTCGACCATGCCCTTCGGTGCCGCGCTCAGCCAGCTTTGTCTGGACGGCGATACATTGCGGGCCGCGCTCGCACAAGGGCTGAATGCACCGGGGCAGGGCCGCTATCCGCACTTTGCCGGCATGCAGGTCAGCTATGCCCGCACCCTGGCGGCGGATGCCGACATCCGGTCCCTGAAGGTGGGGGATGTTGATGTGCCGGCGGGCAGCAAGGATCGTTTTATCGTGGTAACCGGCACCTATATCGCCGGCGGCAATGACGGGTATCCTTTTGGTGCGGTCACCGGCGACAACCGCCGCGACCTGACGGCCGACCTGGCCCTGATGGTGCCGCAGCATATTGCCGAACAGGACCAGACGCCCGCAATCAGCGATGCAAACCGTCGCAAGATCCAGTTGCCGTCGCCGGTCGATGACATGGTGCCCAGTTGTAGTGCCGGAGTGCCCGCTCACTAGCGGTCCGCGATAGTCTTTGACTGTTTGGACAATTTATTGATAATTTTCATTTTAGAGGGCGGAACCAGCCTGGGGTGGGCTGTTTCAGGCGGGAACTGACTTGGGGGTCAGTCTCGCTGGATGCTGAGAGGAAGTTTTTTCATGAGTACTGCCCGTCTCGAATTCGAGCGGATGCGGGTTCTGATCGCCTTGTCGAATCCGCAGCTCGCTGAATTTATTTTACATTATCTGAAGGACAACCGTGTCGGCGCCGTTCAACTGGCGCAATCCACGCCGGTTGCGCTTAACCGGCTGAAAGACGGTCGTTTTACCCATTTTTTCCTGGATTATGAATTCGGGGACAGGGGCGGGGCAGACTTTGCGCGTTTCATGCGTGTGATGGACGGCCCGATGGCCGAAGCACCGATCATGATGATCATCCCGAACCCGGACCGGGCCAAGGTGTTTTCCGCGCGCGATTCCGGCGTGAATGAAATCCTGGGCCTGCCCTTGACGGCCAAGCTGTTGCAGACGCGCCTTGCGCACATGACCAACAATCCCAAGCCCTTCATCCGGGCGCCGGGCTATATCGGCCCGTGCCGCCGGCGCGACCCCGCCCAGATCTATCATGGCGACGAACGCCGGGGCAGCGGTTCCCGCAAGGTGCTGGCCTCCAACATGGCCTGAGCCGATTTCCGGTACAGTCAACAGGCGTCTGTCCCGTCAGGGGCGGGCGCCTTCGTGTTTCAACAGCCATGCCTTGCGGTCCAGCCCGCCGGCATAACCGGTCAGCGCCCCGTCCGCACCGACAAGCCGGTGGCAGGGCTGGATGATGGCAATGGGGTTGCGCCCGTTCGCGCGCCCGACCGCACGGGGGCTTGAGTTCAGCATCGCTGCAAGCGCACCATAACTGAGGCACGTGCCCGCCGGGATCGCCCGCAGCGCCCGCCAGACTGCCTGTTCGAAGGCGGTACCGGCAGCACAGGCCGCCAACGGATCAATCGCGCTTGTCTCGCCCGAAAAATAGGCATCAAGTGCCCTGCGGACAGGAGCCAACAGCTCGGCGTTTTCGGGCCGCAGGCCGCCATAATGCCGGTCCAGTTGTCGGGCCACACGGTCCGGTCGGTCGGAAAATTCGGCGATATGGATCATCCCGCCCCCAAGCACAAGGCTGAGGGCGCCGATGGGGCTTTCATAGCTGGCTGCAATCAGGGTCCCGGACATGGGGTCATCCTACTGTGCCGTCCCCGTGCATACGCGCCGTTTCCGGACGCGGGGCCTTCAAAGATGGCTGAACAGGTAGCTGGTCGACACCAGGGTCAGGGTAATGAACAGAAAGGGTGTCAGCGCCAGCCGCGGCACGCCGACATTGGCCCGCAGGATCTTGGCGAATTGCCAGGCGGTGCGCAGTCCGGTCACCACGGTGACAGACCCGGTCAGGGCCACGGCAAACACCGCCAGTTCGGCATGCCCTGTCGCCGGCCAGATGCGGTAGGCGGCAAACACAAGCAAGGCGGCAAGCACGGCCAGCGCGGCATACAGTGCGGCAAGGCTCCAGCCGCGAAAGCGGTCGATCTGGTTCGGCGGAATGGATTGATTCATAAACTCAGGCCCTTCTGAAGGCCTTATCATACACATCGAGAAGCCGGGCGCTATCGACTTCGGTATAAACTTGTGTCGCTTTCAAATCGGCGTGGCCCAGAAGCTCCTGGATGGTGCGCAAATCGCCGCCGCGCGACAACAGGTGGGTCGCAAAACTGTGCCTCAGCGCATGGGGCGTGGCGCTGGCCGGCAGGCCCAGCACCGCCCGCACCTTCTGCATGGCACCCTGCAGCGCGCGCGGGTTCAAAGCCCCGCCACGCTTGCCCACGAACAAGGGCCCGTCTACCGCCAGGTCATAGGGGCAGGCGGCGACATAGGCGCGGATCGCGTCCTTGACCAAGGGCAGCACCGGCACGACCCGTTCCTTGCCACGCTTGCCGGTCACGCGCATGGTGTCGCCCGTCGGGATATCGGCGGGGGTCAGGCCCAGCGCTTCCGCGATCCGAAGGCCGCAGCCGTACATCAGGGCCACCGCCGCCGTGTCGCGCGCGGCCACCCAGTCTTCGTCCGCCATGTCGCCGATGGTTTCCAGCACCGACCGTGCGCCTTCTTCTGTCAACGGCCGTGGCACCCGGTGTGGCAGCTTCGGCCCCTGGATGGCCTGGATGGCGTCGTTTTCGATGCCGTCGTTACGGGCGAGGAAGCGGTAAAAATTGCGGATGGCCGACAGGTTGCGCGCCGTGGTGCGGGCGCCCGCGCCGTCACCCCGCCTGTGGGCCAGAAAGGCGCGGAAGTCGCGCACGCCAAGCCCGGCCAGCATCTTCAGGCTGATGGCAGCACCCCTGTAGGGGCCGAGGAAGGCAAAAAAATCGCCCATGTCGCGGCCGTATGCCGCCAGCGTATGGTCGGACATGCGTTTTTCTGTGGCCAGATAGCGGCGCCAGCGCGCCACCGCGTCCGCAGCGCCGGCATCAAGGGCGGCCAGCAGGGTTTCGGGAATGAAAGTGTCTGCGGTCACCGCCCCGTGCCGGGATAGCGCAACTTGCCCAGGAAGCTGCTGACCGACGGCATTTTGGCGCAGGCTTCGCGCATGCGGAACTTGGCCTTTTCGAACTGCATCACATTCTCGATACGGCGGTCGAGGAATTCGATGGTGTCGGCATAGCCTTCCGAATCGTCATTCACCCAATAAAGCAGCACCGCGCAGTAAACCGCGCACAGGGTCGCGCGCTTGGTGTACCAGTTATGGTCGGTCGAGGTGTCGCCCAGTGTCCGCCAGATCACATCGGCGGTGTTCCAGCCGGCCTTGGTGCCGCGCACCATATTCTGGGGCATGGCATGGGCGGCGATGCCGCGTTTGATGGCTTCGCGGTGGGCCGCATTCTGATCCAGCCGCACGCGGATGGCGGCGGTCACCTTGTCGCGGATGCGCATGTTCGGCAGGTCCATGGCCAACAGCGCCTCGGCCATGCGGCGGTCGGCGTCTGCGATCATGTCGTCCAGCACTTCCATCGCACCGCCCGGGTAGGCCAGTTCCGCCATCTCGGGGCTGATGCCCAGGTCTGCCGCGGCGGCATTCAGCGCGCGCATGGTCCAGCCATCGAACGGCACATGGTTCACCATGGCGTCCAGAAGCGGTTTCCTCAGTTCTTCGGGTGTGCGGTCGTCAGCCATCTGTCCGGTCCTTCGGTTGGCCCCATCTCTGGCCCCGTCCTACCATGGATGGCGGGGGCAGGCGAGGGGGCATTATGCCGCATTCGGCCTGCCTGCGCAAACCAGCGGGCTTTTGCATTGTGGGCCGGTTTCTGCTATGCTGTGTTCAGTTGCAAAAATCCCCGGCGGGTGGCCACGGTTGCCCGGGCTGGTTTTTTGCGGAAAAAACTTGTGTGATCGCAGGTGCTTTGCTATACGGCCATCCACTAATGGCCTGCAGGCTCGCGCCTGTAAATCCAAGCCTTAGAAAGGAGTGTGTAACCCATGGAGGTTACCGTTCGTGATAATAACGTGGACCAGGCCCTGCGCGCCCTGAAGAAAAAACTTCAGCGTGAAGGTGTTTACCGCGAAATGAAAATGCGCCGCTTCTACGAGAAGCCCTCTGAGAAGAAGGCCCGTGAGCAGGCTGCGGCTGTCCGCCGCGCCCGTAAACTGGAGCGCAAGCGCCTTGAGCGCGATGGTCTGGTTGTGAAGGGTCGCTAAGCCGACCGGTCACAGGACCACAAGAATTGAAGCCCCCTGGAACAGCCGTTCCGGGGGGCTTTTCTTTTGGCCTGCACGGCTGTCCGCAACTGACACTTGCAAAATTTCGTGCCGGCGCCCAGCATTGGCAGATGGGATCAGATACGGGAGAGGCTATGCGCAAGCTGTTGTCGGGCCGGGTGGCACGGATCGTCGGACTGTTCATGGCTTTCATGGCCTTGTCCCTGCCGGGCCCCGCGGCGCTGGCCGACAATCCGGTCCTGACCGGCAATGCCATCTGGGCCGATCCTGAATTTGATGCCGGCAAGGCGCTGTCCTACGAATCGGTCGATATCCGTGTGCGCATCTGGCGCGGTTTTGCCGAAACCAGCCTCAGCTTCACCATCCGCAACAAAAGCGACGAGGAAATCGAGGCAAACCTCGCTTTCAGCCTGCCGGAAGGCGCCGTGGTCAATGGCTATGCGCTCGATATCGAGGGCGCCATGGTACCCGGCATACCGGTCGAAAAACAGAAAGCCGAGAAGGTCTTCGAGGATACGGTCCGCGACCGGGTCGACCCGGGCTTTGCCGGGGTCGAGCGGAACAATCTGTTCAGGACCCGCATCTATCCGGTGCCGGATGGCGAAAGCCGCACGGTGCAGTTCAGTTATGTCAGCCGTCTGGCGCCAAAGGGCGCCTACCGCCTGCCCCTGATGCCGGGCGGCAAGGTCGGCACCGTGCGCCTGACGGTCGAGGTCATGGATGCCACGGCCACGCCGCGCCTGTTGCTGCCTGCCGGGCTTGATGGCCGCTGGGCGCACGATACATCCACCGGCCAGTTCGAGGGGCGGAACATCACCCTTGATCAGGCGATCAGCGTGCGCGCGGGGCAGGGCCGGATGAAAGGGCCGCTGTCGGTCGCGACTGGCACCGATGGCCGGCACTATTTCGAAATCCGCGACACGGTGCCGGGGCATAAATCCGGCACGCGGCGGATCGGCAGCCTGCGTGTTTATTGGGACCGGTCCCTGTCGCGCGCCGGCCGCAACCACAGGGACGCGATTGCAGCCATCGAACAGGTCGCGGCCCTGTCGCGGGCCAAGCGGCTTGAACTGGTCGCCTTCTCGACCCGCGCCGATGCCACGGAAACCTTCAAGGGCCTGAACCGGGCCGGGCGGCTGGCCGACGCCATCCGCGCGCTGGATTATGACGGCGCCAGCGATTTTGGCGCGGGGCTCGCCGCGGAAGACAGCGAAGCCGACCTGTGCATCCTGGTCTCGGACGGCGAAGCCAGCCTGCGTATGGTGCCGATGGTGCCGCCCAGGTGCGACCTGCATGTCATTGCCGATGGGGCAAATGCCAACCTCGCGTACCTGCACTATCTGGCCCGGCAGGCGCACGGTGTGCTGCACAGCCTGAAGTCCATCACCACCGAGCGCCTGGCGCGCACGATCCTGGGCCGTGACCGGCGCCTTCTGGATGCCAACGCCGAAGGGGCCACGCTCTATAGCGTGCCGGCACCGGACGGCCAGTTCCGGCTTGTGGGCATGACAGCAGAGCCGGTGGCGAAGGTGACCGTGCGCTTTGGTGCCGCGGGCCGGGATACGGCGACCCGCAGCTACACCATCGGCACCGTGGATGCGCCCGAGTTCGAAGGCCTGCGCAGCATGTGGGCAGCGGCCCGGGTCGCCGATCTTGGCCAGCGTGACCATATGGACCGGGCCGCGATCATCGATGCCAGCCAGACCTATGGCATCGAAACCAGCGAGACCTCGTTCCTGGTGCTTGAGGATATCGAAGACTATATCGTGGCGGGTCTGACCCCGCCCGCGAACCTGCCGGGCTTCGATGCCGACGACTATCAGTACGACCTGGCCGCCTATCAGGCAGAGCAGGCCGAAGCCGCAGCCGACAAGGCCAGAAGCGTGCGCGAAGGCTGGCAGGACCTGAAGGCCTGGTGGCAGCAAGAGCATGAAGTCTCGCCCGACTTTGTCGCGGCCGAGCGCAGGCGCTGGTCGTCGCCGCAGATGCGCCCGCTCTCCCCATCCATGCCCGGCTATGCGCCTGCAGGTATGGAGGGCGTGTTCGAAGGTGATGTCGAGGAGGTCGTTGTCACCGGCAGCCTGATCAAAAAACGGGGGCAGGGTTTCACCGTCCGGCCCTGGCAGTCGGACCGGCCCTATATCCAGGCGCTGAAAGACCTGACGGGCCGGGACTTCCAGTCCGCCTACCGGCGCGAACGGGCCGCACATGGCAGCCTGCCGGCCTTCTATTTTGATGTGGCGGACATGCTGTTCGCGCGCGGTGACGCCATGGGCGCGTCCGACCTGGCGGTCAATGTGCTTGAATTGCCGACGGCGGGCCAGTCCACCCTCATCACCCTCGCCGGCAAACTGCTGGGATATGGCGATACCGACCGGGCTGTGGCCATCTATGAAGATATCCTTGCCGGCAACGGCTTTGTGCCCCAGCCGGCGCGCCTGATGGCGCTCGCGCTTGTGCAAAAGGCCGAAGGGCTGCCGGACGCCGCCGCACGTAAGCCGCTTTACCACCGTGCGCTTGACCTGCTGCATGATGTGGTCATGACCCCCTGGCAGCGGGATTATGACGGCATCGACATGATTTCCCTGATGGACGCCAACCGCATCGTTGTCGACCTCAAGGCGCTGGGCGACGACTATACGCCGTTTGAAGCCGAGCTGATGACCCTTCTGGACCTGGACCTCCGCGTGGTGATCAACTGGAACACCGACGCGACCGACATGGACCTGTGGGTGATGGAGCCAACCCTTGAACGTGCCTATTATGGCCGGCCCAACACCGTGATTGGCGGCCACCTGTCGAACGACATGACCGATGGCTACGGGCCGGAGGAATATCTGCTGCGCCGGGCGGCAGACGGCACTTACAAGGTCTATGTGCATTATTATGCGCCGGACCAGTTGCGCGTGGATGGCCCCGTGACCGTGCGGGTCGATTTCTACCGCAACTTCGGCCGCGCCGACGAAGTGCACCAATCGACCGACGTGGAACTGACAGAGGTTCAGGGCACTGAAATCATGGTCGGTGAGATCACCATCGGTGACCCGGTGCCGGAGGATGGCGCCGCGCCCGAAGCCGGGGCCGAGCCGCAATAAGGCCTAGAAATGTTCCGGCAGGTTCAGAAGCGACGCGGGTTCGCCCCGGTCGGTGCCGGCCTTCAGATAATAGCCGAAGGGCCCGCGGGCGATCACCAGTTTGGTGCGCGTGCCGTCTTCGGCGGCGACATAGAATTCGAAACGCCCGCAGCGGATGCCGTCGATGGCTTCGGCCTGCGGGATTTCCCACAGGCTGCCGTCGAAGCTGGGCCCACACAGGTGGGTGACCCGTTCAAACGGATTGCGGCTGTCGTCTTTTTTGATGGCGCTGACATCATAAATGCTGGGCATGCCCGTTACCCCTCATCGGAAACAGTTTGCTGATCTTGTTCTTGCGCCTGAGATCGGCCCCGCCTGTTTTTGCCTGTGCAGTGACCGAAGGCCGGAAGCATAACCCAGTCGTGCGCCGCCCGCGAATGATGGGGCGCATTTACCTAAAATTGCAGGTTTTCGCGATGCGCCTGCGAGCAAAAGAAAGGGCGGCCAGTTGCCTGGCCGCCCGGAAGTCCCCTTAGTTCTCTTATCGTTATCGTTGGCCTGATATGACCCGGGCTTATTCGCCCAGGTCGAACTTGATGCCTTGTGCCAGGGGCAGCTTGCGGCTGTAGTTCACGGTCGAGGTCTGGCGGCGCATATAGGCGCGCCATGCGTCCGAACCCGATTCGCGGCCACCGCCGGTTTCTTTCTCGCCACCAAAGGCGCCGCCGATTTCCGCGCCTGAGGTGCCGATATTGACGTTGGCGATGCCGCAGTCGGAACCGGCCACGCTGATGAAGGTTTCCGCTTCGCGCACGTCGGTGGTGAAGATGGCCGACGACAGGCCCTGCGGCACGCCGTTATGCATGGCCATGGCGGCGTCGAAGTCGGTGTATTTCACGATATAGAGGATCGGCGCGAAGGTTTCTTCGCACATGCTGGCGGTCTGGCTGTCGAGCTCGACGATGGCCGGATTGACATAAAAGCCTTCCGGATATTCGTCGGCCAGCGCACGGCCGCCACCCGTTACCGTGCCGCCTTCGCCGCGTGCGGCTTCCAGCGCGCGTTCCATGGCGTCGAACGATGCCTTGTCAATCAGCGGACCCACAAGGGTGCCGGCTTTCAAGGGATCGCCGATACGGATGCTCGTGTAGGCTTTCTTGAGGCGCGGGACCAGCTTGTCATACACATCGGCATGCACGATCAGGCGGCGGGTGGTGGTGCAGCGCTGGCCGGCGGTGCCGACAGCACCGAACACGATGGCCGGGATCGCCATGTCGAGGTCGGCCGACGGCGCCACGATGATGGCGTTGTTGCCGCCAAGCTCAAGGATGCATTTGCCGAAACGTTCAGCCACACGCGGGCCGACTTCGCGGCCCATGCGGGTGGAGCCGGTCGCGGACACCAGGGGTACACGGTGGTCGTCGACCAGGGCTTCACCCACATCACGCAGGCCCAGCACAACCGACGACAGGCCCTTGGGCGCATCGTCGCCGAATTTTTCCATCGCGCGCTCAAGGATCTTCTGGCACACGACCGCCACCATCGGGGTTTTCTCCGACGGTTTCCAGATGATGCTGTCGCCACAAATGAGCGCCAGTGCGGCGTTCCAGGCCCACACAGCAACCGGGAAGTTGAAGGCGGAGATGATGGCCACGGGGCCGAGCGGCTGCCAGTATTCGCGCATATGGTGGCCCGGACGTTCGGACTGGATGGTCAGGCCATAAAGCTGACGGGAAAGGCCGACCGCGAAATCGCAGATGTCGATCATTTCCTGAACTTCGCCTTTGCCTTCTTCGAAGATCTTGCCGCATTCGGCGGTCACGAGGGCGCCAAGGGCATCCTTGTATTTGCGCAGCTCTTCACCGAGCAAGCGCACCAGTTCACCCCGGCGCGGGGCCGGCACGGTGCGCCAGGCGCGGAAAGCCGCGTCGGCTTCGGCCACCTTGGCGGCAACGGTGTCCGCGGTGTCCATTTTCACCTTGCCCATCAGGCCGCCATTGATGGGGCTGAAAACCTCGAGGTTGCCGCTTTCGAAGACGGCCGGGCTGATGTCCAGTTCTTTCAGGATGTCCGCAATACGCGCCTGCATGTTATTTCTCCTTGAAACTCTTATTTATTCCGCAGACCCGTCAGGGTGGCCGTGGGGCCAATGGCTTCGGGGTCTACCATGATCTCGATCAGGGCCGGGCGGCCCGCCGCCTGCGCTTCCTGAAGCGCCGACGCAAAGTCTTCCGTGCGTTCCACACGGGTGGCGAAGGCGCCGAAACTTTCGGCGAACTTCACAAAGTCGGGGTTGGTGAGCTCGGTGCCCGAAACCCGGTAGGGATAGTCGCGTTCCTGGTGCATGCGGATGGTGCCGAACATGCCGTTATTGAACACGAGGAAAATGACATTGGCCTGATAGCGAACCGCGGTTGCCAGCTCCATCGAGCTCATCATGAAACAGCCGTCGCCGGCGCAGGCCACGACGGTGCGGCCCGGTTCCATGATCTTGGCGGCAATCGCCGCCGGCACACCGTAACCCATGGCACCCGATGTGGGCGCCAACTGGCACGGGAAGGCCCGGTAGCGGTAGAAACGGTGCAGCCAGGCGGCATAGTTGCCGGCGCCGTTGCAGAAGATGGTATCGTCCGGCAGTTCGCTGCGCATGTGCGCATAGAGGCTGGCCAGCTTCACATCGCCCGGGTTGTCGGTCGGTGTGGTCCAGGCTTCGAACGCGGCGCGCGCGGCTTTGGTGCCTTCGGCCCATTTGTCGCGGTTCGCGAACCGCATGTCGGCCAGAAGCGGCGCGATGGTGACGGGCGTAGCGTTGATCGCCAGCGCCGGCTGGTACACACGGCCCAGTTCTTCGGCTCCCTGATGCATATGGATCAGGGTTTGTTTCGGAACCGGAACAGAAAGCCGCTCATACCCACCCGTGGTCATTTCGCCAAGGCGCGGGCCCAGGACCAGCAGCACGTCGGCATCGATCATGCGTTTCACGAGCGCGGGGTTCGCGCCAATACCCATGTCGCCAACATAGTTCGGGTGGTTGTTGTTGAACCGGTCCTGGCAGCGGAAGGATACCGTGACCGGCAGGTTGTTGGCTTCGGCCCAGCCTTCGATCTGTTTCACCGAGGCGGCGTCCCAGCCGCTGCCACCCAGCATGACAAGCGGGCGTTCGGCGCCGTCCATCAGGCGCTTCAGCTCTGCCATGTCGCCTGCACCCGGATGGGCGCGCGCGGGTGTATAGGGCACGCTGGCCTGCTTGGGGCACAGGGCGCGCAGCATGTCCTCGGGCAGCGCAAGGGCCACGGGGCCGGGGCGGCCCGATGTCGCCACGCGAAAGGCACGGCCGACATATTCGGCGATGCGCGAGGCATCGTTGATTTCGGCGGTCCATTTGGTCACTTCACTGAGGAAACGGCGATAGTCGATTTCCTGGAAGGCTTCCCGCTCCACCTGGTCGGCGGCAACCTGCCCGATCAGCATGATCATGGGTGTGCTGTCCTGGAAGGCGGTATGCAGGCCGATGGTGGCGTGCGTGGCGCCGGGGCCGCGGGTCACAAAACAGATGCCGGGTTTGCCGGTCATCTTGCCGTAGGCTTCGGCCATGTTGGCGGCTGACGCTTCGTGCCGGCAGGTGATGAACCTGAGCGAGGCTTCGGTATCATGCAGCGCATCAAGGGCGGCCAGATAGCTTTCGCCCGGTACGCCGAAGGCAAGGTCGGCGCCGTTGGCGATCAGGGCTTCGATAAGCGCCTGGCCGCCTGTGATTTGCTCGCCGGAAGTTTGGGTGTTTGTCATGTCTGCCACTCAGATTTCGATATTGTGCGCACGCATGCTTATGCCAGCGTCCTTGAGGCCGCGCAGCCATTTTTTTGCTTCGACCGGATCGGTGAGTGCTGCGTGCACACCGGGCTCGAACGTGCCGCGCATCACGGCCTTGATGGCCTCGGCCACAGTCAGGGACACGGTACGCGCCATGGCGGTCTGCCAGCCGCTGCCCACTTCATCGAGGGCGATCGAGCCCAGCCACACGGGCATGCCGTCACCGTCCTTGGCCGACAGGGCGACATACAGGACCACGCGGTCCTTTTCGCCGTCTTCGTAGCGGTAATCCTGCCAAAGCTGTTCCGACAGCGCTTTCAGGCTGGCGGCGTCCGAGCTTTCCACCTTCGAGAAAATGTCTTTCCAGGCAGCTTTCCAGCCGCCCTGGCGGATGGTGCCGCGCACGAAGGTTTGCAGGTTCTTCTCACCCTCAAGACCATATTCCTCGATATAGGGCAGGCTGTTGCGGTTCGGGTAAACCTCGAAGGTTTCACCCGCGATTTCCAGCTCGCTGACCGCGTTCCACACCCGTTCGGTCACAGTTTCGGCACCATTTTCGATGCGGCGCGCGGGGTTCGTCAGCGCCTTCAGCACACCCAAGGGGGTCCAGGAGAATTTATAGGTGAAGTCGGTCTTCGCAGCCGGGATACCGCCGCAGTGCGAGACAAATTCGATGCCGTAACCACGGCCCAGCACACCGGCCTCGCGCGCGGCGTTCACCAGCACATGGGCGAACAGATGGTCGATGCCGGGGTCAAGGCCGACCTCGTTCACGAAACAGAGGCCCTTCGATTTGGCGGCCCCGTCCAGCGCCTGCATGGCGCCGTCCACATAGCTTGAGGTCACCAGGTGCGTGCCGGCCTCAAGCGCGATTTCCGCGACCGTGACATGCAGCGCCGCCGGCAGCATCGAGACGACGATATCACCCGCCTTCAGGTGCGCCTTGAAGGCCGCGACCGACGTGTCGTCCGACAGGTCCAGGGTTTCGATGCCGAAGCTTTTGCCGCCCGGCACCTGCGCCTGCAGCATCTTGGCGCGCGCGTCGCTCATGTCCCAGACCGTGAGCGGCAGGCCATTTGCGGCCAGCGAGACAATGCCGGGGCCCGACGCCAGGCCGGCGCCGATCCAGTGAATATGCTGTGTGCTCATTCAGGAAGCCTTACGTTCAAGCATGGCCGCGCAGGCCTTTTTGTAGGAACCGTCACACGCGGTCCAGACGGGGTCGTTTTTCCAGTCCGACAGGGTGCCCAGATACGGCAGCAGCATGCTGGCGAACTCGACACTCGCGTCGGTGGGCAGCAGGGACGGCAGATTGTCGATCGCGATCAGGTCGACGGTGCCGGTGGCGGTTTTTGCCTCGATGGACGGGGTCTGCCAGGTGGTCGGCGCGTCATACAGCGGCAGGGGGTTATAGCTGCTGAACGGGTCGCACGACACGTCGGAGATCACGCTCAGGCGGCTGTCGGCCCTGAAATGCTCAGGCCCAAGGAACACCGGCAGGGCGTCGGATACAAAGACGCAGTTGATCAGCATATCGTGCGCCAGGATCGTGTCCCGGTCCAGCTTTTCGGTCTCGGCGCGGCCCCAGCGCGTCACCTTCACGCCGTGGCGTTCGAGGATCTTCACAGCGCCCGTGCCGCTGCGGCCAGACGCGCCGATCACCAGCGCGGTCGGCTGTTCGCCTTCCGATTTGCGGGTCTCGATCAAGGCATCCAGCGCGGTGCCATTGTCGAACGGCTTCAGGCCCTGGTTGATCAGGGACGGGCGCCCGGCGCGGCGGTCGTGGAACTGCAACAGCGCCAGTGCCGCCCCCATATAACCGGCCCAGAAACCGAAGGCGCAGACACGGCGGCCATCCCGGTTGACCATATATTCGATATCCAGAAGCGAGCCGCCGCCGCGCTGGAAACGTTGCAGCAGCGCCTGCCAGCCGGCCTGTTTTTTATAGGCATGGGCAAAATAGATATGGGTGTGCCTGAGCGCATCCGGCTTTTCCGGCAGTTCCTTGAGGCCCAGGATGATGGCATCCTTGGGGGCGTTTTCCCAGGCGCCCGGTTCCGCCATGGTGCAGCCTGCGGCGGCATAGCGCGCATCGGCAAACAGGCGTTTTTCGGATTTTTCCACCACCACATCAAGGCCGGCGGCAATCAGTTGCCGCGCCCCTTCGGGCAAAAGCGGCGCGCGGCGCTCGGTCGCGCGGGCCTCATCGCGAAGCCACAGGGTCTGTTTCTTCATTCCACCACTCACTTACTGTTTTCTCCGTCCCTTGCATGGATTCTAACCGTGAAAGTGATGGTGAAAAAATGCCGAAATGGTATATAGTGACCGTCAATTTGACGGAAATGTTCGTTTTTTTTCGCCAATATGCCGGCGCATTGCTGGCCCGCAGGCAAAATGCGCAACGGATGGGAGGGACAGGACCATGATGGACGCCACGGACGAAAAACTGCTGCGCATGCTGACCGCCAACAGCCGGGAAGCCACATCCTCGCTCGCGCGCCGGCTCGGGCTGTCGCGCTCCACCGTGCAGGAACGCATCAACCGGCTGATCAGCCGCAAGGTGATCGCCGGTTTCACGGTCAAGACGCACGAAGAATACGAAGGCAAGCTGATCACTGCGCATGTGCTCATGTCGCTTGACCAGAAATATGCCCAGCAGGCAATCGGCCTGATGAAAACCCATGCGCCGATCAAAAGCCTGTATGTGGTCAGCGGCGCCTATGACCTGATCGCCATCGTCAAGGCACCAACGATGGAGGAGATCGACCAGACCCTGGATTTCATCCTGGGCATCAACGGCGTCAGCAAGACCAACACCTCGCTGGTGCTGTCGGCCAAGAAGGAAAGCTGAGCGCCCCAATCACCTCGCGCCCGTGTCACCAAGGCGTGAAAAAGGGTGACTGTCTTATGGCTTGAGAAAGCGCGATAACCGTTTCAGACTGAATTTCGGGCACAATGACCGGCGAAACTGCCGGCGACCGATAGGTTGGACTTACACGGGGGGACACGTGTGCAAGGCGATATCAGCCATCTGACAGGCATTCTGCGGCCAAGCCCGGAAGTGGCGGCCAAACTCAGGCACAGCGCAAATTATGGGGCCGCGGAAAGTGTGGCGCCCGGCATCCGGCGCATCCTGGCCGGCAACGCCAAGGATTACACCGGCCCCGGTACCAACACCTATGTGGTGGGCGAGGACCGTGTGTTCATCATCGACCCCGGCCCCGCGTGCGATGCCCATATCGCCGCCGTGATGCGGGCGGTGGATGGCCGCCCGGTGGACGGTATCCTTGTCACCCACACACACGCGGACCACAGCCCCGCCGCCGGGGCGCTCAGGATGCTCACAGGTGCGCGCACCTACGGTTTTGGTGCCTTGTCCGCCGATATCCTGG
The DNA here is from genome assembly GCA_006226495.1 of Alphaproteobacteria bacterium. Taxonomy (GTDB): domain Bacteria; phylum Pseudomonadota; class Alphaproteobacteria; order Sphingomonadales; family Kordiimonadaceae; genus Kordiimonas. The sequence continues at coordinate 136,235 of SBGU01000043.1, forward strand.
CACTGACGGATGAAGACGTGGATGCCGATTTTGTGCCCGATGTGAAACTGGCGCACGGCCACAGTGTCGGCACGGGGGCGTGGCGCATCGACGCCGTGCACACACCCGGCCATTTCCCGAACCATCTGTGTTACCTCTTGCCCCACACGGGGGTGCTGTTTTCAGGCGACCATGTCATGGGCTGGTCGACCACCGTTGTGGTGCCGCCCCTCGGTGACCTGGCCGATTATCTGCGCAGCCTGTCCCTGCTTGAAGGCTTGGGCGCCGGCCTGATGCTGCCAAGCCACGGCCCTGAAGTCGCCGACCCTGTGGGCCGCATCCGCACCGTGCGCGAACACCGGCTGATGCGCCACGCGCAGGTGGCCGACTGCCTGCGCCGCGGCCTGCGCCGGCCATCGGATATCGTCGCGGTCATCTATGACGGCCTCACCCCGCGCCTGATCACCGCCGCCGAAGGCTGCGTGCGCGCACATATCGAACTCATCGACCGACAGACCGAAGGCGAAGCGGCGACCGCGAAAGCCGCGACCCTCGCCACCTGTCATGCCGGGACTTGATCCCGGCATCCATACGATGCTGGCCGCCAGCGCGTCTGTTTGAAATACCGCATGGACCCCGGGGTCAAGCCCCGGGGCGACACTGTGCGGGAACTGGTGCCTGAACCCCTCAGAACGTCAGGGTAAATTTGGCGCCGCCGCCGTCGCGGTCGCTGAGGGAGACCGAGCCGCCGTGGGCGATCATCACCTGGCGGGTGAGGGCGAGGCCGACGCCGCTGCCGTCGCGTTTGGTGGTGAAGAAGGGCACGAAGATTTTTTTGGCGATGTCCGCCGGCACGCCGGGGCCGTTATCCGACAGTTCGATGCTCACGCGCCCGCGCCGGTTCAGCCGCGCCGACAGCCACACCGTGGCGCCCTGCACATCCTTCAGCGCCTGTTCGGCGTTTTGCAGCATGTTGATCAGCACCTGTTCGATCATGTCGCGGTCGGCGTTCACATCCAGCTCGGACGGTTCGATATTCACGGAAAGCGCGAGGCCTTTCTGGTCCCAGTCCTGGGCGGCAAGCCGGACCACATGGCTGAACAGTTCCTCGATGCGCACCAAGGCGCGGCTGGGCGGCGGCAGGCGCGTGAGGCGCCGGTAGCTGGAAACAAACTGCATCAGGCTGTCGGACCGGCGCGCGACCGTGGTGACGGCGTCGCGCACATCGGCCAGTTCCTCCACCACCTCGGGGTTGTCGGGCACACGGCTGGCGGCGTCCTCCACCAGGTCGACCGCGGTTTTGGCGAGGCTGGCGACCGGGGTGATCGAATTCATGATCTCGTGGGTCAGGACCCGCACCAGGTCCTGCCAGGCCTGAAGCTGGGCCACGTCCAGTTCGCTCTGGATATCCTGCAGGCTGAGGAGCTTTTCAACCTTGCCGCCGATCACGATCTGGCTGGCGGCGACGGTAAGCTGTTGCTCAAGCCCTTCGGCCACGAAGCTCACCAGCCGGCGTTCACCCGCCTGCAACGTGGTGACATGTTTGGCCAGTTCCGGCCCGAACTGGTGCAGGTCGGCAAGGCGGGTCACATGCGCGCTGCCGAACAGGCGGCGGGCGGCATTGTTCCACAGAGTCACCTTGCCGGTGCCATGCAGGGAAATCAGCGGCGCGGGCACATGCTCGATCAGCGCCTTCAGGTGCCGGAGTTCTTCTTCCTGCCCGGCGCGCACCGCCTGAAAACGGCCCAGGATATCGGTGAAAGCTTCGCCCAGTTCCCCGAAACCCGCGCCAAGGCCTTGCAGGTTGAAGCGCTGGCTGAAATCGGCATACCGCGCGGCATCCAGAAAGCGGGTCAGCTCGGCGTTGGTTTTGGCGACAAACTGGAACACTTCGTAGGTGAGCGCGCTGGTGATGCCGAACACAAGGAGGGTGGCGGCATGATAGCCCGGCACGATGATCAGGTACGCAAGGCCCAGCAAGGTGAGCATGATCAGCATCAGGCGCAGGGCCAGAAGCAGGCTGAATTTCTTAAAGCCCATGCTTTTCCATCCTTCTATAGAGGGCGGCGCGCGTGAGACCCAGTTCCTTGGCGGCATGGCTGATATTATAGCGGTGGCGCTTCAGCGCCTGTTCGATGGCGCGCTGTTCCAGCCGCTCAAGGTTCAGGTCGCCTTCGTCTTCGTCCACCGGGGCTTCCGCTACCGGCGGAGGCGCTTTGCGTTCGGCCATGGCGCCCGGCTGGTTGGGCTGGGCATCAAGCTGGAAATCATGCACATCGAACGCCGGCCCTTCGGACAGGATGACTGCGCGTTCGAGCGCATGCCTGAGCGCACGCACATTGCCCGGCCAGTTATAGGCCATCAGGGCCTGCATGGCGCGCTCGGAAAACGGCTTTTCGGCCTTGCCGTATTTGCGGGCATAAAGCCCCGCATAATGGCTGGCGATTTCGGGGATATCGTCCTTGCGGTCACTTAAGGGCGGCAGCGGGATTTCGACCGTGTTCAGGCGGAACAGCAGATCCTGCCGGAAGATATCCTCGTCATGCAGTTTGTCCTTCGGCACGTTGGTGGCGGCGATCACGCGCACATCAATGGGCACGCTGCGGTTCGAGCCCACGGGTGCCACCTGCCGCTGCTCGAGCACGGTCAGCAGCTTGGCCTGCAGATGCAGGGGCAGGTTGCCGATTTCATCGAGGAACAGGGTGCCGCCGTTCGCAGCCTCCAGCCGGCCAATACGGTCTTCGCGCGCGTCGGTGAAGGCGCCTTTCTTGTGGCCGAACAGTTCACTTTCGAACAGGCTTTCGGTCACGGCGCCCAGGTCGACCGACATGAACACCCGTTCCGCGCGGCGCGACTGGCGGTGCAGTTCCCGCGCCACCAGTTCCTTGCCGGTGCCGTTTTCCCCCAAAATCAGCACATTGGCGTCGGTGGGCGCGGTGCGGGAAATCAGCGACAGCACGTCCTGCATGGCCTTGCTGTTGCCCAGGATCGGCTGTTTGGGCGTGGCGGCCACTTCGGCGAGCGCGCGGTTGGTCTTTTTCAGGACCTCGGCTTCCGACCGGCTGCGGCGAAGCTTCACGCTGGCCGACAGGGTGGCGACCACTTTTTCATTCTGCCAGGGTTTGGCAATGAAGTCGGTCGCGCCCTTTTTCATGGCCTCGACCGCGACATCGACCCCGCCGTGCGCGGTGATCAAGACCACCACCGCCTGCGGGTCGATCTCCAGGATTTTCTGCAGCCAGATGAAACCCTGGTCGCCCGACGATTCACCGGGGCCGAAATTCATGTCCAGAAGGATGGCATCGAAACTGTGGTTCGCCATCATCTCGGGGATGAACTCGGGTTTGTTGCAGGTGATCACCTTGTCATAATGTCGCTTCAGCAACAGTTTGCCGGCAATCAGGATATCGTCGTCGTCATCGACGATCAGGATTTTTCCGTCTTTCGCTGTCATGTTTTTTGTCCCCCTCGCGCCTTGCGGGCTGCTGTTCGGAACCGTACAGAATGTGTTCGATTTCGTACAGACAATTGTGTCCGATATCGGACGCTTGCGATACGGATTCAATAAAAACAAGGACTTGGCCTTGTGGCACGACCTTTGCTGTAACCAGGGGTGGCATACTAAAAATGCCCTCAGGGATGGAAGACAGCGATGGGTACAGTGACCGATATGGATAAAAAATCAAAACAGGACCAACCCGTTTCCATGCATGGCGGCCGCACCGGCGGCCACTCAGGGGCCGTTTCCGGTTCCGGCATGGACCGGCGGGTCGAAAAAAAGAAAACCCCCTGGAAGAAGGTCGGCATTGCCGCCGTGGCGGTGGCCGCAGTCGGCTTCCTTGGCATGCTGGTGATGGATGCCTCGTCGGGCCGCACTTTCAAGGTGAATGAAAGCCGCATTGTGGTGTCGGATGTTTCGGAAGGCGTGTTCGAGGATTTCATCCCCGTGCGCGGCCGGGTGACGCCCTTGAAGACCGTGTTCCTGGACGCCATCGAAGGCGGCCGGGTTGAACGCATCCTGGTCGAGGACGGCGCCATGCTGAAGGCCGGCGACCTGATCGTCGAATTGTCGAACACGACCCTGCAGCTTGAGGTAACCCGCAACGAAGCTGCGGTGACCGAACAGCTCAACAACATGCGCACCATCGAACTGCAGCTTGAACAGAACCGCCTGCAGCACAAGCGCAACCTTGTCGAAATCAATTACGAGATCAGGCGCCTGACCCGCCAGGCCGAGCGCGAGCGCGAACTGGCCGCCACCGGTGCCGTGGCCCAGTCGAAGCTGGATGATACCGAGGATTCGCTCCAGTATTTCAAGAACAAGCTGGCGGTAACGCTGGAGAGCCAGGCCACCGACGCCCGCATGCAGGATTCGCAGCTTGCGTTCCTCAAGAGCGCGGGCGAGCGGCTGGAACAGAATCTCGAATTTTCGCGCAAGAACCTCGATAACCTGAATGTGCGCGCGCCGGTCGATGGCAAGCTTTCGGGCTTCAATGTCGAGATCGGCCAGAGCATCGACCGTGGCGGCCGCCTGGGGCAAATTGACGACCCGGACGATTATAAGCTCGCCGCCAATATCGACGAGTTTTACCTGGGCCGTGTCGACCTGGGCCAGACCGCGACCTTCGAGCGTGGTGGCGAAAGCTACCAGATGGAAGTGACCAAGATTTATCCGCAGGTCAACAACGGCCAGTTCGAGGTGGATTTCGAATTTGTCGGCGAACAGCCGACCGGTATCCGCCGGGGCCAGACCATCCAGACCAAACTGACTTTGGGTGATGCCGCAACCGCGACCCTCATTCCCAATGGTGCCTTCTTCCAGGATACCGGCGGCAACTGGGTGTTCGTGGTAACCCCCGAAGGCGACCAGGCCGTCAAGCGCAGCGTGCGCCTGGGCCGCCGCAACAGCCGCTATATCGAGGTGCTTGAAGGCCTCGAGGTCGGCGAAAAGGTCATCACCTCACCCTATACCAGCTTTGTGGAAATGGACCGCCTGAAGCTGGGTGGCGAATAACAACCAGGTCCGGGTTACGACAGCAAACAACAAAACTGAACAAGCACTGGGCCCCGGCCCAGGCTCAGGAAGCGAGGAAAGGGAACAACATGCTGAAGCTTCACAATCTTTCGAAAGTCTACCGCACCGACGAGGTTGAAACCGTTGCGCTCAATAGCGTGAATGTGGAAATCGAAACCGGTGAATTTGTTGCCATCATGGGCCCGTCGGGCTGTGGCAAATCCACCCTTCTCAACATCATCGGCATGCTCGACAGCCCGTCGTCGGGCAATTATTTCTTCATGGACGAAGATGTGGCCGGTTATTCCGAAGCCAAGCTTGGCAATATCCGCAAGCAGCATATCGGCTTCATCTTCCAGTCCTTCAACCTGATCGACGAACTGACCGTGGCCGAGAATATCGAGCTTGCGCTCCTCTATCACAACATCCCGGCCAGCGAACGCCGCGACCGTGTTGCCCGTGTGATGGACAAGGTCGGCATCGCGCACCGCGCCAAACATATGCCCAGCCAGCTTTCGGGCGGCCAGCAACAGCGTGTGGCCGTGGCCCGTGCCGTGGTCGGCGACCAGGCCATGATCCTGGCGGACGAACCGACCGGTAACCTTGACAGCGCCCACGGCCAGGAAGTCATGGAAATGCTGCAGGCACTGAATGAAGAAGGCACCACCATCGTCATGGTAACGCACAGCCCGGCGCATGCCGACTATGCCCGCCGCACCATCAACCTGTTCGACGGCCATGTGGTGACCGAAAACCTGCGCGCGGCGGTCTGATCCCGCGCACCACGCCTACCCGGGGGCCCAAAGGAGCCCGGCACAATAAAAAAACACACGACACAAAAATACGGCAGCGAGGAAACATGCCATGTTTCAGAATTATCTCAGTGTGGCGTTCAGGAACCTGATAAAAAACAAGCTCTACAGCGCCATCAATATCATCGGACTTGCCGTGGGGCTGATGTCCTGCGTGCTGATCATGCTGTTTGTGCGGGATGAATTTTCCTACGACAAATTCTGGAAAAACGCCGACAGCATCTACCGCCTGCACACCACCTTCGCCGTCCCGGGCCGCGAACCGTTCGTGACCGTGGTGGCCCAGGGGCCGGCCAAGGAAGCGCTGCAGCGCTTTTTCCCGAACGAGATCGAAGCCACGACCCGCATGAACGGCATGAGCCCCGTGGTACGCCGGGACGACAAGACCTTCCAGGAAACCATCTACTGGACCGACCCTGAAACCGCCGACATGTTCGATTTCGACCTGATCGCCGGCGACATGCACCAGGCGCTGGCCGACAATTCCAGCATCGCGCTCAGCGAAAGCATGGCAGAAAAATATTTCGGCACCGACAATGCCATCGGCGAGGTGCTGACCCTGACTTTCTACAGCATCACCCGCGACTACCGGGTGGCCGCGGTCTACCGCGACCTGCCGCACAATACGGTCATCGACCTGCCGGCCATGGTGCGCATCGACGAAAAGGATTTCGAGGAACAAAGCTGGGAATTCGCCCAGTGGTTTTCGGTCAACAGCGTGCTGTTCTATGAACTGAAACCCGGCGTGAACATCGACCTGGTCAGGAACCGGCTGGACGATTTTGCCAACGCGAACATCGAAATCCCGTCCCAGTTGGGGCGCGATATCAAGGCGTCGGACTTCATCAAATATTCGACCCTGGCCTTGCCGGAGATCCAGTTGCACCCCGCAGGCGGCGGCGAAATGAAACCGACGGGTGATATCAAGAAGGTCCAGATCTTCATTGCCATCGCCGGCCTGATCCTGTTGATCGCCTGCATCAACTTCATGAACCTGGCCACCGCCAAATCGATCCAGCGGGCGCGCGAGGTTGCGCTCAGGAAAGTGCTTGGCGCCCGCCGCAGCCAACTGATCGTGCAGTTCCTGGGTGAATCGGTGCTTCTGGCGCTTATCGGCCTGGTGCTCGGTCTGGTGCTGGTCGAAGCCACGTTGCCGGCCTTCAGCGAAATGCTGGGCAAGGAACTGGCCTTCAATTATGCGGACGGCATGACCGGCCTGATCCTTCTGGGCCTTGTGATCGCGGTTGGCGTGATGGGCGGCATCTATCCCGCCCTTGTGCTGTCGGGCTTCCTGCCGGCGCGTGTGCTGAAGGCCAACAAGTCGGCTGAAACCGGTGGCTCGGCGATCCTCAGGAACGTCCTGGTGGTGACCCAGTTCACCATCTCGATCGCGCTGATCATCGGCACGGCGGTTGTTTATGGCCAGATGTTCTATGCCACCAGCATGGATCCCGGCTTCAACAAGGATAATCTCTTGGTCGTGCGCGGCACCAGCCGGTCCGGCGCGTCCGACAAGCAGGAAGCCCTGCGCGAGGAAATCCTGCGCCTGCCCGGTGTTACCAGCGTTGCCTATTCGGGCGACCGCCCGGCCAGCGGCAACGAGAACAACACGTCCGTCACCGTGCCGGGCAGCGAAAATACCGAAAGTGTGCTCCTGGGTGTGCAGACGGTGGATTACGACTTTTTCTCCACCTACCAGATCCAGTTCCTGGCCGGTCGCAACTATAACCGCGATTTTGCGACCGATGGCCGTCCGTCGGCTGAAGGTGCCAAACCCGGCGAAATCCTGAACGGTACCATCATCCTGAACGAAAGCGCGCTGGGCCGCCTTGGTTTCGGCACGCCACAGGAAGCGCTGGGCAAGGCCGTGCGCCTTGGTGTCGGCGGTGAACCGGGGGCCCGTATCCAGGCCGACCTGCAGGTTATCGGTGTTGTGCCCGATACGCATTTCCAGTCCCTGCGCCGCATGGTGCGCCCGGAAATGTACATGATGGACACGGACAACCATAACAACCTGTCGGTCCGTTTCTCGGGCGACCCGGCACGGCTGGTTTCCGCCATCGAAGGTGTCTGGAAATCCATGATCACCAATGTGCCTTTCTCCTACGAGTTCGTGGACGAGGCCATGGCCGAGGAATTCACGCAGGAACAGGCGCTCGCCAAACTGCTGACCGGCTTTTCGGTGCTTGCGGTCGCCATCGCCTGCCTGGGCCTTTATGGCCTGGCCTCCTACACGGCGGCGCGGCGTACCAAGGAAATCGGCATCCGCAAGGTGCTGGGCGCCAGTGTGCTGGATATCGTGCGGCTCTTGATCTGGCAGTTCTCGAAGCCGGTCCTGCTTGCGAACATCATCGCCTGGCCGATCGCGGTCTGGGGCATGATGAGCTGGCTGGAGACCTTCCCGTACCGGCTGGACACCTGGGTGCTTGGCCCCCTGTGCATCGGGGCCGGTGTGGTTGCGCTCCTGATCGCGTGGGTCACGGTGGGTGGTAATGCCGCCAAGGTGGCACGCTCGAACCCGATCAAGGCGCTTCGGTACGAATAACAGCGTTGGGGCCGGTGCCTCGGCGCCGGCCCCCCATACCAGAACACAACAGAAACCCACGACAGCGGCAGGGCAAGGAGCAAACGATGCTTCACAATTATCTGGTTACGGCGCTCAGGAGCCTGTTCCGCCACAAGCTTTTCAGCCTGATCAATATCGTCGGCCTGACCATCGGCCTTGCCGCCTGCCTCCTGATCGCCGCCTTCGTGCGCGACGAACTGTCCTACGACCGTTTCTGGAAAAATTCCGACAGCCTCTATCGCCTGCAGATCAAGTTCCAGATTCCGGGGCGCGGCATCGATATATTCGCCTCGACCATGGGTCCGGCGCGCGAGGCCTTCACCCGCTATTTTGCCGATGATGTCGAACGCGCGACCCGCTTCACCGAACAATATCCCATCATCCGTGCCGGCGACCGCATTTTTGAGGAACCGATCTACCTGACCGACCCCGAAACCGCCGAGATGTTCGATTTCGACATGCTGGCGGGCGATATGCGCCAGACCCTGAACGACAGCCGCTCAATCGCGCTCAGCGACGAACTGGCGCTCAAATATTTCGGCCGCACCGACGTGATCGGCGAAACCATGACCATTAGCACATTCGACCTGAAGGCCGATTTCCGGGTCGGTGCGGTGTACCGCAAGATCCCGAACAACAGCACCCTTGAAATCCCGGCGATGATCATGATCAACCCGAGCGATTTTGCCGGCCAGGGCTGGATGTTCGACGAATGGTTCTCGATGAATGTGCTGACCTATTTCCAGTTGCGCGACGGTGCCTCCATCGCCTCTGTCAACAGTCGGCTCGATGATTTCGCCAACAAGGTCATCACCCTGCCGGAAGATTTTGGCGCCGGCAAAACCACCGATATCGCGCATTTTTTCACCATCGCCTTGCCGGACATCCAGTTGAAGGGCGAAGGCATGGGTGAAATGAAGGCCACGGGCAGCATGAGCAACGTGCTGGTCTTTGCCGCCATCGCGCTCCTCATTCTCGCGATTGCCTGCATCAATTTCATGAACCTGTCGACCGCGCGTTCGACCAAACGTGCAGCCGAGGTCTCGCTCCGGAAAGTGCTGGGGGCCAACCGTCGGCAACTGATCCTGCAGTTCCTGGGGGAAACCTTCCTGATCGTCTGTTTTGCCATGGTGCTGGCGGTGGTGCTGGTCGAAGCCCTGTTGCCGGTTTACAGCGATTTCATCGGCAAGACCCTGGCCCTCGATTATACTGACGGCACTACCGTCACCACCCTGGTGTTGCTGGTGCTGACCGTGTCGCTCCTGGGTGGGGCGTACCCGGCGTTTGTGCTGTCGTCCTTCCGGCCGGCCCATGTGCTGAAGGCCAACAAGTCGGCTGACACACCCGGTTCGTTGATGCTGCGCAACCTTCTGGTGGTGCTGCAGTTTTCCGTGTCGATCACCCTGATCGTGGGTACGGTCGGCATCTATGCCCAGAAAATCTATGCCACCAGCATGGACCCCGGTTTCAACCGCGACCAGGTGCTGGTGCTGCACGGGGTGGGGCGCACCGGCGTGGTGCCGCAACAGCAGGCCTTGAAGGACCAGATTTTGCGCCTGCCGGGCGTGGCGGCGGCGACCTATGCCAATGACTTCCCGGGCAGCGGTGGCGAAAGCAATACGTCGGTCACCATTCCGGCATCCGGGTCCGACCGCTCGAGCTTCATCAAGCAGCGCTCGATGGATGCCGACTTTTTCAAGACCTTCGAGATCAAGCTGCTGGCAGGCCGCGATTTCAACCGCGACATCGCCCAGGACCGGGCCGACATCGCCACCGAAAACGCGGTCGAAGGCCAGGTGATCCAGTATAATGTCATGATCAACCAATCCGCCGTGCGCATGCTGGGCCTGGGCACGCCCGAGAAGGCGCTTGGCATCGTGCTGCGCGAAGGCGCGGGCACCGAGCGTGTTACCGACATGACCATCGTGGGCGTGGTGGCGGATACGCATTACCAAAGCCTCAGGAAAGCCATCCGGCCCGAACTTTATGCCTGCGGCGAAAACGGCCTCGGCTTCATGAATGTGCGCTTCCGCGGCAACCCGCGCGAGGCCCTGTCCGCCATCCGCGATGTCTGGACCGGCATGATCAGCGACGTGCCCTTTGTCACCTCTTTCGCCGACGAAAACCTGGCGCGCCAGTTCAAGGAAGAAGAAGCGCTGATCCAGCTTCTGTTCTTCTTCGCCGGTTTTGCAGTGCTGGTGTCCTGCCTTGGTCTTTATGGCCTGGCGTCCTTCGCGACCGAACGGCGCACCAAGGAAATCGGTGTGCGCAAGGTCATGGGCGCCACGGTGGTCGATATCGTGCGGCTTCTGGTGTGGCAGTTCACCAAACCGGTGCTGCTGGCGAACCTGATCGCCTGGCCGATTGCGGTTTATGGCCTTCTGTCCTGGCTCGAGGCGTTTCCCTACCGGCTGGAAAGCTGGCTTCTGGCGCCCCTGTGCCTGGGGGCAGGGATGCTGGCGCTCCTGATCGCCTGGGCGACTGTGGGTGGCAATGCTGCACGGGTGGCACGCTCGAACCCGATCAAGGCGCTTCGGTACGAATAACAACACCGGGACCGGCGCTGTGGCGCCGGCCCTGCCGACAGAACAGAAAATGCCGGGTTGCGGGCGCCAGACCGTCGGCCACACCGGACAGGAAAATGAACGACAGCAGGTTGGGGGAGCAGGACAATGCTTCAGAACTATCTGGTTACAGCGCTCAGGAATATCCTGAAATACCGGCTCTACAGCGCCATCAATGTGCTTGGGCTCGCGGTTGGTCTGTCCGCCTGCCTGCTGATCCTGGTCTATGTGAATTTCGAACTGTCCTACGACCGCTGGGTGCCGGAAAGCGACCGCGTGATGCGCATCGAGACCCGGCTTTACGACGACGAGGGCAATTTCAGCTATAATTCTGACCGTATCCCGCCCGTTACCTCGCCGCTGTTTGCGGAACAATTCCCGGAGATCGAACTATTCTCCCGCTTCCTCAACCAGCAGGTGGCCCTGTCGGTTGACGGCAATGCCTACATCCAGCGTGTTACGGTTGCCGACCCCGATGTGTTCAAGCTGATGGGCATAAAGCTTCTTTCCGGCAATGCCGATACGGCGCTTGGTGACCCGGATTCGCTGGTGCTGACCGAAAGCAATGCCCGGCGGCTGTTTGGCGACAGCCCGGCGCTCGGCCAGGTGGTCAAGGTCGATGGCACCTTTGCCATGAAGGTCACGGGCGTCATGCCGGACTGGCCGGCGGCGTCCGACCTCAGGGTCGATGCCTTTGTGCCTTTCTCCGGCCCCATCGTCGACTATCAGCCCTGGGTGCGCACCACCTGGGACAGCTTCTGGGGCCCGACCTATGTGCGCCTGGCGTCCGGCACCGATGCCGGCGCCCTGGCCGCCGAACTGAATGACTTTGCCCGCCGCATCGGCCCGTCGGACCGCTACCAGGACCGGATCGACCGGGGCGTCAGGCCTTCCTATGAATTTCATTTCACTCGCGCGGTTGACGCGCACCTGCGCGGCGACGGCGGCGGGGTCAATGCACGGGTGTCGACCGTTCAACTTTGGTCCGCCGGCATCGTGGCGGTGCTGATCCTGTCTATCGCTGTGGTGAATGTGGCCAACCTCGGCACCATGCTGGCGCTGAAGCGGGTGCGCGAAGTGGCCATCCGCAAGGTGCTGGGCGCCAGCGCACGCCAGCTTGTGGCGCTGCTGTTGGCGGAATCGATGGCGCTGACCTTCATCGCCATGGTGATCGGTGTTGCGCTGGCGGAACTGTTGCTGCCGACCTTCGGGCGGCTGATGGACCGGGAGCTGACCTCCGGCCTTATCTATGCGCCGGCTACCTTGCTGGCGCTTTTGGCCGGCACGGTACTGATCGGCGGTATCTGCGGCCTGTATCCGGCGCTTGTGGCGGCGCGGTTCCGCCCTGTCGATCATCTGACCGGGGTCAAGCCGGCTCTTGGCGCCTGGTTCCGCAATGTCCTGATCGTGCTGCAGTTCGCGGCCACCATCGGGCTTCTGGCCACCTGCCTTGTGGTCTTCATGCAGGCCCGCTATGCCCGCACCATCGAAAAGGGTTTCGATACCGCGCAACTGGTCGGCATCAGCGGGTTAAGCCGGCCCATGATCATGGCCAGGGAACAGACCCTGCGCGAGGCGCTGGCGCAAATCCCGGGCATCGAAGCGGTTGCCGCCAGCCACGACATGCCGGACCAGAACCAATATACCAACACCAGCGGCCTCCGGGCCGATACCGGTGCCTTCAAAGCCCTGCGCCGGATTGCGGTGTCGGAAGACCTGCTGCCGCTGATGGGCGCGAAGCTGCTGGCCGGTCGCCTGTTTTCGAAGGACCACCCTGCGGACCTGGTAACCGAACCGGAATGGTTTGCGTCCGCCGGTGTCATCATCAATGCGAGGGCGGTTCGTGAACTGGGCTTCGACAGCGCGCAGGATGCCATCGGCCATGAGGTGTTCAGCCCCGGTGACGTGCGCTCCACCATCATCGGCGTGATCGACAACCTGCACACCCGCTCGGCCAGGTCCGAGCCCATGCCGGCCTATTATTGGGTCGGGCCGCAGGAATTCCGCTACATCGTGTTCCGGGTGTCGCCGGTCGACATGCCACAAACCCTGGCGGCGGTCGATCGCACCTGGCGGGAATTTTTCCCGGAGCTGCCGATCCAGCGCCAGTTCGCCGACGAGGCCTTCGCCACCTTCTACGACACCGACCGCCGGCAGGGCTGGCTGCTGCTGTTCAGCGCCGGCATGATGGTGGTGATTGCCGTGATGGGGCTTTATGCGCTGGCGGCCCTGTCGACCGAGCGGCGCTCGCGCGAGATCGGCATCCGCAAGGTGCTGGGCGCCCGGGTGGTCAATATCGTGCGGCTTCTGTTGTGGCAATTTTCGGTCCCGGTGCTGGTCGCCAACCTGATCGCCTGGCCGCTGGCCTGGTACAGCCTCCATGGCTGGCTCGAAAATTTTGTCGACCATATCAGCCTGACCCCGATGCCGTTCCTCATGGCCGGTATTGCGGTGCTTCTGGTGGCCTGGGCCACCATCATCGGCCATGCGCTGAAGGTCGCCCGCGCGAACCCCATTCACGCGCTCCGGTACGAATAAAAAAAAGACAGCGAGGAAGTCCCATGTTCCAGAATTATATCAAGACAGCGCTTCGCAACCTTATGCGGCACAAGCTTTATTCGGCGATCAATATCGCCGGGCTTGCGGTCGGGCTTGCGGCCTTCATCCTGATCTCGCTGTTTGTGCATGACGAATTTTCCTGGGACACGCACTGGAGCCGGGGCGAGGATATCTACCGTGTCGAAAACACCTATACCCGCGAGGGCGAGGTGCAGATCCGTTCCCCGCACGCGGTGGACCCGCTGAAGGATATCTTCCTGGATACCTTCCCGGAAACCGAGGCGGTGACCCGCTATCTGTCGTTCGATGTCGGCCTTCGGCTGGGTGGTGAAATGTATGGCCAGACCGTACTGTTCGCCGACCATAATTTTGCGGAATTCTTCGGCCTGCGTTTCCTGGAAGGCAACCCGGACACCGCCATGGCTGATGTCACGGGCGTGGTGCTGAGCGAACGCACCGCGCGGAAATTTTTCGGCGACACGCCGGCCCTTGGCCGCACCATCACCATGCACCTGCGCGATGGCGACCATGATTTCCATGTCAGCGGCGTCACCGAAAACCCGCGCCGGGATTCGGTGGTGCAGCATGATTTCCTGGTCCCCTTCAGCCGCAGCTATTTTGAAGGCCAGCGCTGGTTCACCGAAGACTGGCGTTTTGCCGCGCGTGTGATGTATGTGCGCCTGGCCCCTGGTGCCAACGCCGACGCGATCCGCGCCCAGTTCCCGGGCATTGTCGACCGCTACCTGCCCAAGGGCCAGGACAGCACGGAAACCGGCCGCAACTGGTCGGTCGCCATCTCGATGCTGCCGATATCCGAGGCGCATCTATATGGCAACAGCGCGCAGGGCGACGCGAAACTGCTGTATGGTTTCCTGGGGGTGGCCTGCCTGATCCTGTTGATCGCGGTGGTGAACTTCCTGAACCTGTCGATGGCGCGCACGGCGCACCGGGCCCGCGAAGTGGCGGTGCGCAAGGTGCTGGGCGCCGCGCGCGGCCAGATCATCCAGCAGTTTCTGGGTGAATCGATCCTGCTTGCGCTTGTGGCGCTTGTGGTCGCGCTTGCGCTCGTCGAAGTCGCACTGCCTTATTATAACGCCTTCCTCGCCACCTTCCTCGATATGGACCTCCTGCACGAACCCATACTGGCGCTGCTGTGCCTGTTCCTGGGTATCGGGGTCGGGCTTGGCGCCGGCAGTTTCCAGGCGCTTTATTTCGCCATGCTGAAACCGCGCAATGTGCTTTATAGCAGCTCGGCGTCCGACAATGGCACGGGCCGGCTGCGGCAGGTGCTGGTGGTGGTGCAGTTCAGCATTTCCATCGCCCTGATGATCATCGCCTTTTTTGTCAACAAACAGACCCAGTTCGCGCAGGCACTGGACCTCGGGTTCAATGCCGACAATCTGGTGGTTGTGAACCGCACCAACAATGCCCAGTCGGAAACCTTCAAGCGCCGGCTTCTGGAAAGCCCCTATATCACCGCCGTGGGACGTTCGTCCGATGTGCCGACCGAAGGCAGCGAGGACCGCATGCTGGTTCGCACCATCGGTGGCGACAGCGAGGTCACGATCGACGGCCTGCCCACCGGCCCCGATTTCTTCAAGGTCTATCAGATTCCGATGCTGGCCGGCCGGGCGCTGACGACCGGCGAAGCCGACACCGTGCGCAAGCGCGGCGAAGACGGCGCCTACCGCCAGGCCGGCAATATCGTCGTCAATGCCATGGCCGCCGAACGGCTGGGCTTCGCGTCGCCAGAGGCGGCTATCGGCCATATGTTCAGCCTCAATATCTCGTCGGATGTGCGGCTGGATGCCACCATCGTTGGCGTTGCCGCCGATTTCCATTTCGACAGCGCCCGCGATGTCATCCGCCCCGGCATCTATTATGTCGACCAGTATCGCTGGGCCGACATGACCGTGCGCTATGACGGTGCGCACCGCGAGGCCGCGCTGGCCGAGATTGCGGCTGCATGGCGTGAAATCTATCCGGATGCCATTTTCGAATATCGGGTCATGACCGAACTGGTGGAGCGCCAGTACCGCACCGATGCGCGGCTGGGCACGGTGCTCACCAGCTTCACCCTCCTGGCCATCGGCATTTCGGCCATGGGGCTTTATGGCCTGGCGTCCTTCACGGCGGAACGGCGCACGCGCGAGATCGGCATCCGCAAGGTGCTGGGCGCCCGGCTCATGGACATTGTCGGCCTGTTCCTGTGGCAATTCTCGAAGCCGATCCTGGTCGCGAACCTGATTGCCTGGCCCGCGGCCTTCCTGTTCCTGCGCGACTGGCTGCAGGGTTTTGCCTACCGGGTCGACATCGGCCTGTTGCCCTTTGTGGCGACGGCCCTGGTGGCGCTTCTGATCGGTTGGGCCACCGTGGCAGGCCGCGCGCTGATGGTCGCACGGGCCAACCCGATCAAGGCGCTCAGGTACGAATAAAAAAGGGGCAGCCGGCCCATAAAACGAACCGGCGACAGCGGAGGAAGACATCATGTTTGGCAATTATTTTGTGACGGCGCTCAGGAACATCGGCAAGAACCGGCTGTTCTCGGTCATCAATGTGCTGGGCCTTGCGGTCGGGCTGATGGCGGCCCTGTTGATCCTGTTGTATGCGCGCTTCGAACTCAGCTACGACCAGTTCTGGAACAATGCCGACCGGCTGTACCGGGTCGACATGACCTTCCGCACCGGCTCGAACCCGCTGGCGAAGGAACGCCAGGTTTCGGGCCAGGTTCAGGCCGCCTACCGTTCCTATTTTGGCGACAAGATCGAAGCCGCCACCCGCTTCCGGTATCTGGGTGCCACGGTGCGCCAGGGCGAAGACGCCCGCGGCGAAACCCTGACCTGGGCCGACGCCGACACCCTGAAGATTTTCCAGTTCGATTTGATCAAGGGCGATATCACCCGCGCCTTCACCGACAAATCCAGCCTGGCGGTCAGTGAAAGTTTCGCCGAACGCTGGTTCGGCGATGCCGACCCCATGGACAAGGTGCTGTCGGTGTCCACCTTCAACCTGAAGCGGGACTACCGCATTGTCGCGGTGTTTGCCGATGTGCCGGACAACAGCGTGCTCAATGACGTGAACGCCTTCGCGCTGATGGATGAAGAAGCCTTCGCCGAGCCGGTTTGGCTCATCAACAACTGGGGCTCCACCAGCGTGGCGCAATATCTGCTGTTGAAAGAAGGGGCATCCATCGACGAGATCAATGCCCAGACCCCGGCCATGCTGGACAAGTTCGCGCCGGTGCAAACCGGCAAGGGGTCTGATGCCTATGCCTATTCGGCCATGCTTCTGAAGGATTTTTACAGCCACTGGGTATCGTTCGAGGAAATGTCGACCGCACGCAAGGTGCAGGTGCTTCTGGCCATTGCCGTGGTGCTGGTGCTGATCGGCGCGATCAATTTTGTGAACCTGGCGACCGCGCGCGCCATCCGCCGCACGCGCGAGGTGGCGCTCAGGAAGGTGCTGGGCGCGCGCCGGGGCCAACTGATCGTGCAGTTCCTGACCGAAAGCTACCTGATCACCATTCTTGCGACCCTGATCGCCATCGTGCTGCTGGAGCTGTCGCTGCCCTACTTCTCGGGCTTCCTCAATATGCCGCTGGCGCTTGATTATACCGACCCGGTCTATTGGATGGCGCTGGGTGCCATCGTGCTGGTGGTCGGCGCGCTTGCCGGTTTCTACCCGGCCTTTGCCATCAGCGGCAGCCGGCCGGGGCGTATCTTGCTCGCCAACAAATCCTCGGAAAGCCGGGCGGCTGTCATTGTGCGGCAGGTGCTGGTCACGGCGCAGTTCGCCATCTCGATCGTGCTGATCGTCGCGACCATCGTGATCTATTTCCAGACCTGGTATGTGCTGCATATGGACCCGGGTTACGACCGGGAAAACCTGCTGGTGGTCCAGGGCCTGGGCCGGCCCGAGATCGAACCCAGAATGCTGGCATTCCGCGAAGCGGTGTCGCGCCTTCCGGAAGTGAAATCGCTGGCCATTTCGTCCGAAACGCCGTCGGACGGCAACAATAATTTCTCGAACGTCGGCCTGACCACCAACCCGGCGGAACAGGTGAATATCGGCGAACTGTGGATCGACGACAATTTCTTCGGGGTTTACGGCATTCCGCTTATTGCCGGCCGCATGTTCGACGAAAAGGTCGAAGGTGACCAGCATATCAAGGGCCGCGCCAAGATGGCGGTGCTGCCCGAGCTTCGGATCATGATCAACGAAAACGCGGCCCACTATCTGGGCTTCGACAGCGCGGCCGATGCGGTCGACAAGGTGATCTACTGGTATGACGCCACGCCCCTGCGCATCATCGGTGTGGTGGCGGATGCGCGCACCCAGTCGATGACCGAACCGCAGGGCCCGGAAACCTACCATCTGTTCGCCGAGTACGGCATCAGCCTGACCGTGCGCTACACGGGTTCACCCTCGGTGCTGATCGACGATCTCGAGACCACCTGGAAACAGTTCGCGCCCTTCACGCCGCTGGTTTACAGCTTCGTCGACGACGCCGTGGCGGATGAGTTCGAGCAGGAAGTGCATATGTCGGCGGTGCTGAGCTTCTTCTCGGGGGTCGCGGTGGTGATCGCCTGCATGGGGCTTTATGGCCTGGCCGCCTTTTCAGCCGAACGCCGCACCCGCGAAATCGGCATCCGCAAGGTGCTGGGCGCCAGTGTGGTCGATATCGTCCTGTTGCTGCTGCAACAGTTTTCGCGGCCCGTTCTGGTGGCCAACATCATTGCCTGGCCGGTGGCCTTCTGGGTCATGACCGGCTGGCTGCAACAATATCCCAACCGTATCGGCGACTGGTACCTGCTGCCGGCCTGCCTTGTGGCCGGCCTCACGGCCTTTGTCATCGCCTGGCTGACTGTGGGTGGCAATGCCGCCCGGGTCGCCAACGCCAATCCCGTTAACGCCCTGCGCTACGAATAGGGCGGGAAAAAAGGAGATAACCATGTTCAGGAACTATCTGATCACCGCGCTCAGGCACATCATCAAGAACCGTTTGTTTTCGGTCATCAACGTGTTTGGCCTGGCTGTCGGGCTGATGAGCTGCATTCTTATCATGCTGTTCGTGCGCGACGAGCTTTCGTATGACGCCTGGATGAAGGACGGCGACCGTATCGTGCGCCTGCATTCGGCCTATTATACGCCGGACCGGCCGCCGTTCCTGACCGTGCGGTCCGCAGGCCGCATGATGGAAGCGATCCGCGACTATGCGCCGGCGCAGGTGGAAACCGGCGTGCGCATGGTGTTCGACCGGCCGACCATCCGGGTCGGCGACAAGCTGTTCAACGAAACCATGGCGCTGGCGGACAGCACGTTCTTCGATGTCTTCGACCTGCCGTTTGTGGCGGGCAGCGCCGACACCTCGTTCCTGAAACCCTATGACATGGTGATCAGCGAACGCATGGCGATCAAATATTTCGGTCGCACCGATGTGATCGGCGAAACCATGACCGTCTGTTGCGCCAACGACCAGCCGCTGGAAGCCACGGTCAGCGGCGTGCTGCGCGACCTGCCGGAAAACAGCCATATGGCGTTCGATTTCCTGGTGCTGATGGACCCGCACATGTTCGATTTTGCGCCCAATATCCTGAACACCTGGACCAGCGTGAACACCTATACCTATTTCAAGCTGCAGCCCGGTGCCACGGTCGCGGAGTTGAAGGAACGCCTCTATTACTGGCTGGATAACGAAAGCCCCTTCATCGAGATGATGCCCGAAGGCATCAAACCCAGCCAGGGCATCAAACCGAACCTGATGCCGGTCACCGACCTGCACCTGCATGCCCGCAAGGATGCCGGCAATATCGGCGACATGAAGGCGCTTGGCGACATCAACACGGTCTACAGCTTCACCGGGGTCGCGATCCTGATCCTGGTGATCGCCTCGATCAATTTCATGAACCTCTCTACTGCCCGCGCCGTTACCCGGGCGCGGGAAGTGGCGCTTCGGAAGGTGCTGGGCGCCTCGCGCATGCAGGTGGCGCTGCAGTTCCTGGGCGAGGCCGTGGCCATAACCGCCCTTGCGCTCCTGTTCGCGCTGGTGGGGGTCGAAATCGCGCTGCCCTACTATAACGAAGCCATCGACCGCAGCCTGACCCTGAACCTGGTCGGCGACCTGCCGCTGTTCGCAAGCCTGGTGGCCGCCACCATTGCGGTTGGCCTGGTTTCTGGCAGCTATCCGGCGACCTACCTGTCGGGTTTCCTGCCGGCACGGGTGTTGAAGTCCAACAAATCCGCCGGCTTGGACGGTGCCAGCCGTTTCCGGGCCATCCTTGTGGTGTTCCAGTTCGCGGTCTCGATCGGCCTGACCGTCTGCACCGCCGTGGTCTATGGTCAGACCGTCTATGCCCGCACCATGGACCTTGGTTATGTGCATGAAGGCAAGCTGATCCTGAGGGGCCTGAACCGGGGTGAGCTTCGGGACCAGTATGACGCGCTGGCGGCCGAGCTTGGCAAGCTGCCGGGCGTGAAAAGTGTGGTCTATTCGTCCGAAGCCCCGAGCGAGGACAATGAAAACAACAGCGGTTTCCAGCTTCTGGATACCGCCGATACGGGCTCGACCGCCAGCAACCAGGTGGTCCTCAACTATCACACCTTCGGCTATGGCTTCTTCGAAGCTTATGGCATCAAGCCGGTTGCGGGCCGCACCTTCGACCGCGCGTTCGGCACCGATGTCATCACCCCGATCCCCGAAGGCGAGGACAGGGTGGGGGCCGCCACCGCGGTCATCAACGAAACCGCCATGCGGGCGCTTGGCTTCAGCCGGCCGCAGGAAGCGGTGGGCCGCACGCTCCGCAGCAACCTGTTCCGCGCCGGCAATTATGAACTGACCATCATCGGCGTGGTGCCGGATGTCTATTTCCGCTCCATCAAGTTTGGTGTGCGCCCGACCATCTATATGAACCGGCCCGATTTCTTCCGCCGCGCCACCATCACGTTCGACACAAACGATGTGGCGGGGCTGCTAAGCGGGGTTGAAAATGTCTGGCAGCGCATGGTGCCTGCCGCCCCCATCAGCCGGGAATTCCTGACCGACATGATCGGCGCCCAGTATGCCGCAGAAGAAGCGCAGGCCGAACTGTTCGCGGCCTTCGCAATCCTGGCCGTTGTGGTGGCCTGTCTCGGCCTTTATGGCCTGGCGGCCTTCACGGCCGAGCAGCGCACCAAGGAAATCGGCATCCGCAAGGTGCTGGGGGCCACAACGCTCGATATCGTGCGGCTCTTGGTATGGCAATTCTCGCGGCCCGTGCTCATTGCCAATGTGGTTGCCTGGCCCCTTGCCTGGTACCTGATGTCCGGCTGGCTTGAAGGTTTCCGCTACCGGATCGGCGATGAATATATCTGGATGATGGCGCTGGCCGCTGGCGCGGGTGCGCTGGCCATCGCCTGGGCCACCGTGGCGGGCCGTGCGATCCGGGTCGCGGGGGCCAATCCGATTCACGCGCTCCGGTACGAATGACAGAGGCTCGTCGCAATTTTTAGCAAAAATCAGAAAGGCCGGTTTTTTGCCGGCCTTTCCCTTTATTGCAGGGCTTGGCCCAGAATGGGCCGACGCCGCGCGCCCCGCCTTTGAAAAACAAGGGTTTACCCACAAGGTGCCTAAAATTTTATCTAATAAAATCATCCCGTTAGGGAAGGGCGACATATCAAGTTTAGTTCGAATTTTACCCAATCATTGACGAAATTCTCAGTTTTCCATGAGATGCTTGATCATCAGGTAAAAGTGTATGAACACCTCGGGCGCGTATTTGGAGCCAAGATCGTGATGATGAACCCCGTGTCTCTCGTAGATGCAGTGAAACTCGAAAAGATGGTGCTGGCGAAGCGCGTTGGGCGTTTCCTGGTTGCCGATCAGGCCGAGGAAGAACGCTCTGCGGTCGAGAATGTGGCGCGCGTCCTGGCCCAGGATGTCTGCAATCAGGTGCGCGAGGTTCTGGCGTTCGAGCTTCGGAACTGCCGCACCCTGGCCCGCGACCTGGCTGAAAAGATCGCCCGCGATATCGAATCCGTGTCCGGCCCCTTCCTTCTGGAAACGCGGGCCTTCACCAACGAAGAAATGGCGCACCTGGTGCCGACCCTGAAGGAACATGCTATCAAGTCGCTGGCCCAGCGCCCGGACCTGCCGGAAAAGGTCGCGCATGCGGTCGCCAGCTACGGCATGGAACCCAGCGTCACCTCCCTGGTGCGTAACGACCGTATCGGCCTCAGCGAACGCGCCGCCGGCAAGGTGGTGGAACGTTTTGGCGGCAACCGCCGCCTGATGGATCACCTCAGCGCCCGCGCCGACCTGCCGCTCAGCATCGTCGAACGTATCATCAGCACGGTGTCCGACCATGCGCGCGAAACGCTCATCGAACATTATACCCTGTCCGCCGACCTGGCCGACCGGGTCACCAACCATGGCCGTGTCGAGGTTCTGTGGAACAAGATCCGGGAATCGAACCCGGCCCAGGTGCATGCGTTTGTGACCGACCTGCGCACCAGCCGCCGCCTGAACCATTTGCTGGTTGTTGAACTGGCCGAACGGGGCAGCGCCGCCTTCATGGAAAGCGCGCTGGCGCTGGAGGCTGGTCTGCCGATCGGGCGTATCCGCGAAATCCTGACCCTGTCGGACCCCGCGGCTTTTGTACGCCTGATGCAGATGGCCAATGTCAGCAAGACCATGGCGCCCAAATATCTGCGTCTGGCCAAGAAATATCATGCCGAGACCAAAAAGATTGCCGATGGCGATGACGACATGGACAGCGCGTCCGACGCTGAAACCGAGACCAAAAAAGCCGGCTGATGGCGCCCGGAACGGGCTGCCGCACCGCTTGCCAAACCGCCCCGGGACGGGGCACCGAGCAACAGGGCGCTTTGGCGCAAGACAGAAAGTCTGGTTGGATCAATAAGATGTTTACGCAACTTTCACGTGGGCATACTATTGCAAAAGTGGTTGGGTGCCACAGAGAGAAGCCCGTCCGCGGTTCGGGGCAACGCGGCGAACGGAAGGGCGACCTATGCGCGTGACGACAACAGGTGTGTTGGACGCGGCAATGCAGGAAAAAATCTCGCTGACCAAGCGGGTCGGCCAGTTTCTGCACAGCCATCAGCCGCACGACGATGAACGGGGCACGGTTGAAAACGTGGCCCGGGCGCTGGCGCAGGACCTCAGCCTGCAGGTCCGCGAAGCCTTGGCGTTCGAGCTGCGCACCTGCCGCGACCTGCCGCACGACCTTGCCGCCCGCATCGCCACCGATGTCGAAGCCGTATCCGGCCCATTCCTCAAGGCCACACCCGCCTTCACCGACGACCAGCTTGCCAACCTGATCCCGCATCTGGCGGACCATGCCCATATCACGCTGGCGCGCCGCACCGACCTGGGCGACCGGGCCATCTTCGCGCTTGTTACCGTGGCGGCGGAACCCGCGGTCACCTATCTGGTGCGCAACAGCGCGGCCGAATTGCCCGAACAGGCGTTTGGCAAGATCATCAACCGGTTCCGGGGCTCAAGCCGCCTCATGGAACTGCTGGCCGAACGCACCGACCTGCCGCAGGTGGTGGTGGACGACCTTCTGGACCTGGTGGCTGCAAGCTACCGGCGCCTCCTGACCGACCGCTACGGCCTCGACCGTCCGCTCGCCGACCGGCTGGTGAACAACAGCCGTTATGATGTGATCTGGGGCCAGGTACGGTATGCCAGCCCGCACCAGGTGCATGCGTTTGTGATCGACCTCAAGGGCCGCGGGCGCCTGAGCGAATCCCTGATCATCGACATGGCCGACCGGGGCTGCCTGAATTTCCTCGAAAGCGCCACCGCGCTTGATGCCGGCCTCACCCTCGCAGCCGTGCGGGCGGTCTTTACGTCCGGCGATACCCGCGCCTTCGTCAAGCTGATGCAACAGGCCGGTTTCTCGAAAGACGGTGCCACCAAATGCCACCGCATCGTCAGCTCCTACAATCGCCTGATGGGCGACACGGTAAAATAGACCGGCCTTTCCCGACCCTTATTTCCCGATCAGGGCCAACAGTTCCGCGCGGCGGCGCAGGCTGATCCACAGGCCGCACAGGAAGGCGATGCAGGCAAGGTAGAACAGAAGGCTGTCTTCCATCATCTGGCCGTCTTCCATCCATTGCACATTGATGCCCAGGGGGCTGAACAGGTGGAAGGTGATGGCACCGGCCATGATGCCCACGGTCAAGAGGGCGCCGAACGGCCTGAAGCGCGGGATCAGGAGCAGGATACAGGCAATGAGTTCCGCGACGCCGATGATATAACCGCCTGTGGTTTTGAAGAACTCAAGGCCCAAAAATTCGCCCACCACATCGAAGATATGCGCGGTTTCGGCCGAGCCGCCGAACTTGTAGGGCAGGCTGCCCCCCAGGATGATGACAATCGCCAAGGCGGGCAGCCATTCGATATGTTTTTTCACGAAGTCCATCGGTTCTCTCCCCCGTTCCGTCTCAGTGGGTGATCGGATACTGTTTGTGCAGTTTTTTCTCGTGCAGCCAGGCGCGCATGAGGGTCAGGAGTGGTGTCGGTGCAAAACCCCGGCGCCGGTTCTTGGCGCCGATGGCATACAGATGCCCGAACTGGGCCATCAGGGTTCGGTAGGCGCCCATGAGGCTCATCCGAGAATCCCAGATGTGGGTGGCTTCGCCGCCGGCGCCATTGATTTCGATGATACGGAAACCGGTGCCGGCCTGCAGCGCCCTGAAGTCGCCGAAGCGCACATCGAAACGCCCGACATAAAATTCGCCCATGTTTTTGGCGATGGCGTCGAAGGCGTCGGTCATGGCTGCGGTAATCTGGTCGTTGCCGTTCCGGAAAATGGTGCCGCGGCAATGGTTGCCGGCGAACGCCAGCCGCACCTGTTCGCCTGCCGGGATCACATCATCCAGCCGGGCGCGGTGGCGGTCCATATAAAGCTGCGGCACTTGCCCCGCGCGTGCGTCCCTGAGGATAAGCTGGCGCAAGGTGGCGACCCCGTCGCCGGTGACGCGCGGGAAATATTTCAGGGTCAGGCTGATGATGCGGCCTTTTTCCTCGTCCGGGTGGCGCACATAAAAGACACCGGCCTCGCCTTCTTCGTCCACCAGCGCCTGCAACAGGAAATTGGCACCCGCCGGGAAGGTCAGGATATAGGCGCGCAGGGCTTCCGTGTCTGCCACCAGTTGCACACCGGCGCCGCGCATGCCGATGTCGGGTTTGGCCACCAGCGGGAACGCCAGGCCGTGCGCCTGCATCGCGGCCAGCGCGTCATCCATGGTGCGCATCACGCCGCCGTCGCCGCCCCAGCGCATCAGTTGCACATAGGGCGAGATCAGGTCACGCGCGGCGCCTTGCACATTGGCCAGCACCTTGGTCTTGCTTTCGCCCACAAGGCCCGAATAGGGCAGTGCGGGGTTGCAGCCGGTCAAGAGGGTCGGCCCCAGGTGCCTGAGCGACAGCCAGCCGCAATAAAGCGCCACGGGTGTGTAAAACAGCCGCGCGGGCGCAAATTCGAACCAGGAAACCTTGCCGGCGCTGGCATCGAGCGCAGGCATGCCGGCGTGCGGCGCTTCACTTCTTGGCAGGCTGTCACGGGGCATCGATGGGCCCTCCCTTGTCTGCGACACCGGCGGCGGCCAGCGCGCGGGCATGGCGCGTGCGGCCCACCAGCCGCTGGGCGGCCATGATCATCAATAGCGCGACCACAAGCCCGGCCCCAACGCCGGCCAAGCCGCCAATGGGGGTCACCAGCCGCTGGATTTCGCTGACAAACAGCACCATCAGGCTGCACCAGACCATGGCGGCCACGCTCATCACCAGCGCAAAATGCAGGGGTGGCAGGCGGAAAAAACCGAAGGTCAGGTAGGTGGGCAGGCGGGTGCCCGGCAAAAAGCGGGACAGGAACAGGACCGGCGTCTGGCGCGGCTCCAGCCACTTTTTCAGCCGGATCGCGCGCCGGATCGGCAGGCGGGCGCGCAGGAAGCGGCTTTCGCGGGCGGTCCAGCCCAGGGCATAAAGCCCCATGTCGCCCGCGGCGATGCCAAACGCCAGCGCGCCGATGGCCAGCCAGGGCGACACCATGCCGCCGCCGACCAACAGGCTGCCGGTAATCAGGGCGCCGTCTTCGGTGATCAGGGTCGCCAGCGCCAGCGCGAGCGCCAGCATCATCGGCTCCGCCGTCAGCGACTGCACCCACAGGAGCACATCATCCGGTGAAAATTGCATCCATTCCCCCATGGCGCGCCCTTTTGTCCCCACACACGGGCAATGCACCAATAATCCGTCCTTTGCCACCATACAGCAAAATCCGGCCCCCGGAAGCCATGCCACGTGCTCGTGAGCAGAATGTGTAAAAGCCGGGCTTTCGTTCACGAAAGCGTCGCAATTGCTTCATCTTGTCGAAAGGCCCTGCACATCATACACTGGCCGTCAGGTCAACCGGGGGAGGGAGAACCCGTATATGAAGGACCTGAAGTCCTACATCCGCACCATTCCGGATTTCCCGAAAGACGGGATCATGTTCCGGGATGTTACCACCTTGTTCGGCAATCCGGCTGCGTTCAAACATGCGGTCGACGCCATGGCGGCACCCTTCAAATCAGAGCGTATCGACAAGGTCGCGGGCATCGAGGCCCGGGGCTTCGTGCTGGCGGGCGCGGTGGCGCACCGGCTGGGTGCCGGCTTCGTGCCCATCCGCAAGGAAGGCAAGCTGCCGCACCAGACGCTCAGCGAAGGTTATGTCCTCGAATATGGCGAAGCGGTGCTGGAGATGCACCTGGACGCCTTCGAAGCCGGGGACCGTATCCTGCTTGTCGATGACCTTCTGGCCACCGGCGGCACGGCAGCGGCGGCCCTGTCGCTCCTCGAACGGCTGGGCGGCGACGTGGTCGGCTGCAGCTTCATTATCGACCTGCCCGACCTGGGCGGCCGCAAGATGCTGGAAGATATGGGCGAAAAGGTCATCACCCTCGTGGAATTCGAGGGCGAATAGGCGGGCCGTACTGCCCTGAGCCCACTGCGGTATACACTATTGTCGCGTAAATATATGCTGGACGAACAACCTGGGTTTGCTCACTATGCTTCTACGTGTGTTTCTCGGGGGAGGCGGGCATGCCGACAGCCTATATTGGCGACATCCAGGCGTTTGCGTTCGAGTTTTTGCCATCTGGCTGGGTGGCATGCGATGGCACGGTATATAATATTGCTGACTATCCGGGGCTTGGCTATCTGCTTGGTGACCTCTATGGCGGCAACGGCTCGACGACCTTTGCAGTGCCCGACCTTCGTGGGCGGACAGCTATTTTTGGGTCCAATTCTGCGCCTTTGGGTCAGAAAAAGGGCAAGCCAACCAACACACTACAAAGTCCGCTCAATCACGGACACCGGTTCAACCTGGGTGCGCAGGTCGGCACACAATCTGATCCCGAGGGTAATTTCCTTGCGCAAAGCATGGGGGGTACGACCGGTGCTGGTGAAACATTCTTCAGTAAAGAAGATGCACTTTTTTCGCTTACGTCGCTTCACGCCGATACTGTGCAGACGGCTGGTGCCGGCCAGCCATTCGAGAATCGCCAGCCGTTTCTGACCTTGAACTATGGCATCTGCTATCGCGGATATTACCCCCACCCCGGCGAGGACGAAGCAGGATGACCGAAAAGACGAAGTCAGCACGCCGGGGTCCAGAATCTGTCGCCGAACTGTCGCCCGATCCCACACCTGCGCAGCTCGATGCCTATCTCGGGGAAATCAGATTGTTTTGCCACCCTGTTAGGAGGGTGCCGCCTATCGGCTGGCTCGATTGTTTCGGCCAGTTGGTGGATATCGATGACAATCAACAGCTCTATTCGGTTATTGGAACCAAATATGGCGGTGATGGCCGGACGACCTTCGCGTTGCCGGACCTGCGCAGCCGTGTTCCTGTCGGTGCGGGGACTGAGCCAATTTTCAATACGCCGTATGTTTTTGCGCAGCCGGGCGGGCAGGAAAGGGTGTTGCTGACAGCGGACAATCTGCCCGCGCACAAACATATGGTGCAGGCGATTTACGGTGCGAACAGCATGGTAGCGGGCGATGGAAATTACCTTGGTGTAACAGGCAGTGCGATTCAAAATCTGGCCAGCCAATCGTTCGCCTATGCTCCCCCCGATACTGGCGACAAGGTCAATCTCGCCCCCGACAGCATTGTATCATTCGACTATCAACCATTGGCCATTGACAATCGACAGCCCTTCATTGCGTTGCGCTACTGTATTTGTGCTGTAGGCAGCGTGCCGTATGGCGCTCAGGGAGGGCAAAAATGAGCGACTTCTTTTTGGGGGAAATTCGCGTGTTTTCTGGCCCGCAGGCGCCCGCAGGCTGGATGTGGTGCAATGGTATAGAGCTGAAGGCTGGGGAATATCCAGCCCTATACAGCCTTCTTGGGAATCAGTTCGGTGGTACTGCCCCTTTAACCTTTGCCCTCCCGGACCTGACCGAACTTGTTATTGTCGGTATGTCCGGCACCAACCTGCCAACGGACAGGACGGCATATAAATTTGGCGATGCAGGCGGTGCCAAGACCTTTCTGGTGGAACCGGCCCATATCCCACGGCACAGCCATACCGTTCAGGCGATTGACGCGAATGCGGTCAATGTTTCGCCTGCTACGACCCAGATGCTGGCATCGGGTTATCGCGGGTCCGGCACACCGGCATCGCGACGTAGGCGACTGTATGACAATTCGGAAAATGCCGTCGGGGAAATGAGTAACCAAGCCGTGCTGCCGGCAGATTCCCTTAAGGAAGTAAATATCGACCTGTGGCAACCGACGCTGGTCTGCAATTATATAATTGCGGTCAAAGAGTCGGATACCGTTGTGTATCCGTTCTTCCCGGCCTAGGCCACCTCGGCCCCATATTCAGCAAAATGCGCTGGCATGTGGCAACGTGCAGCTTTGGCGCCAGGATATTCTTCAGTATTTGCAGTAGCCACAGCAGCCCGCAGGGCTGGCCGGCGGCTCGCACAAAAAAAAGACGGGAATTCCCCGTCCTTTTTCATTTTCAGGGCGCCGGTGTCCCCTAAAGCTCGTCCGCGATGCGGTGCAGGGCCAGGAGGCAGCTTTTGGCTAGATGGCGGCAGCGGTCCGGGTTCCAGCCATAGTCCGGGTCGGGCAGGTTGGCGTTGTCCTTGAAGGGCATTTCGAGGGTCATGGCCAGCGCGCCGAATGTGTGGGCCACCCAGTCGGTGCATTTCTTGAGGTCGCTGTTGCCCGGCGTGTCCTTCTCGTAGCCATGTTCGGTCTGGAAATCGGGCGACAGGTTGGCAAGCACGGTCTGGTAGCGGTCCAGCAGCTTTAGCTGCTTGTCGGTCGCACCTGCGATGCCTTCAAAACCGGCGATGAAGTTATAGGGCAGCGCCTCGTCGCCATGCACATCCAGATGGAAGTCGACACCGGTCTCCAGCATCTTCTGGCGCACCAGCAGCACTTCGGGGCTGCGTTCCATGCTTGGTTCGTTCCATTCCCGGTTCAGGTTGGCGCCGGCGGTGTTGGTGCGCAGGTGCCCGCGGCGCGAGCCATCGGGGTTCATGTTGGGCACGATATAGAAGTGGCATTTTTTCAGAAGCGCGGCCACGACCGGGTTGTCGGTATCCAGCAGGAAATCGAGCGCGCCTTCCATCCACCATTCGGCCATGGTCTCGCCCGGGTGCTGGCGCGCGATCATCCACACCTTCTTGCGGCCTTCGGGGCCGAAGCCGACCTCGACCAGGTCCATGTCCTGCCCGTCCAGGGTGCCGCCAAGCACGCTGGTGGTGACCAAGGGCGAGCCCGAGACCTCGGCCACCAGGTCGGCGTGCCGGTCCATGGAATAGGGGGCGAAATAGGCAAAATACAGGCTGTCCTGTTCGGGCTCGACTTCCCAGCTCAGGGCCTTGCCGTCATAAGCCGTGTCGATCCGGAACCAGTTTTCCCGGTCGTAGGATGCGCACACGCGGTAGCCTTCCCAGCCGTCGGCATAGGCTGCGCCACCCGCGTTGTCGATATGGAAGCGACACGGCGTGTCCGCGACTCCGGAGACGCGAAAATGGAACCATTGGTAAAAATCGGACAGATTATCGTGCTTGATGGCCAGATGGACGTCCATCGGGTCGTCGGCCCGAATAATTTCTATATTGCCGCTGTCGAACTGGCTTGAGATACGCATGCCTGGCTCCTGTCCTGTTTCATGCCGGTTTTTCAGTGCCTTGCCTAGCGCGCGGCGCGGCGCCGGTCAATGGGCCGAAAGGGCCGAAGCCCGGCTTTCTGCCTATGGGTCAAAGGGCCTGACCTTTTAATTCCATGACAGGATTATCCAGTTTTGGTAATATTTTCCCACTGACGCATAGGCGTGAGCGGACTATCCCTGCTATCGAACAGGGAAATTTGAGGCGTCCCACCGGGCATGGGGGGCGCCTCTATTTTTGTCCGGAAAATGGTTTTTCCCAGAATGCGCCGGCAATTGCTGTTGCCGGTACTTGACAGGTGCGGGCCCCATGAGTATGGTCCGCCGCCAATGGATTCGAGGGATGACGGATTCGTCGTCCCGGCCCAGTACCTTGTCATGTTGCCGAATGGTTTGATGTGGTTGCCGGGTTGAAGATGTTAACCGGTTTGTATAGAGAGACGAGCCATGAAGATTCGGAACAGCCTCAAGTCCCTGAAGGACCGCCATCGCGACAACCGCGTGATTCGTCGCAAAGGCCGGATTTATGTGATCAACAAGACCCAGCGTCGCTTCAAAGCACGCCAGGGTTAAGTTCACACCTTTAAGCTTACTTGATTAAGCCGCGCGCTCGAACTAGAGTCGCGCGGCTTAGTCTATTGGGGGGACTTCCGTGGCAGAACGCGCGGTACTATTCGACATCGGCAATGTCTTTGTACATTGGGACCCGCGGCTTCTGTACGCCAAGCTGATCAGCGACCCGACCGAGCTGGACCATTTCCTCAGCCATGTGGTGACCCTGACCTGGCACACCGAACATGATCGCGGCAAACCGTTTGCCGAGGGTGTCGCCGAACTGTCGGCCCGCTTCCCGGAATATGAAGACCTGATCCGTGCCTTCGATGTGCGCTGGGAAGAAACCATCGGCGACCTGATCGACGGCACCATCCATATTCTCGAGCGGCTGGCCGAACAGGGCATGCGGGTTTATGGCCTGACCAACTTCTCGGCTGAAAAATGGCCGCCCTTTTGTCGCCGGAACGCCTTCACCGACCTGTTTGAAGGCGTGGTGGTGTCAGGCGAGGAAAAGCTCGTGAAACCAGACCCGCGCATCTATCAGGTGGCGATGGATCGTTTCGGCCTCGACCCCGAACGCACGGTCTATATCGATGACCGGCTCGAGAATGTGAAAGCCGCCGAACAACTGGGCATGCAGGGCCACCTATTCACCGACCCCGCCAAACTGGAAGCCGACCTCATCGCGCGTGGCTACCTGGCCTAATACACCGCCGACCCGACACAAAAACACCCCGCAGGCAGGGCCGGCGGGGTGTTTTGTTTTATGGGGCTTTGGGCGGGCGTCAGGCCTGGTCGTAGCCGGTCTCCAGCTCGTCGCCGCGCACCCAGGCGATGTGCAGCACGTTGGTGGCACCCGGCGTGCCGAAGGGCACACCGGCGGTGACGACGATCCGGTCGCCGCCGCGCACAAGATTGCTCCTGAGCGCCATGCGCTTCGATTTGCCGACCATTTCCTCGAACGTGCCCACATCGCGGGTCTTGACCGTATGCAGGCCCCACACGACACACAGGCGCCGGGCCACGGTCAGTTTGGGGGTCAGCACCAGGATCGGCGCGTCGGGGCGTTCGCGGGCCGCGCGCAAGGACGTGGCGCCCGAATTGGTGAAGGTCACGATGGCCTTGGCGTTCACCGTGCGTGCCACCTGTTTGGCGGCGGCGGTGATGGCGTCTTCTGCGGTCGAGTTATGGCTCGTGCGCTCGTCGGCCCGGTTGGAATGATAGGTGGGTTCCTGCTCGATGCGGCGGGCCACCCGGTCCATCACCGACACGGCCTCGACCGGATAATCGCCGACCGCGCTTTCAGCCGACAGCATCACGGCATCGGCCCCGTCCATCACGGCGGTGGCCACGTCCGACACTTCGGCGCGGGTGGGCACGGGGGCCTTGATCATGCTTTCCAGCATCTGGGTCGCCACCACCACCGGCTTGCCGGCATGGCGGGCAGCGCGGATGATGCGCTTCTGGATGCCCGGTACGTTTTCAAGCGGTTCTTCGACACCCAGGTCGCCGCGCGCAACCATCACACCGTCGGCCAGTTCGATGATCTCGTCCAAGGACTGCACGGCGGCGGGTTTTTCGATCTTGGCCATGATGGCGGCCTTTTTGCCGACCAGCCGGCGCGCCTCGGCCACGTCAGCCGGGCGCTGCACGAACGACAGCGCAATCCAGTCGACACCACACTTCAGCGCAAAGGCCAGGTCCTTGCGGTCCTTGTCCGTAAGCGCGGCCAGGGGCAGCACGGCATTGGGCACATTCACGCCCTTGCGGTCCGACAGCGGGCCGGCCACGATCACGCGGCAGCGCGCGGCATTGTCGATAAGCTCGACCACCTCAAGGCGTACCTTGCCGTCATCCAGCAGGATGTGGGTGCCAACCTCAAGCGCCTCGAAAATTTCCTTGTGGGGCAGGGACACACGGTCCGCGGTGCCCGGCTCGCCGGTCAGGTCGAGCGTGAAATCCTGGCCTTCCTTCAACACAACACGACCGTCGGCAAAGCTGCCGATACGCAGCTTCGGGCCCTGCAGGTCGGCCAGGATGGCGATCGGGCGGCCCACTTCGCGCTCAACCGCGCGGATGGTGTGCACCAGGGCTTCCTTGTCCTTGTGTTCGCCATGGCTCATGTTCAGGCGGAAGACGTCCACACCGGCATAGAAAAGCTCCTTCAGCCGCTCGAAGCTCGAGCTTGCGGGGCCAAGGGTTGCGACAATACGTGTTTTACGTTGCCGCCTGATGGTGGGAAACTCGGACGTCATTTTGCCTCCGTGGGCGATACTGCGGGTGTTGACTTGATGGCTCGGATCATTAGTTTTGGCGCACATGCTGCGCGAAACGGCCCATTTGGTCCAGTATTTTCCATGTTTTCATGAAAGCTTCATGTGCGGCAAATGGTGTATCGTATGAGCCTTGAGCCTGTCCAGCCCGAAATCTTGAACCCGCATGCGCGCGAAGGACTTATCATCCTGTGCGACCATGCCACCAACCATGTGCCGGCGGGGTTCGAAGACCTCGGCCTCGCGCCCGCACACCTTGAGGACCATATCGCCTGGGATATCGGCGCCGCCGCCGTGACCCGCAAGATGTGCGAGCTGATGGGCATCTCGGCGGTGCTCGCGCCCGTGTCGCGGCTGGTGATCGACTGCAACCGCGCGCTCGATGCACCGGGCTTGATCCCGCCCATAAGCGACGGGGTCGTGATCCCCGCCAACAGCGACCTGTCGGCCCGGGCGCGGGATGCGCGGGTGAAGGCCTATTATGAACCCTTCCATGCCGCCTGCGCGGCCATGGTGCAGGCGCATCTGGACGCGGGCAAGATACCCATGGTCGTGGGCATGCACAGTTTTACGCCCGAGATGAATGGCGAGGCCCGGCCCTGGCACGCGGGTTTCCTGTGGAACCGCGATCCGCGGCTCGCACAGGCCATGATCGGCCTCCTGGAGCGCGAAACCGACATGGTGGTTGGCGACAACCTGCCCTATTCCGGCAAGGTGCTGTATCATACCATGCAGGTGCACGGCGCCGACCACGGGCTGCCGCAAACCACGGTCGAAATCCGGCAGGACCTGCTGGCCACCACCAACAACACCGACGAATGGGCGGCCCTGATGGCCGATGTGCTGGATGAATGCATGTCCCGGCCCGACATCGCCGCCATCCGCCACTATTAGAAAGGAAAGCCGATGAAGACCCACAGCGAGAAAATCGAAGCCGCCGTGTTCCGCCGCCTCATTGAACATCTGCAGCAGCGCACCGATGTGCAGAATATCGACCTGATGGGCCATGCCGGTTTCTGCCGCAACTGCCTGTCCGACTGGTACCAGGAAGCCGCCGAAGACCTGGCCGAACCCATGGACAAGGACACGGCCCGCGAACGCATCTACGGCATGCCCTATGCGGACTATAAAGCGAAATTCCAGACCAAGGCCACCGACGCCCAGTTGAAGCTGATGGAAGACAGTGTCGCCAAAAACAAACAGGTGCGCGGCGAGGGCTGAGGCCAAACCCGCAACTCGCGCCGATATTTTTTCAAAAAATTTTGGCGCGGCCTGTCGATCCTGTCAGCCTTCGTTCGTTGCTCTGTCAGGAAGGCCGATCATGGCCCCCTCGCAACAAGGAGAAACAGAATGCGTGTTATGGTTTTTGTAAAGGCAACCGAAGACAGCGAAGCCGGCGTCATGCCCTCGCACGAACTGATCGAGGCCATGGGCCGGTTCAATGAGGAACTGGTCAAGGCGGGTGTGCTGTTGGCGGGCGACGGCCTGAAGGCCACCAGCCACGCCAAGCGGGTGGCGTTCGACGGCCCGGCCCGCACGGTGATCGACGGCCCGTTTGCCGAAACCCGCGAACTGGTTGCCGGTTTCTGGCTGTGGGAAGTGAAGGACATGGAAGAGGCGGTCGCATGGGTGAAACGCTGCCCGAACCCGATGCCGGGGCCGAGCGAGATTGAAATCCGCCCGCTGATCACGCCCGAAGAATTTGCGGCATGGCTGGATGCCGAACAGGCCGAACGGTATGCCAGCAACCGCGCCCAGCATGCGGGGCTGTGACGCCCCGCCAGGCGCATTGAATGGCAACAGACGACATCCATAAAAGCATCGAAGCGGTGTACCGCCTGGAACGCACCCGCCTGATTGGCGGGCTGGTGCGGCTTTTGCGCGATGTCGGTTTGGCGGAAGACATGGCGCACGAAGCCCTGTTGGCGGCCATGGAGGCATGGCCCAATTCGGGCGTGCCCCAGAACCCGGGCGCCTGGCTGATGGCCACCGCCAAACGCCGCGCCATCGATGGTTTCCGCCGCAGCGCCATGCAGGCGCGCAAGCATGCCGAAATCGGCCGCGATCTGGATTTGGCGGACGCGCATGCGGTCGAAAGGATCGAAGCCGCGATGGACGACCCCGTGGGCGACGAACAACTGGGCCTGATCTTCACCGCCTGCCATCCGGTCCTGGGGCGCGACGCCCGCGCGGCCCTGACCCTCAGGCTGGTCGGCGGCCTGTCGACCGACGAGATCGCCCGCGCGTTTCTGGTGAGCGAAGCCACCATGGCCCAGCGTATTGTGCGCGCGAAAAAGACCCTGTCTGCCGCCGGCCTTGATTATGAAGTGCCGCGCGGCGATGCGCTGGCGGAACGCCTGCCGTCGGTTTTGGAGGTCATCTACCTGATTTTCAATGAAGGTTATGCCGCCACCAGGGGCGACGACCTTGTGCGCCCCGCGCTGTGCCAGGAAGCCCAGCGGCTGGGCCGGGTGCTCGCGGCCCTGTTGCCGGACGAGGCCGAAGTGCATGGCCTCCTGGCGCTCATGGAAATACAGGCCTCGCGGCTTTCTACCCGCACAGGCGCTGACGGCACATTGGTGCCGATCACCGAACAGAAGCGCGCGCACTGGGACCAGCTTCTGATCCGGCGCGGGCTTGTGGCCCTTGACCGCGCCCAGGCGCTGGGCGGCGCGCACGGACCCTATGCCCTGCAGGCGGCCCTGGGGGCCTGCCATGCCCGGGCCGCCCGCGCCGAAGATACCGACTGGGCGATGATCGCGGCGCTGTATGAACTGCTGGGCACCGTGATGCCGTCGCCCGTGGTGGCGCTCAACCGCGCCATTGCGCACAGTATGGCCTTTGGCCCCGACGCCGGACTGGAATTGATTTTGGCGCTGGAAGCGGAAGGCAGCCTTGCGACCTATATGCCGCTTCTGGCCGCCAAGGGTGATTGCCTGTTCCGGTTGGGGCGCAAAGCCGAAGCCCGTGTGGCGTTCGACGGCGCCGCCGCGCTGACCCGCAACGAGGGCGAGCGCGCTTTTTTCGCCAAACGTGCCGCCGCCTGTGACTAGGCGCCCATGAAGGCCTGAACGGCCGCGCGTTCGTCCGGGGTCATATGCAGCCCGAGCTTCGAGCGCCGCCACAGGATATCTTCCGCCGTTGTCGCCCATTCCTCAGCGCACTGATACCGGATTTCGGCTTCATACAGCCCGGCCCCGAAGTCGCGGCCAAGGTCGTCCAGCGACTTTGCCTCGCCGATCAGGGCCTCAGCGCGGGTGCCATAGGCAGTGGCATAGCGCGTGGCCAGATCGGTGCCCAGCCAGGGGTGGCGGGCCTTCAGGGCCGCAAGGAAACCCGCGAAGCCGCCCGCGCCCATCTCGCCGCCCGGCAGGGCCGACTGCGCGGTCCAGTCGCCGGCATCGAAGCCCAGCACAGGCGCCAGCTTTTCCATCACTTCTTCCGCCAGCCGCCGGAAGGTGGTCAGTTTGCCGCCGTATACGCTCAGCATCGGGGCCTCGCCGTCCGTATGGTCCAGGTCCAGCACATAATCGCGTGTGGTTTTGGAGGCATTGGCTTCGCCATCATCCGCCAGCGGGCGCACACCGGCATAGGACCAGACCACATCGGCGGGCGTGATGGTTTTCCGGAAATAGGTCGAGATCACTTCGCACAGGTAAATGGTTTCATCCTGGCTGATGGCCACATCGCTGGGCTCGCCCATATGCACCACGTCGGTGGTGCCGATCAGGGTGAATTTGCCCTCATAGGGGATCGCGAACACCACACGCCCGTCGCGGTTTTGCAGGGTATAGGCTTCACGGCCTTCATAAAGCGCCTGCACCACGATATGGCTGCCTTTCACGAGGCGCACCTTGTGGTCGATATGCTGCTGCGGGCCAAGGCGGCTGCGGAACCGGTTGACCCATGGGCCGGCGGCATCCACCAGCACACGCGCGGCGTGGCGGGCAACCGTGCCGTCCGGGCCTTTCACCGACACCTGCCACACACCGTCCTGCCAGTCGGCACCCGTGACCTCGTGCCCCTTCAGGACCGTCGCCCCCCGGTCGCGCGCGTCCAGGGCGGCGGCGACCACCAGGCGCGAATCGTCGACCCAGCAATCGGAATATTCGAAACCCTTCCTGAAACGGTTTTGCAAAGGTGTCCCCTCGCGCACAAAATCGACCGTGCGGGTCGGCGGCAGGGTGCGGCGGCCGCCGATATGGTCATACAGGAACAGCCCTAGGCGGATCAGGAACGCGGGGCGAAGCGCGCTATGGTGCGGCAGGATAAAACGCCGTGCATGCACAAGGTGCGGTGCCGTGGCCATCAGCACCTCGCGCTCGTGCAGGCTTTCGCGCACAAGCCGGAATTCATAATGTTCCAAATACCTTAGCCCGCCATGGATCAGCTTCGAACTGGCCGAAGACGTATGGGCCGCCAGGTCGTCCTTTTCCGCCAGGGCCACCTTCAGGCCGCGTCCCGCCGCGTCGCGCGCGATGCCGACCCCGTTGATGCCGCCGCCGATGACAAAAATATCCGCCGTGTCCGTCATATGCTGTCCGTTTTGCTGTCGCCTTTCGGCCATGGTGCCAGAGATCGGCGCCACATGCCACCGCCAGCCATGACACCGTGATCAATCTGCCTATCTGGGCCGTTGACAACCGTCGGCTGTCCTGCGTCTATGGGATGCCCTGCCGCTACGGCAGGGCCAGTTATACATGCCAGTTCATGCGGGCGCGCTTTTTGGGGGAGAACGCCGATGACCACCTTTACAGTCACGACCAGCTCGGGCAGCTCGACCGACGCATACAACAGCGGCAACCTTGCGACCGAAAGCGCGGACGGCGATGGCCTGTCGCTTCTGGAAGCCATCGGCCTCGCGCAGGACGGGGATACCATCGTCTTCGACGTGTCGCTGAGCGGCGATACAATCACCGACGCGGTCAGCTATGAGATCTCGAGGGATATCACCATCAATGGTGATATCGACGGCGACGGCACGCCGGACATCACGCTCAATGCCGACAGCTACGGTTCCTTTTTCTTTGATATTTTCAGCTCCGGCACCACGGTCACCCTCAATGGCCTGATCATCACCGGGGTTGACGGCGGCATGGCCATCCATGCCGGTACCAACACCGACCTGACCGTCAGCGACAGTATCATCACCGGCAACAGCGCCATTGCACCCGGCATTGTATCGAATGGTGCCGATGTCACGC
This sequence comes from Alphaproteobacteria bacterium, assembly GCA_006226495.1. GTDB lineage: Bacteria > Pseudomonadota > Alphaproteobacteria > Sphingomonadales > Kordiimonadaceae > Kordiimonas. The sequence goes on from SBGU01000043.1 coordinate 173,937, forward strand.
TTGATGGCGTGCGCATCGAAGGCAACACGGCCGCCGGCGCGGTGGTGGATGTGCGTAACGGTACCTTCTCTATTACCAACAGCAGCATCACCGGCAACACCGGCGATGGCATCCTTCTGGACGCGGATACCGTCACGGCCTTTGACGGCGTGACCGTTGCCAACAACACCGGTAACGGCCTGCGCGTCGAGGACATGACCCTGACGATCAGCGACAGTGTGTTCAGCGGCAATGGCAACGTCGAGCTGAGCATCCGGTCCGACGCATTTGTTACGCTCGAGAACAGCATCCTCGCCGGCAGCAACACGTCGATCGATTTCGTCGGCCTCGGCCAGATCCTGACCTTCAGCGGCACCAACGTGCTGGACGACCTGACCCAGCTTTATGCGGGTGAAAACCCGACCATCGAAAGCGACCTCAGCGAGATTTTTGGCAGCCTGTCGGGCGATGGCGGCGCGCTGACCCTCTATACCCTGCCGTCGGGCGCACAGGTCTATGTGGTGCTGGTGAACCCGGACGGGGCGGCCTCGGGCCTCGGGCCGGCGTTTGCGCCCACCATCGGCGGCGACACTGCGGATACGATCAGTGAAGATACCGCCACGACGACCGGCAGCCTGACCATCAGCGACCTCAATGGCGCCGCGCACGAACAGTTCAACACCGACACCATCGAAGGCACCTATGGGGACCTCGAGATCGCCGCCAACGGCGACTGGGTCTATACGCTCGATACATCGAATACCGATGTCGACGGCATGAACACCGGCGACGACCTCACGGACACCATCACGGTCTATTCCGCCGACGGTACGGCGCAGGATATCACCATCACCATCGATGGCGCCAATGATGATGCCACTTTCACAGGCACCTTCAATGGCGACGTGGACGAGGGCGATGTGGGGGATAGCGCGGTGACGGCCAGCGGGTCCGTCTCGGTCATCGATGTCGACGACGACCCGGACCCGACAGTGGCCGATGTGGCATCCACGGCGGGTGACAATGGGTATGGCAGCTTTGTGCTGTCGTCCGGCACCTGGACCTATACATTGGATGAAAGCGCGGTGCAGGACCTGGACGATGGCGACACGGTCACCGACACCATCACCTACACCGCGTCGGACGGGGTCACTACACAGCAGATCACGGTCACCATCACCGGTACCGACGATGCGTCCGAAGTGTCTGGCACCTTCACGGGTGATGTCGATGAAGGCGACGAGGGCGACAGCGCGGTCACGGCCAGTGGTTCGATCAGCATCACCGATGTGGATGCCGACGACAGCCCGAGCTTCGCGGACCAGGGCGCCACGGACGGCGACAACGGCTATGGCAGCTTTGTGCTGGCCTCCGGCACCTGGACCTACACCCTGGATGAAAGTGCCGTCCAGCAACTGGACGCCGGCGACACGGTCACCGACACCATCACCTACACCGCGACCGACAGCACGACCCAGGAGATCACGGTCACCATCACCGGCACCGACGATGTGTCTGAATTTTCGGGCACCTTTAACGGTGATGTCGATGAAGGCGACGAAGGCGACAGTCCGGTCACGGCCACGGGTTCGATCAGTATCACCGACGCCGACGCCGACGACAGCCCGACCATCAGCGACCAGGGCAGCACATTGGGCGACAATGGTTATGGCTCGTTTGTGCTCACGTCCGGTACCTGGACCTATACGCTGGATCAAAGCGCGGTGCAGGGCCTGGATGCCGGCGACACGGTCACCGACACCATCACCTATACCGCCACCGACAGCACGACCCAGCAGATCACGGTCACCATCACCGGCACCGACGATGCGCCGGTAGTGTCCGGCAGCTTCAGTGGCAGCCTCACCGAAGGCAGCGGCACCACCACCGTGGGCGGCAGCCTGTCGATTTCGGATGTGGACGCCGACGACAGCCCGAGCTTCGCCGACCAGGCCAGCACATTGGGCGACAATGCTTATGGCAGTTTCACCCTGTCGTCCGGTACCTGGACCTATACGCTTGACCCCAATGCCACCGCCAGCCTTGCAGGCGGCGCCTCGGTGGTGGACACCATCACCTTTACGGCGACAGACAGCACCACCCGGCAGATTACCATCAGCATCTCGGGCGCGGACAGCGAACCGACGGCACCGCAGCTCGACAGCGACGGGGTCGCGGAAAACGACGCCGGCGCCTATGTGGGCACCTTGTCGGCGACCGACCCCGAAGGCGGCGATGTGACATTTTCCACCAACGACAGCCGGTTCGAGGTGCGCGGCGACGAACTGTGGCTGAAGGCCGGTGTTTCGCTGGATTATGAAAGTGCGGACAGTGTTTCGGTGCTTGTTTATGCCACCGACGACGACGGCTATAACCGCGGTGCCTTTGTCGAGTTTGACGTGCTTGATGTATGGGCCAGCGGCACCCTTGTGGGCAGCGCCGCCGCCGAAACCCTGGACGGCGGTGAAGACATGATCGGCAACCATATCTGGGCGCAGGACGGCCATGACACGGTGGTCGGCTCAACCGGTGCCGACCGCATGGGCGGCGCGAACGGCGACGACCTGATCTATGGCAACGCGGGCCACGATACCCTGTTTGGTGCGGTGGGGGACGACACCCTGTCGGGCGGCAATGGCGATGATCTCCTGTATGGCGGCGCGGGCAGCGACAATCTTGATGGCGGGGGCGGCGACGACATCCTCTGGACCGGTGCGGGCGACGACATGCTGACGGGCGGCGACGGCGCGGATATGTTCACGGCGGGTGCCACATCCGGCAATGATGTCATCACCGACTTCAACACGGATGAAGACACTTTGAACCTTGCCTATCGCGGTTTTGCCGACGTCGATGCCGTTGCTGCCGCATCCAGCGACACCACGCAGGACGGCGAAAGCGGCATCCTGATCGACCTCGGTTCGGGTGAAAGCCTGTTCCTTCAGGGCCTGTCGACCGACGACCTGGCGGGCATGAACATCCTGGTGTGATTTTGTGCGCCCATGGTTGACTTCACGATTGAACGGCCCCTGTTGGGCGGCTAGAGTGCCGGCCAACAGGAAACGACCGAACACAGTATCAAGGGAGTATCATCATGGTTCAGGCAGGCGGCGTCGCGGGCGATCAGCTCCGCAGCTTCATCGAGCGTATCGAGCGTCTTGAAGAAGAGAAAAAAGGCATTGCCGAGGATATCAAGGAAGTTTACGCGGGCGCCAAGGCCGTGGGCTTCGACACCAAGATCATGCGCAAGGTGATCCAGGTCCGCAAGATGGACCGGGCCGAGCGCCAGGAACAGGAAAGCCTTCTGGATGTGTATCTGCATGCCATCGAAGGCGGCCAGATGCCCGAGGCGATGGGCGACGAATAATAGCCCGCCCATGGGCGGCGGATCGCGGGCTGGCCGCAGGACCGCCCGACAAAATGGAATGACCCCCGGACGGCATGGCCCCGGGGGTCTTTTCTTTTCCGGGGCCATGCCCGATGGGTTGCCGGCTCCATAGTCCGGAATATTTTCAGGCGTGTTTCCTTTGAACCGGAACGCAGTTGCTGTTTAACTTGGCGCCAGGCATTCACGCACGGCAGACAGGGGGACGACAGCATGGCGGCGCACAGGCGATCTTTACGGGTCCTGCGGAGCTTTGTCCTGGTCCTGCTGGCGCTGTGTGCTGTGCCCCAAACGGCGCGGGCCGCCGAAAGCTGGACCCGTGCCTGGACCGCCAGCCTGTTCGAGGCGCCCGCCGCCGATGCCGCCATCACCATCGAGAATGCGACCCTGCGAACCTCGGTCCGGGTCGCGGCCGGCGGTGCGATGATCCGGCTCAGGCTGTCGAACGAATTTGGCCCCTTGCTCGAACTGGGCGCCGTCACCGTGCGCACGGGCGACGGGCCGTTTGTGCCGGTCACGTTCGGCGGCAAGGCCTCAACCCTGCTGCCCGGCCATGGGCCGCTGGTCAGCGACCCGGTACCGCTCGCGGTCGCCGCCTTCGACCGTGTCGATATCTCATTTTACATCCCCGGGGCCGCAACCCTGTCGACCGTGCATATGGCCCCGGGCCAGCCGACCGAGGTTTCGCCGCCCGGCAATTTCAGCGCCTGGAGCCATGTCGGAATTCGTCGGCACAAGGCGCGGCCCCTGTTGGCCGGCATCGATGTGCTGTCGCCGGCGCCCCGGCCGGTGATCGTGGCCTTTGGCGACAGCATCACCGACAGCACGGGGTGCGCCAACGATGCCGTGCCCATATGCCGCTGGAGCGACGTGCTGGCGCGGCGGCTCGCGGCTGCCGGCATGCCGCATGTGGTGGTCACCCAGGCGATTTCCGGCAATCGTATCCTGTCTGATCGCACGGGCCCGAGCGCGCTGCAGCGCTTCGACCGCGATGTGCTTGCGGTGCCGGGGGTCAGCCATATGCTGCTCTTGGAAGGCATAAACGATATCGGCACATCCGGCGGCCTGCGGGGCGGGCAGCGCCTCAGGACCATCACAGCCGAACAGCTTATTGAAGGCTACAGGCAACTGGCCCTGCGTGCGCACGAGCATGGTATCAAGGTCATCGCCATGACCCTGCTACCGTTTGCCGGCGCCGGCTATCACACGGCGGAGGGCGAGGCGATCCGGCTGCAGGTAAATGACTGGATTCGCACCTCGGGCACCTTTGATGCCGTGATCGACATGGAAAGGGTGATGGCCGACCCCGACGATCCGTCGCGGCTTGCGGCGGCGCTGCAGCGCGGCGATAACCTGCATCCGAACGACATCGGCCAGACCGTGATGGGCGAGGCTGTGCCGCTCGACCTGTTCCGGTAGACTGGCTCTGTCTGCAGGCCGGCCCCGGTTGCAGGCAGCGTTGCCGAAAGCGGCATTCAGGCGTAGAATCACCCGCAGGAGACGGCCCGATGTTCGAGGATCGCAACGCGGCCGGGCAGGCGCTGGCATCCGCGCTTGTGGCCCGGCGCGACAATTTTCCAAATGCCTGCATTGTGGCCCTGCCGCGCGGCGGTGTGCCGGTGGCGGCGCCTGTCGCGGCGGCGCTTGGCTGCCCCATGGACATCCTGATGGTGCGCAAGATCGGCGCGCCCGGCCAGTCCGAGCTGGCGGTGGGCGCGGTGGCCGAAGGCGACCCGCCCTATGTGACGGTCAATCCCGACATCATGGATGCCTTTTCGGTATCCGACCTTTATATCCAGGCCCAGGTGACCCGCCTGGCGGCCCGCATGCGTGCGCGGCGCCAACGGTTGGGCGGCGGCGGGCACACGGGGCGTATCATCGGGCAAAGTGTCATCCTTATCGACGACGGCATGGCCACGGGCGCCAGCATGCGCGTGGCGATCGAAGCCGTGCGCGCCGCCCAGGCCCACAGCATCACCGTGGCGGTGCCGGTGGCGGCAGCCGAAGTGGTCGACATGATGCGCGGCACGGTCGACGACCTGATCGTGCTCGAGACCCCGGTGCCGTTCCGGGCCGTCGGCGTGCATTACCGGCATTTCGATCAGGTGTCGGACCGCACGGTCGCGCACCTGATGCACACGGCCGCAGAAAACTGCGCCGGCCAGCGGGGCTGACCGGCGTGGCATGGTCTCTGGGCCCGGCTCAGGTGCGCCAGTGCGGGGGGTAGGTGGCGTCATAGCCCGGCAGGGCTTCGATGCGCGCCATCCAGGCGGCGAGGGCCGGCAGCTTTTCGCCGAACGGCAGCACCGTGAAGGGCAGGGCCGCCGCCTGCGGGTGTTTGCCCAGCCGCTGCACAAGGGCCGCGATCGGATACAAGACGATATCGGCCATGCTGACCGTATTGCCCGCCAGCCAGTCCTGGCCTTCAAGCCAGCCTGCGGCGGTGGTAAATTCGGTGCTGATGGCGCTGGCGGCTTCGGCCAGCATTTCCATGGTCACGGTCTTGTCGCCCCGGAACAGGTAGCGGCCAAAAAGCCCCAGGTGCGGCGCCAGATAGCTTTCGATCTCAAGGGTGCGTTGCCAGATATGGCCGGCTTCTTCCGGGCTTTTGCCGGTCAGCGACGGTTCGGGATATTTGCGTTCGAGATAGTTCAGGATCGCGTCCGATTCATAGAGGACAAAATCGCCGTCCTTCAGCACCGGCACCTTGCCGCGCGGGTTCATGGCCAGAAATTCCGGCGTCTTGTTGTCGCCCTTGCTGCCATGAATTTCATGGCCGACATAGTCGACCTTCTTGATTGCAAGCGCCAGCGTCACCCGCCAGGCAAAGGGGCTGCCGCTCATCCAGTACAGGTCCATAAATATCTCCCTCAGATCTGTGGGGCCGCGTGCCGGCCCAAGGCGGAGATGGGGATAGGCGCGCGAGAATGTAAGCCCGAAAAAATGAATAGCCCGCGTTCCATATTTGGGGGAACGCGGGCCGGCGTTCAGGGGGTGATGCTGGTGCGGCCTCAGTCCAGAAGCGGCATGATATCCACAATCTCCAGGTCGCTGGTCACACCCAGGTAACGTTCATAATAGGCCTTGTGCGAGGCGCCGACGATGGCAAGCACACGGGCCTTGGGGCCGATCAGTTCGCGGATGTTGGCGGCCATGCGCATGTTGCGGGTCTCCCAGTAGGCCAGGTATTTGCGGCCCGCACCCGATGCCCCGGTCGAGCCGGCGGCGGCGCCAAAATCGCTGGCGACCGCGCGGCGCGCTTCTTCAGGCGCATTCATCAGCCGGTACCAGTCCAGCACCGGTGCCGATGCATCTTCGGCCAGGCGCTTGTCCCAGCCACCCAGGCCTTCGCGGCGAATTTTGGTCCATTCATTGTCCCAGGCGGCCATCATGTCCCTGCCATAGGCGTCTTCGTCGGCAATCGGGCCGGTCGCGCGGTCGCCCGTATGGTCGTCAACCGGATAAACCCGTTCGTGCCCGAGCTCCGCCGCCAGCGTCGCCGCGATGATGATATTTTCGTTCCGCCGCACCATGCGGCTGTTCAGGTATGCGACCAGATCGGCCGTCAGGGCGCCGTCCGCCACGCGCTCGGCTTCCGGCAGGCGCAGCCACTGCACCACGGCGGACGACGGGTCGCCGATGGCCAGGAACAGGGCCGCCAGGTGCCGGCGTTCAGCCGCCGGGCGCGTTGTTTTGCCGTCCGCCAGCAGGGTTTCGATTTCCTGCTCAGCCGCCGCGCCGGTCAGGCCCAGGGCTGCGCGTGCTGGTTCGACATCGGGGCAATAATCCTTGGCGGTGCCGACATAGGCGTATTGATAGGCGCGCAGATAATCGCACTGGGCACCGCTCAGCGCCTCGATGGCGATATGGTCCGGCGCCCAGGCTTTCAGCCGGTCGAGCAAGGGGCGGAAACGGGCACGGTCGAAATTCTCCGGCAGGCCGGACAGGTGGCCGGTGCCCAGAACCAGAAGCTGGCTCCGGTCGCCGCGCGTGCTGGCGGCGGCGTCAGCCAGGTAAACCGCCTGGGCGGCGGCGGTGGCTTCATTCACGGGCGCAATGGCTTTGGGCGCGGGCGCATCGGTGCCAGCGGCATCGGCGCCGGCCAGCAGGGCAATGGATACAAACAGGGCGTTGATCATGGGTCGGTTTCCTCGCTGCAGGTTTTGTCGTGTTGTCTATCGGCGTGCCTTCGGGGGCCGCCATTCTTGTGGGCCCAGTCTAAGCATGCCGCGCCCGGTGCGTCACGACATATTTACTTGCGGTGCGGGGCGATGCGGTGATCATGGAACCGGTTTTTCGGGGCCGGTGCGAAGCGGATTTCAACAGCAATAAACGGGACGCACGCGCCGGCACAAATGAACTATCCGGTGGTTGGGGTACCACCAGCCGGGACAGCCGCCAGACAAAAGCGGTGCCCGGATCGCGGGACACGCGGGCCCATGCTGCCGAATTTCGGGAGCGGGTGGCCGGTGCCCTTAACGGTCAACAGCGGGGGACCCCAATGACAAAACTGCCACATGCGCGCAGCCTGGTGCCGGCGTTACTTCCAGCACTCATATTTCTGGCAACCGGCATCGCCCGTGCCGACGATACCCAAGTGGGCCGCCAAAGCCTCGATGACGCCTGGTGGACCGGGCCGATTGTCGCGCCTTCACCGGTCACCTTGCCTAGGGGCCATGTCTATCTGGAACCCTATGTCTATGATGTGCGCACGGGCGGCGGCGATTATATCGGCTCACGCAGTTACATGCTGTATGGCCTTTCGGACCGGCTGACGGTGGGGCTCATTCCGGTGATCGGCTATTACCAGCCGGGCGGGGGCGAGAACGCCACCCACATGGGGTTCGGTGACCTGACCCTGCATGTGCGCTATGGCCTCACGACCTTCGACCCCGAAACCTATCGCCCCGCGACCGCGGTGTCGCTCGAATGGACCCTGCCCACCGGCAGGCACGACCGGCTCGACCGGCTTGGCCACGGGGTTGGCGGTGGTGCCCATGTGCTGACCCTGGGTTTCTATGCCCAGGAAATTTTCTGGCTGCCGAACGGGCGGCTCATGCGCGCCCGCATCGCCATCACCCAGGCCTTGCCCGGCACGGCCCGGGTGGTGGACCGCAGCACATATGGCACACCGGAAGGCTTTGTGGGCACCGCCGACCCCGGCAACAGTTTCAACCTGGTCACCGGCTGGGAATACAGCCTCAGCCGCAACTGGGTGCTGGCGTTCGATGTCGGTTACGGCCATGGTGGTGCGACCCGTGTCGCCGGCACCGTGGGGCCGGACAGGTTCAGGGCGCGGTCCGACAGCAGCGACACCTTCCTTCTTGCCCCTGCCATCGAATATAATTTCAGCGGCAGCTTCGGCATCATCGGCGGGGTGCGTTATATCTCCGGCGACGGGGCGGCGCCGCATTCGATCACGCCGGTGATGGCCTTCAGCATGTTTTTCTGATCACGCAACAGATTCCGGTACAGATGCAACAGGAAAAGCGCCCAAACTGTCGCATATGCAACAGTTTGGCTCGCTTTCAGGTTGTGGGAAAAGACGTGCCAACGGGCCGGTTCAGAGGCTGTCCAGGCTTTCGAACCGGTTCATCCGGGCGGGTAGATAGGCGCCGGCGGCGATCACATCCGCCGGGCGGCCCGTGGTCAAAAGCCGAACTGTTCCGGTTCCGGAACGAATATATTCCGGGTGCCGCGCCAGATAATCCGCCAGGGACGCCGCCACGATTTCCGGCTGGCTGTAGAGTTCGGTTGCCGCCGGCAGTGCGCTGCGGAACGTGCTTTTCACCAGCGGAAAATGGGTGCAGCCCAAAAGCGCGGCATCGGGTGCCGTGCCGATTTCTTCAAGGATTTCAGCGACAAAGCCATCGATCAGCCCGGCAATCGGGCGGTTGCCTGCGCCGCCTTCGATGGCGTCCACCAGGCCGGGACAGGCTTTTTGGACCAGTTTCAGGTGCGGCGCGCGTTTGCGCACTTCCTCGACATAAGCGCCGGATTCCACGGTCTTGCGGGTCGCGAACAGCGCAATGGTGCGGCCTTCGCCGGCTTCGGCATGGGGCTTTTCCTGCGACCAGGGTACGCCGGTCATGGCCTCGACCATCGGCACCAGCACACCCAGGATACGGTTTTCCGGCCAGGCGACGGGCAGCCACTCTTGTTGCAGGGTCCGAAGCGCCACCGCCGCCGCCGTGTTGCAGGCCAGCACCACAAGGCTGCAGCCGGCCTTCATCAATATGTCGACGGCGTCCTTTGTCAGGGCGACAATCTGGTCGTTGTTGCGGTGGCCGTAGGGCGCGTTCCGGTGGTCGCCCAGATAGAGAAAATCCTGATCCGGCAGGCGCTTATGCAGTGCCTCGAGGATGGTGATGCCGCCAGAGCCGGAATCGAAAACACCAATCATGCGGCACCTGCCCCTGTTTCCCGTTCATGTGTCGAGCCCGTATTCGGACACCTTTCGATACAGGGTCGACCGCCCGATGCCAAGCCGTCTTGCCACTTCGGCCATGCGGCCATTGTATTTCTGCAAGGCGGCGGCAATGATCGCGGCCTCGAGGGTCGCCAGTGTCCGTATCTCGCCACTAGCGTCCTCAAGCGGCAGCATTGTGGCAGGCACCGGCGCGTCGGGTGCGGCCAGGCCCGCAGGGGCCATAGGCTCCGGCGCCGCCACAAAGTCCGGCTTCAGGCCTGAAAGATGCGGGAAATCCGCGGGGTCCAGCCAGTCGCCCTCCGACAGGATCACCGCGCGGAACAGGGCATTCTGCAGTTGCCGGATGTTGCCGGGCCAACCGTAACTTTCCAGCAAGGACAGCGCCTCGGGCGTGATCTGCCGTTTCGGCAGGTCCTCCATGGTGGCGATGGAATTGAGGAAATGTGTGGTCAGCGCCGGGATATCCGCCGCGCGCGACCTGAGCGGCGGCAGGGTGATCGGGAACACATTCAGCCGGTAATACAGGTCCTCGCGGAAGGCGCCTTCGCCGACCCGTTCGGCCAGATTTCGATTCGTAGCCGAAATGATCCGGATATCGACCTTGATGCTTTGCCGTCCGCCGACGGGGTCGATCTCCCGCTCCTGGATCGCCCGCAGCAATTTCACCTGCACATCCAGCGGCAGTTCACCCACTTCGTCCAGGAACAGAGTGCCGCCATCGGCCTCCTGGAACTTGCCGATACGTTTTTCGGTGGCGCCGGTAAACGCACCTTTTTCGTGGCCGAACAGGATGCTTTCCACCAGGTTTTCCGGGATGGCGCCGCAGTTCACGGCGACAAAAGGCCTGTCTTTACGGTCACTTGCATGGTGGATGGCGCGCGCGAACACTTCCTTGCCGACGCCGGATTCCCCTTCGATCAGTACCGGGATCGTGGCGCGCGATGCCTTTTTCGCCAGGCTGACGGCCCGCTGCATGCCGGGGCTTGTGCCCACAAGGCCGTCGAAGCCCGCGCTCTTGATACTGTCGCGCATGGGCGCGATTTCGCCGACCAGGTCGTTGGTCTTCAAAGCCGCCTCAAGCGCGGTGCGGATGCGTTCGGCGCTCGCGGGTTTGACGATAAAATCGTTGGCCCCCGCGCGCATGGCATCCACCACCGTGCTGATGGACGAATGCGCGGTCAGCATCACCACCGGCAGCCGCGGGTGCTGCGGGCGGATGGCATCAAGAACGGCAATACCGTCCATGCCCGGCATCACCAGGTCCAGAAGCACCACGTCAACTGGCGGTTCTGCAGCATTTTGCAGGCGTTTCACCGCCGCCGTGCCGCTCATGGCTTTTTCGGCAATGAAACCCGCGCGCTTGACCACGCCTTCCAGAAGCGTGATCTGCGTCAGTTCGTCTTCAACGATCAGGACCCGTTGGCCACTCATGTTTACCCCCACGTGCGCCATGTGGACGCGATTCGGGCTGTATCATTTCAGGACACTCTTAACAAAATGGAAATGAACAAATTTTATCGATTTTACCCCTGTTTCTGAAATTTTCTTGCTCAAAAGCACATATGCGCTACCTTTGCGGCGAAGGCTAGGACGGCTCAAGGGGGCAAATACAAACACACCAAAAGGTGATTTGGCCGGTTCGCCTCGAAAACATTTGCCTTTTAACCGTTTCAGGGAGAGTTACTCATGAAACTTGCGGTTATTCGGGAAAGACGCGAAGCGGAAAAACGTGTCGCGGCGACCCCCGAAACAGTCAAGAAACTCAAGGGCCTGGGCTTCGATGTTACCGTCGAAACCGACGCAGGTGCCCTTGCGTCCATTCCGGACAGCGCCTTTGCGGATGCGGGCGCAACCATTGCCCCCGATCTCAAGACCGCCGTCGCGGACGCCGACCTTATCCTGTCCGTCCAGGGCCTGGAGGCCGCGGATGCCAAGCTCGCCAAAAAAGGTGCAGCCCAGCTTGCGGTCCTGAACCCGTTCCAGGAACTGGACCGGGTCAAGGCCTATGCGGACGCAGGCCTCGTGGCTTTTGCCATGGAATTTGTGCCGCGCATCACGCGCGCGCAGTCGATGGATGTGCTTTCAAGCCAGTCCAACCTCGCGGGCTATAAGGCCGTCTTGGACGCAACCGCAGAATATGGCCGTGCTTTCCCGATGATGATGACCGCCGCCGGCACCGTGCCGCCCGCGAAGGTCATGGTCATGGGGGCCGGTGTCGCCGGCCTGCAGGCCATCGCCACCGCCAAGCGCCTGGGTGCCATCGTGTCGGCCACCGACGTGCGTCCGGCGGCGAAGGAACAGGTCCAGTCCCTGGGCGGCAAGTTCGTGATGGTCGAGGACGAGGAAACCAAGGCGGCGGAAACCGCCGGTGGGTACGCCAAGGAAATGTCCGATGCCTACAAGGCCAAGCAGGCGGCCCTGATTGCCGAAACCCTTGCCAAGCAGGATATCGCTATCTGTACCGCTCTGATCCCCGGCCGCAAGGCACCGGTGCTGATCACCGAAGACATGGTGAAATCCATGCGCCCGGGCAGCGTGATCGTCGACCTGGCCGTGGAATCGGGCGGCAACTGTACCTTGTCGAAACCCGGTGAGGTGGTCGAGGCATATGGCGTGAAGATCGTCGGGCACAAGAATGTGCCGTCGCGCCTGGCGGCCGACAGTTCGGCGCTTTATGCCCGCAACCTCGTGCATTTCATCACCCCGAATGTGAAGGAAGGCGCGCTCGCCTTCGATTTTGAAGACCAGATTGTCGCGGAAACCGTGGTGACCAAGGACGGCGCCATCGTGAACGCCCGGCTGAAGGAGGCTCAATAGATGCATGAGATCCTGGTAAATCCGTTCATCCAGCAGTTCAGCGTGTTCCTGCTGGCCATCTTCGTCGGCTATTATGTGGTCTGGTCGGTGACACCCGCCCTGCACACGCCCCTGATGAGTGTCACGAACGCCATCTCGAGCGTGATCATTGTCGGTGCCCTGATCGCAGCCGGCCCCGAGGGCATCAGCCTCTCGAAAGTGCTGGGTGCCGTGGCCATCGCGCTCGCGGCCGTCAACATCTTCGGCGGTTTTGCGGTCACGGCCCGCATGCTCGCCATGTACAAGAAAAAGAAATAGGGGAGGCTGACCAATGACACAGTTGCACGCCGACCTGACGGCAGTCGCCTACCTTGTGGCGGCCGTCCTTTTCATCCTCTCGCTCAGGGGTCTTTCAAGCCCGGTCACCAGCCGCAAGGGCAATATCTACGGCATGATCGGCATGGCCATCGCCATTGTCACCACCGTCCTGAACCCGGAAGTGGTGTCCTATGACTGGATCATCGGCGCCATCGTCATCGGCGGTGGTGTCGGTTTTGTCATCGCCCGCAAGATCGCCATGACCGCCATGCCGCAGCTTGTGGCGGCGTTCCACAGCCTTGTGGGCCTGGCCGCCGTCTGTGTGGCCGCCAGCGCCTACCTGAGCCCGGTTGCCTTCGGTATCGCCGACGCCATGGGGCACATTCATTCCGCTTCCAAGGTGGAAATGAGCCTGGGTATCGCTATCGGCGCCATCACCTTCTCGGGTTCCGTGATCGCGTTCGCGAAACTGAACGGCAACATGTCTGGCGCGCCGATCATGCTGCCGGCACGGCACTTCATCAACCTTATGCTGGGCGCCGCCATCGTGGGCGGCATCGGCTGGTTCGTGGCCGACCAGGGTGCGAACGTTGGCGGGGTCGAGATTTTCTGGATCATCGCCGCGCTCAGCTTCGTGATCGGTTTCCTGTTGATCATCCCGATCGGCGGCGCCGACATGCCGGTGGTGGTTTCCATGCTGAACAGCTATTCCGGCTGGGCGGCGGCGGGCATCGGTTTCACCCTTGCCAACACCGCCCTGATCGTCACCGGGGCCCTCGTGGGTTCGTCCGGTGCGATCCTCAGCTACATCATGTGCAAGGGCATGAACCGCAGCTTCATTTCGGTGATCCTGGGTGGTTTCGGCGGCGAAAGCGGCCCGGCTGCCACGGGTGGCGGCGAACAGCGCCCGGTCAAACAGGGCTCGGCCGAAGATGCGGCCTTCATCATGAAGAATGCGTCCAAGGTCATCATCGTGCCGGGCTACGGCATGGCCGTGGCGCAGGCGCAGCACGCGCTCAAGGAAATGGCCGACATGCTGAAGGCCGAGGGTGTGGAAGTGAAATATGCCATCCACCCGGTCGCCGGCCGCATGCCGGGGCACATGAACGTGTTGCTGGCCGAAGCCAATGTACCCTACGACGAAGTGTTCGAGCTAGAGGATATCAACAGCGAGTTCGCGCAGGCCGACGTGGCCTATGTGATCGGCGCCAACGATGTCACCAACCCGTCCGCCAAGACCGATCCACAAAGCCCGATCTTCGGCATGCCGGTCCTGGATGTCGAAAAGGCCAAGACGGTGCTGTTTATCAAGCGCTCGATGGGTTCGGGTTATGCCGGTGTCGAAAACGAGCTTTTCTTCCGCGACAACACCATGATGCTGTTCGCGGACGCCAAGAAGATGACAGAAGAGATCGTGAAGTCGCTTCACTAGGCTGGTATGCCACCGCCGCCCCGGTCCGCCGGGGCGGTTGGAAACACAAAAAAACAGCCACCCGCTCAGGGTGGCTGTTTTCTTTTCCGGGTGCGGCCCGGCAGGGGACCGGTGCCCGTTCAGGGTAGGTAGGGGCGGATGGTTCCGGGCCAACAGAACCATCCGCCAAGGAAAACGCCGCTGTCAGGACCGGCGTAGTATCAGGCTGGGGCATCCGACTGAACCAACCCGATGACCATGATATGCCATACATGAAATTGATAATCAATCGCAAAAATGATGCTCCAGGCAGATTTTTATTGTATAGGCTTGGGGCGCCAGTTGGCGCAGGGCCGACAGCCTGTGCTGTACCAGGCCGGTCGGCAGCAGAGCGGCAGGCGATAAGAAGTTTGGCGTCTGCTGCCAAGCGCGGTATATGAGGGCGGAAGGGGACCAAAATGCGTGATCAGGCCACCATCATCGATTTTCTGGGTGCCAGCCTTCGCGGGCTGGAGCCATCGGGCCGCGCCGTGCTGACGCCGGCGCAGCAGAAAGCCGCCGACGATATCGCCGCCGAACTGGATACTGCGCTCGACAAGATGGTGCGTGAACTGGAATCCGTTGCCTCCTGCCAGCAGGAAGAAGACATGGGCGCCGACGACGAGCCGCTGCCGCCGTTTGAAGCCTTCTGCATGGGCCTGAAACGCATTGGCGACAGCCTGCTGCCGCACCTGATGGACGAATTCCGCGGCCTGTGTGCCGCCCGCAAACTGCCAACCGCCCCCTTCGTCTGGATCATCCGTGCCCGGGCAGACGCCTTTGTCGCCTACCTGTTGCAGGTGGCGCAGGTGCATGGCCTGGCGTTCGATGGCAGCCCGTCGCGAGTGGGTAAAAACGAGCAGATCGTGCTGGCGCATCTGGGTGCCGACCTCAGGGTTCTGATGCAGCGCGAACTGGACCGCTTGCTGTAGCAGGCGTTCAGCTAATATTCAGGCTCTCGGCCTTAGGGTGGCTCACACAAGGCAAAGCCACAGGAATAAAAAAATGAAGCAACGGGTAATTTGGTCAACGGTTCTGATGCTGGCATTGGCTGCGGGAAACACGCTTGCCGATGACGACAAAGAGCCGACACGTGCCGAAAAACGCCTCGCCAATGTGATGGAAAAATACGAGGCCACGGGCGAAGTCCGCCATTGTATCCCGCTCAGGTTCCTGCGTGAATCCACCATCATCGACGACCAGACCATCTTCTTCCGCGGTCTCGGCAAGAAGGGATATATGGTGCATCTGCCCTACCGCTGCTCGCGTCTCGCGGCGGAAGAACGCTTTGCCTATCGCAACTCGATCGGCCAGCTCTGCAAGTCAGACATCATTACCGTGCTTGATAGTTTCGGGCGCGAATGGGGCAGTTGTGGCCTGGGCGAATTCGAGGAAATGAAGAAGAAACCCAGATCCGCTGACAAGGATGATGCGGACCAGGGGGACGAGCCCGATGAGGACGGTACCGGCCGGTAAGGCGCCGGTGGCTTTCTTCCCGGCTCCCGGACAGGAAAGGCACAAAATCATGATCAAACAAACGCTGGTATCCTGCGTCGTTGCCCTGACCCTTGTGGCCTCGGCCAGCGGTGCAATCGCCGCGTCGTCGGACGACGACACCAAGGCGGACGAACCCACCGCGGCACAGACAAAAGCCGAGGAACGCATGGCCAAACTGATGGAGAAATATGCGGCGACGGGCGAGACCCGCAACTGCATCTCCCTGCGCATGATCCGGGATTCGGACGTCATCGACGACCAGACGATCTTTTTCCAGGTATCCGGCAACAAGGGCTACCTGAACAAGCTGCCCCGCCGCTGCCCGCGCCTGGGCGACGAACGCCGCTTTATGCACAAGACCTCGATCGGCCAGCTTTGCGACCTTGATTTCATCACCGTCCTGGACAGCACGGGCAATGAATGGTCGAGCTGCGGGCTGGGCAAGTTCGAGGAAATGGAAAAGAAACCCGCCCCGGAGACCAATGCCGGTGAATAGGACAGGCCCGGGCCCCTTGGCCCGCGTGCGATAGACTGATACGAACCCGGCTCATCCCGGCCTGCTGCACTTTGTCGCAGGGGCCGGGCGCTCCATCGCAATCAGGTTTAACTGCCAGCCTTGGGGGATCATACCGCGTTATGTGATAGCAAAAAAAGTCACTGACGCGAGGACCCTACCCATGAAACTGACAGAAAAGAGCCTGAAGAATCCGGCCGCTGTCATCGTGATTGCGATGATGGCGATTGTGCTGGGCGGTGTGATGCTGTTCCGCCTGCCGGTGCAGCTTTTCCCGAATATCGAGCGGCCCCAGCTTGGCATCCAGACCTTCTGGCGTGCCGCCAGCCCCTCGGAAATCGAATCCGAAATCATCGAGCCGATCGAAGAGGTCATGCAGGGCCTGCCCGGGCTTGAAGAGATGCGTTCCTTCTCGAACCCGTCCTTCGGATTTGTGTCGCTTGAATTCGGGCTCGAGACAGACATGGACCGCGCGCTCATCGACGTGATCAGCCGCCTCAACCGCCTGCCACCGCTGCCGGCCGATGCCGACCGCCCGCAGGTGCTGATGAACGGCGGCGATCCGTCGGGCGAAACGCTTATCTACCTGTTCACACAGTTCCGCGAAGGCAGCAGCTTGCCCGCGGACCAGTATGTCAGCTTCATCGAAAAGGAAGTGGTGCCGAAGCTTGAGGCCGTTGAAGGCGTGTCGCGCATTTCTGTCGAAGCCGGCGGTGGCGACACCGACCAGTTGCAGATCGAATTCGACGCCATCCGCGCTGCCGAGCTGGGTATCGACCTCAATACCATTACCCGCAGGGTAGGCCGCACCACCGATACGTCGGGTGGTTATATGGATGTCGGGCGCCGCCGCTATATGCTCAATTTCCAGGGCCGGTACGAGCCGGACGAACTGCGTGCCATGATCCTGACCTGGCGCGACGGCAGCCCGGTCACGCTTGGTGATATTGCCACCGTGCGTGTGGCACCGCCGAAGCCGACCCAGGTGGTGTACCAGAACGGCAACCCGGCCATCGGCATGCGGGTGGTGCGCGATTCGGGTGCCAACGTGCTGGCGACCATTGCCCGCCTGACCAAAACCGTCGACGAACTGAACGCCGGTGTGCTGGCGAAACAGGGTATCGCGATCGAAAAGTCCTTCGATCCGTCGGTGTTCATCAATCGGGCCATCAACCTTCTGGCCAGCAACCTGTTTGTCGGTGTGCTGTTGTCGGTCGGCGTGCTCTGGTGGTTCCTGCGTCACGTCAAGGCCACCCTTCTGATCGCAACAACCATCCCGATCTGCCTTCTGACCACCATCATCGTGCTGGCCATGTTCGGCCGCACAGTGAACGTGATTTCGCTCGCGGGCCTTGCATTTGCGACCGGTATGGTGCTGGACGCCGCAATCGTGGTGCTTGAAAATATCGTGCGGTTGCGTGAGAGGGGCGAAAAACCCAATATGGCCTCGCTTCTGGGCGCATCGCAGGTCTGGGGCGCGCTTCTGGCCTCGACCGCGACCACCGTGGCGATCTTTGTGCCGATCCTGTTCCTGAAGGACGTGGAAGGCCAACTGTTCGCCGACCTCGCGCTCACCATCGCTATCGGTGTCGGCATCTCGCTTATTGTTGCCGTCACCGTGCTGCCGGTCTGTGCCGAACACTGGCTGCGCAAGCTGCCGTCCAGCGATGAAGCCGGGTCGCGCGCAAAACGATTTGCCGCCCGCATGATGGTTATCACCGGCACGCCTGTGCGCCGGCTGGCTCTCGTCGCCGGTCTGATCACGGCATCCCTTGGCCTCAGTTGGTGGCTGTTGCCGAACCTCAACTATCTACCGCCGGTGAAACGCGATGCGGTCGATGCCTTCATGCTGTTCCCGTCTGGCGCCAACACGGAAACCGTGGACAAGGAAATTGCCCAGGTCATCGTCAAGCGCCTTGAGCCCTATATGAAGGGCGAAAAGGAACCGGCGCTCCGGAACTATTACATCATCACTTTCCCGAACGGGCAGGGCGGTTCCCTGGGTGTGCGTGCCAAGGACCAGGGCAAGGTCAAGGAACTTGAACGCCTGGTGAAAGAAGAAATCCTGACCGGCTTCCCCGATGTGTTCGTCTTTGCCCAGCAGGGTGACCTGTTTGGCGGCTTCGGCGGCGGTGGTGGTGTTCAACTGAACATCCATTCCCGCGACCTTGACGCGCTGCGCGAAGTGACGGCGCAGGCCATGCAACTGATCTCGGAGGCAGTGCCCGGTGCGCAGGCGCGACCGAACCCCGACCCGAATGTGATCTCGCCCGAGCTGAAAATCCGCCCGAACGACCGCCGCCTTGCGGAGGTGGGCTTCACCCGTGCCGACGTTGCGCGCATTGTGCGGGCGGTTGGTGATGGCCTGTGGCTTGGTGAACATTTCGACGGCGAACGCCGGGTCGACATGATCCTGAAGTCGCAGGATTGGCAAGACCCCGAAATGCTGGGCAGCATTCCGGTAGCGACCCCGCTGGGTGGCACCGTACCACTGGGTGACCTTGTCACCATCGAACGCGGCGTGGGCCCGACCTTCGTGCAGCGGGTCGACCGCAAACGCACGGTCACCTTCAATATCAACCAGCCGGACGACATGCCGCTCGAGGACATGGTCAAGATCCTGAAGGAAAAGGTCGAGCCGCAGATCCGCCCGATGCTGCCGGCTGATGCCACGATCTCCTACGGCGGCAGTGCGGATGCGCTGGACCGGGCTGTGGGCTCGCTCACGCTCAACTTTGTGCTGGCGCTGGGCCTGTTGTTCATGATCCTGGCGGCGCTGTTCCGTTCGCCCAAGGACGCGATCTTCGTGGTCATCACCATTCCGCTCGCGACCGTGGGTGGCGTGCTGGCACTGCGTCTGCTGAACCTGGTGGCGTTTGCACCGCTCGATCTTCTGACCATGATCGGCTTCATCATCCTTCTGGGTCTGGTGGTCAATAATGCCATCCTTCTGGTTGCCCAGACCCGCCAGGGCGAAGCCGAGGGCCTGAGCCGCGACGAGGCCATCGAACGGGCCCTGTCCTTGAGGATGCGGCCGATCTTCATGAGCACGCTTACCTCGATCATGGGCATGCTGCCCCTGGTGCTGTTCCCGGGTGCGGGCAGCGCCATCTACCGCGGCATGGCCACCACCATCGTGGGCGGCATGGCGGTCTCGACCATCTTTACCCTGGTGCTGTTGCCGTGCCTGCTCCGGTTCAATGAACTGGGCATGGTCGGTGCCTTCATCCAGCGCCTGCGCGGCGGCAAGCTGCGTCCGGCTGAATAGAAAACAAAAAAGCGAGGAAATATCATGTTGGTACAAACACTCAAAAAAGGCGTCTGGGCGCGCGGTCTGATGACCGCAAGCCTGGTGGCGGTTGCCGCTTTCAGCCTGCCGGCCACGGCCCAGCAACCCCAGCAGCCGCCGGCGCTGGTCGAAGTGGATGCTGCCCGCTCCGCAATGATGGCGCCCCAGACCTTCGTGCCCGGCACGGTGGTCAGCCGCAACGACAGTCGTATCGCCTCCGAAATAAATGGGCAGGTAACCTGGGTGGCCGCCGAAGGCAGCCTTGTCAAACAGGGTGAACCCATCGCCCGGATCGACGACCGCAATCTCAAGCTCCAGCTTGAACGCAACAAGTCGCAGGTCAAACGCCTCGAAGCCCGGCTTGCGTACCTGAAATCGGACCTTGAGCGCCTGCGCCAACTGGCGGCCCAGAATAACACACCGGTCAACCGGCTCGAGGAAGCCGAGAGCACGGCCATGATGACCGAACAGGAGCTGGAACAGGCCCGGGTCGAGGTGCGCCAGACAGAAACCGATCTGGACCGCACGACGGTGCGGGCGCCGTTCCCGGGCCGTGTTGCTGTGCGCCTGGCCCAGATCGGCGAATATGCCACCCCGGGGCGCCAGATTGTGCGGCTTGTCGATACTGAACATCTGGAGGTCGCTGCGCAGGCCCCGGTCAGCCTCGCCCGCATCCTGGCGGACGGCCAGTCGGTGACCCTGCGGCATGATCAGAACGTGCTCGAAACGAAAATCCGGGCGCTGATCCCGGTTGGCGATACGGTCAGCCGCACCATGGAAATCCGGGTCGGCCTGCCGGAAGGGCATTTTGTTGTAGGCTCGGCCGTGCAGATCGGCCTGTCCGCGCAGGCACCGGAAGAAGTGGTGGCGGTTCCGCGCGACGCGCTCGTGCTGCGCCGGGAAGGTACCTATGTGTTCCGGGTCAAGGACGACAATACGGCTGAACGGCTTGTGGTCACCACCGGGGCCGCGACCGGTGATCTGGTTGCCGTGTCGGGCGGGATTGAAAATGGCGACAGGGTCGTGGTGCGGGGCGGTGAACGCCTGCGTCCGGGCCAGCCCGTGCAGCTTCGGGAAGCCGAAGCCGCCGTTGCGCGCGGCAGCTCGGGCGGCGCCTCGGGCCGGTAAAGAAATCAAGTGTTTAGAGTGTCTTGATGGCCAGTAAGCCAAAAAACATGGTTGGCAGTCAGACTGCAGACCTCCATAATGCCCCCGCGCACACGGCTGCGCGGGGTGTTGTGTCTGTTGTTCCGGCTTTTTATGCGGGCACGGACCAGGTGGGGGAAGTGCCAAGTATGGACAAGGTGTTCGGCAGCAAGGAACGCACATTCTGGAGTTTCCAAATTGTCGGCTGGACCGGCTATGCGCTCCTCAGGACCTTTCAGGCCATCACTTCGGGGCAGGACCTGTTTTTTTATGCCTGGGTCATTCTGGCCGCGACCCTGATCGGCCTGTCGATGACCGGGGTCATGCGGCATCTGTACCGGCATGTGCGCGACTGGCCGCTGCAGTGGCTGCTTCTGTGCGTGATTGTGGTCTGCGGCGCTCTCGGCCTTTTGTTTTCATCGCTCGAACTTTATATCGCGCCGTTCCTGATGCCGGGCTGGGTGCCGTTCACCGGCCTCGAACTTTTCGGTAACGCAATGTTTGAATCGACCGCGCTGTTCGCCTGGTCGGCCATCTATTTCGGCTATCACTATTACCGGGGTTTCCAGGAACAGCAGGAACAGGTGCTGAAAGCCACCGCCATGGCGCACCAGGCCCAGCTCAAGATGCTGCGTTACCAGTTGAATCCGCACTTTCTGTTCAACACCCTGAACGCTATTTCGACCCTGGTCCTCGACAAATCCGTCACCGACGCCAACAAGATGTTGACCAAGCTGTCGTCGTTCCTGCGGTACACGCTGGTGAACCAGCCAACCCAGCGCGTGACTTTGGAACAGGAGCTTTATGCCCTCGGCCTTTATCTCGATATCGAAACGGTGCGCTTCGGCGAACGCCTGCATATCGAATTCGATATCGCGGATGATGCCAAGTCGGCACTGATCCCCAGCCTGTTGATGCAGCCCCTCATCGAAAACGCCATCAAATATGCTGTAGCCCCCGCCATCGATGGCGGTGTTATTGCTGTGGCTGCGCGCATCGAAGGTGACAAGCTTGTGGTGGAACTGAAGGATACGGGCCCGGGCATTGCGGACCTCAATCATATTGTTAGCCAGTCGGGGTCCGGTGTGGGCATTGCCAACACCAAGGAACGGCTGGTGCAGATTTACGGCGGCGAACATCGTTTCGTGCTGAAAAACCTTGAGCCCACCGGGCTCGGTATTACCATTGTCATTCCATGTGAGAGGGAGAAGCGGGCCTGACCGGCCTGCGGGGAAAAGCGGGTATGAGCAAAATCAGGACCTTGTTGGTCGACGACGAACCCCTGGCCGTGCGCGGCCTGTCGATCCGGCTGGAGGCCTTTAACGATATCGAGATTGTCGGTACGGCGTCAAACGGGCGCGAAGCGGTAAAATGCATCAAGGAACTGAAGCCTGACCTGGTTTTCCTTGATATCCAGATGCCGGGGTTCGACGGCTTTTCCGTCCTGCGGTCGCTGGTGGGCGAAGCGGAAATACCGCTTGTGGTCTTTGTCACGGCATTCGACCAGTATGCGCTGAATGCCTTCGAGGCCCATGCGCTTGACTATCTCCTGAAACCGGTCGACGAAGAACGGCTCGCGGAAGCGATCACGCGGGTGCGGGATGCCATTGCCCAGCGGCTGGCTATCGAACAGAATGCCAAGCTGGTTGAATTGATCGAAGGCATGGAAACACCGCCCAAGGAAGCGCTGACGGCGATCCTCGAGCAGCCGACCGAAAGCCGGGATCATCGTTTCGATCCGCAACTGCGCATCAAGGATCGCGGCCATATCACCATCGTCGACGTGGCGGATGTAGAATATATCGATGCCGCCGGCGACTATATGTGCATTCATGTGGGCGACAAGACCCACATCCTGCGCGAAACCATGAAGACCATGGAGCGCCGGCTGGACCCCAAGATTTTCCAGCGTGTGCATCGGTCCACGATCGTGAACCTGGATCAGGTGAAGGAAGTGCGCCCGCATTCGAACGGCGAATGTTTCCTGACGCTGAGGAGCGGCACCGAGCTCAAGGTCAGCCGGTCCTATAAAGACGTCATCGGGCGATTTCTGTAGCGAACGGGCCAGCGGCTGCAATTTGTCTTGCGACCTGCAGGGGGCAGTTTCTATGGTTGCGCATCCTATTCCAGCAGCCTTTGGGGGAAATATGGCCACTGTCGCCGCGATCATGCGTTATCCCGTAAAGGGCCTGTCGGGCCAGGCGCTTGATGACGTGCATTTGCAGCCGGGGCAGGCGATAGCCGGTGACCGGGCATTCGCGGTCCGGCATGGCAACACGGCGTTCGACCCCAAAGCGCCGATGCATCTGTCCAAAACCAAGTTCCTGGCGCTGATGACACACGCCCGGCTTGCCGCGCTGCGGGCTGAGTTTGATGCCAGCGGCAAGGTTCTTGCTCTGTATCAGAATGGCGAAAAACTGTTTGAAGGAAATCTCGGCACGCCAGAGGGCGCTGCCGCCTGTGATGCCTTTTTCTCTGCCTTCATGGGCGATGAAGCAAAGGGTGCGCCGCGGCTGGTCTCAGCCCCTGACCATATGTTTTCGGACGTGCCGGAAAAATGCCTGTCGGTCCTGAACCTCAACAGTGTTCGCGCCTTGTCGGCCGAAGTTGGTCAGGAACTGGACCCGCTACGTTTCCGTGCGAATATTCATCTTGAGGGCCTGCCGGCCTGGGCGGAACGCGACTGGGCGAACGGCAGCGGGTTCCACATTGGTGGCGTGGCCTTCACGGTTCTGAAGCAGATCGTGCGCTGCAATGCCACCAACGTGAACCTGGAAACAGCGGAATATGACCAGAACCTGCCGCAGGTGCTGATGAAAAAATTTGGCGCCAATCTGATGGGTGTATATGGCCTTGTCGCAAATGAAGGTGCGATCCGCGTTGGTGACACCTTGACACTGGCTTAGGCGGCCGCCTGTTCGGCCCGGCCGCCTGCCTGCTTGCCCTTCTACTGGATGCGTTTGGCCGTGATCATCAGGGCCGTCATCAGGGACTGTTCCCCTTGCGGCAGTGCTGCACCAATCGCTTCTTCGAGGGCAGACTGAATGCGGCTGACCCGCTGATTGGCCCTGGATTCGATGTCATAGGCAGCGTCGCCGTCTGACTTCCGGCTCTCCTCCGAGGCTTTGTAGGCTTTTACCTGATCAATGAACTCGGCTCCGACGGTCGCATAGTCCCGGTAAGCTTTTTCGATGGCTATCCGGATCGCACCCTGGTCGCAACCGATGTCGACATTCGCAAAATTGAACTTGTAGCGACCGTCGGTCGGTGCAGCGCCCCGGTAGGGCAGGGCATACAGGTCATAGTCTGCATAGACCGTCTGGACCTGTACATCCAGCGGGCGCACGTCATAGCGCCAAGCTTGTCCCCATACGGCATAGGTTACGCCCGGATCAAGGTCCTTCAGGGTTGTTTTGACAAAGGCTTCACAGGCGCGCCGCGCCTGCCAAAGGTTTCGGATGACGGGCTCATATTGCTGTTCGTTGAACGCGAGATCTGCCTCGGTGGCTTCAAAGCTGTCGAACGCGGTATCTTCGCTTTCGTCCGTATCCGATATATTGCCGGTCATGCTGTCGACCATCAGCTTGACCTGTTCTTCTGTCATTACGGCAAGGCTGGGCTCAAGCTGTTGGCGCATGATGGCGCGCATGTTGGGGTCGATGGCCGCCAGGATTTTTTCCAGGCCGGCTTTCTGGTAGGGCTTCAGGTCGGCGGCGGTCGCAGGCGCTGCTGCAAGCAGCGCCCCGAAAATCAGGCCGAGCAGGGTCTTGTGGATTGTCATTTCTGTCCTCGCTTGCGGGATTATCCCTTATTGTGGGGATGCTCCATATACGGGAACAGGTCAGAAGGCAATGGGCCTAAACTATCGGGATATGGTTCATCAGCCTTGGTCCGATACGCACCGGTTCGATGCGGGTGGCAAGGCCGGTCTTGTCGTCTGTTTCAACGAAGGTGCCACACACTGTGGCGTCACCGGTTGCCGGGCTGTAGCGCTCCTTGTTCATGCGGGTCAGGAAGCGGCTGATGGGCTCGGTCTTTTCCATGCCGATCACGCTGTTATAGTCGCCGCACATGCCGGCGTCGGTCTGGTAGGCGGTGCCGTTTGGCAAAATCTGGCAGTCTGCGGTGGGCACATGGCTGTGCGTGCCCACGACAAGGCTGACCCGACCATCCAGATAGTGGCCCATGGCCATCTTTTCGGATGTGGCTTCGCCGTGGAAGTCGACGATGATTGCACTGACCGCAGCACCCATGCCCATGCGGTAATTCTTCAGAACAGCGTCGACAGCCCGGAACGGGCATTCAAGGGCGTTCATGAACACGCGGCCCATGGCGTTGATCACCATCACCTTGCGGCCACGTGAGGATTCATAGATGCCGAAACCGCGGCCCGGGGTGCCTTCAGGGTAATTGATGGGGCGCAGGATGCGGTTGTCCTCGCCGATCACGCTCAGGATATCCTTCTGGTCGAAGGTATGGTTGCCACCGGAGATCACGTTGGCGCCCGCCTGGATAACCGAGCTGGCGATCTTGCCATTGAGGCCGAAACCGGACGCGGCGTTTTCGCCGTTCACCACCACAAAATCGAGTTTGAGCTTTTCCCTGAGGTCCGGCAGCGCATCAATGGCTGCGGTCCGACCGGAACGGCCCATCAGGTCACCTAGGAACAAAAGTCGCATATCATGCCTTTATGTTATTGGGGTGGTTGCCCGACAGCATGCACCCTGCAGACGGCCTTTTCAGTGGCTGTGCCCGTGTCCGGTTTTGCGCGGCAGTACCACGCCGGTTTCGGTGATCACGCCCTGAAGCGGCCAGTCATGTTCGCCTCTGGGCATATGATCCACAAATTGGGCCCCGTAAGCAAAGCCAAAAGCTTTAATTTCGCTGTGGGCTGCCAGGGTACGGTCATAATAGCCGCCGCCCCAGCCCAGCCGGTAACAGTCCGTATCGAAGGCCAGCAGGGGCACAATCAGCGCCGCGGGCACAACTTCCGGCGCGTCTGTGGTGGGCGCGACCGTACCATGCGGGCCGGCAACGAGCGGGTCACCTTCACCCCAGTGCCGGAAGATCAGGGGCAGGCCCTCGGCCCTCACCACCGGCAGTGCCAGGCCATATCCCGCGCGTTCCAGCGCCTGCATCAGGAACCGAGGGTCCAGTTCGTCCGCCATGGGCCAGTAGGCACCGATGACGGCACCTTTGTTGAAGCTTGAAAACAGCTTCAGGCCATGAACGGCCGCGTCCTCTGCGGCCTTCAGGCCCAGAAGCGCCTTCGCACCCGCGCGCATGCGCCTGGCTTCCTGGCGCATCATGCTTTTGTCTTGGCTGTGGTTTATCATCTGGACACTATAGGCCGAAGGGCAGCTTTATTGCCATCGGTTCATCTGCTGCGGGGAAGGTGGGTTGCGGGACCGCCTCTGCCGTTTATGACGTCTGTACCCTCCGGAACCTGACGAATCAGGTGGGCGCCGTGTGAAAGAGACCACGGTCTCAACCAGTGACAGCTCCCTGGAGGTTTGTATGGCCCCGGGGGTTACTGCATATCGCACGCACAGCGCAGTGCCCGCGCCTTCTATTTAGGCTTTAATCAGCCGATCTGCAATGGCTTCCACTTCAACAGCCACTTCATTCAGCACGGAGGCGAGGTCTTCTTCACTCAGCGCACCGATCAGGCCGGTGCCGCCCTTGCTTTCAAGGGCATCATGCAATTCGTCGGCAATCAGCACGGCGGCCATCAGCAGGAGGCGGCTTTCGGCCACATGGCCAAGCTTGCCAGACAGGTCGCTGGCCTTGGCGTCCACATAGGCCGCCAGCTTGCGCAGGCGTTCTTCCTCGCCGGCGGCGCAGGCAAGCGGATAGTTCTTGCCGTTCACTGAAACGTTAATCTGCGCCATGCTCAGGCCTCCGCAATCATGCTTTCAAGTTGTTCAATGGCGCTGTCCAGTTCGGCCCGGATGCCGTCACGCGCGGCCGTCAGGTCCAGGACTTCCTGCTTGAGACGGGCGTTTTCTTCGGCCAGTTCGCTATCCGAGATTGGGGCTGCCGGTGCATCCTGTGCCAGTTCCAGCTCATCCTGCAGGCTGGCATACTGCCGCTTCAAAAGTTGGTAATTCTGCTCAAGGGCGGCTTTCTCCGCTTCCAGCGCTGCGGCGCGGCCATCGTCAGCGGCTTCTGCAGGGGCAGCCAGGGCGAAGGCCGCGACCTGTTCATGCAGTTTCAGGTTCTCGGCCTCAAGGCGGGCGACACGTTCGCCAAGGGCGCGCTTGTCCTCGGCCATTTCGTGCGCGACCACCAGGGCCTCGCGCGAGCTGGCGACACCTTGTGCGAGCCGCGACAGTGCGGCCTCGAGTCGCGTCCGCGCGCCTTCCAGTAGCTGCTTGTTGTTTGTTTGTGTCATCAGTGCTTCATCCCCCGGGGCCAGGATATGTGTATGCGGCCCTGTATTGCCGGAAAAAGCGGATATTCCGGCTAGTTTCAGTGGAAGATAGGGGCTTTGGCGCATGTGCGTCAATCACCGCCATCACGGGCGGGTCAAGAAACTTGGCTTCAGGGGGCAGGAAAACGGGTTCTTTGGTTGACTATATGGGGCTTCCCCGCCATTTTGTCGCAAAATTTCAAGCTGCCACGCCCATAGGCCCCGAAAGACAAGACACCAAAGATGCAAGATACAGAAATCAATCAGGAAGACCTGCTCCACAACAATATGGCCAACACCATCCGTTTCCTTTCCATGGATGCGGTCCAGAAAGCCAATTCCGGCCACCCCGGCATGCCGATGGGTATGGCCGATGTGGCGACGGTGCTGTTCTCCAAATTCCTGAACTTCGATCCCAAGTGGCCGACCTGGCCGAACCGCGACCGGTTCGTGCTGTCTGCGGGCCATGGCTCGATGCTGGTCTATTCGCTTCTGCACCTGACTGGCTACGAACATCCGACCATGGATGACCTGAAGAATTTCCGCCAACTGCACAGCCCGACTGCCGGCCACCCGGAATTCGGTGAATGCCCGGGTGTTGAAACCACCACAGGTCCGCTTGGCCAGGGCCTTGCCACCTCGGTCGGTATGGCGATTGCCGAGCGTCTGGCCAATGCCGAACATGGCGACGACATCACCAACCACTTCACCTATGTGATCGCGGGCGACGGTTGCCTGATGGAAGGTGTGAGCCAGGAAGCGATTTCGCTGGCCGGCCACCTGAAACTGTCGAAGCTGATTGTGCTGTGGGACGATAACTCGATCTCGATCGATGGTTCGACCGACCTGTCGACCAGTGAAGACATGGCGATGCGCTTTGAAGCCGCCGGCTGGCATGTCCAGGCGGTTGACGGCCACGACGCCGAAGCCATCGAGGTTGCCATCGGTCTTGCGCAGGAGAGCGACCAGCCGTCCATGATCGCCTGCCGCACCACCATCGGCTTTGGCGCGCCCAACAAACAGGGTACGGCAGCCACGCACGGTTCGCCGCTTGGTGATGCCGAAATCGCCGCCGCGCGTGAAGCGCTGGGCTGGGAATATGCCCCGTTCGAAATTCCGGCGGATGTGCTGAAGGCATGGCGCGATGTTGGTGCCAAGGGCGCCAAGAAGTCGGGCAACTGGAAAAAGAAATTCGACGGCCTGGACGAATTCGTTAAAGCCGATTTCGAACGCCGCCTGAACAAGGACCTGCCGAAGGGCTTTGCCTCGGCAATCAACGACTATAAAGCCAAACTGGCCGCTGAACCCGTAAAGGTCGCGACCCGCAAGGCCAGCCAGATGGCGCTTGAAGTCATCAACGGCGTGGTACCGGAAACCATTGGCGGCTCGGCGGACCTGACCGGTTCGAACCTGACCAAGACCAGCCAGACCAAGCCGGTATCGGCAGACGACTTCACCGGTCGTTACATGTATTATGGTATCCGCGAATTTGAAATGTGCGCCGCGATGAACGGTATCGCGCTTTATAACCAGCACATTCCCTATGGCGGCACCTTCCTGGTGTTCACCGACTACGCCCGTCCGGCCATCCGCCTGGCGGCGCTGATGAAACAGCGCAGCATCTATGTGATGACCCACGACAGCATCGGCCTTGGGGAAGACGGCCCGACCCACCAGCCGATCGAGCATCTGGCAAGCCTGCGCGCCATGCCGAACCTGAATGTGTTCCGCCCGTGCGACGCCATTGAGACCGCCGAATGCTGGCAACTGGCCCTTGAAGCCAAAGAAACCCCGAGTGTTCTGTCGCTGACCCGCCAGAACCTGGCCCAGCAGCGCCTTGTGCATTCGGAAGAAAACCTCTGCGCCAAGGGCGGCTATGTGCTGCACGAAGCCACCGGCGGCGCACCGAAGGCCGTGATTATCGCGACCGGTTCCGAGGTAGAGATCGCAGCCGCAGCCCGCGAAACCCTGGAAGCAGCCGGCATTCCGACCCGCGTGGTTTCCATGCCGTCGACCGAACTGTTCGACGCCCAGGACCGCGCCTACAAGGCTTCCGTACTGCCCGCGGATGCCCTGAAGGTGTCGATCGAAGCCGCCTGCACCTTTGGTTGGGAACGCTATACGGGCCTTGACGGTGTCACCATCGGCATCAACAGCTTTGGTGCCTCGGCGCCCGCCGAAGCCCTGTACGAACATTTTGGCATCACCACGGACGCTGTGGTTGCAGCAGTTCGTGAGAAGCTTTAAACAAAGGCAAATTCTTCGCTCTATAACGCCCTATATTTGGAGGACCCCCGATGACTGTTCGTGTTTCCATTAACGGTTTTGGTCGTATCGGCAGGAACGTGCTGCGCGCGATTTACGAAAGCGGCCGGACCGATATCAAGGTTGTTGCGATCAACGACCTCGGCGACGTCGGCATGAATGCCTACCTTCTGAAGCGCGACAGCGTGCATGGCCCGTTCCCGGGTGATGTACAGGTCGATGGCGACTTCATCGTTGTGAACGGCGACCGCATCCGCGTAACCGCCATCCGCAACCCGGAAGAGCTGCCGTGGGGCGAAGAAAACATCGATGTGGCCATGGAATGCACCGGCATTTTCACCGCGCGTGACAAGGCCGCCATGCACCTGACCGCGGGCGCCAAAAAAGTGCTGATTTCGGCACCGGGCGAAAACGCCGACAAGACCATCGTCTACGGTGTGAACCACAACATGCTGACCGCAGACGACAAGATCGTCTCGAACGCATCCTGCACCACCAACTGCCTGTCGCCGGTTGCCAAGGTCCTGCACGACCTCGTGGGTATCGAACGCGGTTACATGACCACCGTTCACGCCTACACGGGCGACCAGCCGGTTCTGGACACCCTGCACAAGGACCCGCGCCGTGCCCGCGCGGCCGCCCTCAGCATGATCCCGACCTCGACCGGAGCTGCCAAGGCCGTTGGCCTGGTCCTGCCGGCACTCAAAGGCAAGCTGGACGGCTCCGCCGTTCGTGTGCCGACCCCGAACGTATCAATGGTTGACCTGAAGTTTGATGCCGGCCGCGATACCACCGCCGAAGAAATCAACGCGGCCATCAAGGCTGCTGCGGAAGGTGAATTGAAGGGCGTTCTCGGCTACGAAGACATGCCGGCCGTGTCGATCGACTTCAACCACAACCCGAACAGTTCGACCTTCGATTCCAGCCAGACCAAGGTAATCGACGGCCGCTTTGTGCGCATCCTGACCTGGTACGACAACGAGTGGGGTTTCTCCAACCGTATGTCCGATACCGCTGTTGCGATGGCCAAGCTGGGCTAAGGCCGGGCAGGGTTAGAACAGTCACATAGGGCGGTCATCATGGCCGCCCTTTCTGTATGGGGAGCTTTTTATCATGGCTTTTAAAACGATTGCAGACCTTGGTGACCTGACGGGCAAGATTGCCGTCGTGCGGGTCGACCTCAATGTGCCGATGGCCGATGGTGTCGTCACCGACGATACGCGCCTGCAGGCCGTAAAACCCACCGTGGATGCCATTGCTGCCAAAGGTGGCCGGTCGGTCCTTCTGGCCCACTTTGGCCGCCCCAAGGGGCAGGTGGTGCCTGAAATGTCGCTGAAACCCGTTGTGCCGGCGCTTGCCAGGGTGGTGGGCCGCGATGTCGGTTTTGCGACCCTTGACGATGCCTTGCCGTCCAATGAAGTGGTGGTTCTCGAAAACACCCGGTTCTTTGCAGGCGAAGAAAAGAACGACCCCGAACTGGCAAAACGTTTCGCGGCGCTGGGTGATGTTTATGTAAACGACGCCTTTTCCTGTGCGCACCGTGCCCATGCCTCGACCGAGGCAATTGCGCACCTGATGCCGTCGGTCGCCGGCGAAACCATGGGCGCAGAGCTGAAGGCGCTGCAGGATGCCCTGGGGGCGCCCAAGCGCCCGGTGGTGGCCGTCGTTGGCGGTGCCAAGGTGTCCACCAAACTGGACGTTCTGCATAATCTGGTGGCAAAGGTGGATCACCTGATCATTGGTGGCGGCATGGCCAACACCTTCCTGTTTGCACAGGGTATCGATACGGGCGCCAGCCTTTGCGAGAAGGACCTCAAGGACACCGCGCTTGCGATCCTTACGGCTGCAGACAAGGCCGGCTGCAAGGTCCACCTGCCGACTGATGTTGTTGTGGCGAAGGAATTCAAGGCCAATGCCGCGAATGAAGTGAAGCCGGCAACCGAGGTGGCCGCGGACGAGATGATCCTCGACGCCGGTCCGAAGTCGGTTGAAGAACTGATTGCCGTACTGGCCGAGGCCAAAACCCTGGTCTGGAACGGCCCGCTGGGTGCCTTCGAACTGACCCCGTTTGATGCCGCGACTGTGGCGCTGGCGCAGGCTGCGGGCAAGCTGACGGACGAAGGCAAGCTGCTGACCGTCGCCGGTGGTGGCGACACTGTGGCCGCGCTGGCGCATGCCGGTGTGAAGGACAGCTTCACCCATATCTCGACCGCCGGTGGTGCCTTCCTTGAATGGATGGAAGGCAAGGCCTTGCCGGGTGTTGTCGCCCTCGGCTAGGACGCGCGATCACAAACAGTACATTAAAGGCCCCGCAGGGGGCCTTTTTTATGACCCCTTTGTGTCATTTCAAAATGACAGCGCTGCCATTGGCAGAAATGCCGCAAAGGCGCGGAAAACAAGGGGAAAATGACCATTTCATGCTCATATAGCG
Source organism: Alphaproteobacteria bacterium (assembly GCA_006226495.1). Lineage (GTDB taxonomy): Bacteria > Pseudomonadota > Alphaproteobacteria > Sphingomonadales > Kordiimonadaceae > Kordiimonas. The sequence continues at coordinate 205,849 of SBGU01000043.1, forward strand.
TTGCGCTCGCACCCCCGTTTGTGTATCAAGATCGCGCCTTGTAACCATCCAAAAATATATATGTTACTTCCTTTAAGGGGGCCCCAATGAAAGTCACAAAAACAGTTAAAAAGATCCTGAGCCACTATGAAAGCGATAACCCCGGCACCAAAGCCAATCTCGCGCGCATGCTGTGCACGGGTAAATTGGCCGGTACCGGCAAAATGGTTATCCTGCCGGTTGATCAGGGTTTCGAACATGGTCCGGCGCGTTCGTTCGCCATCAACACCCCGGCCTACGACCCGCATTATCACTATCAGCTTGCCATCGATGCCGGGCTCAATGCCTATGCCTCGACCCTGGGCATGCTGGAAGCCGGCGCCGACACATTTGCCGGCCAGATCCCGACGATCCTGAAGATCAACAGCTCCAACAGCTGGGCCACGACCAAGGACCAGTCGATCAACGCATCGGTTGACGACGCGATCCGCCTTGGCTGTTCGGCCATCGGTTTCACCATCTACCCGTGTTCCGAACAGGCGCTCGACCTGTTCGAGGAATTCCAGATGATCGCCGAAGAAGCCAAAGCCAAGGGCCTTGCCGTTGTTCTGTGGTCCTACCCGCGTGGTGGCGACCTGTCGAAAGACGGCGAAACTGCCCTGGACGTCTGTGCCTATTCCGCGCACCTGGCCGCCTCGCTTGGCGCCCATGTCATCAAGGTCAAGCTGCCGAGTGCGCATCTTGAACAGCCGGAAGCCAAGAAGGTGTACGAAAGCACCGGTGTCGACATTTCGACCCTGTCTGCGCGTGTTCGCCACGTGATGCAGTCGACCTTCAACGGTCGCCGCATCGTTATCTTCTCGGGCGGTGCCACGAAGGGCGCCGACAGCATTTATGACGATGCCCGTGCCATCTATGAAGGCGGCGGCAACGGCTCGATAATCGGCCGCAACACCTTCCAGCGCCCGCGCGAAGAAGCCATTGCCATGCTCGACAAGATCATGGATATCCTGAAGGGCAAAGCCTGATCAGGCACTGGCGCCGGGCACCCGGCGCCGCTTTAAACTTTGTTTCGCCCCTTCCCTGTGGCATACCCGCGGGGGAGGGGTTTCAATTTGGACGGACGACACCATGGCCAAGAAAAAAGCACAAGCAAAACAGGAACCGATCGAATGCCTGCTGTATATCATCACGCCCGAGCGGATTGATGATGCAGACGCCTTTGCAGCCCTTCTGGATGAAGCACTGGGGGCAGGGGATGTCGGCTGTGTGCAATTGCGCCTGAAGGGTGTCGAGGACGATGAATTCATCCGCATCGCGCAAACCCTGATGCCCGTTTGCCACAAGCATGAGGTGGCATTCCTGATCAACGACCGGGCCGATATTGCAGCCGAAGTCGACGCCGATGGTGTGCACCTTGGCCAGAGCGACATGAGCGTGCCGGAAGCCCGCACCATCCTCGGCCACGCCAAGGATATCGGCGTTACCTGCCACGACAGCATGGACCTGGCTTTCTCCGCCGGGGAAGAGGGGGCCAACTATGTGGCTTTCGGGGCCTTTTTTCCGTCGACCACGAAGGACGCCAAATATCATGCGGAAAAGGATGTGTTGACCGTGTGGGACGAGGTAACCGAGCTGCCGTGTGTGGCCATTGGTGGCATTACGCCGGAAAACTGCCGCGAGCTTGCTGACGCCGGCGCACATTTTGTCGCCGCCTGTGGCGCGGTCTGGAACCATCCGGATGGCCCGGCAGCGGCCGTGCGGGCCTTCAACGCTGCGCTGAAGGCCTGACGCACCCCTTTATCTCAGTTTCGCGACCTGGCTTGACGCATCGTTGGTATGATTGTGCGTGGTCGCAATATCGTCTGACAGGTCTGTCAGGTTGCGGGTGATGTCGGACACGGCGCCCGACGCCGATTGCATGTTGGCCGAAATCTCGCGGGTCACCGCGCTCTGTTCCTCAATGGCGCCGGCAATGCCGGTCACGCTGCCCTGAAGGTCGCCGACAGCGCTGGTGATGGCGGTCAGGCGTTTGGCCACGTCGCCGGCAACGGACTGCATGCTGTTGATTTCGCCCGTGATATGGCCGGTGGCATTGGCAACCTGGTTGGCCAGGGTCTTGACCTCGCTCGCCACCACGGCAAAACCACGACCCGCGTCGCCGGCGCGCGCGGATTCGATGGTGGCGTTCAAAGCCAACAGGTTGATCTGTTCGGCGATATCCTCGATCAGTACCGCGATGCGGTTCATGGCGCCGGCGGCATCGGTCAGCTTTTGGGTCGAAGCGTTGGCTGCGGTGGTTTCTTCGTAGGTGCGGTCGGCTGCATTCCGGGACATGGCGACACTCTGGGCGATTTCCTGGAACGAGGCGTTCAGTTCTTCGGCTGCCGCTGCGACGGTCTGGACCATCGCATCGGTTTCCGTGGTGGCCGAGGCCGCGATATTGGCGCGTTCGTGGGCTGAATTGATGGTGTTCTGGATCAGGTCCAGGTCGCCATACAGATGCTTGGCAATTTCTTCCCGCGCCATGCGCGCTTGCACACGGTCCGTGGTGTCGGTCGCGAACTTGACCACCTTGATCGGTACGCCGTCCGGGCCCGTGATCGGGTTGTAGGTGGCTTCGAGCCAAAGGTCCTTGCCGCCCTTGCCAAGGCGGTGGAATTCGCCTGACTGGAACTCGCCGCGCGCCAGTTCCTGCCAGAATTCCTTGTACTGCAGGCTCGACCGGGTTTCGGCATCCACGAACATGCGGTGGTGCTGGCCCTGGATTTCCGCAAGCGTATAGCCGACGGCCTTCAGGAAATTGTCGTTGGCGGTGATGATGGTGCCATCAAGGTTGAATTCGATGATCGCCTGTGCCTTGCCCAGCGCCGCAACCTTGCCCCGGTAATCGGCGTCGCGCAGCCTTTGTTCGGTGATGTCGGTCGCGAACTTGACCACTTTCACCGGTTTGCCGGCTTCATCCAGGATCGGGTTATAGCTGGCCTGAAGCCAGATCTCGCGGCCGCCCTTGGCCTGGCGCTTGTACTGGGCGCTCAGGAACTGGCCGGACTGCAGGGACTGCCAGAACTGGCGATATTCCAGGCTGTCGCGGGTCCTGGCATCGACAAACATGCGGTGGTTCCGCCCGACAATTTCGTCCAGGCTGTAGCCCATGGTGGCGAGGAAATTCTCGTTGGCGGTGATGATGGTGCCGTCGAGCTTGAATTCGATAATGGCCTGCGCCCGGTCAAGTGCGGCGACCTTGCCGCGCAAGTCTATGTTCCGGCTTTGGTTTTCCTGGTCGTCCCGCGCCAGCTTGACGATGCGTTCCACCTGGCCCTTGTTGTTGCAGAGCGGAATATAGGTGGCCTGCAGCCACAGGGGGCGGCCACCTTTGCCGATGCGTGGGAACACCGCGCTGTCGTAACGGCCTTCGCGCAGCCGGGCCCAGAAGGCGGCATAGGCCTGGCTTTTGGCATAGGCGGGATCGACGAATATACTGTGATGGCGACCGACGATTTCGGGCAGGCTGTAGCCGGTGAGCGCAAGGAAGTCCTTGCTGGCATTGAGGATTGTGCCTGTGGGATCGAATTCGATAACCGCCCCGGAGCTTTCAAGTGAACCAAACAAATCCAGGTGGCGACGACCGAAGTGCGGCCTTTTGATATCCAGTAACATATTTAATTGCCCTGATGCCCGATCATTATGCTGCGGGAGGTTGTTTTTTCACCCCAAATATAACCCCTAATAGGTAAATTATAATTTAATGGACTGACATGCCATTTGTAGTCGGCTATTTCCGCACAAAAGAAAACCGGCGCCGAATTGGGCGCCGGTACTTGCTTTCATAAAGCTACCGATCAGTATTTAATGCCGAATTTCTGATCGAGGCTGTATTTGCCGCCGCCTTTGAGCGCGAAGCCGATGGCCAGGATCGCCCACAAGACCGGATATTCCCAACCGCCGCCGGTCCAGAAGAAACCGTTGCCGATATGCACGGTGGTGGCCACCAGCAGCATCACGGCAATCGCGATGCCGGCGGAGCGGGTAAAGAGGCCGAGCGCGAGCAAGAGGCCGCCGAAGAATTCAACCGAGCCGGCGCCGAGCGCGGCCAGGTAACCGTTCGAGAAACCGAGCTGGGTTTCGAAGAATTGTCCAGTTGCTTCAAGGCCGTAGCCGCCGAACAGGCCGAACAGTTTCTGGGCGCCGTGCGGCATCAGGAACAGGCCGGCGGCAACGCGGGTCAGGGTTTCGCCAAGGCCGGCAAAGCCGCCAAGGATGCCTTCGAGGGTGGGCAGGCCAAAGGGGCCGGTGCTGTTGGTTTGTGTGGTCATTGTCTGTCTCCAGTTATGGGTCGCTGTTGGTGTCTGCAGGGCCCCGTGGCCGTGCTCATGAAACCAAGATGCGTTGTCCGGACGCGAATTTAAATCGCTTAGTTTCGCATTCTGCGTTCGAAAAACTGCAACACCAGCCTGTTGCACCGGCAACAAAAGGCAGGGATTCCTGTACCTGAACCTGTTGCATCTGCAACAAAAGCACGTCATTGGTGTTGAACACCTGATACGGGCATTCCGGGTGCCTGTCCGGCCCTGGCCCGGGGGTGCGCCCGCGGGCCGGGGGCATGGTGTTCGTTTCCGGAACTTGCCCCCGAGAATAGACCCGCGCCGGCACCGGTGCCATTATCCGTTCGTGTGGGTGGGCCATCCGCTATGGCCATTGCATCGGCTGGGCGAATCTGCTACACGCCCCCAAACTTTGTTCTTTGACACTCAGATCTGAAGAGGTGTTCCATGAAAATCGACGGCAACGCAATCCGTCCGGGCAACGTAATCGAGCATCAGGGCCGCCTGTGGCGCGCCACGAAAATTGCTCACACCCAGCCCGGCAAGGGTGGCGCCTACCTCCAGGTCGAGCTGAAGGATCTGCGCGACGGCACCAAGCTCAACGAACGTTTCCGTTCGAGCGAGAAGGTCGAGCGTGTCACCCTCGAACAAAAAGACTATCAGTATCTCTATGCCATGGACGAAATGTTCACCTTCATGGATGAAGAGACCTATGACCAGATCGCCATCTCGGCGGAAGACATCGGCGACGATGCCGTGTTCCTGCAGGACGGCATGAAGGTGACCATCGAATTTTACGGCGAAACCCCGCTGGGTGTGGCGCTGCCGGAAAAAGTGACCCTCGAGGTCACGGACACCGAACCGGTGATCAAGGGCCAGACCGCGTCGGGCTCCTTCAAGCCGGCGATCCTTGAGAACGGCCTCAGGGTCATGGTGCCGCCGTTTGTCAGCATCGGTGACCGTATCGTCGTCAACACCGCCGAACGTGAATATTCGAGCCGCGCGGACTGATATCAGGGTCCCGCGCCCTCACCCCGCTCTTTGTCCTGAGTAAACCCCAAGCTTTCCGGGAGGATGCCAATGGCACGCCGTTCACCGCTTATCAATGTCATGGTCTCTGCCGTGATGAAAGCCAGCCGCAACCTGCGCCGCGACTTCGGCGAGGTCGAACAGTTGCAGGTGTCCAAAAAGGGCCCGGCGGACTTTGTCTCCGTGGCCGACAAACGCGCTGAAAAGACCCTGTTCGAAGAACTGAACCGCGCCCGCCCCGATTTCGGCTTCCTGATGGAAGAACATGGCGTGGTTGAGGGCAAGCGCGACGATGTGCGTTTCATCATCGACCCCCTGGACGGCACCACCAACTTCCTGCACGGCCTGCCGCATTTTGCGATCACGGTCGCGGTGGAAGAACGCGGCGAAATCGTCGCGGGTGTGACCTATGCGCCCATCATGGACGAGCTGTTCTGGGCCGAAAAAGGCGTGGGTGCCTACCTGAACGACAGCCGCCTGCGTGTTTCGGGCCGCGACAAGATGGAATCGGCGCTTCTGGCCACCGGCATCCCCTTCATGGGGCGTGACGGCCACGATACTTTCATGGCCGAAATGGCCGAATTCATGCCGTCTGTCGCCGGTATCCGCCGTTTTGGCGCCGCCAGCCTCGACCTCGCCTATGTGGCTGCCGGCCGGTATGAAGGCTTCTGGGAAGCCGGCCTGCAGCCGTGGGACATGGCCGCCGGTATCCTGATGGTGCGCGAAGCGGGTGGTTATGTCACCGACATCGCGGGCGGCACCGACATGATGGGCCGCGGCGACATCATCGCCGCCAACGACCGGCTGCATGCCCCCATCGAACGGGTGATCAAACGCGCCCGCCGCAAACAGCAGGGCTGACAGGCGGGGCCAAAAAGCCCGCGCATAAGACGAATATGAAAAGGCCATCCGGCAGCGGGTGGCCTTTGTTTTTTGCCGTCCCCCGCCGCGCTTTGCAGGTTGCCCATCCCGGCCTTCTGGGGCAGGATGCGGCCAATCAATCGGGGAAATCAAACAGGGGTTATTGCGTGTCGTTGCTGGCGAAATTCATGAAGAAAAAAAACACGGCCAAACCGGCCAAGGTCCGGCGGCCCGAGGTCATGCAGGCGTTCCTTGACCTGTATGACGCGCCCCGCTACCTGGAAATCGGCGTCGCCAAGGGCCGCACCTTCCATGCGCTGAAGGCCGCGCACAAGGTGGCGGTCGACCCCAAATTCAAGTTCGATCTTGATGCAGCCAAAGCCGAAAACCCGAACGCCGCCTATCATCAGGTCACCAGCGACGAGTATTTCGGCAGCATCCGCAAGCCGGACGAACAGTTCGATGTGGTCTATATCGACGGCCTGCACACCGCCGACCAGACCATCCGCGACCTGCTGAACGTGCTTCTGTGTACCCACGAGCGTTCGGTCATCATCATCGACGATGTGCGGCCATCCTCCTATGCGGCGTCGATGCACAGCATCCCTCAGTGGCAACAGGTCGTCGCCGCCGACCCCGAAGCCGCCCGGCGCGGCTGGATGGGTGACGTGTACCGCCTGGTGCAATTTGTCGAAAGCTTCCTGCAGGGCCTCAGCTACGCCGTCATCGAAGACAATCATGGCCAACTGGTCGCCTGGCGCAAAACCCGCCCGGCCGTCGCCGGCGAAACCTTGGAGGCCGTATCCCGCGCCCCCTACGAAGCCATCTTCCTAAACCCCGCCCACCAGCGCCAACCACTCGCCGCAATCCGGGAGCGCGTGGTGAAGGACGTGTTTGGGGGGTAGGTTAAAGGTCGAAGACCGACTGGCCTGATTGCGAGCGGTCTGTCAAAAAATGTGACCTACAGGGGCTGATGCGATGTGGAACAAATTTCTGCTCAAGCTGGACTTGATCCTGATCCTATTGGTCGGCGCCTTGGGTGTCGGCGGAGGCATCTACTTTTTCCTGCTGAAAGTGAATTGGTGGGTGAGTGTCCGTTAGCGGGTCTGCGGGTTTCGAAGGGGTAATTGTGTGCGCTAGGCGTACTTGCAGTGTTTCACTCGAACCGTTCCCGCACGCCCTACAAAGCCATCTTCCTCAACCCCGCCAATCGGCGCCAACAGTTCGCCGCGGTCCGCGACCGTGTGGCCTGTTTTTTGTGACATGAAATATCTGTCATTCGGCTTTTCGTGGAGCATGGTTCGGCTGGCTGTGGGTACAGGCCTCCGCCCTCCCCAAAAAAAGGCTTAGGGGCCGACGAATAAATCGAGGTCGGTTTCGTAGATCAATTTGGCGTTTTTCACGACATATTTGACAGGAATTTTGGGATTGTTGATAGCTTTCTCACCATCCGCGCACCACTTGTCTTCCCACTTGCGGAAATATTCCTCGAGGTTTTCCGGTTCCATCAGATAGACGGACTGCAGGGCAATATTGCGATACACCGCAAATACCCATGGCACTTTTCTATATTTCTTTATGATTGTGCGGTTCATATGATGGTGTGTTGAAAAACTGCGCGTCAAATCAATGTTTACTGATTTTAGCTCGTACTCGCGCCCTGTGTGGTCAACGGCATCGTTGCCTTCGCGGCCAGGCAGGGTTTCGAGGCCCAGGAGAAGCAAAACCTGTAAAAGTTTTCCTCCATTGTCCTGGAATATGTCATTAATTCCGTGCTTGCTTGCAAGCTTTTGGTATTCCTCGATAGCGGGCCAGATTTCGACCAGTTTTTGATAGTCTTCGTGCGATCGAAAGGTCAATTTTGAGCCTCTTCCAACAGGGATGCCGGCGAAACGTTGAGTGCCAGGGCCAGACGCTCGATATTGTCGATGGAGATGTTTCTTTCGCCGCGTTCGACTGAACCCACATAGGTCCGATGCAGGCCTGCGGCATCGGCCAGCGCCTCTTGGGAAAGGCCAAGGTTCTGCCGCACAACCCTCAGGTTGCGGGCAAATATCCGCCTGACGTTAGTGGGGTTTAACTTCGTGTTCATTTGCGCAATAATGTGCAAGTGATGACAATGAATCTACAGACTTTGAGTAGCATTAATGCCAGTAAAACTGAAAACTGATCCCGCCTATTATACCTCCCTCGGGGGCGCTTACATCGGGGATTCAAGGCAATTCCTCGAGCAGTTGGAGGACGATAGCGTGAACCTGGTTGTCACCAGTCCGCCTTTCGCACTGCAGCGTCAAAAAGAATATGGGAACCTCGACCAGCATGAGTACATAGACTGGTTTCTTGAGTTCGGTCGACTTGTCCGCCGCAAGCTTCGGGACGATGGCAGCTTTGTCGTAGACTTCGGCGGTGCATACATGAAGGGGGTGCCAGCCCGCAGCCTGTATAATTTCCGTGTATTGATCCGGATGGTTGACGAGTTGGGCTTTCACCTTGCGGAAGATTTTTATTGGTTTAACCCGTCAAAGCTGCCCAGCCCCATTGAGTGGGTAAATAAACGAAAGCTGCGGGTAAAAGACTCTGTCAATACCGTGTGGTGGTTCAGCAAATCAGAATGGCCAAAGTCGGATGTTACCAAGGTTCTTGCGCCCTATAGCGACAGGATGAAGAAGCTGATAGAGGACCCGGATAAATTCTATACTCCGAAAGTCCGACCTTCTGGACATGACATTGGCAAAGGATTTGCCAAGGATAATGGCGGTGCCATACCCTCGAACCTGCTGCAGATTCCAAATTCGGAATCTGGTGGCCAATATTTGTCCGGCTGCAAAAATGTTGGCACTAAAAGTCACCCTGCTCGATTTCCCGCAAAGTTGCCGGAATTCTTCATTCGTATGTTGACCGACCCGGACGATCTGGTCGTGGACATTTTTAGCGGCTCGAATACCACCGGTCAGGTTGCTGAAGCCGAAGGTAGGCGATGGCTGTCTTTTGAAGTGCTGCCGGAATATGTCGCGGCCTCCGCTTTCAGATTTGTCGACAAGGGCATGCCGTTGGACCGGATGCGGGCAATCTATGACCGGATACTAAAAGGGGATTCGGTGGACATCGAGGCCTCTCAACAGCAAGTATCACTCCTGTTGCAATAATTGTATGGACTTGGCGGCAAGCCACTCCTCACTCCAGCCTCTCCCTTTCCCCATCCTCCATCAACCGATACACCCCGCTGCCATCAATCAGCAGCCCTTCGCTGTGGCGCACGGGGAAGCTGCTGCGATAGTCGCGGGGTTGGGGCACGTCGATGCCATCGACGCGGCCACCGTACAGGCGTTTCACATGATGCCGCAGCGTGTGGTCAACGGTCTCCCCCCAAAAAAAATGCCCCGCGCTCGGGGGTGAGCGACGGGGCCAGCGAGGATTCTTGTGTTTTGGCGGTGGTTATGGGGCTGCTGTCGTGCCCGGGTATTGTTTGGCGGCGGGGCGGGGGCTTCAGAAGCTGAGGCCCACGATCTCCTCGCTTTTGGCCCACAGCGCCCTGGCGCGGGCGGGATCGGTCGCGTATGCGCGCACGCCGCCCATCAGGCCGGCATCGTCCGCCAGTTCGGCCACATGGCAGTCTTCGCAATATGTGCCGCCGACATCGTCGGCATGGGCGCGCACGCCGGCCCAGACTGTGGTGGCCGCGCCCTGCGGGATTGTTTTCCAGCTAAACGGCGGGCGCCCGGCGGCGGCGTTGGCGGCATTCATCTGATTGACCATCTGTTCCAGGAACGTGCGGTCCAGGTGCCGGCCCAGTTCGGTCTGGATACCACCCGGATGCACGGCCACGGCGCGCACGCCCCGGTCCCGGTGGCGCCGGTCAAACTCGACCGCAAACAAAATGTTGGCGGTTTTGGACCGGCCATAGGCGATGAAGGGCTCGTACTGGCTGGTCTCGAAATTGATGTCGTCCAGGTTCACATTGGCAAACCGGTGGCCGGAGGAGGCCAGCACCACCAGCCGGGCGCCCGGGCCCATCAGGGGCACGATCCGGTTCACGAACAGGAAATGCCCCAGGTGGTTGGTGCCGAACTGGGTCTCGTAGCCGTTGGCGGTGCGGCCCTCGGGGCAGGCCATCACGCCGGCATTGGCGATGATGAGGTCAAAGGGCCGGCCATCGGCGACCAGCGCGTCGGCGGCGGCATGGATATTCTTGAAGGACGCCAGGTCCAGCGCGATCAGCGACAGGCTGCCGCCCGAGCGCGCGGCGGCGGCACGCACGGCTTCGGTGGCATATTCGGCCTTTTCCAGATCACGCGCCGCGCCCACCACATGGGCGCCGTGGGCCACCAGCGCGCGGGCGGTCTCAGTGCCCAGCCCGGCCGATACACCGGTGACCAGCACCCGTTTGCCGGTGAGGTCCAGCCCCGCCAGCACGTCGTCGGTGGTTGAATGTGCCCCGAAAGATTGTCCCATCTGTTTCCTCCTGTATTATGCGGTGCCTTCGGTCCGCTTTTCCGGTGCCGGGCTTGTCCCGAAGCCGGCGTTCGTGTAGAAGCGGAGCATGGCTCCGGTTAATATGTGGAGGGTCCCTCCGCTTTCAAGGGGTGTTTTTGTGGCTGGTGAAAAAAAAGCGGATATGTCGGCATGCCCGGTGCCTGGGGGGGGCTCTGACAGGGCGCCTGATTTGGGTGCCGAGCCCAAGCTGCGCGCCGATGCGCAGCGCAACCGCGACAGCCTTCTGGCCGCGGCGCGCACCGCCTTCACCGAAACCGGGCCCGATGTCTGTCTTGAAGAAATCGCGCGCCAGGCCGGGGTCGGCATCGGCACGCTCTATCGCCATTTCCCGAACCGCGAGGCCCTGGTCGCCGCCGTCTACCGGCGCGAAATGGAACAACTGGCCGCCGAAGCCGACCGGTTGCTCGCCGACCACACGCCCGCCGAAGCGCTGCGCCGGTGGCTTCGCCTGTCGCTCGGTTATGTCGCCAACAAGAAGATGATCGCGTCGGCCCTGGGCACGGCGGCCGATATGGCGGCGCTGTCGGCATCGACCGGTACCCTGGTGCCCGATGCGCTGGCGCGGCTGGTCGCGGCGGCGGTTGCCAGCGGCGACATCCGGGCCGATGTGTCGGCGGACGATATCCTCAAGATCATGAAGGGTTTCTACCAGGGCAACACGGAACCGGGCTGGGCCGACCAGACCCTGCGTATCCTCGATATCTTCATGGATGGCCTGACGGCCAGGGCCGCACCGCCGCAGGCAGGCTGAAAAGGGCGGATTCTCTGTCCGTGTTCATACAGTATTCGTTAAGAAAATTCAGATTGATTACCGGATAATTAACGAAACTGTTTTGCGTTTTAGTTGTGTTAACAACTATAGGCATTAATTTAATTTTAAATATCTGGTCCCTATAAATAATCCAAGCCAACTTCTGGCAGGAATTGGGGCATATCATCATGGCAGACCGGGTAAAACCCGTCGATGTGGAGATAAACTTCTCCGAAGACGAAATCATCGTATCCAAAACCGACCTCAAGGGCCGGCTCATGTACGCCAACGACGTTTTCTGTCGGGTCGCGGAAATGTCGACGGCGGAAGTGATCGGACAACCGCACAGCATTATCCGGCACCCGGACATGCCGCGCGCGGTCTTCAAGCTGTTGTGGGATACCATCCAGTCGGGCAAGGAGATTTTCGCCTATGTGAAAAACATGTCCGCGACCGGGAAATATTACTGGGTCATTGCCCATGTCACCCCGTCCTACGACCGCGACGGCAGGATTATCGGTTTCCATTCCAACCGCCGCAAACCCAGCCGGAAGGGCGTGAACGACATCCTGCCGCTGTATCGCGAGCTTGCCGCCATCGAGGCCCGGCACACAAATGCGCGCGACGGCCTGGCCGCAAGCTACAAGCACCTCATGGACAAGCTGGCGAAAGCCGGCAAGACCTACGACGAATTCATCTGGGGCACGGGCGAATAATCATGTTCGATATCTTCCGCAAAACGAATGGCCGGGACGGCGATCGCGCGCTCCGGCAGGCGCTCGAGGACCTGGCAGCCGAACGCGAAAAGAATGCCCTGCTCAGTGGTGCCATGGCCGAAGTCCGGGCTGTCGCTGCCGAAGTGAAGCGCGGCAATCTTGAAGCCCGGGTCGTGAAATGGGACAGCTATGGCGACCATGGCGAGACCCTGGCCAACCTGAACCGCATGTTGGACCTGACGGACGCCTATATCCGCGAATCGGGGGCGGCGCTCGAGGCCGCGGCGGACCATCGGTATTACCGCAAGTTCCTGACCACCGGCATGGCCGGCACGTTTGGCGCCAGCGCGTCTTCGATCAACGGCATCGGCGACCGCATGGCGGCCATGGAAGCTGACCAGGTCAAACACCGTCGCGCCATTGCCGACACCTTCGAGACCGAGGTTATGCAGGTTATCGCAACCCTGGCGGCGGCCATTGAACAGGTGGGCCAGAACGCGGCCCGCCTTGCGCGCCATGCGTCCGAAAACCAGGCGCTGGCGGCCAGTGTCGCGGCGGCGGCGGCGCAGGCGACCGTGAATGTGCAGACCGTGGCCTCGGCGGCCGAAGAATTGTCGGCGTCGGTCGAGGAAATCGCCCGGCAGGTCAACAGTTCGAGCCAGAAATCCAGCGAAGCGTCCCGCGAGGCGCGCAGCGCATCCGAAACCATCCGGGCGCTTGAGGCCGCCAGCGGCACCATCGGCCAGGTGGTGAAACTGATTTCCGATATTGCCGCCCAGACCAACCTTCTGGCGCTCAATGCCACCATCGAAGCGGCGCGCGCGGGCGAGGCGGGCCGGGGTTTTGCCGTTGTGGCCAGCGAAGTGAAATCGCTGGCGCAGCAAACCGCCAATGCCACCGGCGAAATCGGCGCGCAGGTCCAGTCGATCCAGACCAACACCGGCGACACGGTCGAACGTGTGCATGATATCTCGACCATGATCATGTCCCTGAACGAGATTGCATCGGCCATCGCCGCCGCGACCGAGGAACAGAGCGCCGCGACGATCGAGATCAGCCGCAACATCCAGGAGGCCTCGAACGGCACCAGCGAAGTGGCCGCCAATATCGAGAAAGTGAATGCCACCGCCGGCCGCACCATGGTGCGCGCCAAGGAACTGGACGATGCCGCCCGCAGCCTGGGTGAAACCCTCGACCTCCTGCGCGACCAGTCGAGACGTTTCCTGACCGAGGTGCGCGAGGGCTGACAGTACCCCTGCCGTCAGGACGTCCTCCCGGTCCGTCCTGGCGCGGAATTCGAAGGCGGTACAGGATGCCGCCTTCTATTTTTTTGAACGGATTGACAGTGTTGCCCGGCTCGTGGCTATTCTGCTGCCGGATATGTTGCGGCACAAAGCTGTGCGCTCACAATGCCAGACGGAGACAGCCACTTGGTGATTTTGCCGCCCGACCCCGCAACCCTGTTGCCCGCCGAAGACCTGCTGGCGCCGGGGCGCGACACGAGCCTTGCTTTCCACCGGCAGGCTGCCGACCGCATGGCGCCAAAGTGCGTTCCCGCGATCCGGCCCCGGTTCACGATCGATGCACGCCGGCCGATCTTCGTGATCGGCAGTTGTTTTGCCCGCGAAATTGCCGCCCGCCTGCGCGACATGGGGGCCAGTGTGCCGGAATTCGACTTCCGGATGACCACCGACGAATGGCCGGCCTTGACGGCGGTCATCGTCAACAAATTCACGCCGGCCACCATTTTCAATGAAATCAAATGGTGCCACGACATTCTCGTGCGTGGCGACGGGTTCCGGCCGGAAGACGCCGATGCGCTTTTGTATGACCTTGGTGACGGCACGGTGGTTGATGGCAGCCTGATGGGCCTGCGACCTGTCAGCCGCGCCCGGGCCATTCAGCGCCGGGCGGCGCTGTTCGACTATTTCGCCCAGGCCTTCAGGGCCGACACGCTGGTCATGACCCTGGGTCTTGTCGAAGGCTGGTGGGACAGTGAACGCGGGCGCTATATCGAAGAATTCCCCGGCAATCCGCAGTTGCTGCAGCGGTACCCCGGCCGGTTCCATTTCCACAAGATGGAGTTCGGTCAGTGCTTGGCCTACCTGGAGGAAAGCCTGCAACTTCTGGCCGCCATCGGCGGGCCGAAAAAGCTGCTGATCACCACCTCGCCGGTGCCGATGGCCCGCACGTTCAGCGACGACGATGTCATTGTGGCCAACAGCCACGGCAAGAGCCTGCTGCGGGCGGTCTGCGGCACGCTCAGGGACCGCAACCCGGATGTGGACTATTTCCCGTCCTATGAAAGCGTGATGCTGACCCGGACCTGGGATGTATTCGCGCGCGACCGGCGCCATGTGGCGCGGCCCGAAGTGGCGCGTGTCGTGGCGCAGGTCATTGAAAGTTATTTCACCAATGTGCCGGACGCGCACAAGGCGCTGACCGCCAGTGTGCTGGCCTTTCACGATGGTGCGTTCGACCGGGCACTGGCGCTGGCCGAGCAGGTTGTGGAAACGCTCAAAGGGTCGCTCGAGGCCTGGTACCAGTTGGCCCAGTGCCGGGACAAAGTGGGCGACTATGCCGGCGCCGCCGACGCGCTGGAACAGGTCTGTCGTTGCTCCCATGACCCGGCGATGGGCCTGTTCCTGCTGGCGGACGGCCATGTCAAGGCCGGGCAGCCGGACAGGGTTCTGGACCGCCTGCAGGACTTCCTGGTCGCGCACCCGGAAACACCGGCGGTCGGGCTCGCGCTTGCCAAGACCTTGCATGCGCTCGGGCGTGACAAGGACTGCCTTGACATCATCAACAGCCTGGACGGCAGGACCCATCTTCCCGACGATATCCTGTTGATCGCCAGCGACCTGCATGAAGCACGGGGCGATCTCGCGGCGGCGCTGTCCGCTGCCCGCCGTGCAGAGGTTGTAAGCTGGCAGTCGGGAACGGCAGTGGCGCGGGTTGCGGCCCTTGAAGCAAGGGCGGCTGCAACCTGACGCCGCGCCCATCACCATAATCCGGCCTTGAAGTTGCCTATACTGCTCCCGCAAACGGCCAGTCGGGCCGCCTGGACAGGGAGCCGTCCGCATGTTCCTCGCATTCATTGCCTGCCTGCAGGCCACGCCGGTCGCCACCGCGCCGCTGGAGCGCGATATCACCCAACTGGTTATCAACCATACCGACTATGACGAGCGCATCGCCGCCGCCTGCACCGACGTTTGCGGCAACAAGGGCTGGAGCCGCCTTGACAGGGTGTCGGTGGCGCCAAAGGCTGCTGCCGGCTATCAGGTAACCGTGCGGGCCTCGGCCAGCTATCATCAGGTGGCATCCGCCGCCGACCTGTTTGGCGGGGTGTTCGGCGAAGGCCTTGATGTCGAATATCCGATGCAATTCACCGTCGTGGGCGACCTGGATGCCCGGGACTGCGTGATCAGGGTCACGGATGTGCGTGTCACCGGCGACACCCTGGGCCTTGTGGCCGGGCTCGCGGATATCAAGGGCAACCGCTACAAGGTACCGGACTGCCATTCGCTGCTGTAGGGCGGCCGGTCCCCTTTGGCGCGCATGTGCGCAGGTGAATGGCATCTGCGGCAGTTGTCCTTCCTCATCAACATTTATGCATAGCCGCCATACGGGCCTGGGGCCGTTTGCCCCCTTGCGGGACCGGGCCATTTCGCGCCATGGTTCGGGGGCAGCGAGGAGGGACTTCCCATGGCAGCAGCTATAACCATCATTGGTTCGCCAATTTCCCCATATGTCCGCAAGGTTCTGGCGATCCTGGACATTAAGGGCGTGCCCTTCCGCTGCATCTCCAAAGTGCCGCTTCGGGACCAGGAATACCTCAAGCAGTTCAACCCGCTTGGCCGTATCCCGATCCTGCAGGACGGCGACTTCACCCTGGCGGATTCAAGCGTTATCGCCCAGTATCTGGAGGACAGGTTCCCGAACCCGAGCATCTGGCCCGCCGACATTCAGGCCCGCGCCCGTGCCCGCTGGTTCGAGGAATATGCCGACGACCATCTGGGCCGTTCGGTCATCTTCAACCTGTTCTTCCAGAAGGTCGTGCGCCCCGCGGTGTTGAAGGTGGAACCCGACCATGCGCTCATTGAAGACGCGCTGACGAACGGCCTGCCGGGGGCAATGGATTATCTGGATGCCCAATTGCAGGGCCGGGACTGGTTCGCGGGCGAGGCTGCGTCGTTTGCCGATATCACCATCGCCCATTTCATGCGCAATGCCTTCTGGGCCGGCTGGAAGCTGGATGCGGCGCGCTGGCCGCACTTTGCCGGCTGGCTGGCACGGGCCAACAAACTGCCGGCTGTGGCCGGGCTTGGCGGCATGGCGGACGAAATGATGCAGACCGGCCCGCGCGAACATGAAGCCATCATCGAACGCCATCTGGGTGCAAAAGCAGCCTGATTTCGCAAAATCGGCCTCGCCGGCCCGATAACGGCCGGTTTTCACACGCTTTTCTTCAAAGCTTCCATTGCAAGCCACAATTATGCCCTTAAACTAGGGTGCAATTTCGCGTGGACCAAAGCCGTCCGCGCACGGGCGTGGGGCCGCTTTGGGGAGAGATGCACATGCAAAAACCGAAAAAATTCGTCACCCGCATGACTTTGTTCCTGGGTGTGGTCCTGGTGATCGCCGTGCTGCTGCGCGAAGCGATGATCAGCTCTTTCATGGCCAACCCGGTCCTGAACGGTGTCATTATCGGAACCTTGCTGATTGGCGCCGGTTTTGCCTATCGCCGGGTGTTCGACCTGGCGCCCGAAATTGCCTGGATCAGCGCCTTCAAACGCCAGCAGGCGGCCGACAGTGGCGCGACCCCGCGCCTGATGGCGCCGGCTGCGGCCCTGTTGTCGGCACAGGAAGAAGGCAGCATGCGGCTGTCGGCCCTGTCGATGCGCTCGGTGCTGGACGGCATTGCCTCGCGCCTTGAAGAAAGCCGCGAAATCAGCCGCTATTTCACCGGGCTCCTGATCTTTCTGGGTCTCCTTGGTACCTTCTGGGGCCTTCTGGGCACCATTGGCGCCATCGGTTCCACCATCAAGGGCCTGACGGTCGATGGCGGCGGCGACATGGCGCTGATGTTCGATGAACTGAAGGCCGGGCTCGAAGCCCCGCTTTCCGGCATGGGTACGGCCTTCTCAAGCTCGCTGTTCGGCCTGGCCGGCAGCCTGATCCTCGGTTTCCTGGACCTGCAGGCCAGTCAGGCGCAGACCCGTTTCTATAATGGCGTCGAAGACTGGCTGGCATCTGTCACCCACCTGTCACGCGGTGAAATGGTTGAGGGCTCGGCAAGCCCCAACGCCTATATGACCGCGCTGATGGAACAGACCGCAGACGGCATCGACCGGCTGCAACGCACACTCAAGCATGGGGAAGAAGGCCGGGCCCAGTCTGCCGCCACCATGGGCGCGATTGCCGAATCGCTTGCCACCCTCGCCGACCGTATGGAAGCGCAGGCCGAACAGGCACGCCGGGTCGATGAAAACAGCCGCGCGCTGGCCAGCGCCATCGAAAAACTGGCCGCAGGCCAGATGGCGGCAGCCGAACCCAAAGAGGTGCCACCCGCGATCGACGACACCACCAAACAGCATATCCGCAACCTGGATGTGGGCATCAAACGCTTGATCGAGGAGCAGATCCGCACCTCGGACAATCTGGTCGATGAACTCAGGGGCGAACTCAAGCTCGTGTCCCGCACCATCGCCGCGGCGCTGGACGGCAGCGGCAAACCGGTGCCGACCGTGCCGATTGGCGGCACCTACCATCGCCGCAAGGAAGAGCCGACCGCAAGCCCGGTCCCGGCGCCCACGCCGGCGGCGGAACCGGAAGAACGCCCGACCGGCCTGTCGGCCCGCCGCCGGGATGAGGGCGACATATCATGATCGGCGCGCGCCGGCGCATCGGCGGGGCACCGCAGGACAACAGTTGGCCCGGGTTCGTGGACGCCCTGTCGACCTTGCTTCTCGTCATCATCTTCCTTTTGTCGATGTTTGTGCTGGCGCAGTTTTTCCTCGGCCAGGCGCTGACGGGGCGCGACCAGGCGCTGGCGGAACTCAGGGGGCAGGTGGCCCAGCTCGGCAACCTCCTGAAGCTGGAACAACAGTCCAACCAGTCGCTTCGGGACAGCATGGCCGAACTGTCGGCGTCCCTGACCGCCGCGAACGAGGACAGGGACCAACTGGGTGCCGATTTGGGCAGCGCCCGCACGCAGCTTGAAACGGCGGAAAGCCAACTGGCCCAGATCACCGAAGCGCGTGACAGGCTGGAAGCCGAAGCCAGGGCCCTCAGGGAACAATATGGCGCCAGCGCCAATGCGCTCACCGAAGAACGGGCGATCTCGGCCCGTGCGCAGGAACAGGTGGCGCGGCTGCAGCGCAATATCAACGCGCTTCGTGAACAACTGGGCCGGCTTGAAGCCGCGTTGCAGGCCAGCGAAGAACGCGACAAGCGCAACCAGGCCGTCATTGTCGACATGGGCCGCCGCCTCAACCGTGCGCTGGCCAGTAAGGTCGAGGAACTGGCGGGCTACCGCTCCGAATTTTATGGCCGGCTGAAGGAG
>SBGU01000058.1 GCA_006226495.1 Alphaproteobacteria bacterium
TCCCCGCATCGGGGGAAGATGGTGGGCGATGACAGGCTCGAACTGCCGACCCTCTCGGTGTAAACGAGATGCTCTACCAACTGAGCTAATCGCCCACAGCATTCTGTGGTGGACGCGCTTTTAGGGCCAAACGCAGATGCTTGCAACCCCTATTTTTCAAAAATCCGTCATGATTTTTGCTACCCCGGCGATGGCGCGCCGTCGGGCTTGGGAACAGCCGGAAAAAGAAAATGGCCACAGGCAACGCCTGCGGCCATTTCCCTAAATCGGCTGTGTTACGGATTAACCGTTAACAGCGTCCTTGAGGCCTTTGCCAGCCTTGAATTTGGGCTGCTTGGAAGCCGGGATCTCGATCTCTTCACCGGTGCGCGGGTTGCGGCCTTTGGTGGCAGCACGAGCCGCTACGGCGAAGGTGCCGAAGCCAACGAGGCGAACTTCGTCGCCGGAAGCGAGCGCGCCGCTGATGGCGTCAAAAACAGCGTCAACTGCTTTACCAGCGTCGGCTTTGGACAGGTCAGCTACTTCAGCTACCTTTGCAATCAGATCGTTCTTATTCAAGGTATCCCCCTCTGAGTTGAAGAGTTTGATTTCGTTAAATGGTTCCGAAATGCGACCGCAGTGTATGCCCGTATTTTTCGGGATGTCAAAGCAAAAAACCGCAGAAACCTGCGGTTTTTCGTATTTTTTCACTTGAAATTTCCGGATTTCGGAACAAGCCCGTTAATGAGTCGTATGTTCCAGGTCTTCGGCGCCCTCGTCGGACTTGATCTCGCTGATCGCCTCCTCCTCCGGCCACTCGATCGGCTCGAGTTTGCTGACGAGCGCATGGGACAGAACCTCGTCCACATTGGAAACCGCAACGATTTCAAGGCCCTTCTTCACATTGTCAGGAATTTCGGCCAGGTCTTTTTCGTTATCCTTGGGGATAAGCACCTTCTTTATTCCGCCCCTGAGCGCCGCCAGAAGCTTCTCCTTGAGCCCGCCAATCGGCAGCACACGGCCCCTCAGGGTCACTTCACCGGTCATGGCGATATCCTTGCGGACCGCCACATTGGCGAGCACGGAAACAATCGAGGTACACATGGCAACACCGGCTGACGGGCCGTCTTTCGGAGTCGCACCCTCGGGCACGTGGATATGGATATCCTTTTTCTCGAACACATTCGGGTGGATGCCAAAATCGACACAGCGCGACTGCACATAGGAGCGTGCCGCCTGGATCGATTCTTTCATCACATCCCCAAGCTTGCCGGTCTGTTTGATCGCACCCTTGCCGGCCACGGTCACCGCCTCGATGGCCAGGAGTTCACCGCCAACTTCGGTCCAGGCAAGACCGGTGGTGAGGCCGACCTGGTCGGTTTCCTCGGCCTGGCCATACCGGTATTTTTTCACGCCGGCATAGGTTTCGAGGTTGCGCGAGGTGACAAACACCTTGTCCTTCGAACCTTCAACGATTTCCTTCACCGCCTTGCGGGTCAGCTTGGCGAGCTCGCGCTCAAGGCTGCGCACCCCGGCCTCGCGGGTATAATAGCGCACGAGATCGGTGAGCGCGCCGTCGGAGATCGACCATTCGCCCTTCCTGAGGCCATGGTTCTTCACCTGCTTGGGAATCAGGTGGCGTTTCGCGATCTCGACCTTTTCCTCCTCGGTGTAACCCGACAGATGGATGATCTCCATCCGGTCAAGCAGCGGCCGCGGCATGCGGAGCGAGTTGGCCGTGGTGACGAACATCACATCCGACAGGTCGTAATCGACCTCGAGATAATGGTCGTTGAACTTGCCGTTCTGTTCCGGGTCGAGCACTTCAAGAAGCGCCGACGCCGGGTCACCCCGGAAGTCCTGGCCCATCTTGTCGATCTCGTCGAACAGGAACAGCGGGTTGGTGGTGCCGGCCTTTTTCATGGATTGCATGATCTTGCCGGGCATCGACCCGATATAGGTGCGGCGATGGCCCCTGATCTCGGCCTCGTCGCGCACGCCGCCCAGCGAGAAGCGCACAAATTCGCGTCCCGTGGATTTGGCGATCGACTTGCCAAGCGAGGTCTTGCCCACACCCGGCGGGCCAACGAGGCACAGGATCGGACCCTTGAGCTTTTTGGCGCGCTGCTGCACGGCCAGATACTCGATGATGCGTTCCTTGACCTTTTCGAGGCCATAGTGATCGGTATCCAGCACCTTCTGGGCCAGCTTGATGTCTTTCTTGACCCGGCTGCGTTTCGCCCAGGGCACGGACAGCATCCAGTCCAGATAGTTGCGCACAACAGTGGCCTCGGCCGACATGGGCGACATGGACTTGAGCTTTTTCAGCTCGGCCATGCACTTGTCGTGGGCTTCCTTGGACATCTTGGTCTTGGCGATGCGTTCCTCGAGCTCCTGGACCTCTTCACGGCCCTCGTCGCCCTCGCCCAGCTCCTTCTGGATCGCCTTCAACTGTTCGTTCAGGTAATATTCGCGCTGGGTTTTTTCCATCTGGCGCTTCACGCGGCCACGGATCTTCTTCTCGACCTGAAGCACACCGATTTCGCCTTCCATCAGGCTGAAGATGCGTTCCAGCCGGTCGGCAACCGACACACAGGTCAAGAGTTCCTGCTTGTCATCAATCTTGAGCGCAAGGTGCGACGCCACGGTATCCGCAAGCTTGGACGGATCGTCAATCTGGCTGACGGTCACCAGCACCTCGGCCGGGATCTTCTTGTTCAGCTTCACATACTGGTCGAACTGGGCAACCACCGAACGCGCCAGCGCTTCGGTTTCGGCTTCGTCCTGGATATCGCTGGCCAGCATTTCGGCGCGGGCTTCAAAAAAGTCGTCAGCACGCACAAATTCCTCGATGCGGGCGCGGTTGAAACCTTCCACCAGCACCTTCACCGTACCATCGGGCAGCTTCAGGAGCTGCAGCACGGACGCAACGGTACCGATCTCGAACACATCCTTGGGTTCGGGGTCGTCCTCGCCAGCTTCTTTCTGGGCCACGAGCAGGATCTGCTTGTCCTTGGCCATGACTTCCTCGAGCGCCCGCACGGATTTGTCGCGGCCGACAAACAGCGGCACGATCATATGCGGAAACACGACGATGTCCCTGAGCGGCAGAACCGGCAGAACAACGGTATTCGGGGTTTCTTCGGCGGTAGTGGACATGGGAAAGACTTCCAGAACTAGAATTTATGATTCTTAGAGGTGGATTTTAGGCCAATTCCGACGCCGAAGCGAAAGGAAAAGACAAAAATCCGGCTGGTCAGGTGAGATTTTCGGGCAGCATTGAAAAGAAATGGGGGTTGAAAGCTGTCTTTCAACCCCCGTTCGCCTGTTCAAAGCTTTGTTATCAGGCCGGTTTGCCCGCTTCTTCGCGCCTGTCGGCGTAAATCTGCAGCGGGGTGGCCTTTCCTTCAACCACTTCACCGTTGATAACGATCTCTTCCACGCCTTCGAGGCTGGGAAGATGGAACATGGTGTCCAGAAGCGTGTCTTCCATGATCGAACGAAGGCCGCGGGCACCGGTCTTGCGTTCGATGGCTTTCTTGGCCACGGCCAGGAGCGCATCTTCCGCAAAGGTCAGTTTCACGTTTTCCATGTCGAACAGGCACTGATACTGCTTCAGGAGCGCGTTCTTCGGTTCGGTCAGGATCTGGATCAGCGCCGCTTCATCAAGGTCCTCGAGCGTGGCGATAACCGGCAGACGGCCGACAAATTCCGGGATCAGGCCGAACTTCAGCAGGTCTTCCGGTTCGGTATCCTTGAACAGTTCACCGATACCGCGTTCATCGGGTGCGGATACCTTGGCACCAAAACCGATGGACTTGCCCTGCAGGCGGTTCGCAATCACCTTGTCGAGGCCCGCGAACGCGCCACCACAGATGAACAGGATGTTGGTGGTGTCCACCTGCAGGAATTCCTGCTGGGGATGCTTGCGGCCGCCCTGGGGCGGAACGCTGGCCACCGTGCCTTCCATGATCTTGAGAAGCGCCTGCTGCACACCCTCGCCCGACACGTCGCGGGTGATCGAGGGGTTGTCCGACTTGCGGCTGATCTTGTCGACCTCGTCGATATAGACGATGCCGCGCTGGGCGCGTTCGACATTATAGTCCGCAGCCTGCAGGAGCTTCAGGATGATATTTTCAACGTCCTCGCCCACATAACCGGCTTCGGTCAGGGTCGTGGCGTCGGCCATGGTGAAAGGCACATCGAGGATGCGGGCCAGGGTCTGGGCCAACAGGGTCTTGCCGCAGCCGGTGGGGCCGACAAGCAGGATGTTCGATTTTGCCAGTTCAACATCGGACGCATTGCTGTTTGCGTGGTTGATGCGCTTGTAGTGGTTATGCACCGCGACCGACAGCACCTTCTTGGCGCCGCCCTGCCCGATGACATAGTCGTCCAGCACATCCAGAATGTCCTGCGGGGACGGTACACCGTCACCACCCTTGGCGAGGGCACTTTTGCTCTCTTCCTTGATGATGTCGTTGCAGAGTTCAACACACTCGTCGCAGATGAAGACCGTCGGGCCTGCAATCAGCTTGCGGACCTCATGCTGGCTCTTCCCGCAGAAGGAACAATAGAGCGTGTTTTTTGAATCGCTGTTACTCAAGTTTGTCACCGCTTCCGACTCTGGCGTCTTTCCTACAGTAGACCGGTTGAAAAGACGCGTACAACAAAAATTTTAGGGCCTCTGCCCTGATTGGGGGCGCTGTTGCACCCCTTAGCTTTCTACGCTATCGCGCGAGGTATAGACCTGATCGATCAGGCCAAAGGCCTTCGCTTCTTCCGCACTCATGAAATTGTCGCGGTCCATCGCGGTTTCGATGGTCTCGAGCTTCTGCCCGGTATGTTTAACATAGATATTATTCAAACGTTGACGAAGCTTTAAAATCTCGCGCGCCTGAATCTCGATATCTGCTGCCTGACCACGCGCACCGCCAGAAGGCTGGTGGATCATGATCCGCGCATTCGGCAGCGCATAGCGCATGCCCGGCTCGCCGGCGGCCAGGAGAAGCGACCCCATCGAACAGGCCTGGCCCACGCAAATGGTGGCCACTTTGGGGCGGATATATTGCATCGTGTCATACATGGCGAGGCCAGAGGTCACGATGCCGCCCGGGCTGTTGATATAGAAGGAAATGTCTTTTGTCGGATTCTCGGCTTCCAGGAACAGAAGCTGGGCGACCACGAGGCTCGACACATGGTCGTTCACTTCGCCGGTCAGGAAGATGATGCGTTCCTTCAGGAGCCGGGAATAGATGTCATAGGAGCGTTCGCCCCGGTTGGTCTGTTCTACGACCATCGGCACCAGCATGCTGGCGTAGGTATCCATGATATCGTTCATCTGGCACTCCAATAGGTTGGCCTGCGGCTCGCTATCCAGGCGTCGGCTCTTTTTCAGTCTGATGAGGCAAGCTGTAGCAAACAGAAACGGAACGGGGCAAGGAAATTGCCGCCCGCCACCTGATAAATATGTGGATATTTCCACATGTTAAGGGGGGAAATAAAAAAAGGGGCCGCGAGGCCCCTTTTTCATGCCTGTGGCGCGCCGGATTATTCGGCGTCGGCTTTCTTTGCTGCGGCCTTCTTCGGCGCAGCTTTCTTGGCCGGGGCTTTTTTCGCAGCCGGCTTGGCTTCTTCGTCAGCAGCAGCCGCTTTTTTCGGAGCAGCTTTTTTGGCTGCCGGCTTTTTGGCGGCTTTCTTGGCCGGTGCGGCTTTCGGATTGGCTTCTTCTTCGTCGATGGCACGAACAGCAGCTTCCAGCTCTTCACGGCTTACGGTCTTGTCGGTCAGGTCGGCCTGAGCGATGACAAAATCGACAACCTTCTCTTCGAAGATCGGGGCGCGCAGTTGGGCGCGGGCGTCTTCATTCTGCTGGAAGTACTGGAATACCTGGGCTTCCTGGCCCGGGTAACGGCGCGCTTCTTCGATGATGCGGCGGTTCACTTCTTCCTGGGTAACCTGGACGTTGTTCTTCACGCCAATTTCCGACAGCAGGAGGCCAAGGCGCACGCGGCGTTCCGCGATACCGCGGAATTCTGCGGCGTCGGCTTCATCGTCAGGCTGGGTCTTGCCTTCGAAATCTTCCGGCTTGGCTTCGCCGGACATGATGGCGTCGCGCTTGATCTGTTCCCAAATCTGCTGGAATTCGAGGTCGACCATGCCTTGCGGTACGGCAAAGTCATACTGCTCGGCCAGGGCGTCCAGAAGGCCACGCTTCAGGTGCGCGCGGGTCAGGCCCTCGTTGTCGCTGCCCAGTTGGCCCTTGATGGCGTCGCGCAGCGCAGCCAGGTCGTCGAAGCCCATGTTCTTGGCCAGGTCTTCGTTGACTTCGGCTTCTGCGGGCTGGCGAACCTCTTTCACGTTCACGGTGAATTCGGCTTCCTTGCCGGCCAGGTCCTTGGAGTGATATTCGGTCGGGAAGGTCACTTTCACAAGCTTCTCTTCGCCGGCTTTGGCGCCAACCAGTTGCTCTTCAAAGCCCGGGATGAACATGCCGGAGCCCAGTTCGAGCTGGAAGTCTTCGCCCTTGCCGCCGTCGAATTCAACACCGTCTACACGACCGACATAATCGATCAGGACGGCATCGCCTTCTTTGGCTTTGGTGGTTTTGGCAGCTTTCTTGAAGGATTTCTGCTGGCCTGCAACACGCTCAAGCACGGTGTCGATATCGGCGTCAGCAACTTCGGCAACCCAGCGCTCAAGAGCCGGGGCCTTGAAACCTTCGACATTCACTTCCGGCAGGATTTCGACCTTCAGGGTATATTCCAGGTCTTTGCCGTCTTCGTAGGCTGCGAGATCGACTTCCGGGCGCATGGCCGGGCGGATGCCTTTTTCTTCAAACAGTTTCGAAGAGGTTTCCTGCATGGTTTCATTCAGGACCTGGCCTTTGGCGCGCTCGCCATGCATGCGCTTCAGGAGCGACAGGGGCGCTTTACCGGGGCGGAAGCCCTTGATTTTTGCGTTTGCACGGAAATCCTGGAGGATATTGTCCAGGCGGTCGTCAAGCTCTTTGGCCGCGACGACAACTTTATATTCCCGAACCAGGCCTTCGCTAAGCAGTTCTTCGATCTGCATGGGTCTACCAACTCTCTTCTAATGTTTACGCCCTGCCTTCCCTTCCCGGAAGGTTGGGGCCCCTTGGTGCGGGCGAAGGGACTTGAACCCCCACGTCCGAAGACACCAGAACCTAAATCTGGCGCGTCTACCAATTTCGCCACGCCCGCTTACCAACGGCAACCATGTCGGCCCTGCAAAAATCTGCGGCCGGTGCCAACCAAAAAGCCAAATGAAAGGGGCATCGCCACCTGACACAGGGCAATTTGACGCGCTTATAACAGCCGTGATGCGGAGTACAAGTATTTTCGTCACGAAAGCCGCCATAGAGGCGCGTCAGCACCCGTTCCGGCGGCCTTCAATGTGGCGTCAGGGTAACACGGCGGGGATGAACTGCAGAAGGTCGGACGCCACAAGGCCCCTGCCCGCTTCCATCGCCGCCTCGCCGTGCAGCCAGACACCCGCCGATGCTGCCTCGAACGCCGGCATGCCCTGGGCCATCAGGCCCGCGATCATGCCCGCCAGCACGTCCCCCGTGCCGGCGACCGACAGCCAGGCCGGCGCGTTTGCGGCAACGGACACCCGACCGTCCGGCGCACCCACGACTGTCGACACGCCCTTGAGCACGACAACGGCACCGGCGGCGGCGGCGGCTTCACGCACAGCCTGTACCCGGTCGTCTTTCGGTTTCAGGGTCGGGAACAGGCGCGCGAACTCGCCCTCATGGGGGGTCAGGACCACGTCTGTGTTACGCGCGGCATTCAGGATATCCAGCCGGCCGACAAGGCTCGTCAGCGCATCGGCATCGATCACCATCTTGCGGCCGCGTGCCGCAACATCCTGCAGCAGTTCGGACGTGCGTTCACCGACACCGGCGCCCGGGCCCAGCAGCACACTGTTGATACGCGGGTCCGCGAGGATGCCCAGGAAACCAAAGGCGGAATCAAAACGCCGCACCATCACGTCGGTCAGCGCCGTCGCCTGGATAGGATAGGTTTCGCTGGGCGCCGCCAGGGTCACCAGACCCGCACCGACCCGGAGGCCGGCAAGGCTGGCAAGCCGCGAGGCACCAAGCGTCGGTTCGCGCCCGCCCAGCACAAGCAGGTGCCCGCGGTGATATTTGTGGGATTCAGGCCCGGCGAACGGGAAAACATGGCCCCAAAGGCCCGGGTCGTTAAGGAAAGACTGCGGCTTGATCTCGGCCAGCACCTTGGCGCTGATACCGATGTCGGCGACATGGATATGATCGAGGCCGCCACACAGGAAGCGACCCGGCGCAACCGCATGACCCAGCTTGCGCTGGAAGAAAGTAACTGTTGCATCTGCAACAAAACAGGGGCCGGTCGGCTGGCCGGTTTCGGCGTCCAGCCCGCTTGGCACATCGATGGCGATCTTCAGCGCGTCATGGTCGTTGGCCGCCTCGATCATGTCGGCGAACGCGCCATCAAGCGGCCGGCTGAGACCGGTGCCGAACAGGCCGTCGATGATGACGGCGCTGCCGCCCAGCGCTTCGGGGTTCAGGGGTTCGATCGGCCCCGGCCAGCGTTTGGCAGCCTCGGCGGCGTCGCCCTTCAGGGCCGCAACCTCGCCGGCCAGCATCACCCGGACCGGATAGCCCCAGTCATCCAGGTGACGTGCCGCAATGAAACCGTCGCCGCCATTATTGCCGGGCCCACAGAGGATCAGGATTTCGCCGCCGGTCTCAAGCGGTGTGCCGATATATTCGGCGGTGATTTCAGCGACCGCTTCACCGGCCGACTCCATCAGCGCAAAACCTGCCGTACCCTTCGCGATTGTCAGGGCATCCGCCTGCCGCGCTTCGGCAGGAGACAAGAGAATATTGCTCGATTTATCCGACGACACCGGCCTAAGCTCCCCCTTAAAGACTCGGACGTGACTCGGGGGCAGTGTATCAAAAGAAAAAAGCCCCGAAAGGGGCTTATTTCAAAAAGTCCGTCAGAGTGGGGCGAGTGACCGGTTTCGAACCGGCGACCCCCAGTGCCACAAACTGGTGCTCTAACCAACTGAGCTACACCCGCCATCTCTGAGGTGCGCCTGTTTATGCGCATCATCCGGCCTTCGTCAAGACCGAACTTTCGCGAAAATATACCTCATTGCATTTTTTATCAATTCCCCTGCCCGCCCGAGGCAGGACCATAGCCCGACCGGTTCGGTGTTCAGCTTGCGGGCACCTGCACAATTTTTATGCAATTTTTCGCATAAACAAATGGCACACCCCGGCGCCCGAAATCACAAAAGCGCAGCAATCTGCGGTTTTAATGGGATAATTCAGATTGGCACGGTCCCTGCTAACAAAAGGGTAATAATCACAAGAACTGGTACCAGGATATGAAGAAGATCGAAGCTATCATCAAACCCTTCAAGCTTGATGAGGTGAAGGAAGCCCTTCACGACATCGGAATTTCAGGGATTACAGTTACAGAAGCAAAAGGGTTCGGTCGGCAAAAAGGCCATACCGAGCTCTATCGCGGCGCAGAATATGTTGTCGATTTTGTGCCCAAGGTGAAGGTCGAGGTTGTTGTCGTCGATTCCCAGTGCGAACGCGCCGTGGAAGCGATCAAGAATGCGGCGCATACGGGCCGCATCGGCGACGGCAAGATCTTTGTCAGCACGGTTGAGGAAGCGATCCGCATCCGCACCGGCGAAACGGGCACGGACGCCATTTAGCCCGCAGGCCGGCAATATTAACAAACGTCTATCAGCACACAGTTTGTCAAAGGGAATATATACATGTCCAAATACACCAATCTCAGCGTCGAAGACTTTCTCGCGCTTGTGAAAGAAACCAAAGCCGACTGGATCGACCTGCGCTTCACCGACCCCAAAGGCAAGTGGCAGCACCTGACCATGTGCGCCGAAGTCGTTGACGAAGACATGCTGACCGACGGTTTCATGTTCGACGGTTCCTCGATCGCCGGCTGGAAAGCCATCAACGAATCCGACATGATCCTGAAGCCCGACCTGAACGCCGTGACCATCGACCCGTTCACCGCAGACCCGACCCTGGTTGTCTTCTGTGACGTTGTCGAGCCCTCGACCGGCCAGCCCTACGAGCGTGACCCGCGTTCGACCGCAAAACGTGCTGAAGAATATGTCAAATTCTGCGGTATCGGCGACACCGCCTATTTTGGCCCGGAACCCGAATTCTTCGTCTTTGACGACGTGAAATTCAAGACCGGCTACCGCGGCGCCATGTACCAGATCGACGACGTCGAAGGCCCCTACAACTCCGACCGTTCCTTCGAAGAAGGCAACTTCGGCCACCGTCCGCGCGTCAAGGGCGGTTACTTCCCGGTTGCGCCGGTTGATAGCTGTGTCGACCTCAGGGGCGAAATGGTCAAAGCCGCTGTCGAAATGGGCGTGAAAATGGACAAGCACCACCACGAAGTGGCGGCTTCCCAGCACGAGCTCGGCATGCTGTTCTCGACCCTGACCGAAACGGCCGACCGCGTACAGCTCTATAAATATGCTGTTCACCAGGTTGCCCATGCTTATGGCAAAACCGCGACCTTCATGCCGAAGCCGGTGGCCGAGGACAACGGTTCGGGCATGCACGTGCACCAGTCGATCTGGAAAGACGGCAAGCCGCTCTTTGCCGGTTCGGGCTATGCCGACCTTTCCGAAACCTGCCTGTATTATATCGGCGGCATCATCAAGCACGCGAAGGCCATCAACGCTTTCACCAACCCGTCGACCAACAGCTACAAGCGCCTGACCCCGGGTTTTGAAGCACCGGTTCTGTTGGCCTATTCGAGCCGCAACCGTTCCGCTTCCTGCCGTATCCCGTATGTGTCGAGCCCGAAAGGCAAGCGCGTCGAAGTTCGTTTCCCGGACCCGACCGCGAACCCCTACCTCGGCTTCGCTGCCATGCTGATGGCCGGCCTTGACGGTATCGAGAAGAAGATCCACCCGGGCGATGCCATGGACAAGGACCTCTATGCCCTGCCGGCTGAGGAACTGCTGAACGTGCCGACCGTCGCGGGCTCGCTCCGTGAAGCTCTGGCCGCGCTCAATGCCGACCGTGAGTTCCTGAAAAAAGGCGATGTCTTCACCGACGACCAGATCAGCGCCTATATCGAGCTGAAGATGGAAGAAGTACACCGCACCGAGCTGGCACCGCACCCGGTCGAGTTCGAAATGTACTACAGCTCGTAAGCTGTATATATAATCGCAGTGAGAGAGGCCCTTCTTCAAAAAGAGGGGCCTCTTTTGTATTTCTTTCTTCGCTATTTACCTTTTGACAACAGCTAGGCTATAGGCTGCGGTTTGGGGGCGGACAAAAAGAGTTGAGACGGGACGGCTTTATTCATGCAAATCCAGTACACAGCAGAACAGTCGGCGCTCCAACCCAAACTCGCTGCTGCCAATATCAATCCCGACAGCTTTCTGGCGACTGACTATCTCAACCATTTCAACGAGATCGTCATGCTCCTCGAAATGGTGCCTGACATGCCCGAGCTTGCCGAAGACTGTGCGGACTGGGCACCCAAAAGCTATCCCAAACATTTTGAAGACAGCGGCTTCCAGGCCAAGACACTGGCGATCGAGGCCTATCATATGGCGCCCAAGGTCGTGCGCAGCGTGTTCGACCGCATCTGCCGCGAGCTTGATACGCTGATTCTGTCGACACTCAATGGCCTCGCGAGCGTCAATGCCGCCGAACGGGGTGTTTCGCCCGACGCCCAGAGGCTGATCCGTGGCCGGGTCGAGATGATCCAGGAAATGCTCATGAAGCTGAACAAGGTGATTCACGGCCAGATCGACCGGCCGAAAGAACCTGTCGTGCCCGATCATCCGGAAGAAAGCGCGCAAACCCAGGAAGACATCGACAAACTGTTCGATTGATCACCCGCCCTGCCCGCCTGAAGGCAGCCAGAACCCGACAAGCCACAAAAACAAAACGCCGCAGGAAACCCGCGGCGTTCATCATCGATTCTGTTTTCAGCCCGGGCGCAGTGGCGCCGGCTTAAACGGCGGCCTGCTCCGGTGCCGGTGCCTTGCTGGCTTTCGCAGCAACCGCGGCGGCGGGGCGGAAATCTTCGCCTTCTTCCAGAACTGCAAGCGAGACGGTTTTCTTGAGGTCGGGATGGTCCTCGCGGGCCAGGCTGACGAGCGGATACAGGCTGGAGCCCAGCTTGCTGATACGCTCCACCACCCATACGGAATGGGTACGGTCTGCCTGCTCGAAACGGTCGCCGATGCTCAAGGTGTCGGACAGTCGCTCGCGCGTCCGGCGCTTGGTAAATTTCTGGACCAGCTTCATAGGAGCAATTGATGACATGCCTGCCTCCGCCTTAGGGTGACTTGTAACCGTGAGACTATCGCGAAACTGTTAAGGTAATCTTTCGCCTTCAAGCTACTATACCCTTTTTCGGGGCGCCGCTACACTAGATTTTCTATAGCATGTGGCGTTTCTCACTATATATTGACCCTTGATCGACCTTCTTGACGGGGCGGAACCTGTGGGTTACCCCCTGTTTCAACAGCAGTTTACCGGGTGAGGCAATGAACGATCTGTTCGCAGTGCAAGCAACAAAAACCGACTATTCAGCCAAGGACATCGAGGTTCTCGAAGGCCTTGAACCGGTGCGCCAGCGCCCGGGCATGTATATCGGCGGCACTGACGAACGCGCCCTGCACCACCTGGTCGCCGAGATACTCGACAACTCGATGGACGAGGCCGTCGCCGGCCACGCCAGCCGGATTGTTCTTTCCATTCATGAGGATGGCTCGGTTTCCGTGTCGGATAACGGCCGTGGCATCCCGACCGACCCGCACCCGAAATTCCCCGGCAAATCCGCGCTTGAAGTGATTCTTTCGACCCTGCACTCGGGCGGCAAGTTCAGTTCCGACGCCTATGCCACATCGGGTGGCCTGCACGGTGTGGGTATTTCGGTCGTGAATGCGCTCAGCGAATGGCTGACGGTCGAGGTCAGCCGCGACCGCAACATGTGGCGCCAGTCCTATTCCCGCGGCAAGGTTACAAGCCCGCTTGAAGACCTGGGCCCCGTGCAGAACAAACGTGGCACCCGCGTCAGCTTCATGCCCGACCCGCAGATATTTGGTGAAAAAGCAGCCTTCAAGCCGGCGCGCCTCTATAAAATGGCGCGCTCGAAGGCATACCTGTTCCGCGGCGTCGAAATCCGTTTCAAATGTGCGCCCGAACTGATCACCGGTGACGACAAGACCCCGACCGATGCCACCTTGCACTTCCCGGGCGGCCTGTCGGACTTCCTGTCGGAAAGCATGAAAAACCGGTCCTGTGTGTCGGAGGAGCCCTTCTCCGGCTTCGTGAAATTCCCGGATGAAGCCGGCCAGGTTGAATGGGCGATCCATTGGCCCGAATTTGGCGACGGTTTCTGCAACAGCTATTGCAACACCATCCCGACCCCCCAGGGCGGCACCCACGAAGCCGGGCTCAGGAGCGCTGTGCTGCGCGCCATCAAGGCCTACGGCGAACTGACCGCCAACAAAAAAGCCGCGCAACTGACGTCCGAGGATGTGTGCGGCACCTTCTGCGCCATGCTGTCGGTCTTTATCCGCGACCCGCAGTTCCAGGGCCAGACCAAGGACAAGCTGTCGACCGCCGACGCCCAGCGCCTGACCGAAAACGCCATCCGTGATGCCTTCGACCATTGGCTGGCCGACCACCCGGACCGCGCCAACGGCCTTTTGACCTGGGCGCTGGAACGGCTGGATGAACGCCTGCGCCGCCGCCAGGAAAAGGAAATCAAGCGCGCGACCGCCGTGGGCAAACGCAAGCTGCGCCTGCCCGGCAAGCTGACCGACTGTTCGAGCGAAAGCCCCGAGGGCACCGAAATCTATATCGTGGAAGGCGATTCCGCAGGGGGATCGGCCAAACAGGCGCGCGACCGCAAGACCCAGGCCGTGCTGCCGATCCGCGGCAAGATTTTGAACGTGGCCTCCGCGACCCGCGACAAGATCGCCGCCAACCAGGAAATCCGCGATCTCATCCAGGCACTGGGCTGTGGCACGCGCGAAAATTACGACAGTGCCGCGCTCCGGTATGAAAAAGTCATCATCATGACCGACGCCGACGTGGATGGCGCCCATATTGCGACCCTGTTGATGACCTTCTTCTTCCAGGAAATGTCCGGCATGGTGAAAGACGGCAGGCTGTATCTGGCCATGCCGCCGCTTTACCGGCTCGCCAAGGGCGGCAAGGTAATCTATGCCCGCGACGACGCCCACAAGGAAGAACTGATGGCCACCGAATTTGCCGGCAAGGGCAAGATGGAAATCAGCCGCTTCAAGGGTCTGGGCGAAATGCCGCCGGGCCAGTTGAAGGAAACCACCATGGCGCACGCGAACCGCACCTTGCTGCGCGTCACCCTGCCGCCCGAATATGCCGACCGCGCGCAGGTGACCCAACTTGTCGATGACCTGATGGGCAAAAAGCCGGAAAAACGCTTCGATTTCATTCGTGACAACAGTGTCGATCTCGACATCCTGGATATCTAGCCAGGGCGGTCATGGGCCTGCGTCCGTGCACCGCATTGCGGCCCAGTGCAGATGCGGCACTATGCCTGGATGACACACGCCCCTATGAACATCGCCGTGATCGGTGCCGGCATTGGCGGCCTGGCAATCTCTGCCTTTCTGGCGCGTGCCGGGCATTCGGTCACGGTACTGGAAAGCTTTCCTGAACCACGCCCGGTGGGCGCCGGCCTGTTGTTGCAGCCACCCGGGCAGGCCGTGTTGCAGCACCTTGGCATTCTGGAACCGGTTGCGGCGGCTTCCAGCACCATCTCGCGCCTTCAGTCCCTGACCCACACCGGGCGCACACTTCTGGATGTCCGCTACGCGCACCTGGCGCCACCGGCACGGCACGGCCTCGGCGTCCGCCGGGCAATATTGCATGGCACGCTCCTGAACTGCAGCCGGCACGCCGGCGTGAAACACCTGCATGGCATCCAGGTCTCGGGCACAGAGGCCGATGCGACCGGCGAATGGGTTCTGTCCGGCGACGGTCGCCATGGGCCCTATGACCTTGTCATTATCGCGACGGGCGCACGCAGCGACTGGCTTGGCGCCGACAGCGGGCGCCGGCGCGCACGCCGTTATCCCTGGGGGTGCCTGTGGGCCACCCTGCCCCTGCCCGCAACCCTGGACCCGGCTGTCCTGCATCAGCGCTGCCTTGGCGGCCGGTTCATGGCGGGCCTGCTGCCCACAGGGGCAGGCGCAGACGGGCAAACGACGGCGGCCTTCTACTGGTCTGTACGCCACGACCGCCCATTGCCCGCGCTGGATGAAATTCGCGCCTGGTTCAGCCATTATTGGCCCGAAGCCGCGATTGCGCTGCAGGGAATCTCGGACACCGACCTGTCTGTCGCGGTCTATTATGATGTCTGGGCCAGGAAACCGGTCGTTGGCCGCACGGTCATGATCGGCGACGTTGCCCACGGCACCAGCCCCCAGCTTGGCCAGGGCTGTACGTCGGCCCTTCTCGATGCCTATCGCCTTGCCTCATGCCTCGCAGAACTGTCAACGCCTGTCGACACGGCGCTGGCAACATACCGAAAACACCGGGCCGGGCATCAGCGTTATATACGGTATGCCAGCATCGGCCTGACACCGGTTTTCCAGACCGACAATCGTCTCATCGCCGGGATGCGGGACTTTGCCCTTGGCGCCCTGAGCGGCCTGCCTGGTGCCCGCGCCCTCGCCGCGCGCTCGCTGGCATCCGATGTCTGCCTGAAGGAAGAAAAGGCGCCTAGCGCGCCATCAGGGTCCTGAGCGCAGCCACAACGGCAACCGGCTGTTCAAGCGGGATCAGGTGGCCACAGCCCGGCACGATCTCGAGATCGGCATTCGGCAGAGCATCCGCCATGTCTTCATGGACGCTCAGGGGCGCGAGCGCATCCATCTCGCCATACAGCACCAGGGTCGGCAGGTACATGGCCGCAAGCTCGGCGCGCATGTCGGCACGGTCCATGATGGCACGCTGCTGGCGCACCAGCACATCGGCACCCAGGTCGCGGGCCATGGCCCTGAGGATGGGACCAAATTCATGCGCCGTTTCCGGGTTCAGGGCACCGTCGACATAGCCGTCCACAAAGGTGCCGAACTTGCTACCTTCGGCCAGCCGGATCGCCTGTTCGCGTTTTTCACGGGCGGCGACATTGTCTGCGTGCGCATTGGTGCCCATAAGGGCAAGATGGCTGACCCGCGCGGGCGCCATGCGCGCGGCCGCAAGTGCGACATAACCCCCCATGGAATTGCCGGCGAGCGCGAACCGCTCGGGCGCCATCTCCAGCAAGCGGCAGGCCATGGCCTCAATGCTGTCATCCTGGCCGGTGTCGGCAATCTGCACGTCAAAATCGCTTTCCAGCCCCGATTTCACGCCGCCATAGAGGCGACTGTCACATAAAAGCGCCGGTACAAGGATGATTGTCGGCCTTTTTGCCATCTTTTGACCCTTCATAGATTGACATTGACAGCCTGCCCCATATGCTGCGCCCCGAATTGTTATAAATCAATTGGTAGGATACGCATGGGTTTTGACCTTCTCGGGCTGAGTGAGCCCACCCTGGCCGCTGTGGCCGAAGCCGGATACACGGAACCGACCCCCATTCAGGCACAGGCAATCCCGCAGGTGCTGATGGGCCGCGACGTGCTCGGCATCGCCCAGACCGGGACCGGTAAAACCGCGTCTTTCACCCTGCCGATGATCGACATCCTGTCCGAAGGCCGCGCCCGTGCCCGCATGCCGCGCTCGCTGATCCTCGAGCCGACCCGTGAACTGGCCGCCCAGGTGGCGGAAAGCTTCGAAAAATACGGTAAAAACCACAAGCTCAGCATGGCGCTCCTGATCGGTGGTGTCAATTTTGGCGACCAGGAAAAGCTGCTGGACCGCGGTGTTGACGTGCTGATCGCCACCCCCGGCCGCCTTCTGGACCATTTTGAGCGCGGCAAGCTGCTGCTCACCGGCATCGATGTGCTGGTGGTCGACGAAGCCGACCGCATGCTGGATATGGGTTTCATTCCGGACGTCGAGAAAATCTGCGAACGCATCACCAAGAAACACCAGACCCTGTTTTTCTCGGCCACCATGCCTCCGCCCATCCAGCGCCTGACCAAGCAGTTCCTCAATGATCCGCGCAAGATCGAGGTGTCGCGCCCCGCGTCGACCGCCGGCACCATCGAGCAGGCCATCATCACGGTCGGCCCGCGCGAAAAGCGTATCGCGCTGCGCCAGCTTCTGCGCACCGAAGAAGTGAAGAACGGCATCATTTTCTGCAACCGCAAGCGCGATGTGAAGGAAGTTTACGAATCCCTCAAGCGTCATTGTTTCAGCGTCGGCCAGTTGCATGGCGACATGGAACAAAGCGAACGCCTGTCGGTGCTGGCGCAGTTCAAGACCAATGACATCCAGCTTCTGTGCGCGTCCGACGTTGCCGCCCGCGGCCTTGATGTGCCGGACGTAAGCCATGTGTTCAACTTCGATGTGCCCAGCCATGCCGAGGATTATGTGCACCGTATCGGTCGCACCGGCCGTGCCGGCCGCAAGGGTAAATCCTTCACCATCGCGACCAAGGGCCGCGAGGATGTGCGGTATGTCGACGCCATCGAAAAGCTGATCGGCAACAAGCTGCCGGTCGCGGCAGACTTCGTGCTTGAAGGCCGCCAGCCGCAACAGGCGCCTGAGGCCGCCCCTGCCGCTGAAGAAGCCGCAGAAAAACCCGCCCGCGCACCGCGCGGCCGCCAGCCACGTGGCGGCAGCCGCGAAGGTCGCGAACAACAGCCGCAGCAAGCGCAGCAACAGCGCCAGTCGCGCGAAGCGCGTGAACCCCGCGGTCGCACAGGTGGCCGCAGCGACAGCCGCCGCCCGGCACCGGTTACGGATGAAAACGGCAAGCTGCAGTTCGCGCCAGATGATATGCCGAAGGAACCGTTTGTCGGCATGGGCCCGCACGTGCCGGCGTTCCTGCTGCGCGATCCCATGACCAAAACGACCGAAGAAGCCGAAGAATAGCACCTTCTGGCCCTCTGCCATTTGCCTCCCTCCTGCCCTGCGCTAGATAAGTTTCAGGACAGCCATCAAGCGGGGAGGCAATTTTGGCAGACTTTCAATCCATCACTCTAGAAATCGAAGCCGGCCTCGCGGTCCTGACCCTCAACAGGCCCGACCGGCTGAATGCGCTCAGCGCCCAGATGAAATCGGAACTGCTGGCCGCCGTGCGCAAGATCGGCGCGCCCTACAGCGGTGTGCGGGCACTTCTGATCACCGGCAGCGGCCGCGG
Organism: Alphaproteobacteria bacterium; assembly: GCA_006226495.1. Classification (GTDB taxonomy): domain Bacteria; phylum Pseudomonadota; class Alphaproteobacteria; order Sphingomonadales; family Kordiimonadaceae; genus Kordiimonas. Next base: position 18,315 of record SBGU01000058.1, read on the forward strand.
TTTCTGCGCCGGTGCCGACCTTGCGGAAAGCGCAGCGCAAGGCGACCTGCGCGACGCCGGCGCCAACCTGATCGACAGTTACCATCCGTTTTTCCTGGAGCTTGCCGCGCTCGAAATCCCGGTCGTCAGCGCCATCAACGGTGTCGCCGCCGGCGCCGGCATGAGCCTGGCCATCTCGGCTGACCTGGTGCTGGCTGCGCGTTCCGCCTATTTCCTGCAGGCCTTCGTGAATATCGGCCTGGTGCCTGACGCCGGCTCGACCTTCCTGCTGCCACGCCTGATCGGCACCCAGCGCGCCCGCGCCATGATGATGCTGGGTGAAAAAGTGCCGGCGGAAACCGCCCTCGAATGGGGCCTTGTGTATGATGTGGTGGATGACGACAAGCTGATGGACACTGCCCGCACCCTCGCCCGCAAGCTGGCCAATGGTCCGACCCGGGCCTATGCCGGCATCCGCAGCCTGATGAAATCCAGCGCCGACAACAGCTATGCCGAACAGTTGCAGGCCGAAGCCGGCGCCCAGCGCCTTGCCAGCCGCACGTCGGACAGCGCCGAAGGCGTGATGGCGTTCGTGCAAAAGCGGCCCGCCGATTTCAAGGGGAAATAGGCGTCGCAGCACCCATGCAGGCGGCCCTGACTTGAATTCGCCACTTTTTGTTTCTATCGCACGGCGATACGCGTTATAGCTAACGCCCATAGGAACATATAGGCAACAAACAGGACCCTCTGTGACCAATCCGCTTGCAATCATCGGCCGGGTGTTTCTGGCATCACTGGCCGAGATAGGCCGTCTGTCGGTCTTCGCCGGCACCGCCGTCAGCCATATCGCGCGGCCGCCCCTTTACTGGCGCCTTATGCTGAAGCAGATGTGGCTGATCGGCTATAACAGCCTGCCGGTCGTGGGCCTGACCGCCCTGTTCACGGGCGCGGCGCTCGCGCAGCAGATTTTTGTCGGTGGCAGCCGCTTCAATGCCGAATCCGTGGTGCCGGGTGTGGTGGTGATCGCCATCGTGCGCGAGCTGGGCCCTGTGCTGGGTGGCCTGATGGTCGCAGGCCGTGTGTCTTCGGCCATGGCTGCCGAACTGGGCACCATGCGCGTGACCGAACAGATTGATGCGCTCGTCACCCTGTCGACCGATCCGTTCAAATACCTCGTTGTGCCGCGCCTTGTCGCCGCGGTCCTGACCCTGCCGATGCTGGTGATCATCGCCAACATCATCGGCGTGATGGGCGGTTATGTCATCGGCACCGGCAAGCTGGGCCTGAATGAAGCCACCTATTTGCAGGTCACCAAAGATTTCCTGGAGCAGTCGGACGTTGTCTCCTCGCTCGTGAAAGCCGCTGTGTTCGGCTTCATCATTGCACTGATGGGCAGCTATCACGGCTATAACAGCCGGGGCGGCGCGCAAGGCGTGGGCAAGGCCACCACCAATGCCGTGGTGTCCGCCTTCATCGCCATCCTGATGGCGAACCTGATCATCACCGTTATCGTGTTCGGAGGTTAAGCATGACCAGCATACCAATGCTCGATCTTACGGACGTCCATAAAGCCTTTGGCCCCAAACAGGTGCTGAAGGGCGTAGACCTGAAGGTGGCCAAGGGTGAATCCATGGTCATTATCGGCGGCTCAGGCACCGGCAAGTCCGTGACCCTGAAATGCATCCTTGGCATGCTGAAACCCGACCGGGGCTCCATCAAGGTCGATGGTGCCGAAATTGTCGGCATGCGCCAGAGCGATCGTCGCGAAGTTCTCACCAAATTCGGCATGCTGTTCCAGGGTGCGGCGCTGTTCGACAGCCTGCCCGTCTGGGAAAACGTGGCTTTTGGCCTTATTCAGAGCAAGGGCCTGAACCGCAAGGACGCCAGGGAAATCGCCATTGAAAAACTGCGCCGCGTGGGCCTGAGCCCCGATGTCGGCGAACTGTCGCCGGCAGAGCTTTCGGGCGGCATGCAGAAGCGCGTGGGCCTGGCCCGCGCCATCGCGGCCGAGCCCGAGATCATTTTCTTTGATGAACCCACCACGGGTCTTGACCCCATCATGGCGGACGTGATCAACGACCTGATCGTCGAATGTGTGAAGGACCTTGGTGCCACCACGCTGTCGATCACCCATGATATGGCCAGTGCGCGCAAGATTGCGGACCGCATTGCCATGCTGTATCGCGGCGAGATCATCTGGGAAGGCGCCAAGACCGACATCGACAATTCCGGCAACGATTATGTCAACCAGTTCATCCACGGTCGCGCCGAAGGCCCGATCCAGATGGAAGTGCTGAAACTCTGATGGCAAAGGCGCTGAAAAGTTTTGCCTGTGGTGAATGCGGCGCGGTTTACCGGCGCTGGCAGGGTAAATGCGACGAATGCGGCGAATGGAACACCATTGCCGAAGAACAGGCGGTCGTATCAGGCGCCCCCAAGGGCCTGAGCGCCAAGAAGGGCCGCGCGGTCGAACTCGTGTCGCTGGATACCCCCATCAAGGAAGAACCGCGCACCCTGACCGGTATTGGTGAGTTCGACAGGGCGCTGGGCGGTGGTCTTGTGCCCGGCAGCGCCATCCTGATCGGTGGCGACCCCGGCATCGGCAAATCCACCGTGCTGTTGCAGGCCATGGGCGCCCTTGCGCTCAGGGGCCACGACTGTGTCTATATCTCGGGCGAGGAAGCAACCGCGCAGGTACAGATGCGCGCCGGTCGCCTGGGCCTTGCGGGTGCGCCGCTGAAGCTGGGCTGCGAAACCTCGCTCCGCGATATCCTGACCACCCTGGACGAAGGCCGGCCGCCGCGCGCGGTGGTGATCGACAGTATCCAGACCCTGTTCGCCGACCATGTGGAATCGGCGCCGGGCACGGTCAGCCAGGTGCGTGTCTGCGGGCATGAGCTGATTTCCTATGCCAAACGCCGGGGCACGGTCGTGTTCCTGGTGGGCCATGTCACCAAGGATGGCCAGATCGCCGGCCCCCGCGTGCTCGAACATATGGTCGATACCGTGCTTTATTTCGAAGGCGATCGCGGCCACCAGTTCCGTATCCTGCGTGCCGTGAAAAACCGCTTCGGCGGCACCGACGAGATCGGTGTGTTCGAGATGACCGGTGCCGGCCTGCAGGAAGTTTCGAACCCGTCCGAACTGTTCCTCGCGGACCATAACAGCCGCGAACCCGGCTCTGCCGTTTTTGCCGGTATCGAGGGCTCGCGCCCCGTGCTGGTGGAAATCCAGGCCCTTGTCGCACGATCAAGTGCCGCAAACCCGCGCCGGGCGGTTGTCGGTTGGGACAGCGGCCGCCTTGCCATGGTGCTGGCGGTGCTGGATGCCCGCGCAGGCCTTGGCCTTGCCGGCTGTGATGTTTACCTGAACGTGGCCGGCGGCCTGAAGATTTCCGAACCCGCAGCCGACCTTGCGGTCGCGGCGGCGCTGATTTCCAGCCTCGCACAAGTGCCGGTACCCGATGAAACCGTAGTGTTCGGTGAAATCAGCCTGTCGGGTGACGTGCGCAGCGTTTCGCAAACCGAAGCGCGGCTGAAAGAATCCGCCAAGCTCGGTTTCTCGAAGGCCCTGATGCCGGCAGGCAAAAAGGGCGACAACAAGGGTATCCGGCAGGAAGGCCTGCAGCGGGTCAGCGACCTTGTGGAACAGTTTTTCCCGGACGGCATCGCCTGATCGGCCATATGCCGGGTGACGACAGGAATTTGCGGGAGTATAGTTAAACCATGGATACATCGACCCTGACCGCCTTTGACGCTGCCGTGCTCCTGATTGTGGGCCTGTCTGCGCTTTTTGCCTTCGGGCGCGGTTTTGTAACCGTCGCCCTGTCGTTCGCGGCCTGGGCTGGGGCATTGGTCGCCACCGTGTTTGGCCTTGAGTTCGCCAAGCCCTATGTGCGTGACCTGGTATCGCCGCCTGAACTGGCGGATATCATCACCCTCGCCCTTCTGTTCTTCGTCACCCTGTTTGTGCTGAAGCGCATTGCCGAAATGGTCGGCGGCATGGTGAAGGACAGCCCGGTCGGTTTCCTCGACCGTTCGCTGGGCGCGGCCTTTGGCCTGTTGCGCGGCATGGTGATTGTCTCGGTACTCTATCTCGGTTTCTCGAAACTGTTTGCGCCCGCCGACCAGCCGGACTGGATGCGCGATGCCCGCCTGCGACCGCTGGTGGCCTGGGGCGCAGAAATGCTGGAAGGTTATGCTGCCGAAGCGCTGGGCAAGGACCCGACCGAGGTTGGCAGCGATTACCTGCAGCGCGCCGCAGATTCCGTGCCCAGCCAGTTCATCAACGAAAAGCTTGAAGAACAGGCCGCCAAATATATGGAAAAACAGCGCGATCAGCTAGACGAGCTTGTGGACGAGCTCGAGAAGGAAAAACCCAAAGGCGGCAAGACGGAGTAATATTTCCGTAAAATTGTTTTTGGTGCTAGGCAGCAGGGACCTGAGGCGATATATGGTGCGGGCAATCGCCAAAAAATAATTGCCTGGCATAAATATGCCCACGACCAGAGTAAGCCACCGTTTTGAACAGGACTGACCTCATGGCAAAAGCAGCGCCCCAGCTTACCACCAATCCGTTTGATGACGACAAGCTGCATGAAGAATGCGGCGTATTCGGCATCTATGGTTCGCCCGATGCCAGTGCCCACACCGCGCTCGGGCTACACGCCCTGCAGCACCGGGGCCAGGAAGCTGCGGGCATTACCGCCTTCGACGGCACCAGCTTCCACTCCAAACGGGTTCTCGGCCATGTTGCCGACAATTTCACCAATCAGGCCGTGATCGACAGCCTGCCCGGCCATGTCGCCATCGGCCATACACGTTATTCCACCACGGGCGGCACCGAACTCCGGAACTGCCAGCCGCTGTATGCAGACTTTGTCTCCGGCGGTTTTGGCGTGGCCCACAATGGCAACCTGACAAACGCCGCGCACCTCAAGAAATCGCTAGTGAAACGCGGTTCCATCTTCCAGTCGACCTCTGACTCGGAAGTGATCCTGCACCTGATTGCCACCAGCCATTTCCGCACCCTGCTGGACCGGTTCGTCGATGCACTGCGCCAGATCGAAGGCGCCTATTCCCTGGTGTCGGTCACCAAGGAAGGCATGATCGGCGTGCGCGACCCGCTGGGTGTGCGCCCGCTGGTGATGGGTCAGCTCGACAAGGCCATCATCCTGTGTTCGGAAACCTGTGCCCTCGATATCATCGGCGCGACCTATGTGCGCGACGTGGAACCGGGCGAGATGGTGATCGTGACCGCAGACGGTGTCAGCAGCCACCGTCCGTTCCCGGAACAGAAGGCGCGCCCCTGTATCTTCGAACATGTCTATTTCGCGCGCCCCGACAGCTATATGGACCATATGAGCGTCTATGAAGTGCGGAAACGCATCGGCGCCGAACTGGCCCGCGAAAACGCGGTCGAGGCCGACCTTGTGATCCCGGTGCCGGACAGCGGCACGCCGGCGGCCATCGGTTATGCGCAGGCTTCGGGCATTCCGTTCGAACTGGGCATCATCCGCAACCATTATGTTGGCCGGACCTTCATCGAACCCAGTGACCAGATCCGCCACTTCGGAGTGAAACTGAAGCACAATGCCAACCGCTGGCACATAGAAGGCAAGAATATCATCCTTGTCGACGACAGTATCGTGCGGGGCACCACGTCGTTGAAGATCGTGACCATGATGCGCGAAGCCGGCGCCAAGCAGGTGCATATGCGCATTGCATCGCCGCCCACGGCCCATAGCTGTTTTTATGGTGTCGACACGCCTGAACGCAGCAAACTGCTGGCCGCCCGCATGGATGTTGAAGCCATGCGCGAATATATCGGGGCGGATTCGCTCGCTTTCCTGTCGATCGACGGGCTGTACCGTGCCGTCAAACAGCCGAACGGCCGCGACAGCAAATGCCCGGCCTTCTGCGATGCCTGTTTCACCGGCGATTACCCGACCTTCCTGACCGACCAGTCGGAAGCAGACCAGGCGGACAGCCAACTGAACCTGATCGCCTCAACCGGAGCCTGATTTCATGGATAAACCCCTCGAAGGCCGCCGGGCACTGGTGACCGGTGCATCCCGCGGTATTGGCCGCGCTGTGGCACTTGCGCTTGCTGAAGCCGGCGCCGACATCATCGCCATTGCCAAGGCCCGCAGCCAGGGCGCCCTTGAGGACCTGGATGACCAGATCCAGGCCTTGGGCCGCCAATGCACCCTGGTGCCGATGGACCTGCGCGACGGCGATGCCATCGACCGCCTGGGCGGCGCGATCTATGAACGCTGGGGCAAGCTGGATATCCTCGTGGGCAATGCGGCCGTTCTGGGCACCATCAGCCCGCTCGGTCATATCAGTGTCAAGGACTGGGCTGAACTGATGGACGTGAATGTCACCGCCAACTGGCGCCTGATCCGTTCGCTCGATCCGCTTCTCAAACAGTCCGACGCCGGCCGCGCCATTTTCGTTACCTCGGGTGCCGCACACACGCACAAGGCCTATTGGGGCGGTTATGCCACCACCAAGGCAGCACTTGAAGCCATGGCGCTAACCTATTCAAATGAATGCCGTATTACCAAGATCAAGGTCAATATGGTCGACCCCGGCCCCATCCGCACCATGATGCGCGCCAAGGCAGTCCCGGGCGAAGACCCGTCCGTCCTGCCGACCACCGACCAGATCGCCCCCCTGTTCGTCGAACTGGCCTCGCCTGATTGCGACCGCGCGGGCGAAATTGTCAAATTCTACGACTGGGCCGGCATCGAGCGGACCTGAGCCGGTGGCACAGCGCATTGCCCTCGTCAGCCTCCTTGTCGCCGATTATGACGAGGCGATTGCCTGGTATACCGAAAAACTGGGTTTCGACCTGATCGAGGATACCGCAGAAGCAGACAAACGCTGGGTCGTTGTGGCACCTTGCGGCGGTGACGGCGGTTGCCGCATCCTGCTGGCTGAGGCCAAAAACGACGCCGAACGCGCCGCCATCGGCAACCAGACTGGCGGGCGCGTGTTCCTGTTCCTCAATACCGACGATTTCGGCCGCGATTACCGGCGTATGCTGGATGCCGGCGTGCCCTTCGTGCGCGGCCCGGTCTACGAACCTTATGGCACGGTGGCCGTATTTCAGGACCTGTACGGCAACCAGTGGGACCTGATAGAGCCGTGCTGAGCTTGCCCTGCCCTTCGTAAAGGGCAGGCATTCTCTTGGCCACAAATGGCATGTTTTCTTTTTCCGCCTTCGCTATTTGCCCTTAAACTGCGGCGCGCGTTTCTGCATCATGGCCATCACGCCCTCGCCGACATCTTCGCTGCCCATCAAAGCAAGCATGCGTCCTGTCACCGCCGCAAGGGCTGCCTCGTCGCCTTCGTACCGCGCCTGATTGGCCGACGCCAGCGCCGCTCTGACCGCGAGAGGCGCTGCCTGGGCCACCCGTTCGGCCAGCTCGATCGCCCGGTCGAGTTCCTTGCCTGCAGGCACCACTTCGCTCACCAGCCGCATACGGTGTGCGTCTTCAGCAGTAAAGCTGTCGCCGGTCAGAATATAGCGCATGGCGTCGGACCAGCCCGCGACCTGGGGAAAACGAACCGTCGCGCCCCCTGCGGGCGGAATGCCTCGCATCACTTCCATTTGCGCAAAACTTGCCGTGTCTGCCGCGACGATGATGTCAGCGTTCAGCACCAGCTCAATGGCCGCGGTCCAGCAGGTTCCCTGAACCGCCATGACCAGCGGTTTGCTCCGGCGTGGCGGACGCACGCCAAATGGGTCAAGCCCCTCTTCCGGGTATTTGAAACCGCCGCCCGCCAGCTTGGGCGCCAGCTCCATCAGGTCAAGGCCCGCGGTGAAATGGTCCCCGTGGGCATAAAGCACCGCACAGCGCATGTCGGCATCACGTTCATAGTCACCAAGGGCAAGGGAAAGGTCTGTCAGCATGGCGCTGTCGAAAGCGTTGCGTTTGCCAGCCCTGTCGAGCCCCAGCAACACTATATTCCCCTGTTTGCTCCTGCTCACACGCCCGGGACCACTATTCATCTCGCTCATTTTTCACATCCTATGACAGTCGTTATAATTACAGGCAAAAAAAATCAGGCCATGTCAGTTGGGTTCAACCGACGGCCTGACCGTTCGTAACCACGGTGAATTTACGTGTTGGCACAAAAACCTCGCAGGTTCCGGTATGGCCACCGGGAAACGAGACGGCGTCTCCGGCCTTCATTTCCACACGTTCCCCTGTATCCAGTGTTATGGCGATATGGCCTTCGAGGATGACAAAGGCTTCGTCGTTGTCGAACCGCCAGGTAAAGACCGACGGATCGGCCGTAAAGAAGGCGACAGCTTTATAGGGTGTCACAGTACCGACGGTGCGCAGTAGCTTCATCCGGCAGTTGGGCTCGCCCGCAATAACGTCACTGCCAAGCGGATAATCCATCCAGCCGTCAGGGGCATCAAGCGCGGCCCGGGTTACGGTATCAGGCACCGTTGGGATTTGATGTTGCATCCAGTGTCTCCTTGCTTCATCAATAGGAACTCAGATTATAACGGTTGTTATATTGCGCCGTTTTGATATTATGACAAGTGTTATATTAAAGGTATTCGCATGCCACGTACAAACCCTGAAGCCCGCGACCGCTTGATAGCGACAGCCGCAGACATGCTGCAGCGCCGCGGTATGAATGCCACCAGCGTCCGTGATCTGGCGAAGGAGGCCAAGGCACCGCTTGGGTCGACCTACCATTATTTCCCGGGTGGCAAGCAGCAGGTGGTGGAAGAAGCGGTGCAGTATGCAGGTAACCTGGTCGCGTCCCGGCTTGCAATTGAGTTGCGCGCCGGTCCGGCAGAAGGCCTGCGCGCGTTTCTGGACCTGTGGCGCACCACGGTCTTGCGCAGCGAGTTTCGCGCCGGCTGCCCGGTTCTGGCAGTTTCTGCGGAGGAGCCTGCATCCGAAGACGCGATGTCGACCCTGAGTGTCGCTGCAGCCGTTTTCTCCGAATGGGAACGCCTGCTGGCGGCGTCGCTGGTTGAGCATGGCGTGCCACCTGAAACAGCACATGAGGTCGCGACCTTGATCGTGGCGTCCGTCGAAGGCTCTGTCGTCCTTTGCCGGGCAAAGCGCAGTATCGAGCCGCTTGACCGGATCGGCAGGCAACTGGAAGCGGTTATACGGGGCGCAATAAACCAAGCGTGAGATTCAACTTTTTGAGGGTGACGAGTATGGAACAGTCAGCAGCAGACGAATGGCGTTACCCCTATGGCAGCGATCAGCGCTACCACCTGCAGCATGTCCATCTTTTCGCCTCGGACATCAATGCCTCGATCGATTTTTACAAAACATGGTTTGACGCGACTATGGTGTGGGACAATGACGTGGCCGGCGCCCGGAACGTGTTCCTGAAAATTGGTGTCGGCGCCATGCATCTCTATGATCAGGCGCCAAGAGACCTTGGCAGGAATGCGGTCCACCACCTGGGTATGCAGATTGTCGGCCTCGAAGAACTGTATGGCCGAATGAAAACCGCCGGGCTGCATATCCCGAACCCGATCCGACACCTTGATGGCGGTGGCGGTTATTTCATGCTTGGCGCGCCGGACAATGTGCTGCTCGAGCTATTCGAACCCGGGCGAACACACGACCCGGTCGTTCAAACCTATTATGGCCTTGAGCTGTAAAGCCCCAACTCAGGCCTTCACGGGCCGCGGCCAGGCCGGGTCTTGCTTTGTTGCTGCGGCGCTGTCGCGGGCATAGATGCGGTCCATCCAGGCGCTGATATTCGGCCTGTCCCGCAGCATCGCGGCGGTTTCCGGCAATTCGCGCATATAATGCAGGGTGCAGAACAGGTTGATGTCGGCGTAGGTAATGCCCTCGCCCACCAGCCAGCCTGTGGCGGCAAGCCCGCCCTCGATGATATCCAGTTGTTTCTGCATCGGCTGCAGGCATTCGTTCACGACGGTCATGTTCGGTGTGCCGTCCGGATTGCCATAGAAGATATAGGCAAACAGATAGCGCCGGATCATGGTCGGGTCGATCACCGTGTTGGTGAGGGACACCCACTGATCGACAAGAGCGGCCTGAGCGGGCTCTGCCGGAAAAAGCTTCGGGCCATCGAACACCGTGTCGATATATCGCGCGATGGCTGCGGATTCATAAAGCTCGACATCGCCATGGCGCATGACCGGCACCTTGCCAAGCGGGTGGATGGCCGCGACATCGGGCGCATGCGGCCCCGATTTCTGGAATATATAGGGCACACCCTTTTCTTCGGCAGTCATGACAACCGCACGTCCGAAATTCGACGCCCGCATACTGATGATAACCAGCTCGCTCATGTGCCTTCCCCTCAGCTATGGTAACGCGCCAGAAGGTCCCTCACCCCGGCCGATACCGTCATGCGGCCGCTTCTGACCGCATCTTCGATGTCCGCAAGTGCTGCGGCGACATTGTCGCTTGCAAAAAAATCGTCCAGCAGGCGGTCGCGGATCTGCGCTTTCAGCCACATCAGGCGCTGGTTTTCGCGCCGTTCGGCCCGCTCGCCACTCGCTGCCATGATGCGTCTGTGTTTTTCGACCTGCGCCCACAATGCCGGCACGCCATCGCCTGTCAGCCCCGCGCAGGTCACGACCGGCGGGTGCCAACTCGGGCTCGCATCAGTCAGGATATGCAGCGCCGATTTATATTCCCGCACCGCCTGGGTCAGTTTTTTCTCGAAAATATCCGCCTTGTTGACCGCCACCATGTCGGCAAGCTCGAGAATGCCTTTTTTGATGCCCTGCAGTTCGTCACCTGCGCCCGGCAGCATCAGGACCAGGAAAAAATCCACCATATCGGCGACCATGGTTTCCGACTGGCCGGTACCGACGGTTTCCACCAGCACCACATCGAAGCCTGCCGCTTCGACGATCACCATGGTTTCACGTGTTGCACGTGCAACACCTCCAAGCACCCCGGATGACGGACTTGGGCGGATGAACGCCCGCTCATCCGCCGACAGGCGCTCCATGCGGGTCTTGTCGCCCAAAATCGAACCGCCGGTACGACCGCTTGACGGGTCGACCGCCAGCACCGCCACCTTGTGACCCTCGCCCAACAGCCAGCAGCCGAGGGATTCTATGAAGGTGGATTTGCCCACCCCCGGCACGCCGGAGATGCCGACCCGCTGGGCTGCACCCGCATGCGGCAACAAGCGCGCCAGCAGTGCCTGCGCCTTTTCCTGATGCCGGGCATTACGGCTTTCAACCAGAGTGATGGCACGCCCTATCATGGCGCGGTTGCCCGCGCGCACACCGTCATACAATTCGTCGATGCTCGGTTGGCCTGCCGCGATCACAAAGCCCCCTATTCCGCCGCCTGCGCGTAACCGAGGCGCGTGTTGAGCTTTTCGATAAGCTCTGCCGCCGCGTCTGCCACCACAGTGCCGGGCGGGAAGATGGCTTCGGCACCCGCAGCGCGCAAGGCATCATAATCCTGCGGCGGGATCACACCACCTGCGACAATCATGATATCGCCCCGGCCCAGCTTGGTGAGCTCGGCCTTCAGTTCCGGCACCAGGGTCAGGTGGCCGGCAGCAAGCGAAGACGCGCCAATGATATGCACATCGTTTTCAACCGCCTGACGCGCGGCTTCCGCCGGTGTCTGGAACAGGGGCCCGATATCGACGTCGAAACCAAGGTCGGCAAAGGCGGACGCAATGACCTTCTGGCCACGGTCGTGCCCGTCCTGCCCCATTTTGGCGACAAGGATACGCGGGCGGCGGCCATCTTCGGCCTCGAAGGCATCCACAAGCGCATGCACGCGCTTGACCGCCGGATTGTTCTTGCCCACTTCCGCCTTGTAAACGCCCGTCACTGCCCTGATCTCCGCCTTGTGGCGCCCATAAACCTTTTCAAGCGCATCGGTGATTTCACCCACCGTGGCCATGGCGCGCGCCGCATCCACCGCAAGCGCAAGCAGGTTACCCTCGCGCCTTTCGGCGGCGGTCGTCAAGGCCTTCAGGGTTTCAGCGACCTTGCCGCTGTCGCGTTCCGCCTTCAGGCGCGCGAGCTTTTCAAGCTGGCGGGCACGCACCGCGGAATTGTCGACCTTCAGGACATCCACTTCCTCCGTTTCATCAAGACGATATTTGTTCACGCCCACCACGGTCTGGCGACCGCTGTCGATGCGGGCCTGGGTGCGTGCGGCGGCATCTTCGATGCGCAGTTTGGGGATGCCGGCTTCAATGGCCTTGGCCATGCCGCCCTGGGCTTCCACTTCCTGGATATGTCCCCAGGCCTTCCGGGCCAGGTCGGCGGTCAGGCGTTCGACATAATAGCTGCCGCCCCAGGGGTCGATGATACGGCTGGTGCCGGTTTCCTGCTGGATGAACAATTGCGTGTTGCGGGCAATGCGCGCCGAAAAGTCGGTCGGCAGTGCCAGCGCTTCATCAAGCGCATTGGTATGCAGGCTTTGGGTATGACCCTGCGCCGCCGCCAGCGCCTCGATACAGGTGCGGGTGACATTGTTATAGACATCCTGCGCAGTCAGCGACCAGCCGGAGGTCTGGCAATGGGTCCTGAGCGACAGGGACTTGTCCGATTTCGGTTCGAACTGTTTCACCAGCCTGGCCCACAGCATGCGCGCGGCGCGCATCTTGGCCACTTCCATGAAATAGTTCATGCCGATGGCCCAGAAGAAGCTGAGGCGCGGCGCGAAGGCATCAACATTCAGGCCCGCATTCACCCCGGCACGCAGATATTCGACACCGTCGGCCAGCGTATAGGCAAGCTCAAGGTCCGCGGTCGCACCAGCTTCCTGCATATGATAGCCGGAAATGGATATGCTGTTGAATTTCGGCATGTTTTCCGACGTATAGGCGAAAATGTCCGAGATGATGCGCATGGAAGGCGCCGGCGGGAAGATATAGGTATTCCGGACCATGAACTCCTTCAGGATATCGTTCTGGATGGTACCGGCGAGCTGTTCGGGTTTCACACCCTGCTCTTCCGCCGCAACAATATAAAGGGCCAGGATTGGCAAGACCGCGCCATTCATGGTCATGGACACCGACATCTGGTCCAGAGGAATGCCGTCGAACAGGGTGCGCATGTCATAGATGCTGTCGATCGCGACACCTGCCATGCCCACGTCGCCCACCACACGCGGATGGTCGCTGTCGTAGCCCCGGTGGGTGGCCAGGTCGAACGCCACCGACAGGCCCTTTTGCCCCGCCGCCAGATTGCGGCGATAGAAAGCGTTGCTGTCCTCGGCGGTCGAGAAACCGGCATACTGGCGCACGGTCCAGGGCCGGGTCACATACATGGTGGGATACGGCCCCCTGAGAAACGGCGGCAGACCGGGGCGCGTGTCGAGGAAATCGAGGTCCGCGGTATCCTGCTGGCCATAAGCCGGGCGCACAGCAATGCCTTCGGGCGTGTGCCAGCTTTCGCCACCTGCACCTGCCGCCGCGGCAACCGTTTCGAAGTCAAGTTTGGAAAAGTCGGGAATCCGGCTCATTTCGCGTCTCCCAGAAACTCGAGCGCGGCACCGAGCGTCGCCAGCACGTCGCAGCCCATATAGATGGTTTCGTCAATACCTGCAGCCTGGTACGGTCCCATGTCGGCTGGCCGCCCGGCGAGGTAAAGCCGTTTGCAGCCTGCCGCCTTCAGGGCCTTCGCAACCTCAAGGCCAAGGTCTTCATACTGGGCATCCGTACCGCAGATGATCGCTGCGGCAGCGCCGGACCTGGCGAAAGCGTCTGCGGCTGAGGTCGCATCCGCGAAACCCGGTGTGGCGATGGCCTCAATCCCGCCGGCTTCGAAGAAATTCTTGGCGAAGGTTGCCCGCGCCGTATGATCGGCCACACGCCCCAGGTTCGCGAGGAAGATGGTCGGCCGTTTCCCTGTGCGCGCCAGCAGTTCGTCGCTCCCAAAACGCAGCATCTCGAATTCCTCCGCCGTGCGGTGGAACGGCAGCGGCGCAAGATAGTCACCCGCCGGTGCCACATCCTCGCGCCAGGGCGCCATGTCCCCCACGCCATTCAACGGCTTTTCATGAATGTCCGGGAACTCGGACACCCCGGTTGCGGCTTCCTTGCGCTTCGCGATACTGGCGCGGCGCGCGTCCCAGGCGACGGCCAGATCGGCGGCGACTGTGCCGGACCTGAGCGCGGCGACAACGCCTCCAGCGGATTCGATTTTCTGGAAATATTTCCAGGCCTTATCGCACAGTTCTGATGTGATGGATTCAAATGCGAACGCGCCGGCTGCAGGGTCGGCAACCCGCGACAGGTTGCTTTCTTCCTGCAGGATCACCTGAATATTCCGTGCGATCCTGTCAGCCGAAACCGACGGCAGGCCAAGAAGTGTGTCGTGCGGCAGGATACAGATACTGTCGGCGCCCCCGACGGCTGCACCAAAGCAGGCTGCGGTGCCGCGCAGGATATTCACCCACGGGTCCTTGACCGTCATCATGCGAAGGGAACCGACCGCATTGACCGGCGACACTGTCTCTGCCTTGGCACCACACGCCGCCAGGATACGCGCCCAGAGGCGCCGCACGGCCCGGAATTTGGCAACCGTGAAATAGATGTCGGCATCGGCTGAAAGGGTTAACATCACCTGTTTGGCGGCAGTGTCGATATCCAGGCCCGCGGCTTCCATCGCCCGCAGGTAGGCGACGCCCGTCGCGAGGATGAGGCCCAGTTCCTGCGCCTCGGTTGCCCCCGCCCCGTGGTAGGGACTACCGGAGGCGGTGAAGGTGACAACATGGCCATAGCCTTTGCCGGCTACGTCCGCCGCAATGCCGGCCGCATCGGCGACAGCATCTTCAACGGGCGACAGCAGGCGCCCGGTTTGTGCAAGCGTGCCAACCGGGTCGGCCCCCAGCGAGGCCGCAGCGTCTGCGGGCGCCGTACCGGCTGCGCCATAAAGGGCAACAAGCGCCTTCGCGGCGTCTGCAAAGGCTTCACCGGGCAACAGCGCCACGCGCGCCATATTGAGATAGACCCCCTCCAGCGCCGCGCCAAGATTTGCGGGGCTGATGCCCGGGCAGACACCGGCTTCGATGCGAATGGCGAAGGAGGTCGCGCCGCGTTCCAGCGCGGTCAGGATGCTTTTGTTGCAGGCCACCGCGTCCGTATGCCAATGCGCGGTGGTGATATCCCAAAGGCCGGCGCGCGTACTGGCCTGCGGCTCGATCCGGGCGTTCGCGGGTGTGTATAGCGCGTTTACCTGAATACCGTCATAGGACCGGCTGGTCATGGCACGGTCGAAATCCTTGCCGGCCAGGGTCTTTTCCACGAGCGTGCGCCAGGCCGCGTCGGTTGCCGGGGCAAATTCACCCGCCAGTTTCAACTCACTCTCTGACATTGGGACCTTCCCTTTTCTTTTCTTCAGGTTACCAATATTTACGGCGGCTGCCCAACAAAAGCGCCGCTTGCAGGCCTGCTAGACCGAACTGACCAGCCGGATGGTCGCCAGTACCAGAAACAGGCCAAACGCGATGCTGAGCACCTTTTTGGGCAGCCTGTGGGCAACCTTCGCCCCCACGGGTGCCATGACTACCGCCGCGACAGCGACTGTTGCCGCGGACGGCAGGTGGATGAACCCGGCCATGCCTGCGGGCAGGCCCGCCACACCCCAGCCGTTCACCAGATAACCCATGCCGGCTGCCATGCTGATCACAAGTCCGATCAGCGAAGCTGTGCCCACCGCCCGGTGGATCGGCACGTTATAGAGGGTCATGTAAGGCACGGAGAAACTGCCGCCACCAATACCCATGACGGCGGAAAAAAAGCCGATAATGCCGGGGTTAAAGTAGCGGAAAAATCCACGCGGCAGATTTTCGCCCAGTTTCCAGCGGTCGAACGGCAACAGCATCTTGGCAGCAAGAAATGCCGCAAGGGTCGCGAAAATATAAACAAGCTCTGCGGTCTTCAGCATTTTTGCGAAATAACTGCCCAGCACGGCACCAAGGGCAACCGCCCACCACCAGTCCTTCACCACATGCCAATCGACACCACCCTTTTTATGGTGCGCCCAAACGGACGAACTGTTGGTGGCGATAATGATGGTCAGGGACGTGGCAATGGCCACATGCATGCGCCATTCGTGCGGCACACCGATATCGGCAAACACCACGAACAGGGCCGGGATAGTGACAATGCCGCCCCCGATACCCAGCAGGCCCGCCAGGAAACCGGCCACAAGGCCCGCCCCCACCAGCGGCAGCAGATGTGTCAGGATATCGTGCAAAACATGTCCCTTCCCTTGGTCCCGCAGGCGCCCGCAGCACCCGGCGGCAACTTTACTGCACCGCAGCATTTTCGCAAGGAGAGAATCCTGCTGTCTGTGCTAGACTGCTCCCGTCACCTGTGGGGAGAGCAGAAATGGAACGCCTTGTCATGGTTGCCTACCGCCCGAAACCTGGCGAGCGCATGGCGCTTGCCGACCTGGTACGCCGGCATCATGCCTGCCTGGATGCGGAAGGTCTGGTTAGCCCGCGCAAGCCCGTGGCCATGACCGCGCGCGATGGCACCATCATCGAGATTTTCGGCTGGAAGTCCGCGCAAGCGATTGATGCCGCCCATGCAAACCCGGCGGTACAGGAGCTATGGCAGCAGTTTGCCCAGGTATGCGACTATGTGCCGGTTGCGGACGTAGCCGAGGCGCACGCCATGTTTTCCGAATTCACACCCCTGCCCTGAGGCAAAAAGAAAACCGCCGGGGCAGATGCCACGGCGGTTTCTTTTGGTCGGGGAGACAGGATTCGAACCTGCGACCCCTACACCCCCAGCGTAGTGCTCTACCAGGCTGAGCTACTCCCCGACAAGGATAGCATTTGGGGGTCTTGGGTGGCGCGCACTATAGCCAGCACCCCATGGCACTGCAATAGCTGTTTTTCGAAAATTTCAGCCTTCTTTCAGCACACTCCGGTGCGCCTGAAATGCGGTGCGGGCCGGATGGCGCTTGCGCTGGCGTGTGTGCAGGTAGCGGTTCAGCGCCGCCACCAGCAGTACCGCCGTTTCTTCGCCGACAAATGCCAGCAACCGTTCTGTGGCACAAAGCGCCTTCAGCCGGTGTACACCGAAGATATAATCGCCTTCATCCATGTTGAAGAGTGCGGCCTTTTCCGTGGCAAAAAATGCTTCCCTGTCGTCCACCAGATAGGCCCGCCAATCGACATCGGCCAGGAAGCCGGCATTGCGACCGACAAAACAGGCCATCTGCAACAGGCCTGACTGCCAATATCCTGAATTGCGGCTGGCATGGACATGCACGGCCTCGGCAAATGTCAGCGCGTGGGTGAAATCCAGCCAGCCGACATTCTGGGCAATCGACTGTTCGACCCGCTCCTGAAGCCCCAGATCAAACCGCAGCATATTGAGGGCACTTGCCGCCAGCAGTTGTTCCCACAGGGGCAGCGGTGTGGCCGTGGCCCCGGCGGTCATGGCCAGCACGGACCGGACCGACTGGCCGGAAAGCGCTGCAGCATCAGGCACGGGGCCGGCGCCAGCGGTTTGCGCAAGATAGTCACCGAATTGGCGAAATTCGGGGATCAGGTCCTCGCGCGCGGCATTGCACAAATAGCGTGCCATCTGCAGCGCCAGGGTTTCCTCGACATCCGGCCCGAGCCGCGCAATCAGGCGTTCCGCCTTCATGACATAAATGGCCGGATGCCCGAACCCCGCATAGTGCGCGAACAGGACCGCGAGAAAATCGGGCGCCAGGTCCTCATAGCCGAGCCCGGCTTGAAACGCGCCCCGTACCAGGGCCAGTGCGCGATCCTGGTCCATGGCCTCGATCGCGCCCCTCAGCGCCGCGTGCGAAAAGGCCAGGGCCTCTGTGCCAACGGGCGCTTTCGGGCTGAACAGGCAGTCCCAGGAGAAATGGGCGAAGGCTTCAAGGAAAGCACCCAGCCGCAGTTCAGGATCGTCGCCCGCCAGTGCCATCCAGTCGGACAGGCCGGCCTGAGCATGGGTAAGCCCCTGCTCCAGCCGGTCGCGGCTGTTGTTGACGACACGGACCGCTGCGGCTTCAAAGGGTTCCCCGGCTTTCGCGAGACGGCTCAGGGAGCGCGCGATGCGTTCATAGTCATGCTCGGCCATGGCCTCTTCAAGCTCGGTATAGGCACGCGCCTTCAGGGCATCGGCAGGTTCCGGTGTGATGTCGATCCACAAGTCGTCGCTCCGCCGTTCGATACGATAGGTGCGGACCGGGTCGCGGCCCTGAAGGGTCTTGCCGCTTTTGAGATCGAAGGTCCAGCCGTGCCAATTGCAGGCCAGCACACAGTCGCTTTTCAGGCTGCCTTCCGAGAGCGGGAAACCTTCATGCGGGCAGCGATTGTTGATCGCATACAGGCCGCTTTCGGTCTCAAACACCACGATCTGGCGGCCCGCTATCTTAAAAACAGCGCGGCCCTTGCCCGCCAGCGCCTCAGCAGGCCACAGCTTTTGCCAGCCGCCGAAGGGCCCCTGGATGACCCTGGATTGGATTTCTTGTTGCTGTTGCATGATGACTGTTCCCTCTGCTGTCGTATCCCGGACCGGATTTTTCCGTATTCAACCCACGCTCTGTCGGCGCCCATCGCCGCCTCCTTTTTGTAAAGGAATAACTTTATAAATTATCAAATAGACCTGCCTGTTGATTTTTTCAATATTTTTCTTTAGAAATAAAAACGAACAGAGCTAAGGACATATATGAACACGCGCGAAACCATCCTCACTGAGCTGAAACGCCGCGGAAATGCGCGCGCGGATGAGCTTGCAAAAGCCCTGTCCCTGACCGCGATGGCGGTGCGCCAGCATCTGTACCAGATGCAGGAAGAAGGTGTGGTCACCTGCTGCGCTGAGGCGACCCCGGGCCGGGGCCGCCCTGCCAAACATTGGGAACTGACCCAAAAGGCCGACGTCTATTTCCCCGACACCCACCGCGACCTGTCGCTTGATATTATCGACAGCATCCGCGCCACCCTGGGCGAAGACGGGCTGAACGCCCTGATCGAACACAGAACGGGAAAGCAGAAAGCCCGCTATGACACCGCGATGAACGGAGCCCATACCCTGCGCGCGCGGCTAGACATTCTCGCAGCCGAGCGCGTGCGTGAAGGCTATATGGCAGAGGTGACCGAAGCCGAGGACGGCAGCCTGTTGCTCCTGGAAAATCATTGCCCGATCTGCGAGGCCGCAAAAGCTTGCAGCGGCCTGTGCCGACAGGAACTGTCGCTGTTTCGGGACCTGCTGGCGGACGAAGGCATGGTCGAGCGCACCGAGCACGCCCTGTCCGGCGGCCGCCGCTGTGCCTACCGCATCAGCCCATTAGACAAATAATTCCATAGAATTACGGGATTACCCCGTGGGGCATTTTTCAGGAGAGCTGTGCGCGAATGCGCTTAAGCCGTGCCAGAACGGCCCTGAGGTCACTGGGGTCCCCTGCAACTGCTTCTTGCCCGCCCTCGTCCGGTGCGGCATTTTCATCGGGTTCGACGACCGCATGAACCGGCTCGTCACCCGCTTCGTAAGGCTGGCCAAGCGCCTGCGCGATGGTAGCCTTCAGTCCCTGCGCCTTGAAGAGATTCTGCACGCCACGGATGGTATAACCGTCCGCATGCAGCAACTGTTTGATGGCCGAGATCAATTGCACATCATCCGGCCGATAATAGCGCCGGTTGCCGCCACGCTTCAGCGGACGGATCTGTGTGAATTTGCTTTCCCAGAAACGCAACACATGCTGCGGCAAATCTAGCTCGTCGGCGACTTCGGAGATGGTCCGGAATGCCTCGCGCCCTTTGCCGCCGCGCAGCCTTCCTTCGCTCTCGGCAGAATTGGTCACCTAGATGCTCCCGGCACTCAGCTGTTGATGCGATCCTTCATGACCTGGCTCGGGCGGAAGACGAGCACACGGCGCGGATCGATCGGTACTTCTTCGCCGGTCTTGGGATTGCGCCCCATGCGACCGTTCTTTTCGCGCACCAGGAAGCTGCCGAAGGACGAAATCTTGACATTGTCGCCCCCGACCAGGCAGTCGGAAATCTCGTTGAGAACGGCTTCCACGAGCTCGGCGGACTCGTTGCGCGACAACCCGACCTCTTCATAGACCGCTTCGGTCAGGTCGGCTCGGGTCAGTGTCTTGTTGCTCATATCGGCCCCCTCATGGATGACAGGCATGCTTCTACACCAGTAAAAAGCTAATCGAACGCCCGCGGAGAGTCAACGCAGCAACATTCGATATGCCTGTATTTAGAAGGGTTTATCTGCGGCTTTTGAATCAATTTGGCATAATGACAGCCATCAAATAGCCAAATCAGGCCACTCCTGCGGTGTCATCGACCGCGGAAATGCCCTCAAGGTCCTCCGCAATCAGCCGAATCAGATCATTCTGCGCCATGTCGATCGCCGAGGTTACGGCAGAGGCAAACCCGTGCGCATTGGCGCCACCATGGCTTTTCATCACCAGACCATTCAGGCCCAGAAACACACCGCCATTATGGTTGTTCGGGTCCATATGGTCGCGGAAGGACCTGAGGCCGTGCCGCGCCAGCAGGTAACCAAGCTTGGTCATGAAGGACGACCGGAACGCGCGGCCCAGAAGCTCGGCCACGAGCCTTGCCGTGCCCTCTGCGGTCTTGAGGGCGATATTGCCGGTAAAACCGTCGGTCACCACCACATCAACCGCCCCACGCGCGATATCGCTGCCTTCAACAAAACCCGCGAATTCGAGCGGCAGGTGTTTCGATGCTCTCAGCGTGTCTGCCGCAGCCTTGATGGTGTCCTTGCCCTTCAGTTCCTCGACCCCGACGTTCAGAAGCGCCACGGTCGGGCGGCTGAGGCCAAGCACTGTGCGCACATACGCCGCGCCCATGATGGCGAACTGTACAAGGTTGTTCGCGTCGCATTCGACGTTGGCGCCCAGATCCAGCATCACGCTTTCGCCCCGAAGGGTCGGCAGCGGCGACGTCAGCGCCGGACGGTCGATCCCGGGCATGGTGCGCAGGATGAATTTGGACAGGGCCATCAGGGCACCGGTGTTGCCGGCGGAGATCGCCACATCGGCGGTACCATCCTTCACAGCCTGAATGGCAAGCCCCATGGACGATTGGCGGCCGCGCCGCAGCGCCTGCGACGGCTTGTCGTCGGACGAGACCTTTTCGGCAGTGTGAAACAGTTCGCTGGCAGCCTTCAGTTCCGGATAGGCATCCAGAAGCGGCTGAACCGCCGCCTCGTCCCCATAGATATGGAACCGTGTATTCGGAAACAGGGTCCGCGCTTGCGCGATACCATCAATGACCATGCCGGGTGCGTGGTCGCCACCCATTGCATCAACTGCGATGGTAATGTTTTTGGCCACGAATATTTTTCCATTCTTCCGCGTCGAAACGCTTTTATCATCCGCTGACAGTTGCCGGCAAATTTGCCTGACAACTCGTCCCCCACCGCGTGACCATAACGATTTTGCTATTTACTTCAAGATTCGTCACGCAGTTTCTGCAACACGGCAAACGGGTTGGGCTTTTCAAGCTCCGGTTCATTGACCGCAACATGGCCGCTTTTTGCCACGTCCAGCGCGGCGTCCGCCGCGCGCGGATAGGGGTCCATCGAAATGGACAGGGTCTGGGCAACAATCTCGCCCAGCGCGATTTCATTGCCTTCAAGGGCGTCATAATCCGGGATTTCGGGATCAAGGTAGGCTTCGTCCGCGTCCATCTGGTCCGCCGTTTCGGGGTCGACCAGGATCAGCTCAAACGGCGTATCCAGTTCTTCATCCACGGTCGCAAGGGTCGTGACGCAGCGCTGTGCCAGGCTCGCACGGATATGCCCCTCGACATGGATGCCTTCCTCGTTGCCGCCGTTCCACACCCGCACCTCGGCCGAAAGCGAGTCCAGCCGCACGAGCTCGAAACGCGCCACGAGGGCCATGCGTTCTTCTTCGGTGGCTTCAACCAGATAGCTGCGTGGTTCACGGTCGACTTCGGCGACCGGCACCCTGAGATCAAGCGAATAGATTTTACCCATCTTTACTGTCCCCTGCCGCGCCGGGTCACTTGCCTGGCGCGGGATAGTCGAATGATACCGCCTTGATGTCGTCAAGGCTACAGGCGGCGAGGCTTTTGGCGGCGGCCTGCACATAGGCGACCATCGCCGCCAGGGTCTTCGCCTCGACCGGCTTGTCGCGGTACACGTTGCGCCGGATCGATTCCTCAAGCGCGCCCGCTGCACTGTCGGCCCGAAGCGCTGCGGCATAGGCCTGCCGGCGCCCGAACCAGGCCGAGCCCATCTTTTTCATTTCCTTGCCGATGCTCATGTCGCCGACACCCAGTTCGCGCAGGGCGCGGTCAAGGTCGCTGACCATGGCTTCCTGCACACGGCGGCACAGGGACACCGTGCCCTCGCCTTCCGCATCCAGTCGGTTCTGCAGCAGGAACAGGTGCAGAAGGATCATATCGAAACGGCCGTCAAAATTATCTTCGACCGCAAGGTCAGTATAGAAGGCCGGCACACGCGCCTGGTTCGCCAGCTTGCGATACAGGAGGTAAGCCTGTTGTTTTTCCTGTCGTTCCTTGCGCCAGCGCCCGAACATCGCCGCTCCTTCAAATCGCCTTAATCGCCTTTTATGGCTGCGAACATAGCTGGGCGTTCGCACCTTGTTTCCGGTCGCTCTATCACGGAGCCTTGCACCATGCAACGGCTGGGGCTATTAAACGATTGGAAAGTCGCCGCGCCATGCGGCCGGAGGAAAGTTGAGAGCATGAAAAAACAGTTGGCCACCACCCTCACAATCACACGGACTGTCGGCCTGTGCCTGCTTGCAGGTGTTGCGCTGTCCGCCTGCGGCAATGGCCGCATGGTACGCGGTTACGTGTTTGACAAGGAACTGGCCGATGCGATCCAGCCCGGCGTCGACAACAAACAGTCGGTTCGTTCGACCCTCGGCACGCCAACCGTTGCCGCCACCTTCGACGACAAAACCTGGTATTATGTGTCCACGACCGTGCGGGTGCGCCCGGTTTTCTGGCCTGACGCCAAGGAACACCGTGTGATGGCCATTGCCTTCAACGACAAGGGTGTGGTTTCCGACGTTCAGAATTTTGACATGGATGCCATGCGCACCATCCATCCGGTCGACGACAAGACGCCGACCTATGGCCGCGACGTGAACCTGTTCCAGCAGATTTTTGGCAACATTGGCCGCTTCTCCGGTTCCGCCCCTGTGGGTTCGACCGATGCGCCGGGCCCGAACGGCTGAGCCAGACCCGCAGACAGACACAGACAAAACAAAACCCCGGCCTCAGCCGGGGTTTTTTTATTGACCTTTAATGCTGTGATCAGTGTGCCAGCATCGCAAGGAGCAGAAGCGCCACGATATTGCTGATCTTGATCATCGGGTTCACGGCCGGGCCGGCCGTATCCTTGTAGGGATCGCCAACCGTATCGCCGGTCACCGCGGCTTTGTGGGCTTCCGAGCCCTTGCCGCCATGGTTGCCATCCTCGATATATTTCTTGGCATTGTCCCAGGCACCACCACCGGCGGTCATGGACAGGGCCACGAAAAGGCCACCGACGATCACACCCAGCAGAAGCGCACCAAGGGCCGCGAAGGCGGCGGCCTGGCCCGCGATCAGTTGGATCACGAAGAAGGTGACCACGGGTGCCGCCACCGGCAACAGACTCGGGATGATCATTTCCTTGATTGCTGTTTTGGTCAGCAGGTCGACCGACCGGGCATAATCCGGTTTGGATGTGCCGGCCATGATGCCCGGGTTATCCCGGAACTGGGCCCGCACTTCCTCGACCACCGCACCACCGGCGCGGCCAACAGCGGTCATGCCCATCGCACCGAACAGGTACGGCAGCAAGGCACCGATGAACAGGCCCACGACCACATAGGGGTTCGACAGCGAGAAATCGACCGTCACCGAACCGAAGTAGGTCTTCAGATCAGCCGTGTAGGCGCCGAACAGCACAAGGGCCGCGAGGCCCGCAGAACCGATGGCATACCCCTTGGTAACAGCCTTGGTGGTGTTGCCAACGGCATCCAGCGCATCGGTACGCGCCCGGACATCGTCGTCAAGACCGGCCATTTCGGCGATGCCGCCGGCGTTGTCGGTCACCGGACCATAGGCGTCGAGCGCGACCACCATGCCCGCAAGTGCCAGCATCGCGGTTGCCGCGAAACCAAGGCCCAGAAGGCCGGCAAGATTGTAGGCCGCGATGATGCCGGCACAGATAACGATGGCCGGCAGTGCTGTTGCTTCCAGGGAGATGGCAAGGCCCTGGATCACGTTGGTGCCATGGCCGGTTTCAGAGGCCTTGGCGATCGACCGCACCGGACGATAGTCGGTGCCGGTATAATATTCGGTGATCCAGATGATGAGGCCGGTTACGGCAAGCCCGACCAGGCCGCAGTAATAGAGATCGCGACCGGTAAAGCTGGCTGCTGTGGTGGTGAAGCTGCGTTCCATGTCGCCACCCAGCGCCCAGTCCATAGCGAACCACATCACCACGGCGGACAGCACTGCCGTGACGATGAAGCCCTTGTAAAGCGCGCCCATGATCGAGCCCGACTTGCCCAGCTTCACGAAGAAGGTGCCGATGATCGAGGTCAGGATACAGCTTCCGCCAATGGCCAGCGGCAGCGACATGATATCCGCTGCACCCGCCGTGATGAACAGGGCCGACAGCACCATGGTGGCACCGATGGTTACCACATAGGTTTCGAACAGGTCGGCCGCCATGCCGGCGCAGTCGCCCACGTTGTCGCCCACGTTGTCGGCAATCACAGCCGGGTTGCGCGGGTCGTCTTCCGGGATGCCGGCTTCGACCTTGCCGACCAGGTCGGCACCCACGTCAGCGCCCTTGGTGAAGATACCGCCACCAAGGCGTGCGAAGATCGAAATCAGCGAAGCCCCGAAACCAAGGGCCACAAGGGCGTCGATCACTTTCCGGTCGGTCGGTTCGATGCCCATGGGGCCCGTGAGAACCGCATAATAACCAGCGACGGCAAGCAGGGCCAGACCGGCCACCAGCATGCCGGTTACGGCACCTGAGCGGAAGGACAAGGTCAGCCCCTCCTGCAGCCCGGTGCGGGCCGCTTCGGTGGTGCGCACGTTGGCTTTCACCGAAATCAGCATGCCGATATAACCGGCAGCCCCCGACAGCACGGCACCGATGACGAAGCCGATTGCCGCGAGATCGCTGATCAGGAAATAGAGCGCGATGGCAACCAGCACGCCCACCATGGCGATGGTGCGATATTGACGGTTGAGGTATGCAGCAGCGCCCGCCTGAATGGCACTGGCGATTTCCTGCATTTTCTCGTTGCCCGCGCTCGCAGACAGAATGGACTGGCGGGTAATGATGCCGTAAACCACGGCAATAACGCCGCAGGCAATGGCGGCGTACAATACTTGCATGGGATATCCCTCCCCCTATAATTCAGACCCAAGACCTTGGGCTTTGTCCGGACGGCGATACTCCCCTACTTACCGCCCTGCCCGTCCTTATAGGCGAACCCCCTCATGACTACTCCTAACATAGGTTAGCCGTACCTGAGCTTATGGAGCATTCCAGCCAGTTGCAAGGGGCAGAAATGCGTACCAAAGAATAAGGCGGCGCCAGACTTGTCCGCGCCGCCTCCAAACTGATATGATGCTGCCCGCCGCTTCAGCGCGTCAGGCGCATGGCATTCGTCACCAGAACACGCTCGACAATACCCGCCCCCAACACTTCATCCGCCTTGTCCTTCAGGACCGTACCGGCCTTGTCGACATCCAGTTCCAGCGGCGCATCTTCGCGCATCAGGTCGTTCTTGCTGATGGCGGACAGGAAGGCATGCTGCAGCCGCGGCTCGGCTTTCTTGACCGTGATCTGGTTGTCATTGCCACGGGTTTCGACGGTGATGTCGACAAAATAGTTGCCGACAAAACGGGAGCTGTCGTTCCGATGCGAATAGATGGGCACCGCCAGGCGCTCGAAGACGACTGACATCAGTTCACCCTTGGGTTTTTCCGGCTTGGCGGCATGCTCGCCATTCGCTGTGGGCTGGTCGCCGCCAGACTGCTTGCTATAGAAATAACCAAGGCCGCCACCAAGCGCGAGCCCACCCAGGAGGCCCAGCACCAGAAGCATCTTGCCCGAGCCGCCACCCTGGCTGTCCATTTTCAGATTGTCTTCGCTCATGCCGACTTTGCTTCCTGTCGCTTAGAAATGTTGATAGCCCTTTCGGGCAATGTGCACCAGCTTGCCCGCTGGATCAACCAGCCGCACGCCCAAACCTGCCTCGACCCGACCAATGCGTGTCACGCCGGTTCTGGCGTCACCTGCGAGCGCCGCAATCCGGCCGCTTAGTTCAGGTGCCGCCGTGAAAACCAGTTCATAATCGTCACCGCCCGCATAGACCAGCGACCACAGGTCCGGAGCACCATCCAGAACGTGCCGGGCCGCATCAGAGACCGGCAACGCATCCAGACTGATGGTTGCGCCAACGCCGGACGCACTGCAGATATGCCCGAGATCGGCAATCAGGCCGTCCGAGATATCGGCCGCCGCGCTCGCATGTCCCCTGATGGCCTGGCCAATCGCCACGCGTGGGGTCGGGCACTGATACCGGCCTTCAAGGACACTGTTTGTCGCCAGCTTGCCTTGCCGACACAAAAGGCCGAGGGCACCGTCCCCCAAAGTGCCGGTGACATAGATATCGTCGCCAACCCGCGCACCGCTGCGCGGTATCATGCGGCCCGCGGGCACTTCACCTGCGGCTGTCAGGCTGATGACAAGCCCGGACTTGCTGGCCGTGGTATCACCGCCGGCAAGACATATGCCGCTGGCCTGCTGCAGGTGCTCCAGGCCACGGCAAAAGCCGGCAATCCAGTCCTCGGTGATATTTGCAGGCAGGGCAAGGCCAAGCCAGTAATGGCGTGGCGTGGCCCCCTTGGCGGCAAGATCGGACAGGTTGACCGCAAGAGCTTTGTGGCCGATGGTTTCGGCGGGATCGTCGGGCAGGAAATGCACGGCCTCGAGCAGCATGTCTTTGGTGACAACCAGGTCCATGCCCGGCGTTGGCGCAAAACAGGCGGCGTCATCCGTGAGGCCCAAGCCGGCGGGGCCTGCAAGCGGGACGAAATAGCGGGCGATCAGGTCGAATTCGCCAACTCGTTCCGTCTCGCCCATTGTTTCCTCGTGGCCACGCCTAGCGCAGCGATTTCGCCAGCTTGTCCAGAACGCCGTTCACGAACGCAGCTTCGCTCTTTTCATAGAAGGCGTGCGCGACATCGACATATTCGTTGATGATAACCGCGGTCGGCACATCAGGACGCACTGCCAGTTCATAGGCCCCGGCACGGAAAATCGCGCGGATAATATTCTCCAGGCGCTCCAGCGGCCAATCGCTGCTCAGGCACGGCGAAATAGCCGCATCCCATTCCTCGCGGCGGCCCCAGCCACCTTCGGCAATGTCGGCGAACAGGTCCTGGTCGGCGTCCACATACTGGTCACCTTCGATTTCGGCGCCCAGGCGGTGGCGGATATATTCCTGGATCACCACTTTAGGCTTCGGTTCGTCCGACATTTCAAGCTGATACAGCGCCTGGACGGCCGCAAGCCGGGCCGCGCTGCGCGGCCCGCCGGTTTTGTTCTTCTGTGGCTGACGCGCCATCATTCTACTCCAAACTTGTCTTTGAGCGCGATCATCGCGAGTGCGGCTTCAGCCGCCCCGGCGCCCTTGTTCTTTTCACTGCGTTTTGCGCGCGCCCAGGCCTGATCCCAGTCCTCGACGGTCAGGATACCGTTGCCGATGGCCAGGTTGTGCTGGAGGGTCAGGTCCTGCAGGCCCCGCGCGCTTTCGCCGCATACATAGTCATAGTGGGTGGTCTCACCCCGGATCACACAGCCAAGAGCGACATAACCATCATATTTGGCCTTGTGGCCAATATGCGCGAACTTGATTGCCCCCGGGATTTCAAGCGCGCCCGGCACCGCGATGCGGTCCCAGGTTGCGCCGGCGCCTTCGATGGCTTCAATGGCACCCTGCGCCAGTTCGTCGGCCAGATTGCCGTAAAAACGTGCTTCAACAAGCAGAAGATGGGGCTGTGCCATAACTCAAATCCTTCAAGGGTGTCGCCGGGGTCCGAAACTCTGGGACTCAGGCCGACGGAATTTCGCGCTGTTCTACGATATCGAGGCCATATCCTTCAAGGCCAACAATATGGCTGGGCGTATTTGAATAGAGAATCATGTGTGCGACCCCCAGGTCGCGCAGGATCTGGGCACCGATACCATATTCTTTCAGCGCCCCCGGGCCTTTGTCGCCGCCGGCTTCCTTCGGCTTCAGAAGGTCCGACGGTCGCATGGCGATCATGCCGGGGAACAGCACCACTACGCCCCTGCCCTCGGCCTCGATCGCGCCCATGGCGCGGTCAAGCTGGCCGGTGCGGGCATGGTCCATGCCCAGAAGGTCCTCAAACGGGTTCAGCGAATGCATGCGCACAGGCGTCGGCTTTTCAGCCTCGATGCTGCCAAGCTTCAGCGCCACGGTTTCACGGCGGTCGGCGTCTGCCTTGTAGACGATGACCTGCCATTCATGGCCGCTGCGGCGTTTGAAGCTGGATTGCGACACACGGTGAATCAGCACATCGTTTTTCAGACGATAGGCGATCAGGTCGCGGATGGTCGCGATCTTGAGGCCATGTTCCTGCGCAAACGGCACAAGGTCGGTCAGGCGTGCCATCGTGCCGTCTTCGTTCATGATCTCGCAGATCACCGCAGACGGGTTCAGGCCGGCCAGACGCGAGATATCGACCGATGCCTCGGTATGGCCGGCGCGCACCAGCACGCCGCCGTCGCGGGCGATCAGCGGGAACACATGGCCCGGGGTCGCGATATCTTCCTTGCCCTTGCTGGCATCGATGGCCACTGCAACCGTGCGGGCGCGGTCGGCGGCCGAAATACCCGTGGTGACGCCGGTTTTGGCTTCGATCGACACGGTAAAGGCGGTCTGGTGCCGGGTTTCGTTGTTGCTGCTCATCAGCGGCAGGCCAAGCTGTTCGACACGCTCGCGGCTCAGCGGCAGGCAGATCAGGCCACGGCCATATTTGGCCATGAAGTTGATGGCTTCAGGCGTTGCCATCTGGGCCGGGATGATCAGGTCGCCTTCGTTTTCCCGATCTTCATCATCGACCAGGATATACATTTTGCCATTGCGGGCGTCTTCGATGACATCCTCGATCGGCGAAAGGAACGATTTGGGCACGATGCTCAGCCTCTTGTCTGCAGGCGCGCGACATACCGCGCCAGAATATCGAATTCCACATTCACCCGGTCGCCGGCCTTGCTGGCGCGGAAGCTGGTCACGGCCTGGGTGTGCGGGATCAGGTTGATCGAAAAACGGGTCTGGTCGCCTTCGTCGGCCACGGCATTCACGGTCAGCGACGCCCCGTTGATGGTGATACTGCCCTTCTGGGCGACAAACCGGCCAAGGGCTGCGGGCACGGCAACATCCATGACCACCGAATCGCCCAGCGCATCGAACCGCACAATGGTGCCGACACAGTCGACATGGCCGGTGACGATATGGCCACCCAGCTCGTCACCCAGCTTCAGCGACCGTTCGAGGTTCACGAGGCTGCCGTTGGTCCAGGCGCCCAGGTTGGTAACCTTCAGGGTTTCGGCGGACACGTCGGCGGCGAACCAGCCGGCGCCCTTGTCGACCACGGTCAGGCACACACCCTCACACGCAATGGATGCGCCAATATCGACCCGCGCCATGTCATAGGCGGTTTCGATGGTGACATGCCTGTCCGCATCACCCTCTACCGCTTTCACGCGGCCTACGTCTGTTACAATCCCGGTAAACATGGGCCCCAGTTACTCCGCCTTCTCATAGGATGCAAGGATATCCGCGCCAAGGCGCCGAATATGTTTGAGCCTTAGATGGGGCGCTGCCCCAAGGCTGGCAAGGGCGAGCGGGCCGATTGCCGGCACACCGTCGCCGCCGATCAGTTTGGGCGCCGAAAAATGCTCGACCCGGTCGACAAGGCCGGCTTTCAGGAACGACGCATGCACCTGCCCGCCGCCTTCCACGAGCACCCGCGTGAGTTCCCGGTCTGCGAGCGCGGCGGCAACGGCGCCAAGGTCGCTCGGGTCCTCAAGCGCGATCAACTCCACGCCCCAGTCTTCATAGGCGTCGGCCCGGTCCATCGCGGCCTGCGAGGTAATGATCCAGGTCGGGATCTCGCACGCCGTGGCGACAATATTGCTGTCCGTCGGGGTGCGCAGTTGCCGGTCCAGGACCACCCGTACCGGCGACCGTGCGGAAAGACCCGGCAGGCGACAGTCGAGGGTCGGATTGTCGGCCAGCACGGTGTTGATACCCATAAGAATGGCGTCATGGTTGGCGCGCAACCAATGGCCATAGTGCCGAGCCTCCGGCCCGGTGATCCACTTGCTGGCACCGTTCCCAAGCGCGATGCGGCCATCAAGGCTGCTGGCCAGTTTCAGGGTGAAGAGCGGCCGGTTCTCCGTGACCTTCAGGAAAAAGCCCTGGTTCAAGGCGGTCGCTTCAGCCGACAGCACGCCTTCCGTAACCTCGATGCCCGCCGCGCGCAGCTTGGCGTTGCCGCCCCCTGCCACACGGGGGTCCGGGTCGGTGACAGCCACCACCACGCGCGCGACACCTGCGGCCACCAGTGCGTCGGCACAAGGGCCGGTCTTGCCGGTATGGGCACAGGGTTCGAGGGTAACATAGGCCGTGGCACCACGTGCCAGGCTGCCCGCAGCATCAAGCGCCACACGTTCGGCATGCGGCCTGCCGCCCGGCATGGTATGGCCGCGCGCAATGATAATGCCGTCTTTGACAAGGACACAGCCCACCGCCGGATTGGGGGCGGTACGGCCAAGGCCGCGCCGGGCCAGGCCCAGCGCGTGCCGCATGAACAATAGGTCGAGTTTCGCCTGTTGGGTCACTCAGGACTCCTCGCGATACTCCTCGTCGTGGAATTCTTCTTCCGCGCCGCCCATCTTGCCGAGGAATTTTTCAAAGTCGGACGCTTCGCGGAAGTTGCGGTAGACGGATGCATAGCGGACATAGGCCACCTGATCGAGGCTTTCGAGGCCTTCCATCACCAGCTTGCCAATCTGGTCAGACTGAATGTCGCTTTCGCCCATCGATTCCAGCCGCCGCACGATACCGTTGATCATGCGTTCGACACGCTCAGGGTCGACCGCGCGTTTCCTGAGCGCGATATCAAGGGAGCGTTCAAGCTTTTCGCGCTCGAACGGAACCCTGCGGCCGGTTTTCTTGACCACGGTCAGTTCGCGCAACTGGACCCGTTCGAAAGTGGTGAAACGCGCGCCACAGGCCGGGCAGAAACGGCGGCGGCGGATGGCCGACTTGTCGTCGGTCGGACGTGAGTCTTTAACCTGTGTGTCGTCGTTCTGACAAAACGGACAGCGCATATCGCCCCCTTTTAAACCCCCTGGAATTTGCGACCGGGATACAGCCGCGAACGGCTGCATCCAGATTTCGGGGCCAGCTTAGCCCAATTCACTATAGATGGGGAAGCGTTCACAGAGCGAGGCGACTTTTGCGCGCACGCTGGCTTCTGCGGCTTCGTTGTTTTCCGGGTTGGCGGCAAGGCCGTCCAGCACTTCGGTGATCATGTCCGCGATCTGGGTAAATTCCGCAGTGCCGAAGCCGCGGGTGGTGCCCGCCGGCGTGCCCAGGCGAATGCCGGACGTGATGAAAGGCTTTTCGGGGTCGAACGGCACACCGTTCTTGTTGCAGGTCATCTGCGCGCGTTCAAGCGCCTCATCAGCCGCCTTGCCGGTCAGCCCCTTGGGCCGCAAGTCCACCAGCACCACATGGGTGTCGGTACCGCCCGAGACAATGTCGAAGCCTTTTTCCTTGAGGCGGGCCGCCAGCACCTTGGCGTTTTCAATAACCTGTACGGCATAGCCCTTGAATTCGGGGCGCAGCGCCTCACCGAAGGCAACGGCCTTGGCGGCGATCACATGCATGAGCGGACCGCCCTGCAGGCCCGGGAATACGGCCGAGTTGATTTTCTTCGACACATCTTCCCGGTTGGTCAGGATCATGCCACCGCGCGGACCACGCAGGGTCTTGTGGGTGGTGGTGGTCACCACGTCGGCATGCTCGAGCGGGTTCGGGTGTGCGCCACCGGCCACGAGCCCGGCAAAGTGCGCCATATCGACCATCAGGTAGGCACCGACGCTGTCTGCGATTTCACGGAAGCGGGCAAAGTCGATGACACGGGGATAAGCCGAACCGCCGGCAATGATGATCGCCGGTTTATGCTCAAGCGCCATTTCGGCAACCTGGTCATAATCAATGAGGGCATCTTCACGGCGCACGCCATATTGAACAGCATTGAACCATTTGCCCGAAAGCGCAGGCGCCGCACCGTGGGTCAGGTGACCACCGGCATCGAGCGACATGCCCATGATGGTATCGCCGGGCTTGCACAGCGCCAACATCACCGCGCCGTTGGCCTGCGCGCCCGAATGCGGCTGCACATTCACGAAACCGGCGCCAAACAGTTCCTTCGCGCGTTCGATGGCCAGGCTTTCCGCAATATCGACATGGTGGCAGCCCTGGTAATAGCGGCGACCGGCATAGCCTTCGGCATATTTGTTGGTGAGCACGGAGCCCTGGGCTTCAAGCACAGCACGGCTGACGATATTTTCCGACGCGATCAGTTCGATCTGGTCCTGCTGGCGCTTCAGTTCCCCGGTCAGGGACGCGAGCAATTCGGGATCGGTTTCAGCGAGGCTTGCGGTGAAGAAGCCCGGTTGGGTGAAGTTGGTCATTGGCGATAACCCCTCGGCACAATGGATGATGGATGCGGACGTTGGCTTGGTTTAGTCGGTGGCGCCGAGTTTGTCGACCCGCCTTTGATGGCGGCCACCTTCAAAGTCTGTATTCAGAAAATTGTCGAGGCAGTCCTTTGCAACTTCAGGGCCGATAAGGCGCGCGCCAAGCGCGAGCACATTGGCATCATTATGCTGGCGCGACAGTTTGGCCATCAGGCCGCTTTGGCACAGGGCCGCGCGCACAGCCGGGTTCCTGTTGGCTGCGATCGAAATGCCGATGCCCGAACCACAGACCACGATACCACGCTTCACTTTGCCACCGGCAATCGCATCGCCCATGGCGAGCCCATAATCGGGATAGTCAACCGAGTCCGGGCCATGGGTACCAAGATCGAGCACACCAAAGCCAAGCCCTTCAAGTTCTTGTTTAATATATTCTTTCAGGTCGTAGCCTGCGTGGTCGCTTGCAACGGCGATGGTTTCAGCGGTCATGATGGGGCCTCATTCTGCACAGTGGGTGGCGGCATTGGCGACAGGCCTGCAACCGGGTTTTACCGTTACCCGCATCATCCCGCGCAGCCCGCCGGTTTCATGGCGCCTCCTTAGCATACTCCCCCGGCAAACCCAAGCTGGACGATGCCCAACATCTAGATTTCAGTAAAGCCACAGAAAAGAAAGGTGATTACTTGGTCTTTGCAATTATTAACAATTTATTAATAATTAAAATTGCGTTCCACAACTATTTGCTGTTGAAATTGGCATTGAAATGCTGCAAATAACCGGACCTAATGATCCAAGATATCGGAGTTAAGAATTAATGTCAGGCGATACCACTACTATCGATGATACCATGCTCGGGCTGGCTGCCGAGATTGTGACCGCATACGTCAGTAACAATACGGTGTCGTCCGGTGAGCTTCCTGACGTTATCAAGACCGTTTATGCGACCCTTGCCGACCTCGGCCTGGAGCAGAAGCCCGCCGCAAGCCAGCCTACCCCGGCCGTTCCGATCAAGAAGTCCTACAGCAACGACTATATTATCTGCCTCGAGGACGGTAAAAAGCTGAAGATGCTGAAACGCTACCTCAGGTCGCGCTACGACATGAGCCCGGACGAATATCGTGCCAAGTGGGGCCTGCCCGCCGACTATCCGATGGTGGCCCCCAGCTATGCCGCACGCCGTTCGGCTTTCGCGAAGAAAATCGGCCTCGGTAAAAAGCGCTGAACGTCAGGACGCGGGCCGCATGCGGCCCTGCTGATCAAAAAGGGCTGATCATTCAGATGATCAGCCCTTTTTGATTTCCAGCCTGTTTTTCTGCATCGCGGTTCATTACGTATCGGAGCTTGCGCAGCGCAACGGCTTCAAGATCGCGCTGGCTTGTGCGCCGGTCGCCCACGATACTGACCTCACGGCCCGTGCGCGTGCAGACAGCACTTACCCGGACCGAGTTTCCGATCGGAATGAATTCGAAAATGACACCGTTACGTTCTTCAGCCATTTCGGCCCTTCAGAGCGGTCAGCCAACCGCGCGCTTGAGTGCGAGCCGCGACCACACATCGGTCAGGGCATCCACGAGGGCATCCATGACC
The DNA here is from genome assembly GCA_006226495.1 of Alphaproteobacteria bacterium. Lineage (GTDB taxonomy): Bacteria > Pseudomonadota > Alphaproteobacteria > Sphingomonadales > Kordiimonadaceae > Kordiimonas. The sequence continues at coordinate 52,658 of SBGU01000058.1, forward strand.
GTATCGTCATGCAGCGGACCCGGCGTGAAACGCAGGCGCTCTGTGCCGCGCGGCACGGTCGGGTAATTGATCGGCTGGACATAGATGCCATATTCGTTCAGCAGCAGGTCCGACACGTCCTTGCACAGGACGGGGTCACCAATGAACACCGGTACGATATGGCTTTCGGAGTCCATGACCGGCAGGTTGGCTGCCCGCAGGCGGGCCTTCAGGGCAGCAGCCCGTTCCTGGTGCCTTTCGCGCTCGGCATTGCTTTGTTTCAGGTGGCGCACGCTGGCGAGCGTTCCAGCCGCCAGAACCGGGCTCAGCGCTGTCGTGAAGATGAAGCCGGACGCATAGCTGCGCACCACATCGATCAGCATCTTGGACGATGCAATATAGCCGCCCATCACGCCAAAGGCCTTGCCAAGCGTACCTTCGATGATGGTCAGGCGATGCGCAACGGCATCGCGTTCGGACACACCGCCGCCATGCGCGCCGTAGAGACCGACAGCATGAACTTCGTCCAGGTAGGTCATGGCGCCATATTTATCGGCCAGGTCGCAGATGGCACCAATGGGCGCAATATCGCCGTCCATGGAATAGACGGACTCAAAGGCGATGATCTTCGGTGCAGCCGGGTCGGCCGCAGCCAGAAGCTCTTCAAGATGCGCCAGGTCGTTATGGCGGAAGATATGTTTGCGGGCGCCGCTGTTGCGGATGCCCTGGATCATCGACGCATGGTTCATGGCGTCGGAGAAAATGATGCAGCCCGGCAGCAGCTTCGCAACGGTCGACAGGGTCGCCTCGTTCGAGATGTAACCTGACGTGAACAGGAGCGCGGCTTCCTTGCCATGCAGGTCGGCCAGTTCCTGTTCCAGAAGCACGTGATAATGGTTGTTGCCCGCAATGTTGCGGGTACCGCCGGCGCCGGCGCCGGTTTCATCAAGCGCCTTGTGCATGGCTTCCAGCACCTTCGGGTGCTGGCCCATGCCCAGATAGTCGTTGGAACACCAGACGGTGATCGAACGGGCGTTGTCGCCCGCGTCGTGCCGCATCGCACGTGGGAAGTTGCCGCGCTCGCGCGAAATATCAGCAAAGACCCGGTAGCGGCCTTCCTTGCGGATTTCTTCGATCGCGTCAGCGAAAATCTTCTCGTAATCCATCACGTCTTCCGTCTGCTGTGTTACCGCCGGATTTTAACGGCGTGCCCTACTTAACGCAATGCCGGGATTGGCGTAAAGCGGCGAAAATGTCGCATGCAGTTATAGACGAACTCGATTAATGGATTCTTGCCTAAAGTCAAAGACCGAAATGAAGTTTGTCCGACCAGTAACGCTCCAGGTTCCGGAGGTTCTTGCGCAGGTGCTTCAGTTCGTCATGCGACACCAAGTCGTCATGCATCAGTTCTTCAAGCTGGCGCTCGTATAGCGCGTCGATAAGGTCGCGGATTTCATAACCCTTGTCGGTCAGCGAAATGCGCACGGCGCGGCGGTCATAATCCGACCGTTCGTGGCGCAGATAGCCCATCTCAACCAGTTTCTTCAGGTTATAGGAAACGTTGGAGCCCTGGTAATAACCACGGGTCTTCAACTCACCCGCCGTCATTTCATGGTCGGCCACGTTGTGCAGCAACAGCGCCTGCACTGGGTTCAGGTCATTTTTGCCGATATGTTCCAGATGGTTCTTGAGAACGTCCAGAAGCCGGCGGTGAAGGCGTTCCACCAGGGACAGGATGTCCAGGAAAAGGAACTTGGGATCGTTGAAGTCGTAGCCGCTCATTTTTTACCTGCCTGATTTAGAGACGAATTTTCGTCGAATCGTTCAAAACCCAATGTGTTCCATAACTTTTAACGCATTGTTAATGATAAAATTCGCTAAAAATTGCACGCAAATTTGCGACAGTTGATGACAGTATGCCATGCTTTGTTTACGGTTCGGGCAAAATTTTTGAGAGCAGACCGCCATGACAAACACGTCCTTCCCCAATACTCGCCTGCGCCGCCCCCGTGCAACCGACTGGTCGCGCCGCATGGTCCGCGAAAATCATGTAACGCCGAACGATCTGATCTGGCCGATTTTTGTGCGCGAGGGTGAAGGCGAGCGTGAGGCGATTGCGTCGATGCCCGGTGTCGAGCGCATGTCGGTCGACCTTGCGGTGAAGGCGGCCAAAGAAGCCCAGGCGCTTGGCATCCCCTGCCTTGCACTGTTCCCCTATACCCCGCCCGCCCTCAGGTCGGAACGGGGCGACGAGGCCCTGAATGTCGACAATCTGATGAACCGGGCCCTCAGGGCCATCAAGGATGCGGTGCCGGATATCGGCCTGCTGGCTGATGTCGCGCTCGACCCCTATACCAGCCACGGGCAGGATGGCCTTGTGGAAGACGGCAAGGTGCTGAACGATGAAACGGTCGGTGTGCTCGTACAGCAAGCCGTGGTGCAGGCACTCGCCGGTGCCGATATTGTGGCACCCTCCGACATGATGGACGGCCGCATCGGTGCCATCCGGCAGGAACTGGACAAGGCCGGTTATGCCCATGTGCAGATCATGGCCTACAGCGCCAAATATGCGTCGGGCTTCTACGGCCCGTTCCGCGACGCCGTCGGCAGCACAGGTGTGCTGAAGGGCGACAAAAAAACCTACCAGATGGACCCAGCCAACCGGCTTGAAGCCCTGCGCGAGGTCGAGATGGATATCAATGAAGGGGCAGACAGCGTGATGGTGAAGCCCGGCATGCCCTATCTGGACGTGATCCGCGAGGTGAAAGACCGCTTTGGCGTGCCGACCTATGCCTATCAGGTATCCGGCGAATATGCGATGCTGGTGGCTGCCGCCCAGAATGGCTGGCTGGACCGCAATACGGTGATGCTGGAATCCCTGCTGTCGTTCAAACGGGCCGGTGCCGATGGTGTGCTGACCTATTTTGCGCCTGAAGCGGCAAAATTGCTGCAGGGCTAGGCCGCGCGCCTACTGGCCGGTCGGCGCATCTTTCTTGTCGGCTTCGTCATGCTTCGAGAATTCGACCACCATATACTGGAGGTCGGTGCCTTCGTTGCCGGCTTCCCAGCGCACGCCGAACTGGTCGGGTTTGTAATAGATGGGAATGGTGTCGCCGCTCAGCTTGTGGGCGCGGCAATAGCGGCTGATGGTCGCCTGCGCGTCGGCACCCCAGGCCCGGAAGCTCTGGTCAGCAAGGCTGCTGCCGTCCTGCCAGGTCAGCTCTGCGGTTTCATTGCACTGGGCGCTTAGGCCGATCCAGGTCGGCATCTCCCGCATCTTGGGAAATTGCAGCAGCAGGAAATAATGGGTCGACAGTTCCTTGACCGATGCCAGTTGGCCTTCCATGCCCTCGTAGATATAACCCCGCACCATGCGGCGCGCATGCCGCCAGGTGTAGGGCCGCGGGCCATAGAATTCGAAAATCTGGTAATAGTTGCCGCTCGTCGGGTCCTTGTGCGCCTCGCCGATCGGACGCGCGATGGCCGTGCCGGTGCTGTCGAGCCCCTGCATGAGCGCCGCAACAACAGATATAACACCAAGGATCGACATAGGGCCTCCCATCTTTGTCCTGGCCGCAGTCTAGCCAAGCCGCATTAAAAACGGAAGCCGCTGTACGGCGGATGAACGGCGGGCCGCCAGACCTAGCGCTCAAACGGATCGCGGGTCAGCGATTTCACGATGCCACGCAGGGTGCGCACTTCCTGGGCGGACAGGTTGGCATTCTGCAACAAGTTGCGGATGGTGCGCACCTGGGTTTCGCGCCGTTCTTCGCTGCGGAAAAAACCACGCTTGCCAAGCTCGGTTTCCATATGTTGCATCAGGCCAAGGAGCTCTTCCTTGCTGGCAACACCTTCCGGGTGCGACGGCTGGTACGCGGGCGTCACATCGGTACGGTGATGGAATTCGTAGGCGGTCAGGATCACAGCCTGCGCCAGGTTCAGGCTGCCGAAGTCCGGGTTCACCGGCACGGTCAGGATGGTGTCGGCCAGCGCGACATCATCATTGGTCAGGCCCGACCGCTCGGGTCCGAACAGGATACCCGGGCGGCGGCCCGCGGCAATCTGGTCATGCATCTGGGCAGATGCCTCGCGCGGCGTGACCACCGGTTTCGGCATGTCGCGGTTCCGGACCGTGGTGGCATAGACATTGTGGCAATTGGCCACGGCCTCTTCCACAGTGTCGAACACCTTCGCCTCATCCAGCACGCGGTCGGCGCCCGACGCGGCGGGACCCGCCGCCGGGTTCGGCCAGCCGTCCCGCGGCGCCACCAGACGCATGTCGGTCAGGCCGAAGTTCAGCATCGCGCGCGCCGCCTTGCCGATATTCTCGCCAAGCTGCGGCCGCACCAGGATGATGGCGGGCTGTATCAACGTCGCGCTCATGGGATCAGTCCGCCCGCCGCCAGGTGGTGCCGCCGGCGCTGTCCTCAAGCACGATCCCCTTGGCCAGAAGCGCATCGCGGATACGGTCCGATTCCGCAAAGTCCTTGTTGGCACGGGCTGCCTTGCGGGCCGCGATCATGGCTTCGATCTCTGCGGCGTCGTCACCATCTGCCGCGTCACCCTGGAACCATTTGTCGGCCGCCATGGTCAGGAAACCCATGAACTGGGCGCCGGCTTTCAAGTCGGCCGCGGTCTCCTTTGTCGCCAGCGCGTCAAGGGCGGCGATGGCGCGCGGTGTGTTCAGATCGTCGGCCAAAGCCTCGATCACACTGGCCGGCACTTCTGTTGCAGATGCAACACTTTCCGTCAGCCTGTACCAGCGGTCGAGACGCCGTTTCTGTTCCGAAACGTTCGCCAGCGAAAAGTCGATCGGCTGGCGGTAATGCGCGGTCAGAAGGCTGAGGCGCAGCGCCTCGCCCGGATGGTCGGCAATCAGGTCGTGCACGGTATGGAAATTGCCCAGCGACTTGGACATTTTCTCGCCGTCCACGGTCAGGTAGCCATTGTGCATCCAGTAGCGCACAAACTGGGCGCCGTGGGTGCATTCGCTTTGCGCGATCTCGTTTTCATGGTGCGGGAAAATCAGGTCCTGGCCACCACCATGAATGTCGATGGTTTCGCCCAGATGTTTCTCGATCATGCAGGAACATTCAAGGTGCCAACCCGGCCGGCCACGGCCCCAGGGGCTGTTCCAGCCCGGCTGTTCGTCGGTCGACGGTTTCCAGAGCACAAAATCCGCCGGGTCCTTCTTGAAGGGCGCCACATCAACCCGCGCGCCGGCGATCAGTTCGTCACGCGAATGGCCGGACAGGCGGCCATAATTTTCCATGGACGGCACATTGAACAGCACATGGCCTTCGGCTTCATAGGCATGGCCCTTGGCGATCAGGGTCTGCATCATGCGGATCATTTCCGACAGATGTTCGGTCGCCTTCGGCTGGATGGTCGGCTGCAGGGCACCCAGCGTGCCCATGTCCTCATTATAGACACGGGCATAGCGTTCGCTGATGGTCTTGATGCTGACACCCTCATCCGCCGCGCGCTTCATGATCTTGTCGTCAATATCGGTGATATTGCGGGCATAGGTCACATGCGCTTCGCCATACACATGGCGCAACAGGCGAAACAGCGTATCGAACACGATCACCGGACGGGCATTGCCGATGTGCGCATAGTCATAAACCGTCGGCCCGCACACATACATGCGGACATTCTTCGGGTCCTGCGGTTCAAACGCCTGCTTGGCGCGCGCAAGCGTGTTGTAAAGCTGGATGCCGGTCATGCCGCCTTGCCTTCAAGCCGTGCCAGTACCTTGTCGCGGCCGATGAAGGGCAACAGGGCCGCCATGTCTGGGCCATGGTCCTGCCCGGTCAGCGCCTGACGGAGCGGCATGAACAGCCCCCTGCCCTTGACGCCGGTTTCGGCCTTGATGACATCGGTCCAGGCTTTCCAGCTATCGGCGGTCAACGCGCCCGCCGGCAGCAGTTCCGCACATTTGGCCATATGGGCCGCGTCTTCGATGATCGGGGTCACGGGGCCGTTGATGATGGCCAGCCATTCGCGAATATCCGCCAGCTTGTTCAGGTTCGGCTTCACCGTTTCCCACATGGCTTCATCAACACCGTCAAGCCGGTCGGCAACGACGGCGTAGGGTGTCATGTGCAGGATCTTGGCGTTCAGGTGCTCAAGGTCTGCGGGGTCCAGCTTCGCGGTTGCGCGGCCGAACTTGCCAAAATCGAACGCATCAATCAGCGGCTGGGCTTCAGCAAACGGCTCGATGGCCTCGCTGGTACCCACGCGGGCCAAGAGCGACACGATGGCCATGGGCTCAAGGCCGGCTTCATCGCGATATTCGCCGATCGACATGGCGCCGTAGCGTTTGGACAGGCCTTCGCCGCCCTTGCCGGTCAGGAGCGCAAAGTGCGCCATCTGCGGCACGGTGCCGCCAAGGGCTTCAAAAATCTGCACCTGCACGGCCGAGTTGGTCACATGGTCCTCGCCGCGCACAATGTGGGTAATGCCGTAATCGACATCGTCCACCACGCTCGGCAGGGTATAGAGATAGGAGCCGTCTTCGCGAATCAGAATCGGGTCGGACAGTGATTCGAGATCGATGGAAACATCACCGCGGATCAGGTCCGTCCAATCAACCCGGCCCGGGGTCTCGAGCCGGAAACGCCAGTGCGGCCGGCGGCCTTCGGCCTCGAACGCGGCCTTTTCGGCGTCGGTGAGGCTGAGGGCGGCGCGGTCATACACCGGCGGTTTGCCGCGACCGAGCTGGATCTTGCGTTTCATCTCCAGTTCGTCGGCGGTTTCATAACAGGCATAGAGCCGGCCATCGGCCTTCAGCTTCTCGACAACGGCGTCATAGCGCGCGAACCGGTCGGACTGGCGGAAGGTTTCGTCCCACAGCAGGCCAAGCCAGGTCAGATCGGCCTTGATGGCGTCTTCGTTTTCGACTGTCGACCGTTCGGTGTCGGTATCGTCGATCCGCAGGAAGAAGGTGCCACCCTGCTGCCGCGCGAACATCCAGTTCACGAGGGCGGCGCGGATGTTGCCCAGATGCAATTTGCCGGTGGGCGACGGGGCGAAGCGAACCTTGACAGTCATTGTCTTTTATCCAGTCAGTTATTTTGCCTGTGATGGCAGTAAGTTAATGGTGGCAGCCCTAGCTGTCCCTGCGCGCGCTGCGGAACCCGTTGGTGATGGGATAGCGCCGGTCGCGGCCAAAATTCTTGCGAGTGATCTTCACACCCGGCGGCGCCTGGCGCCGCTTGTATTCGGCGATGTACAGCAGGTGCTCGATCCTTGCAACCGTTGATGCATCGTGCCCGCGCGCGACAATATCGGCGACCGACATTTCTTCGTCGACCAGACAGCGCAGCATGTCATCCAGCGCATCATAGGGCGGCAGGCTGTCTTCGTCCTTCTGGTCTGGGCGCAGTTCCGCAGTCGGCGGCTTCGAGATCACGTTATCCGGCATCACAATACCGTCGGGGCCCAAGGCGCCCACGGGCTTGTGTTCGTTGCGCCAGCGCGACAGCTTGAACACGTCTGTTTTGTAGACATCCTTCAACACGCTGTAGCCACCGCACATGTCGCCGTACAGGGTGGCATAGCCTACCGACATCTCGGACTTGTTGCCGGTGGTGAGCACCATCTTGCCGAACTTGTTCGACAGCGCCATCAACAACACGCCGCGCAAGCGCGACTGGATGTTTTCCTCCGTCGTGTCTTTTTCGGCCCCTTCGAACAGGGCATCCAGCATGCCGTCAAAGGCATCCACGCCCTCGCGGATGCTGACAATATCGTATCGCACGCCCAGCGCCTTGGCGCACTCTTCCGCGTCGCCCAGGCTTTCGCCGGAGGTATAGACGGACGGCATCATCACGCAGTGAACCTTGTCGGCGCCCAAGGCATCGACAGCCACCGCCGCCGACAGCGCACTGTCGATGCCGCCGGACAGGCCGAGAATCACCCCGGGGAATCGATTCTTTTGCACATAATCGCGAAGACCAAGCATCATGGCCTGGTACATGGTTTCCAGTTCGTCTGGCTGGTAACCCTGATGGCGGGTATCGCACACAAACCAGTCATCGCCCCGGCTCCAGCGGGTCAGAAGGCCCTGCTCGCGCCAGGCATCCATCTGCACCGGCACCTTCCCGTCAGCCGCCATGACATAACTGGCGCCATCGAACACCAGTTCGTCCTGCCCGCAAACCTGGTTGCAGAACACCAGCGGCAGGCCGGTGTCCTTGACCCGGGCCCGGGCATGTTTCTGGCGCTCTGGCGCCTTGTCCTGCTCATAGGGGCTGCAGGTGGGCACCAGCAGAATTTCGGCACCGCGGTCCGCCAAATGGTTGGCAACTGAGGGGAACCACATGTCTTCGCAGATCATGACCCCCAGCTTCACGCCCCGGAACTCGATCGGTTGCGGCAAAGGACCGGCGTCGAACACACGCTTTTCGTCGAACACACCATAGTTGGGCAATTCGTGCTTCAGCCTGACCGCCGCGATGCGACCGCCATCCAGCAACAGCGCGGCATTATACAGCCGGCCTTCCTGCACCCAGGGCGCGCCGACGATCAGGCCCGGCGCGCCGTCGTCCGACGTGATGTCGGCCAGGGCCTCGATGGCCTGCGCGACGGTGCGCACAAAATAGGGTTTCAGCACCAGGTCTTCGGGCGGATAACCGGAAACTGAAAGCTCGGGTGTCAGCACCAGGTCGGCGCCCGCCGCCATGCCGTGCGCATAAAGCCCGGCAATGCGTTCCGCATTCGCCTGCACCGCACCAACCGTGGGGTTGAACTGTGCCAGATATATGGAAAGTTTGTCGCTCATAGCCCGCGCTTTTACCCTGCTTCCGGAAGCCGGACAAGCCCAACTAATCCGTCGGCTGCAGGAATGTCGCTTGTGGGAACGGCGCGACCTGATAAAAGAAAATCCCGGCCAGGTTTCAAACCTTTCTTTCAAGGATCAAGATATGCCGGATTTTTCCACATTGATGCTGTTTTTCGCCGCCTGCGTGGGCCTGACCATCATGCCCGGGCCTGACATGCTGCTGATTGCGTCCCGCAGTGTCAGCCAGGGCAAGGCTGCAGGTTTCCTGACCTACGCCGGCATTGCCGCCGGCTGTTATTGCCACGCGCTTCTGGTGGCCTTCGGCCTCGCGCAACTGTTTGTGCTGGTACCGGTCGCCTATGATGTGGTGCGCATCGCGGGTGCGGCTTATCTCCTGTATCTCGCGTGGCAAACTCTGCGCTCGAACGATACGACGGGCGAGGCTCAAGCACCGGTCGCCCGCATCCGAAAACGCCGCATCTTCAGCCAGGGACTTCTGACCAACCTGCTGAACCCCAAGGTGGCGCTGTTCATGCTGGCCCTGCTGCCGCAGTTCCTGCTGCCTGAAGCCGGTTCTGTGGTCCTGCAGGCCCTTGTGCTGGCCACGATCCTCAATGTGGTCGGCCTCGTGGTCAATGGCGCGATTATCCTGTCGAGCAGCCACCTCTATCGCCGGCTTGCCGGCAAGGGTACGGGCAGCAAGGGCCCGCGCTATTTCCTCGCCACCATCTTCGCCGGCCTCGCCCTCCGGCTCGCGTTCGACAGCCGCGACTGACAAAAAACGGCGCCGCCTGTGAAAGGCGGCGCCGCTTCTAACGCTTTGTAACTGTTGCCCGCTTTACGCCGCGGCTTCTGCCGCCAAGGCTTCGCGTTCTTCCTTCAGGGCTTCGGCAAGCTGGAAGGCGAGTTCGATGGACTGGCTGGCGTTCAGGCGCGGGTCGCAGTGGGTGTGGTAGCGGCTTGAAAGCCCCTCTTCCGTGATCGCGACGGCGCCGCCGATGCATTCGGTGACATTCTGGCCCGTAAGCTCGAGGTGAATGCCGCCCGCATAGGTGCCTTCGCCCCGGTGGCAGGCAAACACCTGCTTCACTTCCTTCAGCACCCGGTCAAACGGGCGGGTCTTGAGGCCGAGGGACGAGGTCTGGGTGTTGCCGTGCATCGGGTCGCACGACCAGACAACCTTGCGGCCTTCGGATTTCACGAGGCGCAGGAACTTCGGCAGATGTTCTTCAACCTTGTCGGCGCCAAAACGGGTGATCAGGGTCAGGCGCCCTGCCTCGTTTTTGGGGTTCAGGGTGTCCATGAGGCGCATCAGGTCGTCCGGCTTGGTCGACGGACCCACCTTGCAGGCAACCGGGTTGGCGATACCGCGCAGGAATTCGATATGGGCGCCGTCCGGCTGGCGCGTGCGGTCGCCGCACCACAGCATGTGGGCCGACGTGTCGTACCAGGCGCCCGAGGTGCTGTCGATGCGGGTGAGCGCCTGCTCGTAACCCAAGAGCAGCGCTTCGTGCGAGGTATAGAAATCGGTGCCCTGCAACTGTTGCACGCTGTTCGGGTTGATGCCGCAGGCTTCCATGAAGGAAAGCGCCTCGCCGATCCGGTCCGCCAGTTCGCGGTAGCGTTCGCCGGCGGCGCTCTGGCTTACGAAATCGAGGTTCCAGCGGTGCACGGACACGAGGTTCGCGTACCCACCCTGCGCGAAGGCGCGCAACAGGTTCAGGGTCGCGGCCGACTGGCTGAAGGCCTTCAGCATGCGCGCGGGATCAGGCACACGCGAGGCTTCGTCGAACGCCGGGCCGTTGATGATGTCGCCGCGGTAGCTGGGCAGCGACACGCCATCGATGGTTTCGGTGTCGGACGAGCGCGGCTTGGCGAACTGACCGGCCAGCCGGCCAACCTTCACCACCGGGCAACTGGCCGCAAAGGTCAGCACCACCGCCATCTGCAGCAATACGCGGAACGTGTCGCGGATGTTGTTCGGGTGAAATTCGGCAAAGCTCTCGGCACAGTCGCCGCCCTGCAGCAGGAAGGCCTTGCCTTCCGCCACCAGCGCAAGCTGTTTCTTCAGGTTGCGGGCCTCACCGGCAAACACGAGCGGCGGATAGCTCGAAAGCTCCTCTTCCACACGTTTTACCGCATCTGCGTCCGGATACTCGGGCACCTGTATTACGGGCCGTGTTCTCCAGCTATCGGGGCGCCATTCACTCATCACCTGTCCTCGGCTTTTACTTTCACATGTAACAATATTTCAGAAATGCATTCATTTGCGCAATTTCCGAAACGCCTATAAATCATGGCCCGAAGGCCCGTGCAAGGCATTTCGGCAAAAAACGGCGATTTCCAGCCCTATATCAGGCATTGAAAAGCCTTGCCTCACACCATTTCTAACCTGTAGCTTCAGGCCACCTTACGGAGGGCCGCCTACCCTTTTATTATAGGGTCCAGATGGCACTTTGCCCAAAAAGCTTTTTTCAATAACTGTGAGCAAGTCTTTCATGCCCCGTTTCCCCGCCCGGAAAATCATTTTCGACCTTGATGGCACGCTTGTCGAATCCGCGCCCGACCTGTGGCAGGCCACCAACCATGTGCTGGCCCATGTGGGGCGCGATCCGGTCACGCTCGAACAGGTGCGCCATATGGTCGGTTTTGGTGCGCTGCGGCTGATGGAACTGGGCCTGAATGCGACCGGCGGCGTCGGCGACCATGATGTCAAATCCCTGCTGCCGGTGTTCCTGGACTATTACAGCGCCCATATTGCCGACCACACGGTGTTTTTCCCCGGCGTGCGCGAAATGGTGGCCGAGTTGAAAGCGGGCGGCTGCGCCGTGGCGGTCTGCACCAACAAGCCGGTCGGGCTGGCGAACCAGTTGCTGGCAGCGCTTGATGCCCGCGATCTGTTCGGTGCCGTCACAGGTGGCGACAGTTTTGCGTTCAAGAAACCGGACGGACGGCACATCCATGAAACGGCGGCCCTGCTGCCAGACGACGGCGCGATCCTGATGGTGGGCGACAGCGCAACCGATGTGAATGCCGCCAAAGATGCCGGCGTGCCCTGTGTCGCGGTCAGCTTCGGCTATTCAACCGTGCCAGCGGCAGACCTGGGCGCGGACGCGCTTATTCACGACCTGGCAGACCTGCGACCGCTGATTTTGGGCTGATCATCCGCCGGCTTTTTTGCAGCAGGTGTTTGACAAGCATGCCCACAGGCATGCGCAGCCAATGGCTGCGCGGGTACAGAAGCACATCTGCCAGGCGCGCCCACGCCCCTTCCCTGAGCTTGCCGGCGACCGCCAGCCTGACCGGCAGAGCACGAAGGCGCGACAGGCGGTTTTTGCCCCTGAGCGCAGCGGCCCTGCGGCTGCCAAACAGGGTCGCAACCGCCCACAGCGCATGGTCGACCGGCCAAAGCGCACCAACCTCGCGCGCCCGGTCGCGCAGGGACACCTGATCGGCATCATCCAGGTCGGCAAACAGATAATAAAGCTCAATCAGGCTGCGGGCCGGCGTGTCGAACGTGCCGTCTGCGAATATATGCACCGCCGAATGGATGAACCGGTCCATGGGGCCGAACACCTGCAGGCTGCCGTCTCCCGCCGGACGCGCCGCCGACAGCATGGCGCCATGGTCCACCTGCAGGCACGCGGTGCGCGGTGTCAGCCGGTGGTGCACATCGATCAATGTACGGCGCCGCGCGTGCCGGAGCGGCGGCAATTCATGCATCCAGTCCCGGTAATAGTGCTGGTCATAGGCCCCGGCGGTCGAGACCTCGGGTTTCCAGCCCGCCGCCAGCAGCGCTGCTTCGACTGCTTTCAGGTCGGCTTCAGGTACCAGGATATCAATATCGCTGACCCGCCGGCCCTCGCCCGCGGTCAGCGCCTTGGCAACATAGGCCCCGCCCTTCAGAAGCACAGGCCGGATGTCTGTACCCATCAGCGCGCGGGCGATGCGGTTCATCTCGTAAGACAGCATGCGCCGGTCATGCCCCGCAAAAATGCGCGCGTTCGCCAGCACATCAGCCAGCTTGCCGGCGCTTTCCTGTTCCCAGACCGTGGCCAACTGGCCAAGAATATGGTGGCGCCGGCCCCAGGCGATGAAGGCAACAAGGTCGGCGCCGCGCGGCGGCAATGGCGCAAGTCCGACGGCAGACCGGAGAAATGCCCGGCTCATGCCGCACCTCCCTGTGTCCACAGTTCCCGCACCAGCGCCACACTGTCGGCTGTGTTGCCATAGGTAATGTCATATGCCCTGATACTATCGGCAAAAGCCATCAGGCTGGTGTAGGCGGCTTCCCCCAGCACATGATAGTTGGGCGAACCGGCGATGAAACGCATCACCGCATCGCCGGCTTCAACCGGTTTCACCTCAGCCTTCGCGCCTTCCATGAAGGTCGGGAACAGAAGCAGGCGTCCGCGTGCAGGTCTGTGCATGGCGGCGATGTCGCTTTTGCGCGCGCGGCGGTACCCGATGGTACCCTTGGGCGTGCCGTGCAGCACACCACTCATGGCATCGTTGCCCGCAAAAGCGCGCACGATATCGACCGAGGCGTTCTTCAGCGACACGGGGCGCGGGTATGGCAGCAACAAAGGTTCGCCGGGCTGCATGATGGCAAATTCGTCCGACAGCAGGCGAAAATTTTCCTGCATCAGGGCCGCCGCAAGCGTGCTTTTGCCACCACCCGAATTGGCGGAAATGACGATGGCGCCCGTCTCGTCCGCAACCACGGCGGCATGATAGATGGCAAATCGGAAACATTGCAACGCAACCGCCATGTTCATGCCCATCTCGAGCGCAAGCGGCCCCATGCGGGGCGGCAGCGGCACGGAAGGAAAATAGAAACCGGGGTCCGGCATCACCTGGCGCCGCACAAAACGCCGCAAAAGATTGGGCGGGCGTACATGCAGGGAAAAATCGGCCATGGTGTCCTGGTCAAGGCTGACCGGGCAGTTGGCATACATGGACACGAGAAAGTCGCGCGCTGCCGCATTGTCGGTACGCAGCGCCAGGGCAAAAGGCCCCAGATGCAGGACCAGGTGCCCACGTGCAAGTGCGGCTGCAACATCACGCACGGCATGGTCGGCAAGGCGTTTCATGGCCTCAGGCCCCACTGACCCGTTCCACGAGCCCGACATCGTCAAGCTCGCCGAACAGACGTGCGACCACGGCGGGCGGGCACTCTGCCACCGGCACATCCAGACAGGCGGGGAATGCGTCTGCAAGTTCGGCCAGGCTGTAAGGGCGTTGCACCAGCAGGTCGAGCATAGCCATCGACACCAGGTTCAGCATGTGGGTTTCGCCTGAAAGGTGGCAATAGACGTAGGTCACATCGCCCAGGACATGGGTACGATAATGGCGGGCATTTGCCCGCCATCGCCACGTATCGCTGTTCGGCCCCGCCGGCATGGCCTGGCCCTAGTGGTTGTTCAGGTAGGTCAGGATCGACAACAGGCAGGATACACCCGGGAAACTGTTGTAATTGCCATAATACTGGCCGTATTTCGCAGCAACGATGGTGTAAAGACCCAACTTGCCGGAAAGGCTCCAGTTACCGCTCGAATCCAGGAAATCGCCTGGCGCGTACTGGACCTGACTATCGAATACGAAGATCTTGTATTCACATTCCGACGTGTCGTAGTTGCTGTTGCCATCGTCGTCATCGTCGTCGTTGCCCCAGCCGTTATGGTTGCCGTTGTTGCCGCCATTACCATTGCCGTTGCCGTTGCCGTTGCCGTTGCCGTTGCCGTCGTCATCATCGTCACCACCGGTGGAACAGCCGTTATCGTCGTCATCGTCGTCGTCATTGCCCCAGTTATAGGCAAGCTGGGTCGAGCGATCGTCGGCATTGGCGGGTTTGCTGAGCATCAGGCTGTCCAGCAGGCTTGCCAGATAACTTTCGCGCGGTTTTTTCGCCGCGGCCCAGTTATCGTCGTCATCGTCGTCGTCCCCCGAGTTTTCACACGGGTCCGGGCAATCGCCGTCAGGGCGATAGCGTTCGGGCACAGCACCCGCCGGTAGCACATACTGCGACTGGTTCTGCATGGCAGCGACTTTCTGGCTCGTCAGCCCCTGCCCGTCATAGTCATAGGTGGTCGAAATCCAGGCCGCGCCATTGAGGCTGACCAGGATTGTCAATCCTTCAGGGATGGTGATCTGGCAATCGAGCGCAGAATGCGCGGTCGAGGAAGCCGACGCTTTCATCGTCAGCAACATCGGCACACCTGCAGCCCCCAATTTCAGCAGCTGCCGCCGCTTCTCCAAAAATACCCTGTCCGTAGTACGCGGCTCGTTCATATTATTCCCGGTCTCCACACCCGACCTTGTCCTTGGTGATTTTAGCCGACCCCTGTTAAAGCAAGCTTAACAGGGTATCTCCGGCGCGGTCTAGGGACTTAATTGTGAGGACCTGGCAAAAAATGCTGTTTTAAAAACCGGTTGCGGCTTGTTACAGCCATTTTTTGCGCCTGTCATGAAACTGCAATATATATTCTCTTAAATCCGGCAAAAATGTTTGGTGTCCTTTTCGCCCTCGACTAAGCATTGGGCGTTCCCTGTATCTGGTAGAAGCATGTCAGCGCCTTTTAAAGAGTATCAGAGCCTTCTGAACGAACGCTCAATCATCATTGTGGTGGTTGTGGTGCTTGCGCTCATGTGGTCGGTCGGCCAGTTGAGCCTGATGGCCGCGCTGGTCATCGGAACGGTCGCGACCGTGCTTCTGATCCAGCTTGAAATAAAGCGCCGCATGGAAACCTTGCAGATGCGCCGTGCCACAGCACGCGAACAGCGCCGTTCCAGCCAGCAAGGCGCCATGACCGTGCGCGCCAACACGCTGAACCGGCTGCCATCGCCTGTCCTGCTGATCGACGACCAGCAATCCGTGGTCTTTGCAAACCAGGCTGCGCTGGACCTTCTGGGCAGCGACATCATCGACAATGATGTCTTCCTCTACCTGCGCCAGTCTGCATTCGTGACGGCCCTTGATGCCGTGCTGACCGGCAAGCCCGCCGAGAACGCCACCATCCGCTATACATCGTCGAACGAGCGCAGTTTCGACGTGACCGTGGCCCCCGTTCCCGCGAGCGAGGATGGCACTGCCGGCCCGCAGGCCATGGTATTCTTCTATGAGGTCACGAGCCTTTTGCGCACGGAACAGATGCGCGCCGACTTCGTGGCAAACGCAAGCCACGAGCTCAGAACCCCGCTGACATCCCTCATCGGTTTCATTGAAACCTTGCAGGGCCCTGCAGCGGACGATACGGCCGCGCATCAACGATTTCTTGGCATCATGCAACGCGAAGCAGAACGCATGGTCCGGCTGATCGACGACCTTTTGTCGCTATCGCGTATCGAGATGTCCCGTCATATGGCGCCCACCACCACCATCGACCTGTGCCAGCATATCAACAGCGCCGTCAGCACCGTTGTCGGCCAGGCCGAGGAACGGGGCATCAAATTCAGCTTCACCGCCGCGGAAGGTGTGAAAAAAGTGGTGGCCGACAGTGATCAGGTAACCCAGGTGTTCCTGAACCTGTTGTCGAATGCCGGCAAATATGCCGACCGGGATTCGACTGTGCATATCAATGCAACACCGCACCATAGCGGGCGGCATGTCCTGATCTCGATCCGGGACGAAGGCCCCGGCATTGCGCCCGAACATCTGGCGCGCCTGACCGAGCGCTTTTACCGGGTCGACACGGCCCGTTCACGCAAGATGGGCGGCACCGGCCTTGGCCTTGCCATCGTGAAACATATCCTTCTGCGCCACGGCAGCCAGATGGATATCAAAAGCCAGATCGGCAAGGGTACCGTCTTCAGTTTCCGGCTCCCAATTCCCGGTGTTTCGGCCCAGGAAAGCAGTGAAACAAAACTGTAACCTGTTTGTAATAAAAGCAATCAGAAGCGTGTCATCACACTGTAACAATGCGCCGGTATCGCTAGGCCAGCCGGGAGAGACACGGGAAAAACCGTCGCGCCGGGCTTTCTAGAAACAGATACAACACCTTCTAGGGTTGGAGATATTCGTCATGAAAAAGTTCACTCTGGCTGCGGCAGTGCTTGGTGCAGTCGCTCTTGGCGCAACGGGCGCACACGCCCAGTCCCGCGACCAGATTCGCATCGTGGGTTCCTCGACCGTATTTCCCTTCTCGACCGCAGTTGCAGAAGAATTCGGCCGCACCACATCCTTCAAGACCCCGATTGTAGAATCGACGGGCACTGGCGGCGGTCTGAAGCTGTTCTGCGCCGGCGTCGGTACCGGCCACCCTGACATCACGAACGCATCGCGCCGGATCAAGAAATCCGAAGTCGATCAGTGCACCCAGAATGGCGTTAACGGCATTATCGAAGTCAAGATCGGCTTTGATGGTATCGTTGTTGCGGCCTCCAAGGATGCAGAGCCGATGACCCTGACCCTGCGCGACCTGTACCTGGCCCTCGCGGCCAAGGTTCCGGCACCGGGCACAGATGGCGGCGAAGCCAACCTGATCGATAACCCCTATACCACCTGGGCCGAAGTCAACCCGGACCTGCCGAACCGCAAGATCGAAGTTCTGGGCCCGCCTCCGACCTCTGGTACCCGCGACGCCTTTGACGAGCTGGCCATCGAAGGCGGCTGCGTCACCTTCTCGGGCAACAAGGCAATGGCCAAGTCCAACAGCAAGCTTTTCAAGGCGGCCTGCCACGGCCTGCGTGAAGACGGCGCCTATATCGAAGCCGGTGAGAACGACAACCTGATCGTTCAGAAGCTGCAAGCCAATACCAACGCCATTGGCGTGTTCGGCTTCAGCTTCCTGGACCAGAATGCCGACGTTATCCAGGGCTTCCCGATTTCCCATGATGACATGGCCGCGGTTGAGCCGACTTTCGACGACATCGCATCTGGCGCCTACCCGATTTCCCGCTCGCTGTATTTCTATGTGAAAAAAGCGCACATTGGCGTGGTACCGGGCATCCGCGAATTCCTGTCGGAATTCACCAGCGACAAAGCATGGGGCGACCTTGGCTACCTGGCTGACCGTGGCCTGATCCCGCTGCCGGAAGACGAGCGTGCGAAGGTCGAGGCAGATGCCGCAAACCTGAACGAACTGAAGCTTGACTAAGCGGCAGAAAATATAGAAGTGAAGAGGCAATTGGCCAAACCGGCCGGTTGCCTCTTGTGTAGATGAAACGCCCTATGCAGGGCAGGAATTGAAAGGCGCCGAAGGACAGCGGCGTCTGGGGCGGCCCCGGCGAGGGACCGCCAGACCAAAGGGCAGTCAGATATGACGAATTCCGCGATTTTCTTCGTCCTTGTGCTCCTGGCCCTGGTGGCCTTTGCCACCGCGCGCCAGCGCTCGCTGCGCGTTGTCGACGGAGATACCGCCAAACTTCATTCCCTGCCACGCCACTATGGCTATTTTGCCGCCACATGTGTGCTTGTACCGGGGCTGCTGGTGCTCGCACTGTGGCTGATGTTCGGCAAATCGATCATTGAAGGCCTTGTGGTCAATGGCCTGCCCGACGCCATCCAGGCCGAATATGCCGATCGTATTACCCTGCTTCTGAACCGCATCCGCCTTGTGGTGGAAAATGCCAGCACGCAGGAAACCAATGTTGACATCCTGGCCGCCGCCGAACGTTTCCACAGCCTTTATCTGAAAGGCCTGTGGGCTGCCTTCAGCCTGTCGGCTTCCTTCGGCCTTGTCGGTCTGTATACCGCCATCAACCGTACAAAAGCAGACTTCCGCGCGCGGAACGTGTTTGAGCGTGTGCTGAATGCGCTCCTGATCCTGAGCTCTGTGATTGCCATTGCGACCACCCTGGGCATCGTGGGTTCGCTGCTTTTCGAAAGCCTGCGTTTCTTTGCCGAGGTCCCGCTGGGTGACTTCCTCTTTGGCTTGAAATGGAGCCCGCAAACCGCGCTGCGTGCCGATCAGGTCGGCGCATCAGGCAGCTTTGGCGCCGTGCCGCTGTTTGCCGGCACTTTCATGATCAGCCTCCTTGCCATGCTGGTTGCCGGCCCGATCGGCCTGATGTCGGCCATTTACCTGACCCAGTATGCCAGCACACGCATGCGCCGCATTGCAAAGCCTGCGCTTGAAATCCTGGCCGGTGTGCCGACCGTTGTTTATGGCTTCTTCGCTGCCCTGACCATTGCGCCGCTGTTCCGCGACACCGGGGAATTCCTCGGGCTCGATATTGCGTCCGAAAGTGCGCTGGCTGCCGGCTTCGTGATGGGCATCATGATCATTCCGTTTGTCTCGTCCCTGTCGGACGACGCGATCACGGCTGTGCCGCGTTCCCTGAGGGACGGTTCGCTGGCGCTTGGCGCCACGCCGTCTGAAACCATTACCAAGGTCCTGGTGCCCGCTGCCCTGCCTGGCATTGTCGGGGCGTTCCTTTTGGCCATCAGCCGCGCGGTTGGCGAAACCATGATCGTGGTCATGGCGGCCGGCATGCAGCCGAACCTGACCGCCAATCCGTTCGAGGCTGTGACCACGGTTACAGTGCAGATTGTCGCCCTGTTGACCGGGGACCAGGAATTCGACAGTGCCAAAACCCTGTCCGCCTTTGCGCTCGGGCTGGTGCTGTTTGTCATTACCATGGGGCTCAATATCTTTGCGCTCCGCATTGTCCGGAAATACCGGGAAGCATACGATTGAGGACGATGAATGTCTGATAACGCCGATTTTCGCCCCACCGACTGGGGCTCGGACAAGATGCAGGCTCGCCTGCGCAACCGGTACCGCAAGGAACGCACCTTCCGGGTAGCCGGTTTCGCGGCCGTCATTGCGGCTGGTCTCTTCCTCGTCTCGCTTCTGTTCAGCATCGTGCGGGATGGCTCGATGGGTTTCCTGCAAACCAGCGTCGACCTGGACGTGACCTTCAGCGCCGAAATTCTGGGTGACCCGCGGGCCATGACCCCTGAGGCCTTCGATGAAGGCGTGCGCCGCGTCAATATGCAGCGCCTGCTTCTGAGCGCGCTGACCGACTATTTCCCGGAAGCCACAAGCCGCCGCGACCAGCGGGCACTCCTGAAGCTGGTCAGCACCGGTGCGCGCGACCAATTGCGTCAGATGGTCCTGGACAAGCCCGACATTGTTGGCACCAAGCAGACGGTGCGCCTGCTGGCGGCAGACGACATCGACCAGTTGCGCAAGGGCAAGATCGATGCCGATGCCCATGAGAATGACCGCAAGGTCAAGGACCAGGAGCTCGGCTGGTACAAGAAGCTTGTCGCAGACGACAGGATTTCCCTGAATTTCCATACCGAGTTCCTGACGAGCGGAGACTCGCGCGAACCGGAACTGGCCGGCATCTGGGGGGCTACCGTCGGCTCGGCCCTGACCCTGATGGTAACCCTGCTGATTGCCTTCCCGGTCGGGGTGCTGACTGCCATCTACCTTGAGGAATTCGCGCCCAAGAACCGGATTACCGATTTTATCGAGGTCAATATCAACAACCTGGCGGCAGTGCCTTCGATCGTATTCGGTCTTCTGGGCCTTGCCCTGTTCCTGGGTGTCATGAACCTGCCGCGCTCGGCACCGCTTGTGGGCGGCCTGACGCTCGCGCTCATGACCCTGCCGACCATCATCATCGCGTCGCGCGCGTCGATCAAGGCGGTGCCACCGTCGATCCGCGATGCGGCCCGCGGCCTTGGCGCCTCGCCCATGCAGGTGGTGTTCCACCATGTGGTGCCGCTGGCGATGCCCGGCATCCTGACCGGCACCATTATCGGCATGGCACAGGCGCTGGGCGAAACCGCGCCCTTGCTGATGATCGGCATGGTGGCCTTCATCGTCGATATCCCGGGTGGCGTGACCGACGCGGCCACCGCCCTTCCTGTCCAGATCTACCTCTGGGCGGACAGCCCCGAGCGTGCCTTTGTTGAAAAGACATCGGCCGCTATCATGGTCCTGCTCGCCTTCCTGATTGCAATGAATGGCGTCGCCATCTGGCTGCGGCAGAAATTTGAACGGCACTGGTAAAGATGTTTAAGATAGCTCCAGAGTTGGAAAACATGACACAGACAAATGCACCCAAAATGGCCGCCAAGGACGTTCACGTCTTTTACGGCGACAACCATGCGGTCAAGGGCATCTCGCTTGAGCTGCGCCGAAACGAAGTCATGGCGCTGATCGGCCCGTCCGGGTGCGGCAAGTCGACCTTCCTGCGCTGCCTGAACCGTATGAACGATACGGTCGCAAGCTGCCGCGTGGAGGGTAACATCACCCTCGATAACGAGGATATCTACGCCCCCAAGATCGATGTGGTGCAACTGCGCGCCCGCGTCGGCATGGTGTTCCAGAAACCCAACCCCTTCCCGAAATCGATCTATGACAATGTCGCCTACGGCCCGCGTATCCATGGCCTTGCCACGTCGCGCACCGACCTGGACGAAATTGTCGCCACCGCGCTTGAAAAAGCCGGTCTCTGGAACGAGGTGAAGGACCGCCTGGAAAGCCCGGGTACCGCACTTTCCGGTGGCCAGCAGCAGCGCCTGTGTATCGCACGCGCCATTGCGGTGAACCCGGAAGTGATCCTGATGGACGAACCCTGCTCGGCCCTCGACCCGATCGCGACCGCCAAGGTGGAAGCCCTGATCGACGAGCTCAAGGAAGGCTATGCCATCGCCATCGTTACCCACAGCATGCAGCAGGCAGCGCGCGTTTCCCAGAAAACCGCGTTCTTCCATATGGGCGACCTGGTCGAACTGGGCGATACGACACAGATCTTCACGGCGCCGAAGAAAGAACGCACCCGCGATTATATCACGGGCCGCTTTGGCTAAGGAAAGGCAACAAGAATGACCGACCATATCCTGCGCGCCTATGACGACGAGCTCAAGGAGCTGCGCAGCATCGTCAGCCGCATGGGCGGAATGGCAGAGGACCAGTTGATGGCCGCCATGGAAGGCCTGCGCGAAACCAACGTGGCCAAGGCCACCAAGGTGCGCAATGCCGACAAGGCGCTCGACCAGCTTGAACTGCAGGCCGAACGTGCGGCCATCACCATGTTTGCACGCCGTGCGCCGGTGGCCGATGACCTGCGGGTTGTCGTCGCGGCCCTGAAGATGACCGGCCTGATCGAACGCATGGGCGACTATGCCAAAAATATCGCCAAACGCACCTGTGCGATTGCGGAAGGTGATCCTGTGCCCATGCCGGCGACACTCGACCGCATGGCGTCCGAAGCGCGCGGCATGATCCGCGAGGTCATGGATGCCTATGTGCATCAGGACGCAGACGCTGCCATGGATGTCTGGGAACGGGACGAAAATCTCGACAACATGCACAATGCCGCCTACCGGCAGATCCTGGCGCGCATGATGGAAACGCCGGACCATATCAATACGCTGACCCACTATCTGATGATCGCGAAAAACCTGGAACGTATCGGCGACCAGGCAACCAACGTTGCCGAACAGGTCTATTACACGATCACCGGCACGCTCCTTGAGGACGCCCGTCCGAAAGGCGACCAGACCAGTACCAGCCTGCTTGTAAACGACGAAGACTGATCCCCGGAGGAACGGACCCGTGAAGACACGTATTCTGCTGATCGAGGACGACGAGAACATCACCGAACTGGTGCGCTATAACCTTGAGCGCGCCGGTTACCAGGTGGATGCGATTGCGGATGGCGAGGATGGCCTTTATCAGGCCAGCCAGGAATGCCCCGACGTCATCCTGCTTGACTGGATGCTCCCGAACCTGTCGGGCCTTGAAATCTGCCGGCAACTGCGCCGCGGTGACGCCACCGCAAACGTGCCGATCATCATGCTGACCGCCCGCGCGGATGAACCCGACCGCGTGCGCGGCCTTGAGACCGGCGCCGACGACTATATCGTCAAGCCCTTCTCGCCCAAGGAACTGTTGGCGCGTATCCAGGCGGTGCTGCGCCGCGTGCGCCCTGCTCTCGCCGGCCACGAACTGGTGTTCGAGGACATCCGCCTCGATAACGTGTCCCACCGGGTTACGCGCGGCGAATCCCTCGTGCATCTGGGGCCGACCGAATATCGCCTCTTGCGGCACTTCATGGAAAACCCGGGCCGGGTCTTCTCGCGCGAGCAATTGTTGGACAGCGTCTGGGGCCATGATGTCTATGTCGAGCCACGCACGGTGGATGTGCATATCCGCCGGCTGAGGAAAGCCATCAACGGCGACGCCGAACGCGACTATATTCGCACCGTGCGCTCGGCCGGCTATGCGCTCGACAATCGCTGACGCGCGCTGAAATTAAAAGAAAAGGGTGGCCCGGTTCCCGGTGCCGCCCTTTTCTTTTAGCCCGCCCGCGTTACACGCCTGTGTCGAGTTCGAGACGCTTGAGTGACCGGTCCAGCGTCAGGAGCGACCATAGCGTTGCATGATGGTCCCGACTTTCCCGCAGATGTTCGTCTGCCATGCGGGCAATAGCACGCCGGTCCAAAAGGCCGGTGTCCATAAGTATTTCGCTGTTTTGCAGCTTCTCGAGTTCGGGCGCCAGTTCGTGCCGGAGCCACTGGACCGCGGGCACGTCGAAACCGCGTTTGGGACGGTCGATAATCTGGTCCGGTAGGAAGCCCCGCACGGCGCGCTTGAAGATCGACTTGCCTTCCCCTTCATGAATGCGGGAATCAGGATCAAAGCGCAGCCCCCATTCCACGAACTTGTGATCGAGGATCGGCACACGGACTTCCAGCGAATGAGCCATGCTGGCACGGTCAACCTTGGTCAGGATATCGCCAGGCAGCCAGGTCATGAAATCGATATATTGCACCATGGAAAGCGGGTGCGCGCCCGGCACTTCGGCAGCAACATCGCGGAAGGTTTCATGCGGATGATAGCCCGCCAGCCTGGCGGTCATTTTTGCACTGTGCAGGCGCAGGCGCTCCCGGTCCGGCGTGCGACTGACACTCTGGAAATAGGCATCGACCGACGAGCGTGCCAGCGCTTCGAAAGTGGACTTCGCGCGCAGAAACTTGGGCGCCCGATCAAGTTTCGGATACACACGCGCAAGCGTGCCGAACACGGTACGGCGAAAACCTTCCGGCAGCCCGGCGCGCAAGCCTTCCTCCATCATATGGAACCGGTAGCGGCGATAGCCCGCAAAAAGTTCATCGCCGCCGTCGCCAGACAGGGCTACCTTCACCTTTTCGCTGGCAAGACCGCAGACCCGGTAAGTCGGCAGTGCCGAAAGGTCGGCAAAAGGTTCGTCAAACACCTGCGCCATGCGTTTCAACAGGAAACCGTCGCGCGCGGACGATAACCGCAAACGGTGATGGGTGCCAAAATGGTCGGCCGCCATCTGGGCAAAACCGCTTTCATCATAGGCCGGGTCTTCAGACCCAATTGCACATGTCTCCACGGGTTCCGGATTGTTGCGGCTCATCAATCCGACCACGGTCGAACTGTCGATACCGCCGGACAGAAAGGCCCCCAGCGGCACATCGGCCACCATGCGCATCTTGACCGCTTCCTCAAGCCGCTCGAGGAATTCGCCTTCATCGTTGGCCTTCACAGGCGGCGTTGAAACATCAGGTGCCCAGTAGCGTTCAGGCCGGTGATGCATCTGACCGCGCCGGCGGATCAGTATATGGCCGGCAGACAGTTTCTGGATGCCGTCGATGATGGTTTTGGGATCAGGCACATATCCGAGCGCCAGATAATCCTCGAGCGCATCAAGCCTGAGCTTGCGCGGAATACCCGGATAGGCCAGCAGCGCCTTCAGTTCGGACCCGAACAGAAAGGTACCGTCCGGCAGCGTACAATGATAGATCGGCTTGATTCCCAGCCGGTCGCGCGCCAGCATCAGTTCGCCGGTGCGGTTGTCCCAGATTGCAAAGGCAAACATGCCGCGCAGGCGATTCACACATTCCCTGCCCCACTCGAGATAGGCATGCAGCAAAACTTCCGTGTCAGAATGGTCCGTCCTGAAGACATGGCCCAGCAATTCGAGCTCACGCCTGAGCAACTGAAAATTATAAATTTCGCCATTGTAAGTGATGACCACCTGGTCGTCGGCGCCATACATGGGCTGCACGCCACCGGTTTCATCCAGGATCGCCAATCGCCGGTGGCCAAGCGCCACCCCGCGGCCCCAGTGAAATCCTTCGCCATCAGGCCCCCTGTGGGCAATCTGGTCGGTCATTCTGCGCAGGACGGACTGGTCTATCTGTCCGCCTTCCGCCACCATTATCCCGCTGATGCCGCACATATGGGTTCCCCGCTGACCTGACTGTCGCCGGGCGTTGCCGGCTCGCTCCATAAAAACGTATCGGGCGGAAATGTCGACAGGAAATTCCTGAATTCCGCACGCACCTGATCTTCGCTTGCATCCGACGGGCTGCCAATGTCTGCGGTCAGTACAATCACGGCGGCCCGGTCGAAACCATAATGGAATCGCGACAGCCCCGCTGCCAGTTTGGCGCGCCAGCCGGGTACGACTGCCTGACCGTCGATCAGCATCAATTGCCAGACCAATCGGCGCGCATCGCCCTGCCATGCGACAACCTCCTGCCAAGGCAAACCGGCCTCAGTGACCACACCACGCCCCCCGGCGGGCAATATTTCCCAACCGTCCGCCACCAGGCTGTTACGCGGGTCCGTCAGCCGGTGTCCGTCCCGTTCCGGTGTGTAAAGTGCCGCATAGAGCTGAACCCGTGTTGCCGCGTTCCTGTACAGTGCCTTCACTTCCTGATCGGTGCCGACGAATTGCGGCCAGTTTCGTGCATAGGCACTGTCGAGTTGGCGATAGTCACAGTCAACGCACACAGGCGCAGAAATTGCGGGCAGCGGACATTGCATCAGCGCATCGACCGGCGGCACTGCCAGCCGGACCAGCACTGGCACCAGCAGAAACGGCAAAACGGCATGCCAGCCGCGGCCTGATGCAACCGGCGCCGACACTGTGTCGCCCCTGCCGGCAAGGCGTGCCGGCCTGTCTGCAAAACGATAGGCAATCACGATCAGGATAAGAAGGATGACCGAGAGAAAGGTCCAGCCATAGATAATATGATCGACATCCTTGGCAAAGGACTGGTCCGTCGCTTCGGAAATCACCAGAATGCCATAGACCCGCAGTGCATTGGCCAGAAGTGGTACCAGAAGACCGGCAAGCACGATCAGCGCACGCCTGAGCCAGCTTCTGAACAGCAAGTGTGCCAGCAACACGCTGGTAACCACACTGGTGAACAGGAACTTCACACCGGCACAAGCCCGCGCAACTTCGTAGGTGCCGCTTGCCAAGGTGATCAACACCCCGTCGGCACTGAAGGCAATGCCGGAAATCGCCAACATCCGGATAACGAGTTGTGCCGTCAGGGTCTGGAGTGGCACCACCATGCCCTCACCGAACGGGATGGCAAGATACAGGAACAGAAGTGCAAAGAGGACCCTGCGACAGAAAGCAGGACCCAGCACCAACAGCGCAAGGCCATTGATGGCGGTCACCACAGCCATATGGGCCGGCAACTGTGCTTCCATCAACGCGGCCAGAAGCCACAGACCTGCAGCACCCAGAATCACGGCGCCGCCCGGCACCCAGGGTTTCGGCGGAACCTTCGCAAGCAGGTCCCGGTCCCGCCAGACCAACCACAGGCTGACAAACGGCACCAACACGCCATGCGAATATATATCGGCATACCAGACCACGTGGGCCCACTGGGCGATGTCCTGCCACCAGGCCCAGGCAATCAGGACCAGGCCGACCGCCATCAATGCACCGGCGCGTATAAACGGATTGTCCAGTGGCCGGTTGCTCATGTCCTGCTCTCCAGCGCCTTCGCGATGATGGCGTTGAGACGATCGAGCTGCCGGCTCCATTGGTGTTGCGTTTCAACATAGCGGCGCGCATTGACGCCCAGGCGCGCACGTGCAGGCCGATTGCCCAGAAGTGCAAGCACGGCTGCGGCAAAATCAGGTGCGCCATCTACGCGCACCAGGTCGTCGCCGGCGGCGGCCTGCAGCCCTTCGAAGGCGGCCGATGTGGCAACAACCGGCTTGGCCATCGCCATGCCCTCAAGCACCTTGTTCTGCAGACCGCGTGCAGTCAGCAAAGGCGCCACCACCAGGTCTGCAGCATGGATGGCAGCCGCCATGTCATCGACATAGCCCAGGATTTCGATGCCGTCATGCGCGCTTGCAAGCGGCGTAACTGCGGACGGCGAGGGCCCGCCGGCAACCAGGAAACGTGCGTCAGGACAGCCGGCACGGACCAGCGGCCAGACATGACGGCAGAACCAGGTGACGGCTTCGATATTCGGGCGATAGTCCATCGCGCCGGTAAAAATGACTGTTGGTACACCATTTTCGACGCACGGGGAAAAACGCCCCGGATCAAAGGCAGACAGGTTTACGCCGTTTGGGACAGCCCGAACATTGCGTGCGCCAGCCGCACGGCTCCGAAAAAGCTCTGCCTCTGCCTCCGACACCAGAAGCGTGGCATCAGCAAGCGCTGCAACCTGCGCCTCGAATGCCGCCAACAGATGCCCTTCCCTGGCGTATAGCCATGAAAGCGGCGGGCGGGACGCGGCTGCATAGGCTGTCCATTTGGCTGAATCAACGTCCACCAGATCAGCGACGACCGGCAGGCCACCGACAAAACCCTGTTTGTCCAATACAAGTGGTGCTGTTGCCCCGGAATAGAGGAATATGAGGTCAAGCTGGCCCGCTTCGATCAGCGATTTTGCATAGGCCTGCAATTTGCCGGACGGATAGGCAGCAAGGCTGAGCGGCCGACCGGTCAAAAGCCCCCTGAGCGCCAGCAGCTTCTGCGTTGTGCGACCGATTTGCTGGCAGCAAAGGCTGGCCACCTGCTTTTCAAGGGCCGGGACATGGACCATGTCGCGTGGATCGTCGACATAAAAACCCAGATGCACGGTATGGCGGGTCATCAGATGTTCAAGGAAATGCCAGGACCGGATCTTGTCCCCCTTGTTGGGTGGAAACGGAATGCGGTGGGCAAGGAACAGGATGCGTGCCATGGCCTACCCCAGATGCCGCGCGACCGGCGGCCCGGCAATATTGGCCAGCCATAGCGGCAGGCGTTTCCAGACGTCGACCATCCGCTTGTATTTGCCGCTGGTAGGCGAAAGGTCTGGCACACGGGCGCCGGGCGCCACCCTATATTCATACTGCAGCGGCGTTGGCTCGAAGCCCCAGTTCTTCTTGAACGCATAAGGCCCGCTGCCGATCTTGCTGCGGCCAAAGTCGAAATAGCGCCGGCCTTTGTCGCGCGCCCGTTTCATAAGATCAAAATACATGAAATCGTGGGCGCCAAGGCCGCGCGCAAGGGCGCTGCCGCCCGCATAGTAAGGCAACACCGTATCCGCGTCGTAAAAACTCATCAGGCTGGCGACCGCGCTGCCCTGGCTGTCGCGGACAACCTGGATATCGATGTCGCCGGCAAAGGTTTCGGCAAAAGCGCGAAACAGGGACTTGGGGAACACCGGGGTACCAAGACCATGCACACTGTAGGCATAGAGCTTGTAGAACGTGTCCAGGTCGCCGGACCAGTCGGACACCAGCCCGTTTGCAAGCGCCTTGCGCACAACAGCACGCTGCTTGCGCGGAATCGCGGTCAGCAAGGCATCATCATCGCCTTCAATGGCACGCTTGAAGGTCGCTGATTTGGGCTCAGGTACCTGCCAGCCCGGCCGGTTCGGGTGCCGCGCTGCAATCGTGCGATATTCCAGCACATCGACACCCCAGGCGCGCGCCAGCGCCCAGGCCTGCTTGTCCAGCGCAATCATGGCGGCTGCATCAAGGGCGATCGGCCCTCCATAAACGGCAAACATCGATGAAATCGCCGCCCGTCCGAACAACGTGCTTTTGCGGAAGCTGAGCGGCAGAATACCCGCAATCGCTCCGTCACGTTCGACCAGCAGATATGGGCAAGACTGGCCTGCACCGGTCTCCAGCACCTGTTTCCAACCTGCACGGTGGCAGAAAGTTCCATCGGGATGGCCAGCGACAAATGCATCCCATGCCGCAGCATCTGCCGGAAGCATTTCGCGGACGATATCGCTCATGGCAGGCGCCCTTCAGCCCTGAGCACGGGCCAGACCACGGTTTCATCTAGCCGGCCCCAGTCGAAGTCGCGGTACAGGCGCCGCAGCTTGCCTGCCAGCGCACGCTGGCCGGTATAGTGGCGGAAGCGCGACAGCCACGGCGCTTCCGCCACGAAGGGCTGGCCTGGATCGCTTTCCCACGGATGCATATAGAAAATCGTCGGCACGCCGGTTTGGCGCGCTGCAGTACCCATCAGCCACCGTGCCAACCCATAAGGCAGCAGGCGGAAATAACCGCCACCAGATGCAGGAAGGGCGCGCCCGAAGGTCTTGCATACGGTCATTGGCACTTCAAGGACCGAACGGTCCTGTGTCGGCCAGAAAGGTACACGCGGGGCCGCCGGCAAGCCATAATGGTCGTGCCGAACCGGGTAGACACTCGATGAATAGGTGAAGCCCGCCTCGGCCAGGCAATCATAAACCCACCAGACATCAGGGGTCAGGGAGAAACTGGGGGCCCGATATCCGAACACGGACGCGCCAATGGCATCTTCGATACGTTTTTTGGACCCGAAGACATCATGCACAAACTGGCTGCGGTCCATGGTAAACAGCCGCTGGTGGTCCTGCCCGTGGCAGCCGACTTCGTGTCCGGCCTCATAGATCGCATGCAGCAGCAGCGGTTTGCGTTCCGCAACCCAGCCAAGGCAGAAGAAGGTCGCCTTGATGCCCGCCTCTTCGAGCAGCGCCAGCATGCCATATGTCTGGTGCTCGACCCGGCTTTCCAGCACGGGCCAGTCGTCACGTTTCAGGGTATGCTCGAATGCGCCGACCTGAAACCATTCCTCGACATCGATTGAAAAAGCGTGGCGACTGCCGAATTGGTCCGGCAGCTTTGCTGGTGTGGTTTCAGCCAGCACCCTTTGGACGTCAGCTCTCATCCTTCTTGCCGCCACCCGCGAGGTGCGCCATCAGATCGGTCAGGCGCTTGAGCGTTTCGTCCTGCGACTTCATCATGGTTTCCAACTGGTTGAGCCGGCTTTCCATTTCCTGCTTGTCTTTGCCGGATGAGCGGGCTTCCAGTGGGACGGTCGCATCATTCTGCCGGTTGACCGGCAGCGGACGGGGCTGCGCGGACGACGTCGGCGTCACCTGGCGGGTGTCGCTCGCCATATCTGCCACAACCGTTTCAATGGTTTCGCCGTCGATGGTATGGATTTCTTCAAGCGCACCAAACAATAGCACGCGCGAACACAGGGTGTTCAGCCGCCGCGGCACCCCTGCCGTGTGCTTATAGATGGCCTCGACCGCGTCAGCGGTGAAACAGGGATCATTGTCCCAGCCAACAAGCTTCAGGCGGTGTTCGATGTAACCGGCCAGTTCTTCCTTGTCCATCGGCTCAAGATGGTGCGTGGCAATCACGCGCTGGCGCAGTTGTTCAAGCTCGGGCGCGACAAAAATGCGTTCGCGGAATTCGGGCTGGCCGACCAGAAAGCTTTGCAGCAATGCCTTGTCGCCTTCCTGGAAGTTCGACAGCATACGCATTTCTTCAAGTGCTGCGTTCGAGAGGTTCTGGGCTTCATCGACCACCAGAAGCGCCCGGCGCCCCATGCGGAACTGTTCCCGCAGATGTCGCTCGAGGCGTGCCAGCAGTTGGCCCTTGTCCTCGGCCTGGGCGTCAAGGCCGAAGGCCGCCACCACGCTCCTGAGCAGGTCTTCGGCGCTCAGTTGCGTGCTCACGATCATCGCGGCAATGAATTCGTTGCGGTCCAGGGTGTCGAAAAGGTGACGCACAAGCGTGGTCTTGCCGGTCCCGATATCCCCCGTGACAATGATGAAACCCTCGCCCTGGTTCAGACCATAGGTCAGGTACGCCATCGCCTTCTTGTGGGTCCGAGAGCTGAAGTAGAAGCGCGGATCAGGTGTGAGCTGGAACGGCCGGCCCTGAAGATTGTAAAAGCTTTCGTACATACCGCTCTAAAACGTTCCTCTTAGATACCAGGTCAAAGTATTCTCCAGCAAATCCTGGCCGGCCTCGCTTGACATACGCTTGTTATGTTCAAACGCAAGGCTGGTCTTGAAATAGCGGGACAAGGTCTTTGACCAGTCCAGACCCCCAACAATATAACTGTCTACCCGAACTGAATCCTCAAATCTACTGCGACGATAACTTATCGTACCAGAAAGCTTGGACTGTGCAGTGATCTTGTGACGGAAACCGCTTGAGACACCCCAGGTTTTCGCGGTGCCGGTATCATTGTCATACGTCCGCCACTCGTTGTTGGCGCTGACGAACACTTCGTTGCGGCGATGCCGCCACGTAAGTACCGTATTTGCGAAGCGCCGGCGGAAGTCCACGTCCGACAACGAAAAATTGAGTGTACTCTCATCAACAGGCACACCGTCCTGGTCGACAATGCCGCCATTTTCGTCGAACTGGTAGCCTTGCAGGCTGCCATTGAGCACGAGAGAGTTTGCTGACAGGGTGTCGGTATAGGTCGCAGACAGGTCGAGGTGGGTCGAGAAAAAATGCTGCAGGCGCACGTTCCAGGTCTTGCGTGGGCCATCTTCACCACGCCGGACGGACAGGTCGAGCTTGCGTCCCGGGGTCCAGCGGAAGCCGGCCTCCCAGGTCAAACCGCCATCGTTGGCCATGGCCGAATTCTCGAAACTGTTCCTCGACAGGCCGATCGAGCCAACCACCGCAAACCGCCGATTGAACTTGTACCAAAGCTCGGCCGAGGCGCTTTCACTCAGATAGTCGTTGACATCCAGGTTGCGGGTGACGGTGTTTCGGACACCGTACAGGGTCCATTCCAGGTTGTTGAAACGCTTACCAGACCCGATGGTGACCGAAATTTCCTGCGTCCGGGAATCCGAGAAATAGCTGGTCAGGGTTTCGTCATCCAGATTGTCAGCCGGTGTCAGGGTCAGGCCATAGCGGTAATTGGCGCGCCAGTCGGCAA
This sequence comes from Alphaproteobacteria bacterium, assembly GCA_006226495.1. Taxonomy (GTDB): domain Bacteria; phylum Pseudomonadota; class Alphaproteobacteria; order Sphingomonadales; family Kordiimonadaceae; genus Kordiimonas. The sequence goes on from SBGU01000058.1 coordinate 84,351, forward strand.
AGTCCCTCAGCCCACCCTTGAGGGTGGCCGTGCCTGTGTAGTTCTGCACCAGCCGGCGGTTGGCGCTGCGGTTGGCGGGCGATTGCGACTGGGCAGCGCCGCGGTCGATGAATGTCTCGCGCATGCTGGCGCGACCCGACAGGGTCAGGTGATCTTCCCAAACCTCGGCATCCACAAGGCCGAACAGGCTGTGCCGGTCGTCCGTCGTGCCATCTGAAAGGAAATAGAGATAGTCGTAAGCATAATCGACAGCGCCTTTTACATGCGCACCTTCGATCCGCATATTGAGGCCGGGTGAAACGTCCAGAACCGTATCGGCAATGCGGTCAGTATCCACAAGGGTGGAGTTGTCGGTATAGGAAATCTTGGCCTCGGCGCGGGGTTCGATCCAGATATGCTGGGCATGTGCCACCCCGGCCCCGCCAAAAAGCATGGCGGCCAGCCCGAATTTCAATATGCCGGTAATGCCTGGCTTGCCTGTCGCCACAAAGAGATCCTTCAGCGGCCGCCGTAACCGTAATAGGAGGCGAATTTCTTGTTGCTGCCGCTGTAGCGGGTCTTGTTGAGGATGAGGTTGATATTTTCGCAGGCGCTGATCATGCTCAGGCTTTCCTTGATCTGCGGCTCGGTGGTCTTTTCCGCCTCGATCACGAACACTGTCTGGCCCATATAGAGCGCCAGCACCGATGCGGCCGAGCTTGCAAGCACTGGCGGTGAATCGAAAATCACGATCCGGTCCGGATAGCGGTTCGACAATTCATTGACCATATGCTCCATGCGCTCGCTGGCCAGAAGCTCGGTGGTCAGGTTGTGCTGGCGCCCGGCCGGCAACAGCACGAGGTTCGGGATATTGGTCCGCACTAGGCAATCGCTGAGGTCCAGTTCGCCGTCCGCCACCACATCCATGAGGCCACGACCGCCCGCAACACCAAGGCGGTTCAGAACCTCCGGCTTCGAGAAATCGGCGTCCACCAGAAGCACGGTCACGTCCTGTTCTGTCGCGATCGACAGCGCCAGATTGATGGTACAGAAGGTCTTGCCCTCGCCCGGGTTCGAACTGGTCACAAGGACGATATTGCTGTTCTTGACCTTCTTGTCGCCTTTGGCAAACGCGGTCAGCAACAGCGAACGCTTGATGATCCGGAATTCCTCCGACATCAGGTTCGGCGGCATGTCCGGCGTGATATAGCCGGCTTCCCTGAGTGCCAGCAGATCGATCTCTTCTGTCCGGCGCGACTTGCGGTTGCCTTTCTGACCGGCATCGCTTTTTTGCTCGGCACCGGGTTCAGTGGCGGCAATGGCACCGCGCACCCCGATGGCGAGCCCGTCCGTTTTGGCCTCGAATGCGGAGACAAGCTTGTCGGTATTGCTGGCCGGGGCCTCGGCACGCGGCCGGGGCCCCGTGCCCGGATCGCCGATGCCCTTGAATTCCGGCTTTTTCTCGACCGGCGCAGCAGGGTTCAGCGACGAAGGATCAGGTCGAGGTTCGCCGATTGGGCGCGGCGTGCCAATGCCGATGCCCACGGGTTTGCTGCCGGACGTCGACGCCTTGTCGGCGGCGCGTTCGACCAGCGAGCGACCTTCCTTTTCCTTTTTCGCCGCTTTTTGTGCGGCCCGTTCGATAAGATCCATCGTCTATCTACTCGTGACTGTTACCCTGTGGTCGGCGCGCCGAGAATATCGAACGCGATAAACACCATGAAGACAAAAAACAGACCGGCGCCTGCACCGGCAAATGCCAGCAGATCATAACTGCGCTGCCGGTTTTCCTGTTCGGACAGCGCCCGTGTCACGTTGCCAAGGACCGGCAGGTCGAAATGGGAGCGCAGTTGGTCAACGGTAATGACGACCGGGCGAAGCTGCGACAGCAGAAGCGCCACACCGAGGCCTGCGGCCAGTGCGCCCACGAGAGTGGCGGTCATGAACAAGAGCCGGTTCGGGCCCGACGGCGATTGCGGTGTCGACGGCGGCTCGACGACACGCAGGGACACGGCCTCGTCAGCCCCTTCCACCGAGGTCCTCAGTTCCAGGTTCTGACGCTGTTCAACAAGGTCGTTATACTGTTGCTTGATGCTTTTATAGTCGCGCTTTAGCTGGCTTTCCGCCGCCTCGACTTCCGGCACGCGCTTGGCTTTTTCTTCCATTTCGGCCACGAGATTGCGCTGTTCGGTCGCACGCTGCTCAAGCGACTTGAGCTCAGTCGTGGTATCGATCACGTTCAGCATCAGTTGCTCATAGAGCCGGTTCGGCGTCTCGGTCGTCAGGTTCGAGCTTTTACCATTCTCGAGGGACTCCTGAAGCTCGGCCTGCATTTCGGCACGCTTGGCCTTCTGTTCCTCTTTCAGGCTTTCGATCTGGCGGCTGACATTCACAACATCCGGGTGCAGATCCTTGTAGCCAAGGGTCCGAAGTTTATCGAGTTTCTTCTCAAGTTCGGAAATACGCTCGTCCAGGGGGTCGCGGTCCGATGCCCCGCCGCTGCGGGCCGAGCGGGCCTCGCGTATGGTCGGCGGCACGTTTTTCAACTGGTCCTGCAGGGACTGCAGCGCCACATTCATTTCCGAAATCTTCTGGGACGTTTTCCTGAGGTCGCCACGCGCACTGTCGAGGCGCGAAACAAACGAGCCCTGCCCGCCCAGATATTCGATGTTTTCCTGCTGGAACTTGGCTGCGGACCGTTCGGCTGCCTCAAGCTTGCCGGCATATTCCTTGATTTTCTGATCAAGGAAGTCTGCGGCGCTCTCCGACTTCAGCGCGCCATCGGCGGTGTTGCGTTCCAGGAAGAAGGACAGCAGGTTGTTGACCACCGTCTTCGACACTTCGGCCCGCTGCCGGTCGCTCAGCCGGTCGTCGTCGATCGCGAACTGGATGCGGAACATGCCACCATCAAGCTGGACGACCCGGATATTGCGCTGCAGTTGCCCGATCAGTTCCTCAAGGTCCTTGTCGGTACGGGCCAAGCGCTCCAGATAGTCGGAACGACGGATGATCTTCTCAAGGTTCGGGCGTGTGATCAGGGTTCGCTGCACCACATCGACCTGACGCATCAGGTCGACGTTGATGCCGAGGTTCTTGGCAATCGAAGGCAGGATGGTTTCGGTATCCACGAACACCTGGGCCGAGGATTCATACTTGTAGGGCATCATGGAAATAACCGACCAGCCCAGCAGGCAAATGATCCAACTGGTCGTCAGCATATACCATTTCTTCCGCCAAATCCCGTAGGCGACGGACTTAACCTGCTGAAAGACCTCGTGCAATCCAAGTTGCTGCGCTGCCATTATTTATCTCCAGTACGCACCAATCCCCAATCGTGCACCGGCATTATACTACAGAATGCTCTCCGGTATAATGAGCACGTCGCCCGGTTGGATCTTGACGTTTGCATTGATCTTCCCGTCCTTGAGGAGGGATTCGATATGCACACGATATTCTTTCTGTTTGCCATCCTCGAACCTGATGAGGGTGGCACGGTTGCCCGCCGCGAACTCGGTCAGGCCGCCCACCTGGATCATGACGTCCAGAAGGGTCATGTTGGCCCGGTACGGAATGGCCTGCGGGCTCGCCGCTTCACCCACCACGCGCACCTGCTGCGAGAAGGGGCCGAAGAAATTCTGTACCACTACTGTTACGATCGGGGACTGAATATAGACGTTCAGTTTTTCCTCGATATCGCGGGCCAGTTCGCTCGGCGTCTTGCCGGTGGCGGCAAGGTCGTCGATCAGCGGCATGGACAGGCGGCCGTCAGGACGCACCGTGACCTGCACCGAAAGTTCTGGGTTCCGCCATACGAAGATGCTGAGCCCATCGCCCGGACCGACCAGATAGCTTGCACCGGGTCCTTCGTCTGGCGGCACAAATGGTGCAGCCGGCAATTTTGGATAGCGCTTCATCCAGGCGCAGCCAGACACTGTCGTCGCTACCAAAAGCAGGACCAGGAGGCCCCTGAGCGGCTTCATCACTGACGTCACATCAATCTCCCACCTCAACCTCGGACAGCATGCCATTCCGCCAGGCCGCCATTTGACTGCACTATGACCAGAAAAGTCCTAACAAATCAACAACCACGGGGCATGTTCGCCCGTTAGGCGGTCGAATTTTCGGCCCAAACGTTCAACTTTTGTTTTCATCATCTTCCGGGTTGCCGGTCTGCAAGGCCTCGTCATCATACTGGTCGGCGTCGTCGTTGCGAAAACACCAGTAAATCACGAAGGCGATCATCGCGCAGAAGGCAAAAAAATACAGGCTTTGCATCGGCCTTCAACTCCTCTCGCTTACGGACAGGAACAGTCGTTCCTGCCCCTTGGATGTCTGCAGCCAGCCAAACGTCTCGGCATAGGCACGCACCGCCGCCCGGTCGGGATAGTTTGCCAGCAGGTCGCCGACAGCATCCACAAAGGCATCCACACCACCTTTGGCCAGCCGGCCCGCTTCCGGAACGGTTACAAAGTCGGGGGCGCCGCCAATGGCGCGCGCCACAACCGGTGTACCGCACGCCATCGCTTCCAGAAGCACATTGGGCCACCCCTCGCGCTCGGATGGCAACATCAGGATATCGGCGCCGGACATAACGGCCGGCATCTGCTCCGGCGCCTGCTGCCCGATGAACCGCACCCTGTTCCCAATGTCCAGCTTTTGGGCCTTCATTTCAAGGGCGCCACGCAATGGGCCATCCCCCGCTACCACAACCGTAACATCCGGCAAGGCTGCGGCGACGTCCAGCACCACGTCAACCCGCTTGCGCTCGATCAGCCATCCGGCGAACAGCAGCACTGTGCCGGCCACACCCCAGCGAGCCCGGATCTCGTCGCGTCCTGTCGACCGGAAATGACGGCAATCCACGCCGTTTCGAAGGGTGGTAACCTGCCCGGGCGCCAATCCCATGCCAACAAGGTCCTGGCGCAGGGATTCCGACACGGTAATAACCTGACGTGCCTTGCGGCAGGCATCCAGTATCTGTGCACGCGGCCCCGGCATCTGGGCGATCTGCGTTACATCGCTGCCTCGTGCTGTCAGAAAAAACGGTAGCCCGAATGCCGCCGCAAGGCGCGCCGCTGCAACACCGTCAGGATACAGATAATGGGCGTCAATCAGGTCAAAGCGTGCGCCGCTCTCCAGCAAGCGTCCGACCTGGCGCCGCGCCGCCCGATACAGAAACCGGGGTGTCAGCCTCATGCCAAAGCGGGGAATGACCAGGAAACGGGGGTGATACACCTGAATGCCGTGCCGTACCTCGACACGCGGCACCCGCGCCATACGGCCATAGCGTCCGAAAATCCGGTTCTTGAAGGGGAACCAGGGCACAGGTGCCACAACTGTCGCCTCGACGCCCGCGTCCGCCATCAGATGCCGAAGCCGATTTTCGACAAATATGCCGAGCGTCGGCTCTTCAGCATTGGGGAAAAGCGACGAAAAGAGCAGTATTTTCATGCCAGTATCGTCATTCTCTTACCCAAAAGCCTACCCTATTCAAGCAGGCTGACCTGCCGGCGCGCATCGTCGGCATCAGCAAAATTGGGGTCCAGCTTCAGGGCCTGTTCCAGCATGCGGCGAGCATCGGCCCTTCGGCCTTCGGCCAGATAGGCCATGCCCAGATGGTATTTATATTCCGCCTGCGCCGGTGCACGCCGGGTCGCACGTTCAAGGGCAACGATCGCTTTGCCGGTGTCGCGGGCCGCCTGCAACATGATCCATCCATATGTATCAAGGATCGACGGGTCTTCCGGCAGGATCAGGTAGGCGCGTTCTGCAAGCGGAATACTGGTACGGTTACCCAGCCGCAGGTACGCAAGCGCCAGCCGCGCGATCACCTGCGCGTCTGCAACGCCTGTCTTCAATACCCGTTCATATTGTTTTGCGGCTTCTTCAGTGCGGCCATCCATTTCAAGCTGCCGCCCCAGTTCCATACGCGCATTACGGTCTTCAGGGTTTTTATCAATAAAAGACCGCAAGATGTTGATGGCCTGTCCCTTTTGGTCTGTCAATCCAAGAGCCGACGCCAACCCTACGGCAGCGTCGCTGCTCGGATCACTGGCCATGGCGTCTCGAAAGGCAAGGATCGCCGCATCGGTATCCCCCGAAGCCATCAGGAAATTGCCGACGACCGACGCACGCACATCGGACGGACGGGCCGACGGCACCAGCAGAGGTAACAGGCGTTTGGCTTCCTGATAGTGGCGACCAAGGGCTGACACCGCGAACAGGTACCAGTTGCCCTCGTCCTGTCCAAGCGGTGCCTTCGCCGACTGCATGGCCCGCTGGAACGATATACGGGCACCCGTATAAAGGCCGGCAGCCAGCATCGCACGGGCTTGCAACATATGGGCTTCGCCATTGTCGGGGTCAAACGCGACATAGCGCGACAAAGGCCTTGACGCCAGTCCCGGCTGGTTCAGTTTCAGCAGCAGCATGCCCATGCGTTTCAGGATATCTGGCCGGTCGGCACCCAGAACCGCAGTTTCGCGCGCCTGGCTGATGGCTTCCGTGGTGTGGCCTGCCCCGGCAAGCGCATCGGAATAGTCCGCCCAGACATCAACAGCGGCCGGCAGGGCCTGAACAGCCGTGCGGAAATATTCGACAGCTTCGCCGTATTTTCCGGCACGCAAAAGTGCGCGGCCCAGCACAGCCTTGGCGCGGACATCGCCCGGCTGCAGGGTCAGGAGGCGTTTAAGATCCTTTTCTGCCGCATCATATTGTTCGATCTGCATAAGCGCGAGGCCGCGGTTCCGCAGGGCCGTATAATAGTCGCTGTTCCGGTCCAGCGCCTGCGAAAAGGAGCGGATGGCGTCCCTGTATTGCTGGCGCTGGTATTCCAGCGTGCCACGCATATTGTAGCCGAGCGCGCGGTCAGGCGCCGCCTTCAGGATCGTGGCAATCGTAACCTGTGCGCCTTCATAATCGCCGGTTTGCAATTGCATGCCGCCCAGGATGCCCAGGTCGCGAAGGTCCTTGTCCTGTCCGGCCGCAACGGCAGACAGCGCGGCAAGCGCCCCCTCGGTATCGCCTTCAACATAGGTCGCAAGCGCCAGTTTTGCCGGCAGCCCCTTCAAGACATGCGTCTGCGCCTTCGCATCCTCTGCAGACAGGGTCGAATACAGCCGGGCGCCCTCGTCCGTGCGACCCGATGCCATTGCGGCGGCCGCAGCCATGGCCACAACGCCTGGATCTTTTTCCCCGGTTGCCTGCAACATCGGGAGCAACAATTCGTATGCTGCAGTGGGCCGCTGCTGCCTGAGATACGTGCCGGCAAGGGCAAGTCGGGCAGCGCGGTTGGCCGGACGGGCCCGGATCACGGTGGACAGCAGGTTTTCAGCAACCTGATAGTCGCCCAGTTGGTAGGACACGAGGCCACGCACATACATGGCAGGCAGATAGCGTTCCGTTACCTCGCGGGCACGCAGCAGCAGGGCGTTGGCTTCCTCATACTGGCCGCGGCTGGCCAATATGGCGCCGGACAGATACAGCGCCATCGGATGTTTGGCAGACACGGCATATACCGCATCCAGATATTCCTCGGCCTCGTTCAGCCGGCCCTGGTTGATGCGGATGGCAGCAAGCTCAAGGTTCACGAGGATATTGCCGGGGTACAGCTTCAGGGCGTCCAGGAAAAATGTCTCTGCCGCCGGAATGTCGCCCTGGTACCGGGCAATCAGGCCACGGGTATATTGCACCATGGTATTCTGGGGCGCCTGCTCGTGTGCCTTTTCGGCCAGCTTGCGCGCGCCTTCAAGGTCACCCTGCCGCAGTCTGAGGCGCGCCATGCCCAGGTAGGCCTGGAAATTGGGGCCATAATCCTTCAGGACCTGTTCGTAACTGCGTTTTGCCTCGTCATATCGCCGCTCGGCAAAATTCGCATCGCCACTGATGATCAGGGCGTCCTGCCGGAATTCGGCCGGGATATTGACCCCGCGCAGGCTTTCCATGGCCTCGGCGAAACGCCCCTGGACCAGAAGTGCCTTGGCATATGGTACCGCCGTGTTGGCATAGTCGGCCCCCAGGCGCCTGGCCCGTTCGAGCGCGGCTTCGGCTGCGATGCCGGCACCGGTTTCCAGATAGGCTTTGGATAGCAGGATATAGGTTTCGACATCGCCGTCGGCCTGCAGGCGGTTCAGTATCTTGAGGGCCTCGTTGAAACGGCGCGCCTTGATGAGCTCTGCGGCCTCAGCCTTTTGCGCTGCGGCACTGTCCGACTGCGCCAGCGATGGCGTGGCTCCGATCCCGGACAGGCATGTACCAAGAAGCAGCATGGCGGCGACAGCACGGGCGCGCATCGGCTTCGTGCCAAAGTTTTCCTGCCGTCCGGTCATGGGCTTAACGCACTCCTATCGGGAAAAGGATCACCCTTGCAGTCTGCAGGATAATCAGCAAATCCAGAAACAATGAATAGTTTTTGATGTAATAGAGGTCATATTCCAGCTTGCGTCGCGCATCCGACACCGAGGCGCCATAGGGATACTGTATCTGTGCCCAGCCGGTGATACCCGGCTTCAGGCAGTGCCGTTCGCGGTAGAAGGGGATCTCCTTCTCCAACTGCTCAACGAACACCGGGCGCTCCGGCCTCGGCCCCACGAAACTCATACTGCCCGACAGCACATTCAGGACCTGCGGCAGTTCGTCAATGCGGGTGCGGCGGATGAAGGCGCCAACGGGCGTCACCCGGGGGTCCTTCTCCTGGGCCCATTGGGCACCGTCTTTTTCCGCATTCACATGCATGCTGCGGAACTTCATCAGATAGAAGCTCTTGCCATGCAGCCCGACCCGTTCCTGCCGATAGAAAACCGGGCCACGGCTGGTGAATTTCACTGCCAGTGCCGCACCGACCATGATTGGCAGCGCAAGGGTCAGCAATGTCAGGCTGACGGCAATATCGAGAAGCCGCTTGGCCGCGCGTTCGATACTGTTGCCGCCCTTGAAACCGTCGGAAAAGATGATCCATTCGGCTTTGAGAGATTCAAGTTTCACATAACCCTGGACTTGCTCGTAGAAAGCCAGCCGGTCCTTGACCTCGATGCCCGCGAGCTTGCAGGCGATCAGGGCCTCGACAGGCAGGCGGGCCATGTCGTCGTCGCTGGCGAGCAGGACCATTTCCGCACCGCGATCTGTTGCATATGCATCAAAACTTTCGAGCTTGTCGAGCTGGACAGCGTCTTCCACTTCGATCTGTTCGTCAGGCAACGCAACCGTGCCGATGACCTGCATGCCGGCCTCCCGGTTGGACCGGGCATAGCTCAGCAGTTCCTTGGCCCTGGCCCCTGCCCCCAATATCAGGACGCGGCGGCGCAGCGGCTGATCACTGCCCAGAATCAGGAAGATAAAATGCGATACCACCAGGATGCCGCCGCAGAGGGTCAGCGCCAACAGGAGGATCGAGCGCCAGAGCGGCAATACAGGGAAAAGAAACATGATGGCTGACAAAATCGTGCCGGCCAGCATGACCGCAACCAGGACACGCACAGCGAAGACCCGGATATCCCGGATGGCGTCGGACTGATAACCGCCCACGCCCAGAAGCACAGGCACCAGAATTGCCGGAACCAGGAAGCGCGAGAGCCAGACCACAGTCCCGGACGGCGCGTCGATATCCAGAAACGCATAGCGCAACTGCTCAGCCAGAATGACTGCGCCAAATGTCAGGGCGACATCAACCACCGCCAAAGTCAGCTTCAGTGGCGAAACATAATGACGAAAAATGCGAACCATCTGGTCTTAGCCGCTTCCCTTGCGATGCCTCGACATGTCCCCAAACAGCGCAACACTAATCGCCCGCGCGGCTGCGCGCAAGTTATTGTGGCGGAAAGATAAGTCAGCGCCGATCCGGCACCCCCGCAAGCGCAAGGGCTGCGGAAAATACCGGCAGTGCCGCAGCGACCGCACATCCCGCACCCGTGCCCACAGGAATGCTGACCACAGGCACGACACCAAGGGCCGCGGCAAGGCGTGCCTGCGCACTGCCATCAGTGCCGGCAATTCGGACATGATCCGCAGCACCGGAATCAAGCGCCTTGAGGACCGACACAGCCGCAAGGGCGGCCCATCCGTCGGCCAGGACCGGCAGGCCCGCCATGCGGGCGGCCAGGATCGCGCCCACGGCACCCGCGATTTCACGGCCGCCAAGCAGGCGCAGCGCCGCCAGCGGCTGGTCTGGCGGCAACGCCAATGATGACAACATGGTCGCGGCGGCACCGTAGACCGGCTCATCCGCTGCATGCGCGGCAAGATCGAAACCCGCGCAATAGGCGACGACCGCCACGGCAGGGACATCGTTGCCAGGTGCAAAATCGCTGAGGCCCAGCATGTCCCCGCCAGACGCCGCCGCTTCCATGCCAAACGCGATCGCAGCCATGCAGTCCCGGTCTTCCCAGTTGCCGTCCAGGGCATGGGGCACGGAAGGCGCCATCTCGATCACCCGGAGGCCAACCCCCTTGTCGACACACAGCAGGTTCACGGGTGCGCGCCCCTTCGCGGCCATAGCGACATAATCTGCGGCCATGGCGGGGCCTTGCGGTACGTGCCGGTAGCTTGAAACCAGGAGACAGATATGAATGTCTGCGAGCGCCGGCACCGGACGCCTTTGCCATGCCGCCAGCCACGCCGCCAGATCAACAAGTCCGCGGGCTTCTGCAAACGGTTTGGCATTGGCAGCGGACTGCACCGCCGACGCGGATTCTGCATCCGCAGACGGCAGTTGCGCCACCAGGGCACGAAGATCATCGAAAGGCTGGCCCGTTAACATGTTTTTCAGCTTCCGTTTCTATAATACTGTGTAATTTCAGTGCCCTTGGGGCGTCAGGAACGCTTGTATTAGAGCAAGAGCCGGTATAAGGCTATGGAAAAGGCGCTTTTGGGGGACTGGCGTGTCGGCAGCCATGGCCGTGATTACGGCTTGGCGCGTTAATGCTTTGGGCCGACCCTGGATGGAAATGGAAGCACCCGATGTTATCGAGCAACAAGTCCTTGATAATCTCCACCCTGCTGACCGGAACCGCGGTCGCGACGGGGACCCTGATTTACGGCCTCTATAGCAAGGACAGCAACAAGCTGACAGTGCTTGACGACAGCATGCCGCCCGTTATCGGGACCGGTCTGTTGCCGCCACCGGCGACCTACAGCATGACCACGCCACCGCCGGTCGAAATCCCTGGTATCCGGCGCCTGAAAATTATCCGCCCGGAGGTCAAGAATACCGCTGCCGCGTCAACTCCGGACGGCGCAACGGTCAAGCCCGACGATACCTCGGCAGTCGATTTTTACCTTACCGGCACCAGAAGTGCGGAACTGATCCGGACACCGGTCGAAGCCCGCATCGAAACCTTCCCGTCTGTCACGCTTGAGGAGGCGGTCGAAGGCGCGCTGGCGGTCGACGAATGGGGTTTCCAGGTGGTGCAGTCCTACCTGAACCAGGCCATGGGCGATAACGACCAGTTGAAAGCCCGTATGGATGCGCTGCTGACCGAAATCGAAAAGCGCGCCGGCGACTATGACCTCGCCACGATCTCTGACGCTGCGAACCTGATCATCGAGGCCGGTGCCCGCACGCACTGGACCGCTTTCATGTCGCCCTTCGTGCTGGACCCGAACTTCGAACTGCAGGAAGGCGCAATCGGTTGGGACCTTGGCCCGTCGGGCCGGAAGCCATTCGACAAATTCATCCGCGTTGGCGCCGACAGCAAGATGCTGGTTGGCGAGAACATGGGTGATGAAGCTGCCGAAGAAGGCCCGTCGATCCTGTCGAACGGAGTTCACAACGTCGAGCAGTTTGTCGCGAACGGCCTGAAAAACGGTCGCTACCGGGTCGTTATCCTGACTGCGCCGCGCCCGAACGGCAAATCCCCGCTGTATCCCTTCGGCGTCGATGTGAAACGCAACGGTGGCAACGTGAACGTGGTTGACACCCGTGCGACCGACGATCTGGTGCCGGTCATGAAGCTGGCAACTGGCGGTCCTGGCCGCCTGTCGGACAGCGCGAAGGAAGAGCGCGAAAAGGAAGCAACGAAGAACACAACGTCTGACGCCTCGCCCTACCCCGAAATCCTGCCGCTGCGCCTTTCAGCAAAAGGCAGCAGCCTGCCGGGTGGCCCCCGCCTGCAGCCCCTTGTTGCTGCAGACAGGAACCTGAGTGGCGGTGTTGCCGGCAGCTATGGCCTTGCGGCCCTCGGTACCTTTGTGACGGCGGCCGCGAAGGCTGCGCCGGAGCCCTTTTTCCAGGCCGATGGTGGCAGTTCGGGCGGTGTTCCCGCGACCGGCCACATGCTGGTAACACGTGCAGAAGTGGTTGACGGTACGCTGCGCATCAGTTTCCGCCAGCTTGGTGGCCAGGACACTTATGTGACCGCTGTCATCATCTATCCGGAACCGGACGAGAATGTGGAGGAGGAACTGGCCGAAGAAGTGGCGCAGTTCATCGACCGTATTGCACCGGCAGCCGGCCAAAACATTACAGCAGATACGATTCTGGAACTGAACGTCCCGATTATCGACCCGGTCGAAACGTTCGCCGATGGTGCCAATGGCCTGCCGACAACCGAGGGACTGGCCGCGACACCAACACCGGCTCCTGGTACGGGCACGGGAACCGGCAATACGCCGGAACCTGAACCCAGCCCCAGCACGCCGACCACGACTCCGACGCCGGGGACGACGGAGCCAACACCTTCCGACGGCACACCTGACATTGGTGGCCCAAGTGCGACGCCAACGCCGACACCGACACCAACCCCGACGCCGACACCAACTCCGACGCCGGAACCAACACCGACGCCTACACCAGAGCCGACGCCTGAGCCGACACCGGAACCGACGCCTGAGCCGACACCGGAACCGAC